>JADKHS010000007.1 GCA_016721605.1 Nitrosomonadales bacterium
TCAGTAATCGCCATTCGGAATCTTTTTCAATGTCGGCGGCAAGCAACACGCTGTTTTTGCCCGTACTGATTTTCAATACACAGCTGCGGTTATTGTCGCGGATTTTTTCTTCCGCATAACTTTCCGCTGTCGGATGTAGCACTTCAAAGCGCACGCCGTCCCATTCCCAGGTTTGCCCATCCATGCAGCGCTGGGTGTTCGAAGCGTGTTGCAATAGGGGATGGTTTGCTGCCAGCGAGGATGAGAGCCAATCTACCGGAATACCTTGCAAAATAGATAATGCGCCGCCGGTGTGGTCGTTATCATCGTGGGTAAGGATCAGGCCGTCGAGTCGCGCGATGCCCATGCCGCGCAGCGCCGGGATGAGAATGCGGTTGCCACTGTTGGCCTCGCTATTAAAATAGGGGCCGGTGTCATACAGCAGTGCGTGGTCGTGTGTCTGCGCAGCGACCGCCAAGCCTTGCCCAACATCGAAAATTACCAGGCGCAGCGAATTTTCTGGCGGTACTGCGGGCAGTACCAGAAACATCGGTAGCAAAGCGATCAGTCCCAGCCAGCGTGCGGGAAATCCGCGCGGCAATAGCATCCACAACACACCAAACATGCCGATGGCTATGCTCCATGTGGGCGGTGCGTGCTGTGTCCACACCACTTCTGGCAGGCTATTCAGCCATTCCAGCAGGTGGATGCACACCTCCATGGCCTGATGTGCCAGCCACAGCGGCCAATCGAAGGGAAGCACCGCACCCAGCAGGGTGAGCGGCACCACCACGAAGCTGACCAACGGAATGGCAAAAGCATTGGCGATGGGCGACACCAGTGAAACTTGCTGGAACATTGCCAACAGCGGCGGAATCAGCCCGATGCTCATGGCCCATTGCACGCGGCCATAGGTTACTAACCAGTGCGGAGGCCGTAAACGGTGCGCGGTCACATAAAAAATTAATGCCACCGCACCGAAAGAGAGCCAAAATCCCGGCGACAGCACCGCCCATGGATCGAGTAACAATACAACGAGCAAGGCGGCGGCAAGAATTTGTGACGGTGCGACAGTGCGTGAGAGCCACAACACCGTAGCGATCGTCGCCAGCATATACACCGTACGTTGCGCTGGCACACCGTAACCCGCCAATAGTGCATAGCCCACTGCTACTAACAAGCCGATGAGTGCAGCAGCTTTGCGTGCCGGTAACGCGCGCGTTAGGCGCGCACTGCGCCGCCATAACCAATAGCTTGCAGCAAATGCCAGACCGGACAGCATGGTGATATGAAGCCCTGAAATACTCATTAAATGATTAACCCCAGTGCGCGTGAAAACCTGCCACTGCGTCGCTGGAATGCCTGTCTGGTCGCCAATGGCAAGTGCGGTTAACACGCCGACATAATTATTTTTTTCGATAACACTCATCTCAGCGCTATCGAAAATTTTTTTCCCGCTTGCGGCGCGTGGAATTTGTACAGGATGAAACTGATTAGGGAGGGGGTTTAACGTTTTCTGGATATGGTCGCGTACTTTTTCGCGTAGGCTCTGGATGGTGTAATCAGGTGATTGCACTAACGCATCCAGTCGCAAGTTATCTTTCGAGCGATGAATATAACCGTTGGCGCGCAGCTTGTTTTCCAGCATCCATGCTTCGAAATCAAAATCGTGGGGATTGCCGCTGCCATGCGGTTGCTTCAAGCGTACTGTAAGTCGCCAGCGTTCACCGGCATGGATGTCGAGAGGTTCTTCCCGCGCACCATCGTAACTTGCAAGCAGGATGTGTGGCGGAACAATGGCACTGGGGGTGAGCACCTGTTCCACATCGAAGACAAAACGAAGTCCGCGTTCATGCTGTATCGGAAGTTTTCCCACCACACCGATGACTTGAATATCTTTGCCCTGCCATTCGGCAGGCAGGGCATCGGACAAACGTTGCTGCGCAAAAAATGCAGCGTAGAAAAAACCAAAGGTACAGGCAAATGCCGCAAGAAAAACAGGGGATGCTTTACGCTGCACAAGAGTGTTACGCGGTAGCATCCAAGCAATAGCAAATAATAATGTCAACCCACTCCAAGCGGGGTTAGGAAGCTCTGCTTGTTGTTGCAACAGCCATACGCCCAATGCAAAAAATAAAACGGCATAGCGCATGGCTTGTTTAGTGCCGCCGAACGAGCTTGAACAATTCGAACCAGAGTACGCTGCACAGACCAGCAGCAAAACTCAACGCGAGTTGATAGGGGGTAAGGGGCGCGAAGTGAAATATTTCACGTAACAAGGGTAAATATAGGGTCAGCAGAAGGAAGGAAAATGCACCGCCTACTACCCACCACAGTGCAGAATTGCGGTTTTTGAGCGAACTGAAGATGTTAAGTTGCCAGGAACGGTTAACCAAAATTAGTCCAATATTACCGATGACTAGCGTGGAAAAAGCCAGTGCACGGGCCTCCTCTTCCGCTGCGCCCTGGTGCAGCGCATAGCCCAGTACTATGAGTGTGGTTAGTAACAGCAATGTACCCTGCAACAGGCTAAGCAGGATGACCTGTCTTCCGAACAGCGGCTCTTGTGGGCTGCGCGGCGGGCGCCGCATGACATTGCGCTCTGCTGGTTCCGCTTCAAAGGCGATGGAGCAGGCCGGTTGATGATCATTTTCCAAAAACACGATATGGACCGGAACGAATACCGTTGGCCAGCCCAGTAACAGGGATCAGAGACAAGCCGGCGATGGGTATGTGTACCGCAAGAATATAAGCCATCGCTTTGCGCAGATTATCGAAAATACTGCGCCCGATACGCACGGCGCGCACGATTGAAGCAAAATCATCATCCAGCAATACCAGTGCGGCCGCTTCGCGCGCCACATCGGTGCCACGCCCACCCATGGCGATGCCGATGTGCGCCGCTTTTAACGCAGGAGCGTCGTTTACCCCGTCGCCGGTCATCGCCACCACATCGCCGTTTGCCTTGAGCGCGTTCACCAGTCGCAGTTTTTGCTCCGGTACCATACGCGCGAAAATATTGTTGTGGCGGATGCGTTCGCGCAATGTTGCATCATCCATTTGATTAAGTTCCATACCACTAATAATGTTGTCGCGTCCACCGGGCAGGCAGATCTGTTGGGCAATTGCGGCGGCGGTAGCGGGATAATCGCCGGTAATCATCACTACGCGAATGCCTGCCGCAGTGCAGTCTTTGAGCGCCGCTGCAACGGTAGGGCGGACTGGATCAGCCAATCCGACTAGGCCGATAAACTCGAATTTGAAGTCATGTTGGGTGCTTGGCCATTCACGGCCACGATAACTGGCCTTGGCTACTCCCAATACGCGCATACCTTGTGCAGCGAGTATATTTACTTGGGTAGAAAATTTAGATAATTGATGCCCATCCAGATGGCACAAATCGGCCACCGCTTCCGGCGCGCCTTTGGTGGCCACTACGTATTCATTGCGGTCGCTTGCCCGCCATACGTGGGAAAGCGCGAGTAGTTCCGGCGACAATGAATATTCATGTACCAGCGCCCAATCACGGTGCAGATGTTCTGTGTCGGTCAGGTAATATTCGCCGAGCGTGTGGATGGCTTTTTCCATTGGGTCGAAGGGATCGGTTTTGCTCGCCAGAATACTGAACTCGACCAACTCATGAAATGTCTCGGGTAATGGGGTGTGCGATGCAGCCACTACGAACGATGCATCGCCAGCAATTAATTGCTGTACTGTCATTTGATTGAGCGTAAGTGTGCCGGTCTTGTCTACACACAGCACAGTGGCCGAACCCAGCGTTTCCACCGTGGGCATGCGGCGGGTCAGCACCTGATGGCGCGAAATGCGCCATGCCCCCATCGCCATGAACACGATCAACACAAATGGATATTCCTCCGGCAAAATCGACATTGCCAGCGTAATGCCAGCCAGAAACCCATGCAGCCAATCACCGCGGCTAAGGCCATAGACGATTACCAACAGCAAGCTTAACAAGGCGCCGACAATGGCGAGGTTGCGCACCAGCCTGTTGATCTCTTTTTGTAACGGCGTGGTTTCGTTATCCAAGACTTGCAATGCCTTGCCGATCTTGCCGAGTTCAGTGTACGGTCCGGTCGCCAGCACACGCGCGGTGCCGCGTCCTTGCACCACCAGCGTGCCGGAATACACAAACGGCAAATCATCGCCGCCGGGCGGACGCAGCTTATGGGCATCAGGTTGACCAATCTTGCGTACCGGCACCGATTCGCCAGTGAGCATTGATTCATCCGTCGCAAAATCATTGCAGGAAATCAGCGCCGCATCCGCTGGCACCCGGCCACCTTCGGCCAGAATCAGGATATCGCCGCGCACCACATCATGTCCGGCGATGCGTTGTGCGACACCTTCACGCACTACTAGCGCGCGCGGGCTGCTGATGTCGCGCAATGCCTCCAGCACCCGTTCCGTCTTGCGTTCCTGATAAATGGTGATCCCCATCACCATGCACACAAAGCCCAGTAACATCAGTGCATCGCTGACATCGCCCAACAGCAGATAAATCACTCCCGCCACCAACAACAGCAAGAACATTGGTTCTTGCACTACTTCCAGTGCAATTGCCGGGATGTCGCGGCTTTTGGCTGCGGGCAATTCGTTCATACCATCAGCTTGCAGTCGCCCACGTGCTTCGGCATGCGTCAGGCCGCGCATATCAGTTGGGGCGGGTATTTTCTGGCTCACGTGTGCAAACTTCCCAAAGAGGGCTGGCATATTCAATAAAATCAGGTAATCTACTACCCCGATTTTGCCTAGCGACGATTCTGCCTGATTAACGAATGCCCGTGCCGAAAAAATATTTCAGAAAATTCCTGCCGAGCCATGAAGCATTCAAACAAAGCCGTTGGGCGCGCTGGTTTGGCGGCTGGTTACATCATCCTAACCTGTGGCATCTTAATCGCCATTCCGTATCGGGCGGCGTAGCCATCGGTCTGTTTACCGGGCTGATTCCTACCGCTGCAAATGATAGGCGCAGTTTTGCTGGCAGTGCTGTTACGCGTTAATTTGCCGGTGGCTGCGGTCACCACGCTATACACTAATCCATTCACTATTGTGCCTCTCTATGCATTGGCATATCAGCTTGGCGCATTTGTTACCGGACATAATAATGGCCAGTCGTCCGCTAATCTCTCCTTGCCGGAAATGACTTGGGTTAACTGGCCTACCGTCATGCTGGATTGGGTTGTGTCATTGGGCAAACCCCTTGCTGCTGGCTTGCCGCTTTTGGCGTTAAGTTTTGCTATTGTGGGTTATTTTAGTGTGCGTATGCTGTGGTATGCGATTGTGGTATGGGAATGGCGCAAGCGTGCATCACGGCGGCGCTGATGAATCTCGGTAAACCGGATTTATCAACTAAATATAAAATATTGCCATGAAAAAACTGGACCAACTGAATTTCGACAATACTTTTTCTAGGTTGCCAGATATATTTCATAGCCATCTGAATCCTACGCCTTTGCCCCATCCCTATTTGGTTAGTTTTAATGCGAATGCCGCCGAATTAATTAATTTGGATGTAACCGAAAGTGAGCGCTCAGATTTTGCCGAGTATTTTATCGGCAACCGTTTATTGCCTGGTAGCGAACCATTGTCAATGCTCTACGCTGGACACCAATTTGGTTACTTCGTGCCGCAACTGGGAGATGGACGCGCAATTTTGCTTGGTGAAATAAAAAACAGCGATGGAGAATATTGGGATATTCAATTAAAAGGAGCCGGTATCACACCGTTTTCGCGCGAAGGCGATGGACGTGCCGTGCTGCGATCCAGCATTCGTGAGTATTTGTGCTCAGAAGCGATGCATGGCTTGGGTATCCCTACTTCCCGCGCTTTGTGCATTGTGGGCAGCGATGCAGAGGTGTACCGTGAGACTATCGAAAGCGCCGCCGTAGTGACGCGTTTATCACCGTCGCATGTGCGTTTCGGTTCGTTTGAAGTCTTCGCTTATAGGGATCAGCACGAACCGATCGCCTTGCTCGCTGATTATGTTATTGCCAAGCATTTTCCTGACATCAGCGATGCGCCAGACAAGTACTTGCGTTTCTTGAATGAGGTCATCACGCGCACCGCAAGTCTGATGGCTCAATGGCAGGCTGTCGGTTTCGCACATGGCGTGATGAATACGGACAACATGTCGATCCTCGGGCTGACTTTCGATTATGGTCCATTCGGTTTCATGGAAACCTACGACCCGACTTTTGTTTGTAATCACTCTGACCATGGCGGACGCTACGCCTTTGATCAGCAGCCGCAAATCGGCTTGTGGAACCTGGCTTGTCTGGCGCAGGCTTTAACGCCCATTATCGCGGTGGAGGAAGCGCAAAAGGCCCTGGAAAATTACGAGCCGACATACTTCAAATACTATACTGAATTGATGGGCAAAAAGCTGGGACTAACCAACGTCAGCAAAGAAGATGCTTCTCTCGTTACACCACTACTGGAAATGATGCGCGCAAGCCAGCTGGATTACACCAATCTGTTTCGCAGTTTAGGTCTGTTCAAATTCGCGCCGGACGAGAAAAATAGCGAGTTACGCGACCAATTCATCGATCGGGCGGCGTTCGACGCTTGGGCCGATGTTTATCGTACACGCCTGCAAAGCGAGCCAGGAACGGACGAGGAGCGAAAAACACGCATGGACAAGGTCAACCCGAAATATATTCTGCGCAATTCCATGGCGCAAAGTGCGATTGCCCTGGCTGAACGGGAACGCGATTTTTCGGAAATAGATCGCTTGCTCGCATTACTTAGCAGACCCTTCGATGAGCAGCCAGAGATGGAAGATTATGCCGCGCCAGCACCGGATTGGGCGCGTCATGTCGTGGTAAGTTGTTCATCCTGATGAATGAATACTGCCCGCGCAGTTTTAACTTATTCAAATAACACCATGAAATTTAACCGGAATTTAAGATCGGCCAGCCGCGTAAATATTCGGTGTTGTTTGATAACGAATATCTGCGGTTAAAATTGCTCACACGTATGCTACAGGCATGAGAAGTCCCCCACCTAAATCCGCAAAAAAACCAAAAGATCGGTCGCTATGTTAGATGAGCATAGCGCATTGAGCGACTGGCTCGCCTATCTTGAGACCAAGCATCCCAAAGCCATTGAGCTGGGCCTGGAGCGCGTTGCAAAAGTTAAACAGCGGCTGGGACTCAAGCCAACTTTCCCTGTCATTGTGGTAGGGGGAACTAACGGTAAAGGTTCAGTGTGCGCAATGCTCGAAAGTATGCTGCACGCGGCGGGTTATCGCGTTGGTTGCTACACCTCGCCGCATTTGCTGGATTACAACGAACGCGTCCGCATCGGACAGCGGCAGGCCAGTGATGCGATGCTGTGCGCAGCATTCGAGCGGGTAGAACAGGCGCGTGCCGCTCTACCCTTGCAAAACAGGAATGCCAGCTTGCAGGGTAATGATGAATTATCAGAAATTTCGTTAACCTATTTCGAGTTCGGTACGCTGGCCGCGATGCAATGTTTTATCGATCAAGCGGTAGAAGTGGCGATACTGGAAGTTGGCCTAGGTGGACGGCTGGATGCGGTTAATGTATTCGACCATGATTGTGCGGTGGTCACCAGCATAGACTTGGACCATATGGAATATCTTGGTGATACGCGTGAACAAATTGCATTTGAGAAGGCGATTTTTCGTGCTGGGAAAGTGGCGGTGTTTGGCGATAGGGATGCCCTATAGCGATTCGCACGCAGGCGCAGCATATCGGCGCGCAGCTGTGGTGCCTGGGTGAGCAATTCAGTTTCACGGCAGGCTCGCAACAGTGGAATTATCATGGTATGAGTAGTACTCGCAGCGCCTTGCCCTATCCTGCTTTGCGTGGCGCATTTCAATTGCACAATGCCAGTGCCGCATTAGCGGCGCTGGATGCGCTAAAGAATAGACTGCCGGTGAGTATGGCGGCGGTGCGGCGCGGCTTGGTCGAGGTAGTGCTGCCAGGTCGTTTTCAGGTTGTGCCCGGCAGGCCGATGCTGATTTTGGATGTAGCGCACAATCCCCAAGCGGCGCGCTCACTGGCGCAACATTTGGCCGACTTGCCACCTTGCCACAAGACTTTTGCCGTGTTCGCCATGCTTAAGGACAAGGATATGGCCCAGTGTTGCGCGTGCGCTCAAGGGGCAAATGGATGTTTGGCTAGTGGCTGGCATAGCCGCGCCGCGGTGCAACGGCCACGGAATTATCAGAGTGTTATATGCCGAGGGTGAAAAGTTCGGTGTTGACGTTTGTCACGGTAACAGATGCGCTACAGCATGCCTGTAATGAGGCCGTCGAAAATGATAGAATTGTAACGTTTGGTTCATTCTATACAGTAGCAGAAGTGATGCGTGCGCAGTCTGCGCTACGCTTTGATTTGCGCGGAGAGTCATGATGGCAAAGCAACTCATGGATGATGAAGTCAGTCTGAAGCGTCGGGCAAGACGTCGGTTGATTGGCGCAGTGGCACTCGTCATCGTAATTGTGGTGCTGCTGCCCATGGTGTTGGATAGCGAACCAAAATTAGGGGGCCAGGATATTGAGTTGCGCATCCCGGACAAAGATAAGGTAGGTGAGTTCATGCCTAATATGCACATGCCGTCAGCGCCTGTCTCCGTTCCTGTGGCTTCTTCACCGGTTGCTATTCCTGCTCCAACAATACCCAGCCAGCCTGTCGTCACAGATCAGGGGGGTGCGACATCGCAAGTGATTGAAAGTAAAATTGCTCCAGTCAAGCCTGAAGTGAAGTCAGCTGGGGATATTCACAGAGAGAATAAGCAGCCCTCACCACACTCTGGTTTTGTGGTGCAGGTCGGCGCATTTGCCAATGCTGACACCGCGCACCAATGGCAAAAAAAATTGAGCAAACAAAATATCAAGGTTTACACCGAGAAAGTAGGCGAGAAAACTCGTGTCCGTGCCGGTCCTTATGCGACGCGTGAAGCTGCGGATAATGTGTACAAAAACCTGGAAGCGCAAGGGCTAAAACCGACGGTAAGCCCAGCGTATTAGGCATGACATGGTTTGATTATACTGTCATCGCAATCGCCGTATGGTCGGTGTTACTAGGGTGGTGGCGCGGTTTTGTGTATGAGGTATTGTCACTACTCGGTTGGGTGGTGGCTTATGCGGTGGCACGTTGGCAGGCAGTTAATGTAGCAACGTTAATGCCGCCAGGGTTAGGAATGGATGCGATCAAGATCACGGTTGCTTTTGTTTTACTGTTTGTGGCCACCTTAATCGTCAGTGGTGTCGTGGTATGGCTGATTTCGAAATTAATCAAATCGACTGGCCTTGGTTGGATAGACAGTTTATTTGGCAGTTTATTTGGCATGCTACGTGGCATGTTGTTAGTGCTGATGTTAGTTCTGTTGGCGGGGGTGACTGACTTGCCGCAAAAGCCATTTTGGCGTGAAGCGAAGCTGAGTAAACCGTTGGAAAGCATAGCTCTAGCTAGCTTAGTATGGTTGCCAGATAGCGTGGCACGCCGTGTGCATTTTGGATTGAGAAAATGAATATTGGGGTTAAAACATGTGTGGCATTCTAGGCATTGTCGCGCAAACATCGGCCAATCAAGTTCTATATGATGGCTTATTAGTGTTGCAGCATCGCGGGCAGGATGCCGCCGGTATTGCCACTATTGAAGGCAATACTTTCACTTGCACAAGGGTAATGGCCTAGTACGCGATGTGTTCCGGACGCGTAACATGAGGGCGCTGCGCGGCAACGCGGGCATAGCCCATGTGCGCTACCCTACTGCGGGTTCCGCCATCGACCACAATGAAGCGCAGCCATTTTATGTCAACTCGCCATTCGGCATTGTGCTTGGGCATAACGGCAACTTGACCAATACCGAGCAATTGCAGCAAGAATTGTTTCTTGAAGACAGGCGACACGTAAACACCAATTCCGATTCGGAAGTGCTGCTCAATGTGCTTGCGCATGAATTACAAGCCAATTCCACAATGCGTTATCGTCTTGACATTAAGAACATCTTTGACGCCGTATCCGGGGTGCATCGTCGTTGCCGTGGTGCTTACGCAGTGGTGGCAATGATTGCGGGTTATGGCTTGCTGGCGTTCCGCGATGTTTATGGCATCCGGCCACTGGTATTAGGTAGCCATCAAACTGAAAATGGCACGGAATATTTGATTGCTTCGGAAAGTGTGGCATTGGATACGTTAGGTTTTAAGTTTCTGCGCGATATTGCACCAGGTGAATCGGTATTTGTTGACTTTGATGGAAATCTTCATAGCCAGCAATGTGCAGAAAATCCAACACTTAATCCATGTATTTTTGAGTATGTTTATCTGGCGCGTCCGGATTCGGTGATTAATGGAATTTCGGTATATGAGACACTCTTGAATATGGGTGAAAACCTGGCCGACAAAATTACCCGCGAATGGCAGCAACATGACATTGATGTCGTTATTCCCATTCCCGATTCCAGCCGTCCTAGTGCCTTGCAATTGGCTAATCGATTGGATATCTCATTTCGCGAAGGTTTTGTGAAAAACCGTTATATTGGGCGTACCTTCATCATGCCGGGACAGGCAATGCGGAAAAAATCGGTTCGCCAGAAATTAAATGCAATTAGCGTGGAATTTAAGGGTAAAAATGTCTTGTTGGTAGACGATTCCATCGTACGCGGTACCACTAGCCGTGAAATTGTTCAAATGGCGCGTGATGCCGGGGCGCGCAAAGTGTACTTCGCCTCCGCTGCCCCCCCGGTGCGTTTTCCTAATGTGTATGGCATAGACATGCCGAGCCGCAAAGAGCTGATTGCCACTGGCCGCAGTGATGAGGAAATTTGCCGTGAAATCGGTGCCGACAGATTGATTTATCAGGATCTCGATGACCTCAAAACGGCAGTGCGTAAGACGAATCTGGATATTCAGTATTTTGACGCTTCATGCTTTGATGGGGATTACATCACCGGAGATATTACATTAGAGTATCTCGATGCAATTGAAGCGACGCGTGAAAATGGCAAGGTAAATACGGACGATGATGTCAGTCAACTCGACCTTGATCTAGCCGCTAACTCGTAATAACGCTTGACTGTTAAGAGACTAAGATTATCAATTCTTAGTACCAGAACCAAGAATTGAATGTATTTGACAGAAGTTGATCTTTTGGCATAGAATTCGCGCCCTTCGAAGTTTACTAATTTTTGTTTTAGGAAGTGCCATGAAAACATTTTCAGCTAAGCCCCACGAAGTCCAGCATGACTGGTATTTGGTAGATGCTGCCGACAAAATTTTAGGTCGTTTAGCTAGCCAAATTGCAGCCCGTCTTCGTGGCAAGCATAAGGCAATATATACACCGCACGTGGACACGGGTGATTTCATCGTCGTGGTTAACGCTGAAAAACTGCGTGTTACCGGTAACAAGGCGCAAGACAAAGTCTATCACCGTCATACTGGCTATCCTGGCGGGATTTACACGACTAATTTTATCAAGTTACAGGAACGTCACCCAGACCGCGTGCTGCAAAAAGCGGTTAAAGGTATGCTGCCAAAAGGCCCATTAGGCTATGCTATGTTGCGTAAGCTTAAGATTTATGGGGGTGCTGATCATCCACATATGGCACAGCAACCTAAACCTATTGATCTATTGAAAGCTTAATCATGAGTGTGACTTACAACTATGGCACTGGTCGCCGCAAGAGCGCGGTAGCGCGTGTATTCATTAAACCAGGCAAAGGCGATATCGTGGTCAACGATAAGCCACTCGATATATTTTTTTCGAGAGAAACTGGTCGCATGATAGTGCGTCAGCCGTTAGAGCTAACCGACATGCTTAACAAATTCGACATTATGATAAATGTGTGTGGCGGTGGTGAATCTGGCCAGGCTGGCGCGGTACGTCATGGTATCACCCGTGCTTTGATAGACTTTGACGCAAGCTTTAAACCAGTGTTGAGTAAAGCTGGATTCGTTACCCGCGATGCGCGTGAAGTTGAGCGTAAAAAAGTTGGTTTGCGCAAGGCGCGCCGCCGCAAGCAATTCTCCAAGCGTTAAGCGTATTTGGAGTGTTTGGAAAAGCCGCCTTTGGGCGGTTTTTCATTTTCGTTGTATTATTTCGTCCAACAAATAGTTGGCAAACAATTGAGCGCTTCACAAACCGGAATAATACCCTGACATTTTGAGTGCGCGCGAAACAGGCTACAATTTTTGACCCAGCAGCCTCGTAGTAGCGAAATTTCAATTGGTTTAAAAAAATAGTGACATGGTTGGCTTCCCATAAAGCAATTGGATTCGTCACGTACTGAATGGGTACGGCACTGTCGACTGCCTTCATAGAAATAATAACTGCTGCGATGTATTTGCCATAGGTAACGCAAAATAGGGGAAAGAAGTGATCAAAGTTGGCATCGTTGGAGGAACAGGTTATACGGGAGTCGAGCTGTTGCGGCTATTGGCACAACATCCGCAAGAGGAGTTGTGCGCCATTACCTCGCGCGCCGACCAAGGAATGCCAGTGAGCCAGATGTTTCCCAGCTTGCGTGGCTATGTGGATTTATGTTTTACCCACCAAGATGAGTCACGTCTGGATCAATGTGACCTGGTGTTTTTTGCCACACCCAATGGCATTGCCATGCAACATGCACGCGCATTGCTTGACGCAGGGGTACGGATAATAGATTTAGCGGCGGATTTTCGTATTCAAGACGTGGCGGTTTGGGAAAAATGGTATGGTATGAGCCACGCCTGTCCTGATCTGGTTCCTGAGGCAATATATGGTCTGCCAGAGATCAACCGCGAGCAGATAAAACATGCACGGCTAGTGGCTAATCCGGGTTGCTACCCAACGGCTGTGCAGCTCGGCTTTCTTCCATTATTGAAAGCGGGGATTGTGGATTGCAACAGCTTGATCGCTGACGCGAAATCAGGTGTGTCTGGCGCGGGGCGCAAAGCGGAGGTTAGCATCCTGTTTTCTGAGGTAGCGGACAATTTCAAAGCTTATGGTGTATCGGGGCATCGCCATTTACCAGAAATTAGTCAAGGACTCGCGCGAGCGGCACAACAAAAAATTGGTCTGACCTTCGTTCCACACCTCACCCCAATGATACGCGGCATCCATGCCACATTGTATGCGCGTATACAATGTGATACCGACCTGCAAGCGCTATATGAGCAGCGTTATGCCAATGAGACATTTGTGGATGTAATGCCAGCCGGCAGCCATCCGGAAACGCGTACTGTACGCGGTGCGAATTGTTGCCGTATCGCAGTACATCGGCCACAACAAGGTAATACTGTGGTTGTATTGTCAGTCATTGACAATCTGGTCAAAGGTGCGGCTGGTCAAGCAATACAAAATATGAACATTATGTTCGGTCTGCCTGAAACGACGGCGCTGACCAACATTCCTTTGCTGCCTTAGAGTGCATTAAGTCCATTTGGGGCAATTTAAAGTGAGTTATCAATAACGAATTCCAGCCACATATCGCTTTCGGTATTCCTTGCATAATTTGACACCTTCGTTTTAAGTTTCATAAAACGTAAATAGCCATTTTTAAGCTTACCGTATGGCAAAAAGCTCGCAAAATTCAAGATACCGTCTAAAAATCTCGTTTTTTGAATTTCATTGTTTCATTTTTGAAAAATACTACCGCTTCATAAAATACACGGAAAACGTTAGAATTACAGTTTTTGCAATACTCTTAAGGGAATTCAACCATGTCCATGGCTGACCGCGACGGTTTTATCTGGTATGACGGCAAACTGGTGCCTTGGCGAGATGCCACAACACACGTATTGACGCATACACTGCACTACGGCATGGGAGTGTTTGAAGGGGTGCGTGCATACAAGATCACACAAGGCACGGCAATTTTCCGCCTTAAGGATCATACCGACCGCCTGTTCAATTCAGCCTATATTTTCAAGATGAAAATGCCATTTGACAAAGAAACTCTGATGGAGGCGCAACGCGAAGTAGTACGCGCCAATAATCTGGAGTCCTGTTATATTCGGCCCATTGTGTTCTATGGTTCGGAAGCCATGGGTATCGCCGCCACTGCTATTAGCACCCACGTCGCCGTTGCGGCTTGGCCATGGGGCGCATATCTTGGTGTGGAGGGAATGGAAAAAGGTATTCGTGTAAAAACCTCCAGTTTCACCCGCCACCACGTAAACATTAATATGTGCCGTTCTAAATCAGTCGGTACTTACACTAACTCCATTTTGGCGCATCAAGAAGTAGCGCATGATGGCTATGACGAGGCGCTGCTATTGGACGTGGATGGTTATGTGGCGGAAGGAGCGGGTGAGAACATCTTTATTGTGAAAAAAGGCAAGCTATATACACCCGACCTGACTTCCTGCCTGGAAGGCATCACGCGCGACTCTATCATCACACTGGCGGCTGATCTTGGTATGCAACTGATCGAAAAACGTATCACGCGCGATGAGGTATATTGTGCTGATGAAGCTTTCTTTACGGGTACTGCGGCCGAAGTTACGCCGATCTGCGAGCTGGATAACCGTACGATAGGCAATGGTACGCGTGGTCCGATCACAACGCGCCTGCAAGCCCTGTTTTTTGATTGTGTCAGTGGAAAAAATCCGCAATATGCCGATTGGTTGGCGCACGTTTAAAGGGAGTTATATGCCTGACCGCCACAGACTTACCGCTTTATTGTCCCATGCCCAATTCGAGCCTATGGAATGCACATCCCCGAGTGGCCATCCCAGTCGAAAAAATCGGTGAAGCGCGCTGTCCCTATTGCGGTACCCTATACAAATTTAAGGGTGAGTTACCTAAAGGGCATCATTAAAATTCCCGCTAGGCGCAAAATCATGGCGCGCTTTAAGTTGATCACATCAGGATCAAGTATTTTCTCTCACTCTGTTCTGTGACTCTTGATAGAGTCACAGAACATTCCTATCTAATCCATGGAGTAAAACCATGCAAAACTTACCTAAAGAAATTTTCAAGGCCTACGATATTCGCGGCATTGTTGGTAAATCACTGACCCAGGAAATTATCGAGATTATTGGCCATGCTATCGGCTCAGAAGCCAAAGCACGCGGCCAGCACACAATCGCAATTGGTCGCGACGGACGTCTGTCTGGTGTGGAATTTGCCGCCGCTTTAGCACGTGGTATCCAGAAGAGCGGCATCAACGTCATTGATGTTGGGCGTGTCGCCACGCCCATGGTGTATTTTGCGGCTTATCACCTGGACACGCATTCTGCGGTTATGATCACCGGTAGCCACAATCCCCCGACTACAATGGACTGAAAATGGTACTGGGTGGCGAGACACTCTCCGGTGACACCATACAAGCTTTACGGACACGTATCGAGCAAAATAATCTCAGCCATGGTGCGGGCGCTTATTCACAATACGATATAGGCCCGTATATATTGCCCGCATCGTTTCCGACATTAAATTGGCACGACCTATGAAGATCACGGTCGATTGTGGTAATGGCGTGGCCGGGGATTTTGCCGCCACTTTGTATCGCCAGTTGGGCTGTACTGTTACGGAACTGTTTTGCGAAGTAGATGGCAACTTCCCTAACCATCATCCCGATCCTTCACAACCGGAAAATTTGCAAGATTTGATTCATGCACTCTCCAGCAATGATAGCGAACTGGGCTTAGCCTTCGACGGTGACGGTGACCGCTTGGGTGTCGTCACTAAAAATGGCAATATTATTTTTCCAGACAGGCAGTTAATGCTGTTCGCCGCCGATGTGCTGACACGCAATCCTGGTGCAGAAATTATCTTTGACGTTAAATCCACGCGCAAGCTATTTGGCTGGATCACACAGCATGGTGGTAAACCGACACTTTGGAAAACCGGCCATTCTTTCATCAAGGCAAAAATGAAGGAATGTGGCGCATTGCTGGCAGGCGAAATGAGTGGCCATATATTCTTCAAGGAACGATGGTATGGCTTCGATGACGGCCTGTACGCGGGTGCCCGTTTGCTCGAATACTTGAGCAAACAGTCAGATGCCAATAGCTTGCTGAATGGCCTACCCAATTCAATTAATACACCGGAACTGCAAATTAAGCTAAAGGAAGGGGAAAATTACGCACTAATCACACAACTGCAGAAGGATGCCAAATTTACCGATGCAAAAGACATTATCACCATCGATGGCCTGCGCGTGGAATATGCCGACGGTTTTGGCTTAATGCGATCCAGCAATACAACGCCAGTGGTTGTATTGCGCTTTGAAGCAGATAATGAGGAAGCGCTAACTAGAATTAAGCAAGATTTTCGCCGTGTGCTGCTGAATGCCAATCCAGAACTACCATTACCATTTTGATGCAAGTTTCTTGGATTGAAAATACCTCACGCTATGCGGAATATTTTTGACTTTAACGGCATTCAGCTATGCTTTTTGTATAGGGTACTTAAAACTACTGAAGTTAATAATTGAAATAAAAATTAATCGATAAAATATGACCGTTCCGGTTTACTGAAGTCAGTGGTCGGTTAATATACTGATTCATATAACCGATTTCAGATTTAATTTCTTTATTAAAATTATAGCCTATCCCTATGAACGCTCTATTTTGATCGAATCCTTTACGAGGTCCCCAATCGTTGTTGTTAAGGTTTAAAAAGTATTCATTGCTAGCCACTATGCTATAAGCGGGAGCAGCAGCCAAAGGTACAGATATTTTCAACATTTGCCGAAAGCGCATGGCAGTATCATCACCCAAACGAGGCGCTAAACGTTCTTCCAAGCGACTTCGACTGCTGGCTGATCCAAACGTAAAATTATCGCTCCACAGTAATTGTTGCCAGAATCGCCGCTCGTTAAATGTCGTTTTGGAAAATGGTTCTGCAGTGGGAACCAATGCATAACCCGCCCAGACGCTTGTGGTGTTGTTAATTGCATATCCTATCCCTGGACGAATGATAGCCTGAGAAAAACGTGACGTGTCATCGCCAAAACGCCCTTGGAACTCGGCCCAGTATTTGAAATTCTTTAATGCCGGATTGACATTCTCTAGGCTACCAACCGCCGTTGCAGTGCCCCATGTTTGGAAATCGTTTATATCTTTTGCGGCAATAACTGGACTAGAAAGTAATAAGCCAGATATTGTTAATGCCATAGACATATTTATTTTATGAAACACTTGGTTCTCCTTGCAATAGAATATTCTGTATCAGAAATTTAATCTAACGAACTGAAAAAATTGTAATTTAAATTATTTTAGATGCTTAGAAAATCTCAACAGTATTGCCCAGCGGCATAACCAGATGACCATGCCCACTGAAAGTTGTAGCCGCCCAGTTGGCCTGTTACATCAACCACCTCACCGATAAAGTATAGACCGTCCACTTCATTAGCTTCCATGGTTTTAGACGATAAGGCATGGGTGTCAACACCCCCACAGGTAACTTCTGCCTTGGCATAACCCAATGTGCCACTAGGCGTAATCTGCCAGTTATGCAATTTAGCGGCAAGTGCAGCGATCTCTTTATCCGAATATTGGTTAATTGGTTTATTGCCGGAAATATTAGTTCCGGCCAATTGGGTGCACCATGTTTCAATAAATCGCTTGGGCAAATATTGCGCAAAAAAATTGTTTAGCAACATGCGGCTGTCCCGCTGCTGCGCGAACAATTTCAGAGTGTCATGATCCGGCAGCAAATTAATGTGCAGCGGCTGGCCCGGTTTCCAATAAGAGGAGATTTGCAAGATGGCGGGGCCACTGAGGCCGCGATGGGTAAAAAGAAGGTTTTCGCGAAAAATTTGTTTCCCATAACTTACTACCGCATCCACGGAAATTCCAGCGAGATCAACATAAGGTGCCCAATCATCTGGATGGAAACTTAATGGCACTAACCCCGGCTTGAGTTTGGTCACGGGAATATCAAATTGCTGCGCGACTTGGTAACCAAACGGTGTTGCGCCAATCTTGGGAATAGACAGGCCACCACTTGCAATCACCACGGACTGCGCGCGAAATATGCCATGATTGGTATTACAACTAAATCGTTCGGCTAATGGATGTATATTACCTCCCACTTCTGGCGTTTCTCCTGCTTGCCGAAAAGGAGGATTGAGGCGCTCAACCTTATGCACTTCGCAAGGCATAAGCCAACGTACTCCCGCTGCATCGCATTCGTTTTTCAGCATCGCAATAATGGCTGCCGATCCTTCGTCACAAAACAGTTGCCCAAGTTTTTTTTCGTGATAGCCGATACCTTGCTGGTTAAGCCATGTGATGAAATGTTGGGGGGTGTAGCGAGCCAATGCGGAGCGACAGAAATGCGGATTGTTAGATAAGTAATTTTCCGGCTTGGCGTACAAATTGGTGAAGTTGCAACGGCCACCACCAGAGATGCGGATTTTCTCCGCCAATTTTTTAGAATGATCAAGCAGCAGTACAGAACGCCCCTGACGTGCAGCCTCAATAGCACACATCATGCCAGCCGCGCCGGCACTCGATGATCAACACATCCACATTGACACTCATCGCAACAGACAAATAGCCACTTTTAATAGCCTGTCAGCTTAGCCATGCTTTAACATTATGGTTCACGGCTACACTTCCAAAAGCTCTAATTGTTTCCACATACATGTGCCCTTGCTGGCTTTATCGATATCGGCCAACTGCTGCGCGTGCTGCGCCAACTCATCATCGTTAGCAGGCAGCACACGCAGTTCCAAACGCGACAAATCTGCAAAAACCATGGTCGGCTCTTCTTCCTGTTTATTGCTACCATCATCCAGCAAACTTTTCTGCCCGCGCGTCATGGACAGATAAACCTCTGCCAACAGCTCGGTATCCAATAGTGCACCATGCAAGGTGCGGTGAGAATTATCTATCTGGTAACGGTCACACAAAGCGTTCAGATTGTTTTTCTTGCCGGGATGCAACTCCTTGGCCAGCTTCAGTGTGTCAATGACGCTCACACAATAGTTATTCAATACAGGCAGCCCGCTACGTTCCAGCTCCTTATTGAGGAACCCGATATCAAACGGCGCATTATGAATGATGAGTTCCGCACCGCTGATAAACTCGAGCAGCGCTGGTGCAATCTCAGCAAATTTCGGTTCGTCCTGCAGACGCTCCAGCGTCAGGCCATGTATCTTCCGCTGCTCCCGCATCAATCTCCCGTTCCGGGTTCAGATAACGGTGAAAGCGTCGATCAGAAACTTTGCGGTTGCATAATTCGATGGCTGCCAGCTCAATGATGCGATGCCCTTTTCCTGGATCCAGGCCAGTGGTTTCGGTATCCAACACGATTTGTCTCATTTCATGCCTTCATTCAATAGCTGCTCAATCCCGCGATTGGCCAACTCATCCGCACGCTCATTCCCATCATGCCCGGCATGCCCTTTTATCCACACCCACTGAACATGATGCTTACTTGCCAGCTCATCCAGCGTGCGCCACAAGTCCTCGTTTTTCACCGGCTTCTTGTCGGCAGTCTTCCAGCCACGCTGCTTCCAGTTATGTACCCAGACACTAATGCCTTGCTGCACGTATTTTGAATCGGTATGCAGGATCACCCGGCACGGCCGTTTCAATGCCTCCAGCGCACGGATCGCGGCCAGCAACTCCATGCGATTGTTGGTGGTATGCGCTTCGCCACCGCATAGCTCGCGCTCTTTGCCCATAACTTGTAATAGCGCGCCCCAGCCGCCCACGCCGGGGTTTCCCTTGCAAGCCCCGTCAGTATAAATTTCTACTATATCCTCACTTACTGCCACAAGTTCGCTCATTCAGATTCCGTTTTTGTGCATTGCGATATTTCCCTATTCAGCTTAGGTGTTGCCGGTATCAGCTTGCCAACCAATCGCTCGTTCCATTTTGGTTTGATCAGGTTCATTCCCGGCACATGCTTAATCGCCTGCAAAAAATACACCCCTCCCCACACTGCCCACCAACGATCGCCTGCTGGCTCCATAAAATTAAAGCGGTTAAGCCAATTGGGATTCGTGAACGGAGGTGCATAACAGGCAAAACGCCCCGTTACCACCTCAAATCCCAGCAATGCCAGCCAATCCTTCAATCGCGGCAAAGCAATAAAATCTCCACGCCAGGGGAAGTTCGTCTGCGAACCCAAAACGCGCCGAGCCCCCATAAGCTACGCGGATTGAAGCCGCTGATAATGACATTTCCCTCCGGCCTTAACACACGCTCAACTTCACGCAAAATCTGATGAGGGTGGGCATTGAATTCCAATACATGCGGCAGAAGCACCAAATCCAAGCTACTGCATTCGAACGGTAATTCATCCATATCCAGCCGTACTTGAACCTCGGTCTCATTTCCCACTATGGCGCGTAGCGGCATACGGCTGGCACGCAGAAAATCATGCTCGGCCAGCCCGAGTTGCAGGGCATTGAAGCCAAAAATATCAGTCACACTGTGATCAAACAATGCCTGCTCGCACTCCAGCAAGTATTTCCCCGGGGGCGTAGCAAACCAATCATTTAGCGTATTTGTGGTTGACATGCAATACTCTTTCACTCGAGTATAACCAAATAAAAAACGGACATTCCCATGTTAAATATTATTCTCATCCCTGCATTCAAGGATAACTACATCTGGATGCTGCATGATTATAAACATGTGGTAGTGGTCGATCCGGGTGACGCCGCGCCGGTGCTGGCTTATCTCAATTTACATAAGCTCAAACTCGCCGCTATTCTATGTACGCACCATCACAACGATCACGTCGGTGGCGTCTGCAAACTTATTGAATTATACAACGTGCCCGTGTATGGCCCACAGCTTGAAAACATTCCCTGCGTCAGCCATATGCTCGGCGACGGAGATGAGATTGAAATCCCGGAATTAAAAATAAAACTGAGTGTTATTGATATCCCTGGCCATACCCACGGGCATATCGCCTATCTGGGCGTCGGCAGCGTATTTTGTGGCGACACCCTGTTCGGTTGTGGCTGCGGCAGGTTATTTGAAGGAACGGCTGCGCAGTTGTTCCATTCCCTGCAACGGCTGGCAAATTTGCCCGATGAAACAAAAGTATATTGCGGACATGAATATACTGAGGCCAATATCCGCTTCGCACTAGTCTGCGACCCCGACAATACTCGGCTCAAACAACGTCAAGCAGATGTGCAAGCGTTACGCGCTGCCGGGTGTCCAACGTTACCCTCGACTATTGCCCTGGAAAAAGCCACCAACCCGTTTCTGCGTTGCGCCGAGCCAGGCGTTATCGCCACCACATTACGCATGGCACAAATTAAAGAGGCTGATGAAATCAATATCTTTACTGCCCTACGCACCTTAAAAAATAATTTCTGAAACTATTTTAGATTGCGACAAAGCCCTTTCTGGTTTATCCTGCGCGACCTTCGGAGAGGTGGATGAGCGGTTTAAGTCGCACGCCTGGAAAGCGTGTTTAGGATAATATCCTAACGCGGGTTCGAATCCCGCCCTCTCCGCCAAGAAAATAACTTAACCGGCTAATACACAAGCTTTTTTATTTTTCACTTTATAAATTCTTGTCGTAGTTCTTGCCTGCATCGCTTAACGTTAAGAAAACCGCATTCAGGCGGTCAGATTATGAAGTACTAAATTATGAAGTACTTGTTTTAGCCAAGCTGTATATATCGCTAAAATCTTTTAATTTGTTTCAACCACACCTTTATATTTCCAACTTTTTGAATTAATCCCATTATGCAAACTATTCTGGATGCTATCGGCTCAACACCACTAATTCAGATTGACGGTATCTGGATCAAGCTGGAATATCTTAACCCGTCTGGATCCATCAAGGCGCGCATCGCAAAATATATGATAGAGCGTGCCGAAAGTGAGGGGCTGCTAAAACCGGGCGATACGATCGTGGAAGCGAGCAGCGGCAATACTGGTAACGCGATGAGTATGGTGGCCGCTGTCAAAGGCTACAAAATGTTGGTGTTAATGCCCAATGGGTTGAGCCGTGAACGCACCGCGATCTCGCGTGCCTATGGTGCCGAAGTACGCATTATCGGTGATTTTCATGTCACTGATGCACTGGCCGAAGTTAGAAAGCTAGGCAGTCTGCCCGGTTATTTTGCCCCGCAACAATTCGATAATGAATGGAATGTAGACGAGAACCGCGAGTGGTTAGGGCCAGAAATTCTGGCGCAACTCCCTACGGGCGTGCTCCCTGATGCGGTTGTCGGTGGCGTTGGTACCGGCGGCACAATTATTGGCGTAGGCCAAGCGTTCAAGGCAGTTAACCCGGCGTGCAAGGTTGTCGCGCTTGAACCCAGTGAATCATGCACGATACTCTGTGGCGAGATCGGCAAACACCTGATTGAAGGAATCGCCGACGGGTTTGTACCCGGCATTATTGAACGCCACCGTGCGCTACTGGATGAAGTCATCACGGTCGAATCCGCAGAGGCTGTGCAGGAGATGCGCCGTCTGGCCCAGAAACATGGCCTCTTCGTCGGGCCATCATCCGGCGCGCACATGATTGCTGCACGGAAATTACGCGAACGGCACAAGATCGAACATGTCGTCACATTCTTCTGCGACAAGGGCGAGAAGTACATCAATGACTATTGGCTATGACAGTGCCTGGAATGAAATCCCACAAGCCAAACTGGAAACTTCCGACGGAACCACAATAAAGAACTTATCGGCGCACTGCCCAAGGATGCGAAAGCATTTGATCTTTTCACGCGCCTTGACTGAATTTTGCGCCCCGTATCAGGCCGGCACAATGGATATCGACGAAATAGGCTCCCACAAATTGTGAAGGCTTAACCAATATAAGGATTAATGGACAATCTGGAATAAAAACTCCCGCCAGCCTTTAGAAAGGGCAGAACCAGAATGGCTGAAACCAAGATTATCGTACTCGACGATGGTCCGACCGGCTCGCAGACGGTACATTCCTGTCTGCTGCTGACTCGTTGGGATCAGGACACGCTGCGTACCGCATTGTTGGATGACTCGCCGCTCTTTTTTGTGCTCACCAACACCCGTGGTATGAATGCAGCACGTGCCGCCACGGTGACGCGCGAAGTGTGCCGCAACCTCAATCTGACCTTGACCAGCTTGGCCGCGCAAGGGCTACATTTCAATCCGATTTTCGTCAGCCGACTCGACTCCACGCTACGTAGTCATTACCCGGTGGAAATCGATGTAATGAGCGAAGAGTTGGGCGGCGCTACGGGTTTCGACGCGCACTTCCTGATTCCGGCCTTCTTTGAAGGTGGGCGTGTCACTCGCGGCAGCATCCAGTACCTGATGGCCGATGGCATGGCCACACCGGTACACCAGACCGAATTCGCGCATGACTCAGTGTTCGGCTATTCCACGAGCTACTTGCCTGATTACGTCGAGGAAAAAACCGCCGGACGCATCAAGGCGAACCAGGTCGAACGTTTTCTGCTTGCCGAAATACGCGGTGACGTCTCGGCGCGCCTGATGGCACTACACGACAACGTGTGTTGTGTAGTGGATGCGGAAACCCAAGCTGACCTAAATTACTTTGCCGTTCAATTAAAAACTGCCGCCGCCAGCGGCAAGCGCTTCCTGTTCCGTTCTGCCGCTAGCCTTCTCGCCGCACTGGCGCAACTACCGCCTCAGCCTGTAGCTGCCAGCGCCATGCGCCAGTACGTGCGCAACGGTAAATCCGGTGCGGTGATTGTCGGCTCGCATGTCAAGAAGACCACGGCGCAACTGAATAAGCTGTTGAAAGAACCGGACATCATTGCCATCGAGGTAGACGTGGATCTCATCGCCACGGAACGCTCCGCCCTATTACAGAAAGTATTGCATCAAGCTGCACTTGCCCACGCTGCCAACGCAACATCGGTGATCTACACCAGCCGCGCAGAACGAGGCTTTGCCGACAAAGCCGCGCGTCTGGCATTTGGCGAACAAGTTTCCGCGTTTTTAATGGACGTGGTACGCGGCCTGCCGACCACACTGGGCTTTCTCATCAGCAAAGGCGGCATCACTTCGAACGACGTGCTGTCCGATGGGCTTGCGCTCAAGGCTTCACGGGTACTCGGGCAGATTCTGCCCGGCTGCTCAGTGGTGCGCTGTCCGTCCGACCACCCGCGCTATACTGAGATGCTGGTGGTGATTTTTCCCGGCAATGTCGGTGATGATGATGCGCTGGCCACGGCCTATCGCCGCTTGACTGGGATATGATAACCGCACACGGACTCCCCCTCATTTGCAAACATTCCGTTTTTTGGCTTGTGGGTTCGACTGCTCAGGCTGATCAGCCGTTTTGCATGAACGCTGGCAAACTTGTTAAAATAATTAGCACATGCGTAGCGTGTTCCCCTTCGGGGTTTGGCCACTAAAAAAGAGGCAGTAAGCCCGACATGCACGTGCCATTATTGAAGTGGAAGGCGTACTTTAATCTATTGAAATAAAAAAATTTTTAGAGGTACCTCAGAGTCAGGCTGCTTCGAGCATCATCAGTAACTTCGCCCTACCCTGAACGCTTCATTCGCGTGGCTAAACATTATGGCTAATCAGGAAATATTCATAATGCATTATTATTTTATAACCGGAACATCTTTTGGTTTGGGCAAGGCTATTGCAGAGGCATTGTTGCACCGCGAAGATGTTTTTTGTATATGGAATCTCTCGAACATCTTCCATCTCTCATCGTCACTACAAACATGTGTTTGCGGACTTGAGCAATCCTTCTCAGCTATCACCCATCATTAAATTATTTAAAGCGTCATTCACCAATCAGGATTCCTTATATCTGATTAATAATGCTGGCGTGGTTGATCCAATCAAGTATCTTGGGGACTTCACAGCGGAAGATATTTCACTGCTTATGCACGTAAATTTGATAAGCCCAATACAATTAATGAATGCTTTTTTGAAAATTCCACATGGCGTAAAAAAGAGAATCGTTATAAATGTATCTTCAGGCGCCGCATCAAAAATAACCGATGGTTGGTCTTTATATGGTTCATCGAAGGCAGCCCTCGACCACGCATCCCTTCATGCAGCCAAAGAGACGGCGCTTAATGGTATGGCAAATATTTATATTTTTTCAGTAGCCCCCGGGGTTATAGATACGCATATGCAAGCGAAAATTAGAGCTGTTTCAAAACATTCATTTTCTATGGTAGATCGATTTATAGATTTACATAAAACCAATGCATTGGATACTCCTGAACAAGTCGCACAAAAATATTTGAAAATACTGGATGCACCTCAAGAATTCCCCAAAGTTGTTTTTTCTGCCCGTGAAATTTAACAGTTCTTTAACCTGAATCATCCACAAAAGTGACATCAAAAGAAACCGTCAAGCACCGGATATCGCCAGTTTACTTGGTGCGGCTTCGCTTGCCCGTTGTTGGTGATACCTGGCTCTCTGCATCATTCAGTAAAAATTGATTGAAGGCATTCGCAGCAGTGGAAAGGCGCTTATTTCTACGATGTACAACATGCCAATGACGCATGATAGGAAAATGTTCCACATCTAGTACTTGCAGACGCTTGATTTCCAATTCCAGTTCGATGCAATGCATAGAAATGATGCCTAACCCCATGCCGGCTTGCACTGATTGTTTAATTGCTTCATTAGTATCCATTTCCATATGGGTCGGCAATTTCAAATGGTGACTGGCGAAATATCGTTCTACCACATCGCGCGTCCCCGAACCTTGCTCGCGCAGCAAAAAAGTTTCTTGTGCCAATTGATTAGGCTTGATGTTGCGTACCTTGGTCAAAGGGTGGTTGTGTGCTGCGATAACAACCAGCGGGTTTTGCATAAACGGCTGCGACAGCATGTCCGTACCTTCCGGTGGCTGACCCATGATGGCAAGATCGGCGCTGTTATCGGCGAGCAATTTTATTACCGCATCTCGATTGGCAACATTCAGGCTTACTTTGATCTTGGGGTGTTGCTGAATAAATTTTGCCAATAGCTGAGCTATGAAATAGCTGGCAGTGCTGACTGCAGAGATATTCAAGCGACCATATTCCAGCCCTTTCATCTCGCTCAACATAGCATCCATTTCCTCTAGTTGCCGCGCAATGCTGCGAGTGTAGTACAGCATTTCCTGACCTGCTTCGGTCAGGTGCATTTGCTTGCCTACTTGGTCAAACAAGGATAATCCGACACTCTGTTCAAGCTGCTTGATTTGCATGGAAACTGCAGGCTGGCTTAAATACAATTCTTTGGCCGCACGGGAATGGCTTAAATGCCGTGCTACGGCATCGAAGATTCTAAGCTGACGAATTGTTAAATGTAGCATCGTTTCATTATAAGCAATGCATATAGTTAGTATCAATACAATTGATTTTTATTTATGAGTTGTATTAGGTATTGTGCAACTCACGCGCTGAAACAAATACCCATTAATCGTAATGAGTATTGCCCACCAGCTTACATAGGCGGGCGCGGTGCGGTTTTTTCAATAACTGGAGATAACCATGGCATCTGAAACGATGAAAGAAGGCAAAGAACGCTACAAAGCTGGCGTTATACCCTATAAAAAAATGGGCTATTGGGAGCCTGATTACAAGGTCAAAGACACAGATGTGCTCGCCATGTTCCGCATGACACCGCAAACAGGAATGGATCCAGAAGAAGTTGCCGCTGCGGTGGCAGGCGAATCTTCCACTGCCACATGGACGGTGGTGTGGACTGACCGTTTGACCGCGTGTGAAATGTACCGCGCTAAAGCTTACCGTTGTGACCTAGTCCCTAACACAGGCGAAGGCACCAAAACTGAAGCCCAGTACTTTGTTTACATCGCTTATGAGTTGGATTTGTTCGAAGGTGGTTCGATTGCCAACCTGACTGCTTCCATTATCGGTAACGTGTTTGGTATGAAAGCAGTCAAGGCGTTACGCCTCGAAGATATGCGTATCCCGGTTGCTTATCTCAAAACATTCCAAGGTCCCGCTACCGGTGTCATCGTCGAGCGTGAACGCCTGGATAAGTTTGGTCGTCCCCTGCTGGGTGCAACGACCAAACCTAAGCTCGGTCTTTCCGGCCGTAACTATGGACGCGTCGTGTATGAAGCCCTAAAAGGGGGCTTGGATTTCGTGAAAGACGACGAGAACATCAATTCACAGCCTTTCATGCACTGGCGTGACCGTTTCCTGTATTGCATGGAGGCCGTGAACAAAGCTTCTGCTGCAACCGGTGAAGTCAAGGGACATTATCTTAATGTTACCGCTGGCACGATGGAAGAAATGTATAAGCGCGCTGAGTTTGCCAAGTCGCTGGGTTCGGTCATCATTATGATTGACCTTGTTATCGGCTATACCGCTATTCAGTCGATGGCGCTTTGGGCACGTCAGAACGACATGATTCTGCACTTGCACCGTGCGGGTAATTCGACCTACTCGCGTCAGAAAAATCACGGCATGAGCTTCCGCGTTATTTGCAAGTGGATGCGTATGGCGGGTGTGGATCATATCCATGCGGGTACTGTCGTGGGCAAACTGGAAGGCGATCCGCTCATGATCAGAGGCTACTATGACACGCTGCTCGATACGCACACTCCTATGAATTTGGAGAAAGGTCTGTTCTTCGAACAAGATTGGGCTTCACTCAATAAGTGTTTGCCAGTTGCGTCCGGTGGTATCCACGCTGGTCAGATGCACCAACTGCTAACCTATCTCGGCGACGATGTGGTTCTGCAATTCGGTGGCGGTACTATCGGCCATCCACAAGGAATCCAGGCAGGTGCGGTAGCAAATCGCGTGGCACTGGAAGCCATGGTTCTGGCACGTAATGAAGGTCGCGACATCTGGAACGAAGGCCCGCAGATTCTGCAAGATGCAGCCAAATGGTGCGGCCCGCTCAAAGCTGGCCTGGATACGTGGAAAGATGTTAGCTTCAACTACGAGTCCACTGACACCCCAGACTTTGTTCCTTCTGCCACAAGCAGCGTTTAATTAATATCAAGGAGAATTTATTATGATGACCAATCCTGGAAATCAGATCACGCAAGGGCAGTTTTCTTTTCTGCCTCCGTTGACTGATGTACAAATCACAGCACAAATTAAATATGCACTGAAATCCGGCTGGTCGCTAGCCGTCGAATACACCGACGACCCGCACCCGCGCAATACCTATTGGGAAATGTTCGGCAACCCCATGTTCGACCTGAAAGATCCCGCAGGAATCTTGATGGAAATCAACAATTGCCGTAAAACATTCCCGAATCACTACATCCGTGTGATGGCTTTTAGTTCAGTACGCGGAGTGGAAAGTCCAACCATGTCCTATATCGTTAACCGTCCTAAAACCGAGCCTGGATTCAGGCTAGTGCGGGAAGAAGCGGAAGGTCGTAGCATACGCTACACCGTCCATTCCTACGCAACCGAAAAACCGGAAGGCGAGCGCTACTAAGCAATTGCGGGTACGGTGTACTCCGTACCCGCTTTTTTAACCAACTGTTGAAATGCTCTGCAAATAATCTTCCTCAGAACTTGGCGATAACGAATTTACTTCTTTAGTTGCAGCTCTAATCAAAGATAAATTCATTCAAAACAAATTTATCTTTATTCAAAAATTCGTAGATGACGAGGCGGAAACTTTCAACAGTCGATTAACTTTAAAGGTTAAAACAAATGAACGAACTATCAAAAGATATCATCCTCCCCGACGACACTCCGGTTGACTTGGACGCCGAATTTCGCAACTCCAATATTCAAGAAGTACTGGCTAAACTTGATCGCGAATTGATCGGCCTGTTGCCGGTTAAAACACGCATCCGCGAAACCGCAGCACTTTTGCTGGTAGACCGCGTTCGGAAAAAGCTCAATCTGTCGGCACTGTCGCCAACGCTGCATATGAGTTTTACCGGCAACCCCGGAACCGGGAAAACCACGGTAGCGCTGCGTATGGCGGAAATACTGCATCGTCTGGGTTATGTACGCGAAGGCCATTTGATATCAGTCACACGCGATGATCTAGTCGGCCAATACATTGGGCACACTGCACCAAAAACAAAAGAAATAATTAAAAAAGCAATGGGCGGCGTGTTATTCATAGATGAAGCCTATTACCTTTACAAACCAGAAAACGAGCGGGATTATGGAGCTGAGTCTATCGAAATCCTATTGCAAGTAATGGAAAATAACCGTGACGACCTGGTCGTTATCTTGGCTGGTTATAAAGACCGGATGGACAAATTTTTCCACAGCAATCCCGGTATGCGCTCGCGCATTGCACATCACATTGATTTTCCCGACTATTCAGCAGATGAATTGCTCGTCATCGCAAAGCTAATGCTGGCAGAGCAAAATTATCGCTTCAGCCCAGAAGCGGAAAAAGCATTCTCAGAATATATCCCGTTGCGGATGAAGATGGAACATTTCGCCAATGCGCGTTCCATTCGCAACGCACTGGATCGCGCGCGTATGCGCCAAGCCAACCGCCTGTTCGCTGGTGCCAAGAAAAGTCTAACCAAAATTGATTTGATGACCATCGAAGCCGAAGAAATCTATGTCAGTCGTGTGTTTCAGGATGGACAGGTTGATCTAAATGGAGATGAGTTGGCGGAATAAATAGTGATAACGTTGCAAAGGCCTGATGCTCCTTCGGATCTTTTCAAACGTGCGGGAGCATAAACAGCGTTCTGTATAAAAGAGGCAAACCCGTCCAAGTGTTGTTAGGAACCTGTCGGACGTCTCTCCTAACCTAATTGATTAAATTGATGCACTTATTATTCAGCGGATTCAAGTTCGAAGTGCAACCCGTGTTGCACTTCGAACTTGAATCCGCCGGTAATTATTGTATTGTTAATGTATAAATCAAATTACTTTAGTACCACCACAAATACCAAGATAGATAGGGTGATGCCGAGTAAAAAACATACACCGATTAGAATCTTGATTCGAACTCTAAAAATCTCGATCGCGTTAACTATGCGAGCATTTTGTTCGGTCAGTGATTTAATTAACGTAGCTGATGAATTTTGTTCAGAATTCAGTTCAAATACCTTCGCCTGAAGATGGCGAACGCGACTATCCAGATTTGCGAGTCCTTCAGCATCAAATGAAGCGACTGTTGGTGAGCTATCCGCAACAGGCTGGTTATTTGCTTCACTTTTTGCCGCAGTAAAAAGCCGCTTTGCGCTTTTAACCATGCCCGGTGCGGCGTCTAATACATCTTTCCACGGTACGAACTTTAGCGCGTTAATCCAACCGATAGCCAAGATTTCCCCTCCTATTTTGTGTATGTAACGCCACTATCAACCACGCCATCAATTTTAGAGCCATTTAACGAAATACTCGGTATAGGTGACATTTCCAATTTTTATTAAATAACCAATGTATTACTGCTCCATCAGTCCAAAAAGTGTTTCATACAGATTATTCCTTGCGATAATCTACAAAGTAACATTCGACATGAGAGCACATTCTGTCAGGAAATCCAGGCTACGACCATTCATTTTCCTTTGGCGTTGACCTAGAGCCAGACGCCCTTGGTAACGCACTGATAATCACCGCAATGCTGAATGTGGCACTGAAATTTTGGTACGTTTTCGTCTAAAACTCAGGATTTAAAAAAAATTTTATACTTTAGGTGGCAACGGAGGGATAAGGACGGTATGGATTATTTTTGGCATTGTAAACAGTAAAAACTTGATCGCTGGCCTTGCCGAATCTGCTTGATGATAGTGTTGCATTTACGGCAAGTTTCGGTCGCGCGGCCATATACCCAGTAGTGCTGCTGGAAATAGCCAGGCTTGCCATCGCTGCCCACGAAATCGCGCAGGCTGCTGCCGCCTAATGCAATGGCTTCCGTCAACGTTTCTTGTATCGTTTTTACCAATAGGGCGCAGCGCGGTCGACTAAGTTTTGCGGCGGGTAGTTGTGGACGGATACCTGCACGGAAAAGAGCCTCATTGGCATAGATGTTGCCCACGCCTACGACTAGATGATGGTCCATTATGACCAACTTAATTGCGGCATTGCGGTTGCGTATCGCACGATAAAGATATTCGGCATTAAATCCATGCTCTAGCGGTTCCACTCCAAGCTTCAACAACAGTGGATGCTGTGCGGGGTCACCTTCGTGCCACAGTACCGCGCCAAAACGGCGCGGGTCACGTAGCCGCATAAGCATTCCGTTTGCCAACGTTAAATCGAAGTGATCGTGCTTTTCTGCAGCGATGTCTGCGGACAAAATGCGTAAGCTACCGGACATACCAAGGTGAAGGATGAGCGTACCGCTGTCACACTTGATCAACAAATATTTGGCACGGCGATGTAGTGCGTGAATTATCTGGTTATGTAGGATGGTGGACAATTGCTTGGGGATAGCCCAGCGCAAATGAGACGTCCGAATGACTACATCCGTGATGCGCTGGCCAAGCAAATGCGGCTCAAGTCCGCGCAGGGTAGTTTCGACCTCAGGTAGTTCAGGCATTAGATTTTCTACATTGGAAAATGGTTAAAAATCGGCTACAAATTTAAGCACAAGGTGATGGCTTAGATAATTTGATATTTTGCCCTTGTCGTTTTATTTTTTATCAGAACTTCCAGCTACTGCTTTTACGCCTGCCGCTGCAACATCGACGGTCGTACTAACTACTGCGGCACTAACCTTAACAGTTGTTGCAACTACGGTAACCGCAGCATCAGTGACAGCAACCACTGCGCAGCTGGTACAGCAAATGCTGATTAGGACGTATAAAAGGTAGACATGCAGCCTTTTGGGTTGAAGCATTGGGCAAATTTTGTTAAAAAATAGCCATACTAAATCAAATAAAAACATGTTTTACACATAACAATTTTTGCACTACGAACCGGCTTAATTTCTTCTACGCCACCACAGGATAGCACCCACCAACATTAACAGCATAGGCATGGCGATCAAGAAACTACCGCTGATTATAGTCAGATGGATCTTGCTCAAGGAAACCGCGCCATCTTTCACTGCGCGGGGTTGAGCGGTGATGAGTCTCTCCTCGTTGCCTAGCCAGTTTACCATGTTGACGCCGAGATCAAGATTGCCACCGTTGCCGGAATAGGCGTTAGCAAGAAACGAACCGCTTCCGACGATAATACGCTGCTCACGATCGTTTATGTGGCGTTGCAAGGCGAGCGCGATGGTTACTGGACCAGGGATGTCATAGGTTTTGTTGAAGTGTGCTTTACCTTGCGGTATGTCGCGGCTAATCCAGCCCCGTGGCGCGGCCTCTACCAGCGTAGTGTGTTGCCATGCAGCATTTTCCTCCCAGTCAATGGCGCGGGCAAAGGGGAAGACTGTGGTCAAGTTGAAATTTTGCGTAACAGCGTGCGGCGGGTAGCCTGCGCCCAGCGCCCAAGTCGCAGGAATATTCATTTCTTCTGCTGCCGGGTCAACCACGATGCCAGGCGTGAGAATTATGTCCAATTTTTCAGTCAAACGCTCCAATCCACGCAATGGCTCGGCGTCTACTAACCACAAGAGGTTACCGCCCTTGGCAATATAGCGCAGTAACTTATCTATTTCGCCCTGCAACAGGTCGATTTGTGGCTGAGTGATAACTAGCATGCTGGCATTATTTGGCACATCCTGTGCCAGTGTTAAATTAAGGCTGTTAAGCCGAAAGCCATTTTGTTGCAACCGTTTGCCGAATTCGCCGAGATCGTGGTTTGCGATGCCTTCCAGATTGCGCTCGCCATGTCCATCAAGATATACAAGCAGTTGGTTTTTTGTATGGGCCATGCGTAACAACACGCTGGAAAGCGCTTGCTCGTTCAACATGGTGAGATGCTCACGCTTGCCGCCATATTCCACCAGCATTTCGCCATTGACACGAATATTGACCTTGCGCGCTTCCTCCGGTTGCTTCACCGGGTCGATAAAAGTAAGCGAAATATTGGATTTATAGCGCTGATAGAGGGCGACAAAATCACGGGTCAGCCTGTGCATATCGCCTAAATTGGCATCCTGCCCGGTTACATACATCGTTAATTTTATTTCACCTGGTAGCTGTTTCAGTACATTGACACTGCTCTCCGCCAAACTGTTACTGGCATTTTGTGTCATATCCCATTGTGCGGAGTGGCGTGCAGTGAGTTGATACAACGAAACGATAGCGGCGAGCAACAGTGCGGTGAAGGCAAGGTTTTTAATGAGCAGGCTGGGTTGGAGGAATTTCATGCTGGAAGGCTCAGCTATAAGTGCGGTTGTTATACAGCTGCCGTATCGTTAGCAACAAAAAAACGGTACAAAACAGCAGAAAGAACATCAGATCTATACTATTCAACAAGCCGGTATTGAAGTTTTGAAAATGGCTGGTAGGGGCAAGCGCACGCCAAGTGTTGTTGTTATCCACCGCGCTGACATCTGCTAGCCACAGACCGAAAAATATGGCCAATGCACCAATGGCAGCCACCACTGGTTGTTTGGTGAGCGAGGAAATGTATAGCCCCAATGCAGTATAGCTGGCAGCAAGCAGTATAAGTCCTAGCGCATTGGTAAGAAGAAGGCCGATATCAAGTTGCGTACCTGCGGCCAGCGTTAACACCATCAACATGCAGCTTGCGATGATAAGCAGCAGAAATAACATCAGGCCTATGAATTTCCCAACCACAATGTGGATATCAGAAACCGGTGCGCTCATTAATAGTGTCAGGGTTTGGTTGCGTCGTTCCTCGGCGATCAAGCGCATGGTAAATATTGGTATTAGCATCATCAAAATCAGCGCGATGGTGCCGAATAATGGAGCCGCCACGGCTAATGTGACGCCGGGCGCGTTGGCAAGCTGCGCCAATTGTGACTGTACCTGTAAAAAAACATCAAGACGTGCGAAAAAAAACCAGGCGAAAATAAATTGTAAAGCGCCCAGAATGAGCCAGGTTGAAGGGATGGAGAACAGGCTGCGGAATTCTTTATGCGCAATGGTAAGAATCATAATTTTTCATCCTGGGTGATTTGCATAAACACATCTTCCAGTCGCGTTTGTAGCGGAACGAGTTGCTCCGCTTGCCAGCCATGTTGCGCGGCGAGTGCGAGCAACGCGGCGCTTGGGTTTGTGTTAGCTGCATGCAGAATGCGGAACTGCGTGGTGGAAAGCGGGTCTACTTGCTGTATTCCGGCAATGGCTTGCAATTCGGAGAGTGTAGGCGGCGCCAACAGGGTGACAATAAAGCCTGATTGACTGCCGTATTGTTGCATTTTTGTGCTGCTGTCGCCGTAAATTAGGCGACCGTGATGCATAATTTCGACGCGGTCACAAATGCTTTCCACTTCGCCCAACAGATGGGTAGAAAGGATAACGCTGTGCATATTCCCCAATTCGCGGATCAATGCGCGGATGTCACGGATCTGGGATGGGTCAAGGCCAACGGTAGGCTCATCGAGAATAATTACCTCTGGTTGATGGATGATTGCTTGCGCAATGCCAACACGTTGCTGATAGCCTTTGGAAAGTGTCCCGATGATTTTTTCCCATTATCCTGTAAACCGCAACGGCGCTTGGTTTCGGTCAAAGCATCCGCAATCTGCGCACGGGTATACGATGCAGCTTGGCAGCAAATATAAGGAAATCATTTACGCTCATTTCGCGGTATAAAGGGGGCGTTTCTGGCAGGAATCCGATTTGTGCCTTAGCTTTTTGGGACTGGCGTGTTAGGTCGAAGCCGCATATTTCAATTTCCCCCGAATGCGGCAAAAGTGTGCCGGTAAGCATTTGTAACGTTGTGCTTTTGCCGGCTCCATTGTGCCCAAGCAGGCCAAGCACTTCGCCATGCCGAAGCTCTAACGATACGCCATGAATGACCTCGCGTTGACTGAAGCGGCGAATCAGGTTGCGTGCGGATAGGGTGATTGGTGCAGTGACTGACATTAGAGCTGGTGCAGTTTGTATGGAAGGGCGAATATAACCTAATATGTCGTTGTACATCAAAATGAAATTATTCGGTCGCGTCAAGCAATAAAATTAGGGGCTTCCTAAAAAATTTATAATTTTCTTATATAAAGCAATGATCTAAACGTATAGAAATTCCGTAAGACGCATTTGGATGTTCTTCGAATCTGAGCTACCCTTCGCTTTGGCGCAATTCAATAGCGACAATGGCTCAATCAGAGGACATATATTAGTTCCATGAATTTTTAAAATACCTACCTATTAAATTATGATGAATTTAAAACGTAGCACAGTTATTTTTGCATTGTTGCCAATTTCTTGTGCGCATGCGTCGCAGCAAGACACGGGGCAAGCGGAGAAACCAGGATTTGAAACTGAAAAGCAAGCGGAACTGCCGAAACAAGAATTGACTGAGGAGGTGCTCTATGAATACCTCCTCGGTGAAATGGCCCTACAGCGTGACCAACCTGAGTTGGCTGCGCATCTTTATCTAAAGCTGGCCAATTCTACGCGTGATCCGCGCCTGGCGCGCTATGCCGCACATTTAGCTTTTGAGACGCGCCAAATGGACAAGGCGATGGCAGCATTCAATCTGTGGCTGGAAATAGAGCCTAATTCACTGCTGGCAAAACAGGCTTTAGCCACTTTGCTGATAAGTGGAGGAAAACTTGATGAATCACGCCCGCATCTTAAGAGCCTATTAGCCGCAACGACAGAAAATGTTGGAAATATTTTTATGCGGATTTCTCCAATGATCACAAGTTATCCCGATAAAAATATTGCGTTCAATTTACTTCGTGAGCTGGCACAACCTTATCCACGCGTGGCGGAGGCGCGTTGGGCGCTGGCGCAAGCAGCAGAAGCCGCAGGTAAGCACGAGCTAGCCTTGGAAGAAGCCCGGCAAGCATATGCTTTACGCCCGGAATGGGACAGTGCCGCGCTACTTAACGCCCAATTGCTGAAAGGTGCGGCACCACAGCAGGCTTTAACATTGCTGAAAAAATATCTTGAAGCTTATCCTGACACCAAGGAGGTGCGTCTGTTTTATGCACGTGCATTGATGGAACAGAAGCAGAATCAAGAAGCGCGCACTGAATTTCAGCAGCTGCTTAATGCATATCCAGATAACGCCGATCTGGCGTTCGCGGTGGGATTGTTATCGTTAGATTTGGGTGAGTTGGATCGTGGCGAGAAAGAGTTACAGCAGGCCCTTACTAATAAAAAGAAAGATGAAAATGTAGTGTATTTTTACCTTGGCCAATTCAGTGAAGCAAAGAAGCATGATGAAGAGGCAATGCAGAATTACAACAAAGTAAAGATGGGAATATAACTTTTCCGCGCGCTTACGCATGGCTTACCTGACCAATAAGTCAGGTAAGCTGAATGAAGCGCGGCAGATTCTGCACAAGACCGCTACGAAGAATAATCAACAACGCATACAACTAGCCATGGTTGAAGCGCAGATTCTGCGTGATGCGAAGCAGTTTGAGTCTGCTTATCAGGTGCTAATGCAAGGGCTGGAAAAATTACCTAACCAACCAGACCTCATGTATGAAGCGGCGATGTTAGCGGATAAAGCCGGGAAACATGATGCATTTGAACAGATGATGCGGAAATTGATTGAGATCGAGCCTGACAACGCGCAAGCCTATAACGCGCTGCGTTATGGTCTACTGGAGCGCAATGAGCGCGTACCGGAAGCGATGAACTTAGTGGAGAAGGCATACCAGCTTGCCCCAGAGGACGCCGGCATCATTGATAGTATGGGTTTTGGGTATTATCGCTCGGGCAATTTATCCAAGAGCTTGGAGTTCCTGCGCCGTGCCTATGCCGCCAATCCAGACCCGGAAATTGCTGCGCATCTTGGCGAAGTGCTGTGGGTACAGGGCGAAAAAGAGCAGGCAAAAAAATGTGGAATGATGCACTAATGGCTAACCCTGGAAGTACTGTACTACAGCTTGTCATTAAAAAATTCACGCCTTGATGCATCGACTTTTACTGCTGTGCTTCTTGTTGCTGGCTGGTTGCGCAGCTGCGCCACCAAAGCCCCAGTCCATTAAACGACCCACGCAGACGGAACATGCACCTTTTGTGCTGTCTGGACGGATCGCCGTAAAGCATGGCGGAAATCGATCTTTATCTGGGGTACGCTGGACGCATTATGCTGGGGCAGATGAAATCCTGCTGCTTGCGCCATTTGGGCAGACTATGGCCCGCATTCGTAGCGATATGAGGGGGGCAGTACTGGATATGCCGTTTAAGCACTACGCAGCAAAAGACGTTGACGAATTAACCCAGCAAGTACTGGGCTGGCGTTTGCCATTGTCTGGCTTGCGCTATTGGGTGCTGGCGTTGCCAGCGCCAAGGGGCGCATTTGACACTAAGCATGATACCAACGGGCAAGTGATGCTGCTAAGCCAGGATAACTGGACAATACGCTATACACGTTATGCTACACAAACACTGGATAGCTTGCCATTACGTCTCGCTTTACAACGCGACGGACTGGAAATCCAATTGCTGATCGATGAATGGGAAATCTAACAAACACTCTAACCTTTCCGGCACCCGCCAAACTTAACCTTTTTTTGCATGTGGTAGGGCGTAGGATGGACGGCTATCACTTACTGCAAACCCTGTTTCGTTTCATTGATTTCAGTGACATGTTACATTTTTCGTTGAGCGAAAATGGTGAGGTGCGCCGTATCAATGCGCTTGATGGTGTATCACAGGAACAGGATCTATGTGTACGTGCCGCACGACTGCTGCAAAAGGAATGTGGTTGCAGGTTAGGTGTGGACATAACGCTGGAGAAGCGTATCCCTATGGGCGGAGGTTTAGGCGGCGGCAGTTCGGATGCAGCCACTACACTCCTTGCCCTGAATAACCTATGGAACTTGGGGTTGTCGCGTGAACGGTTGATGGAGATAGGCTTATCTTTGGGGGCGGACGTACCGGTATTTGTGTTCGGAAAAAATGCCTATGCAGAAGGCATAGGCGAGCAATTACAGGCCTACGATGTGCCAGATGCTTGGTATGTGGTGTTGTTCCCGCCAGTACATGTCGCTACGGCAAAGGTATTTGCACACTTGGATTTTGCGAACTTGGAATTGACACGGGATGCGATTTCCCTCAGAATTCGCGGCCTTCCGCTACGGCTACCACACAACGATTTACAATCAGTGGTATGTAGTTTATACCCGGAAGTGGCGCGGCACCTTATTTGGCTTGAGCAATTTGCACAGGCTCGGATGAGTGGATCTGGTGCTTGTGTGTTTGCTGAATTTGTTACCGAGGCACAGGCGCAAGCAGTTATAGAAAGCTTGCCGCCAGACATGAAGGGTATCGTAGCGCACGGTTTGCCGCAGCATCCACTACGGGACTTTACCGTAATGTGAAATGCAAGATTATTGGGGAGTCGCCAAGTGGTAAGGCACCGGATTTTGATTCCGGCATTCGTAGGTTCGATCCCTACCTCCCCAGCCAGTTTTTGAAAGATGTTGCTTGTTTGGGGCGCTTGCGCCCGTTTTTATTTTTAAGGGGAGCATGGTGTCCGACGACAGCTTGATGGTGTTCACCGGCAATGCCAATCCTAAGCTTGCACAATATGTAGCGCAGCACCTTAATATTCAACTTGGGCGAGCCACCGTTGGCCGTTTTTCAGACGGCGAGGTGATGATAGAAATTCTCGACAACGTGCGCGGCAAAGACGTGTTCGTTCTGCAATCAACATGCGCCCCAACCAACGATAGCCTAATGGAAGTGCTGGTCATGGTGGATGCGCTTAAACGCGCTTCCGCTGGACGTATCATCGCCGCACTACCCTATTTTGGCTATGCCCGGCAGGATCGGCGTCCGCGTTCCGCGCGTGTGGCGATTACGGCCAAGGTGGTGGCGAATATGCTTACTGGAGTTGGCGTGGATCGCGTTCTAACCATGGATTTGCATTCGGATCAGATCCAGGGGTTTTTCGATATTCCTGTGGACAACATCTATGCTAGCCCGATTTTGTTGGCAGATGTGTGGAAGCATGATTACAAAAATCTGGTGGTAGTCTCGCCGGACGTGGGCGGCGTAGTACGCGCACGGGCATTAGCCAAGCGTTTGGAAGCTGATCTCACCATCATCGACAAGCGTCGCCCCAAGCCCAACGTGGCCAAGGTGATGAACATCATTGGTGAAGTGGTAGATCGAACCTGTTTGATCATGGATGACCTGGTCGATACCGGGAATACCTTATGCGAAGCTGCTGATGCACTAAAAGCTAAGGGTGCGGAAAAGGTAGTGGCGTATTGCACACACCCGGTGCTGTCTGGCTCGGCGATTGAGCGTATAGAGAGTTCTGCAATAGATGAACTGGTCGTGACCGACACTATCCCGCTGAGCATTGAGGCGACAGCTTGCAAGCGTATCCGCCAGTTGAGTGTGGCTGAGTTATTGGCTGAAACAATTCGTCGCATCCATGCGGAAGAATCCGTCAGCTCATTATTTATGGAATAATTTTTGTGGCAGTCATGTTGACTGCCGCGTAACCTGGAATTACCTGGTCGCGGGTGATTCCGAATTTGAAGTGGAGAAACAAAATGAAAATCGAACTAAGCGCAATATCCCGCAAAGCGCAAGGAACGGGTGCGAGCCGCCGTCTGCGCAAGTCTGGCCGCGTGCCTGGCATCGTATATGGTGGCACTGAACCTACGTTGATTGACCTTGACCACAACAATCTGTATTACAGCCTGCGTAAGGAAGCGTTTCATGCTTCCATCCTGACACTAGATTTGGACGGCAAAAAAGAGCAAGTGCTATTGCGCGATTTCCAGATGCACCCATTTCGTCAGCAAGTACAACATATCGATTTTCAGCGCGTGGAATCAAATAAAAAGATCCATATGAAAGTGCCATTGCACTTCGTAAATGCCGATATCGCCCCTGGGGTGAAGCTGAACGGCGGTATCGTCTCCCACGTGATGAATGATCTGAATATCGCTTGCTTGCCAGCTGACTTGCCCGAATTTATCGAGGTCGATCTGTCCACTCTGGCGCTAAACCATTCCATCCATGTGTCCGACCTCAAGCTACCTAAAGGCGTAGAAGCGGCAGGTGTCCACATTGGAGAGGCCGTAGTGGCCACCGTCCAAGTACCACGTGGTGCGGTTGAAGCCGAAGCATTGGCGGCAGCAGCCGCCGCCGCGCCTGCTGATGCGAAAGCTGCGGCAAAACCTGCGGCGAAATCTAAATAGCATAAGTATTACCATTAAAAACCCGCCATGCACTCTTCAGTGTATGGCGGGTTTTTAACATGTGTTGAACGGTTATTTCACATGGTGTAAATAAAAATGAGTGAAATCAAGTTAATTGTCGGGCTGGGTAATCCCGGTCGTGAATATGATTTCACCCGGCACAACGCTGGATTTTGGTGGGTGGACACGTTTGCGCGCGTGCGCCAATTCACGTTCAAGGCCGAAAGCAAGTTCCACGGTTTAGTCGCGCGCGGCCAGGTGGATGGCCGTGAATTATTCCTGCTTAAGCCACAAACCTTTATGAATATCAGTGGCCGCGCAGTGGGGGCATTGACCCAGTTCCACAAAATCGAACCTCGACATATTTTAGTCGTGCATGATGAACTCGATTTGCCGCCGGGAAGCGTCAAGCTTAAACTCGGCGGTGGCCACGGCGGACACAACGGCTTGAAGGACATTTTTGCGCATCTTGGCACGCGCGATTTTTGGCGGCTGCGCATCGGCATTGGTCATCCTGGCGAACGTGCGGACGTGGTTAACTATGTGTTGAATGCCCCGCGCCGTGAAGAAGTGGAGTTAATCGAACACGCCATGCAGCGTGCGCTGGATGTAGCTCCCCTGATAGTCGATGGCAAGCTGGAAGCGGCAATGCTGAAGTTGCACAGTAATTAATTTTAAGGAATATTCATGAGCCTGAAATGCGGAATCGTCGGTCTGCCCAATGTAGGCAAGTCCACCTTATTCAATGCACTCACCAAGGCGGGTATAGCGGCGGAGAACTATCCGTTCTGTACGATTGAGCCTAACGTCGGCATTGTGGAAGTTCCGGATGCGCGGATGCAGGCGCTGGCCGATATCGTCAAGCCGCAGAAAATGCAATATGCCATCACAGAGTTTGTGGACATTGCCGGGTTGGTGGCTGGGGCATCCAAGGGTGAAGGCTTGGGCAACCAGTTCCTCGCCAACATTCGTGAGACCGACGGTATTTTGAATGTGGTGCGCTGTTTTGAGGACGACAACGTCATTCACGTAGCGGGCAAGGTCGATCCGATTTCCGACGTTGAAACAATCGTAACGGAGCTGGCGCTGGCGGATATGACTACGGTGGAAAAAGCCCAGTTGCGCAACTCCAAGGCTGCACGCTCCGGCGACAAAGAAGCCGCTAAATTTGGTGAATTGTTGGATCAGGTTGCCGCACATTTAAACCAAGGCAAACCTGCGCGCATGATGAAGCTGGACGCGGCGCAGATCGCCTCGCTTAAGCCGCTGTGCCTGCTCACGATTAAGCCTGCCATGTACGTGGCTAACGTGGCTGAAGATGGTTTTAAAAATAATCCATTATTGACCCGGCTGGAAGAATTCGCCGCGCGTGAAGGCGCTCCGGTAGTGGCGATTTGCGCGGCGCTGGAGTCGGAAATTTCAGAGCTTTCAGATGAAGATAAACAAGAATTCCTGGCCGACATCGGTTTGGAAGAGCCCGGTCTAAATCGGCTGATTCGCGTGGCCTACAAGCTGTTAGGTTTGCAAACCTACTTTACCGCCGGAGTGAAAGAAGTGCGCGCCTGGACGATACACATAGGCGATACCGCACCGCAGGCCGCGGGCGTTATCCATAATGATTTCGAGCATGGCTTTATTCGCGCCGAAGTGATCAGTTATGAGGATTTCGTCGCTTGCAAGGGCGAAGCGGGCGCAAAAGAAAAGGGGAAAATGCGGTTGGAAGGCAAGGATTATTTGGTGCAGGATGGCGATGTTATGCACTTCCGCTTCAACGTCTAATTATATTCACATACCCTGGCTTACCCTGCTATATCCAATACAGTCCGGGGATATTCTATTCAGCCATATCAGCAGCGTTAACCATATTGGTAAAACCGCGCTCTACAGTGGAGCGCCGCTGTCCTCTCCGACATGGATGCTGATATTGCCGCACTGGAAAAACAACACGACAAAATTAGCTCCCCCAAGCAGGGCATGACGCAGGAACTACTCACCGGAAGGATACGGCTGGTATGAGGATACGCGAGACTAAATTAACACTTGGCATTATTTTAGTTTTTGCATAAAATCTAAAATAACATTCGAGGTTATTTTAATTTCAAGGGAGGCCGTTCCGATGAAAAAATTCCAGTCTGGCCGCGTTGTTCGGCAGGCGCACTACAAAAGCTTTCAACCCAATCCCATCAACCGCGCATGGGTGGTGGATGATATGGCGTTGATCCAGTTGCTCGGTCAGGCCGACCGCGAGCTGGGCAGGCTGGATATGTATTCTGAGTACATCCCCAACATCGATCTGTTTATTCGTATGCATGTGCTGAAGGAGGCAACCCAGTCGAGCAAGATTGAAGGCACGCAGACGAATATGGAAGAGGCACTGCTAGAGAAGGAGGATGTTGCGCTGGAGAGGCGAGATGACTGGGAGGAAGTGCAGAATTATGTGTCGGCAATGAACAGGGCGGTGACCAAGTTGCATACGCTGCCTTTTTCTGCGCGGTTGATTCGTGAGACTCACAAGACATTGATGCAGGGTGTGCGTGGCAAGCACAAGCAACCGGGCGAATTTCGCACTAGCCAAAACTGGATTGGTGGGGCGACCATTGACGATGCGATTTTTGTACCGCCAGTGCATGTTTCCGTCAGTGAGTTGATCAGCGACATCGAGCAGTTTGTGCATAACGACAAGCAACATTTTCCCGAGTTGCTGAAAATTGCGCTGGTGCATTATCAGTTTGAAACTATCCATCCATTTCTGGACGGCAATGGCCGCGTGGGGCGTTTGCTGATTACTTTGTATTTAGTAAGCAGGGAAATTTTGAAACAGCCGGTGCTTTATTTATCGGATTTTTTCGAGCGCAACCGCCAGCTTTATTACGATAACCTGATGCGGGTGCGGGAGAAGAATGACTTGTTGCAATGGTTCAAGTTTTTTCTGGTGGGCGTGATTGAAACTGCAAAAAGCAGTATCACGACGTTCGACAATATCCTAAAACTACAGAAGCAGGTGGAAGCGCAGATTCAGACGTTGGGCAGCCGAACAGCGAATGCACAGAAGGTGCTGCATTATCTTTATCAGCGTCCGATGGTCGATGCGGCCAAGGTGTGCAAGGTGGCGGACATATCGTCAGCATCGGCGTACAAGTTAATTGCTGATTTGGAGCAGTTCGGTATATTGAAAGAAATCACCGGAGGCAAGCGTGGAAAAATGTACGTGTTTGATGCCTATTTGAAGCTGTTCAAGTAACAATAAGGAAGCTAGTCCATGCAATATCTGGTGTGGGACGAAAAGAGCAGAAGAGCCAAGAGCGCGTGGTGAAGCTATTTCGCGAAACGTTAGCTACGACTATCTGGGTAACAGGATAAACCGGGTAGGCAGCCGCAACATTGATGTGGCTTTGTCGTGCAGCTTTCTAAATTTTGATGTTTCGTGATATGGCTTGAGGCAACAAAACAACCAACAAACCCCGGTGATGCGGGGTTTTTTATTATTGTCGTTTCTCTTCGCGCTTTAGCACCTCTCAAACCACTCTAACTATAAACAAGTTAAATTGGAGCACACATGACCACACCCTCATTGATCCAGCCGCGTATGACGACTTCCTGGATGGCGGCCGCACTACTGGAAAAGCGGTGGTTGCTATCGACCCCGCGGGCAAACCCATTGTTATAGGCCCGATAGACCGGTGTTGTCCCGATCGGACAGGTACCATTGGTCGGTGGTGTCGAGATAAAATCCAGACTTTCGAAATTCCAGCGTTTCTGCGTGACGGGCGTGATGGACTGAAGCTCTTTAAGGCCATCACATTCCAGGCCCGCTGATGTATAGAAATGCGAATTGGGGCCGGGGACCTGACTGCCGTAGAATCGACAAACGGGCGTGCTGCCGCCCGATTTGAAACTATTTCCGGTGCGAATCCAGCCGGGCCCCGCGCTCCCTCCGTCGATGCCCACAGCTTCATTGGCGTCGGCGGTGATGAAATAATGATCCAGGTTAGTGTTGTAGAACTCAACGATAGACAGGCTGGCGGTGGCCCACTCAGGACATAGCGAGCCAGAACGGCACTCGTCGCATCCTGTCCCGCAACGAGCAAACGGGAATGGGCATCGACCGCCAGCGCATCAACGCTCAACATGCCGGGTAACGGATACGCCCCACCGACGCCAAAACTCGCATCAAAACTGTTATTCGGAAGCAAGCGATATAGCGTTGCCGAACTCGTTGTGCCACCGCGGTTACGCACTATCAACACACTGGCGTCGGGCAGTGCGGCAAAACTCCAAGTGTGAGAGCTTTGATCAGCCAACAAATTATTCGCCCCGATCAGCATGCCATTGCTGGAAATCCGAATCGCGAGCAACGATCCGCTAAACGAATTGGAAGATGGTGCGTATTGGTTAATACCAATGCCAGCCAACAGGGAGCCATCGTTTAGTGGGAGCAAGGAGAATGGTGCTCCACCAAAGGAGAATGGTTCGGCAAAAGCATAAGTAAACTGGCCGCCCACCCCGAACGAAGTTAGCGGCAACCCATGCGAATCAACTTTATAGAGATACAGATTCTGATTCGTCTGCACGGCAAAGACCACTGAACCGTCGCCAAGCAAAACCATATCAGCATGGAATGAATTCTCCCCGGCAGACAACGAGAATTCGGTTTTACCGTCTGTGCCGAAACTCAGGTCAGGCGTGCCATCCGGCATGGTCTGCTGCAAAATGGCATTTCCACCCGTCGTCGTTCCGTAAAGCAAGCGCCCATCTGGACGAATGCCCAACGCAATATCCGTATTCGACCAGGATGGTGCTGCAAGACTGGGGGCGAATCCGGCGTTGAGCATTCCGGCTGCGTCAAGTTGAAACGCTGTAACGGTGCCGAACGGGAGAACAGACCCGCTTCCGGTTCCAGCCACGACCATTATCGCGCCGCTTGTTTGTTCAACTGCACGCACCTTGCCCATGAAGTGCGTGTTTTTCCCCGGTGCCACGCGCCCGTTCGTCCCGAATGCAATGTCGGAGGAACCATTTTCCGTCAGGCGTTCAAGAAAATAATCAAAGGTCTCGTTTGTATTTGAACTCCCGGCAAGCACAACTTTGCCCGAAGTTTCAACCAGTATCGCGTCAATATTGTCGTTGCTGTAATTTTCGGCGGTGTTCACGATAGCGAACCCATCACCTCGACCATAGCTGGTTTGAAGATGACCGCTGCCATTGAGGCTTGCGACGGCAGCATCCACGCCGCGAGGAACGCAATCATTAAGGGGGCTACATTCCAAGGTCAGTCCGGCCACTGCCGGTATCAGCAAGCCGCCTACGTCATTTGGCAGGATGCTTATGGCGGAAAACGTACTATAGCCGGCAAGTGCAATCGTCGAGCTGCCGGCAGCGCCAAAAGCACTATCCAGGACTCCGCTGGCATCGAAGTGACTCACACGCGCAGTGGTGCTGTCGACGGCGTTGACCAATGCGATACTGCCATCACTCAGTGCTGCAAATTTAAAATCGAAGCGGAAGCTGTAGCTGTAGATGTAAGAGTCGACGTTGCCGAGCTCAAGCCGACCGGCAGTACCGAGAGAAGCATCGGCCAAGCCATCGGCAGTGATTCGCCACAATACGGCCTTACTGCTCGCGTATGTAGTATCGAAGGGATAGGACGGAAGGGTCACTGAATCGCCCATCAGAAGCAATCCGCCCTTAGCGGTGCGCACCATCGTGACTAGGCGATCGAAGTGATTGTCAACGGCGTACCCCCTGACAAAACCACCGTCTCCAAAGCCAACATTGAGCGTGCCGGCGGCCGTCACGCGAACAAGCAGATAAATGCTACTGCTGCCGCTAATGGTCGTTCTTGCCATAACTGTAAACCCGCCATTCGGCTCGGCGACAACTGAAACGCCCGGAGCCATCTCAAAATACGAAGGCAGGCCACTAAGTATTTTTTCGCCGTTCGGTGCATAGGTCGAATCAAGGACGCCGGCTGGGTTAAGGCGTGTGAGTCGCAATGCAAATTGCGACCCTTGCGTGGCATCCGAGACGATCATCAGACCGCCGTCCGGCTGTTGCACGAAGCTCCCCGGAGCTCCTCCCACACTGAAGAAACCTTGCGTACCAAAGCTGGTGTCGAGAATGCCGGCCGCCGTGAGCCGGGTCAGTACAAGACCGCTCCCGTTAGATCCATTTATCAGTATGGATCCATCGGCACCCTGCTCGAGTTGTTGGATCGCGTAATGGTCTCCATTAGGCAGATTGAACAGGGCAACGCCATTCTGGCCGAACGTGGTATCAGGAACACCGTTCGGAAGTAGTCGGAGAACAAATGCGTGCGATGGTCGCCTCGCCGTCCCACCGGCAAGCAGCAATTTGCCGTCGCGCTGCAGGGCAGACGCGGATGGCGTATCCTCCGCGCCGGAGGGCACCCCAATGCGCACGATGCCGCTGCTTCCAAACGAACTGTCGAGCACCGGCGCTGCGTGCGCCTCAAATATCGTGATATTCAACGCGATGAGCGCAAAAAGTATCGTGAATATTTTTTCAGTTGCCACCGTCCTTAATACTTTCAGTAAGCTCGACATCATTATCCCTTGTCAATACGCACACAGCCATAACCAGAAACGCCCTTTCATCAGGGCGCCGTTCGTTTCTCTTCGCTTACTGGCATCTCACAAACCATTTTTGACGCGGTGGCGCGTGAATGGCCAGCCTTGAGGGATTGGGAAGCCGTGACCAAAACTTTAGGTCAGGTCAAATCGGCGCACACATAGCCACACCCTCATTGATCCAGCCGCGCGTGACGACTTCCTGGATGGCGGCCGCCTCACTGGAAAAACGGTGATTGCTGTCGACACCGCGGGCAAACCCATTGTTATAGGCCCGATAGACCGGCACTGTTCCGGTCGGACAGGTACCATTGGTCGGCGGTGTCGAAATAAAATCCAGACTTTCAAAATTCCAGCGCTTCTGCGTGACGGGCGTGATGGCTTGAAGCTGTTTAAGGCCATCACATTCAGTGCCCGCTACTGTATAGAAATGCGAATTGGGGCCGGGGACCTGGCTGCCGTAGAACCGGCAAACGGGCGTGCTGCCGCCCGACTTGAAACTATTTCCGGTGCGAATCCAGCCGGGCCCCGCGCTCCCTCCGTCGATGGCCGCAGCTTCACCAGCGTCGGCGGTGATGAAATAATGATCCAGATGGGTGTTATAAAACTCAACGATAGGCGTACTGGTGATCGTTCCGTTCAGCTCATAGCGAGCCAGAACAGCACTCGTTGTATCCTGTCCCGCAACGAGCAAACGAGAATTGGAATCGAGCGCCAGCGCATCAACGCTCAACATGCCGGGTAACGGATACTCCCCATCGACGCCAAAACTCATATCAAAACTGTTATTCGGAAGCAGGCGATATAGTGCTGCCGAATTCGTCGAACTCGTTGGGCTACCGTCACTATTGCGCGCTATCAATACACTGGTGTCGGGCAGTGCGGCAAAATTCAATCGAAATACCCGGCTCCGCCAACACATTATTCGCTCCAATCAGCAAGCCATTACTGGAAATTCGAATCACGAGCAGCGATCCTCTTGGAAAACCGAAGTACATCGAAGGAGATTCGCGAATACCGGCTAGCAGGGAGCCATCGCTCAGTGAGAGCAAGGAGAATGAATCTCCACTGCCGAATTCATCCAAAAAATCTACAGCATAGGTAAACTGGCCGCCCGTACCAAACGAAGCTACCGGCAACCCATGCGCATCGACCTTATAAAGCCGCAGGTTCTGAGCCGCCAGTACAGCAAAGACCACTGAGCCGTCCCCAAGCAAAACCAGATCTGACTGGCGCGAAAGCTCCCAAGGAGGAAACGCAAATTCGATTTTACCTCGTACGCCGAAATTCAAGTCAGGCGTGCCATCCGGCATCGTCTGCTGCAAAATGGCATTTCTGCCTGTTGTCGTTCCGTAAAGCAAGCGCCCATCTGGACGAATGCCCAACGCAATATCCGTATTGGCGATCCCTGGTGCTGCAAGAGCGGGGGCGAATCCGGCATCGAGCATTCCGGCTACTTCAAGTTGAAACGCTGTAACAGTGCCGACCGGGAGAACAGACCCGCTTCCGGTTCCAGCGACGACCGTTATCGCACCGCTTGCTTGTTCAGCGGCACGTACTTTGCCCATGAAGCGGCTGTATTGCCTTGGCGCCACGCGCCCATTCGTCCCGAAGGAGATGTCGGGGGAGCCATTCGCCGTCAGGCGCTCAACCAAATAATCAGGGGTCGAGTTTATAACTGAGCCACCTGCGAGCACAATTTTGCCCGAAGTTTCAACCAGTATCGCGTCAATCTTATTGTAGTTCGAGGGCACCCCGATGCGCACGATGCCGCTGCTTCCGAACGAACTGTCGAGTACCGGCGCTGCGTGCGCTTCAAACATCGTGACATGTAACGCGATGAGCACAAAAAGTATCGCGAATATTTTTTTAGTTGCCACTGTCCCTGATATCTTCAGTAAGTTTGACATCATTTTCCCTTATCAATATGCACACAGTCGAAACCAGAAACGTCCTTTATGAGGGTGCTTTAGAAAGGAATAAATGGCGGATAGGTTGTGAACGTCCAGTTTTCATGGCGTTCAACGCAGTGCTGAGCATTATTGTTTATAGTGCTGCGCAATTAATGCATTTTTGATGTTACTTCTGGCTCATTTTAAATGCAACAAGGGAATCAATCCAAACCAAATGATATAGGTTAGCGATGCCACCATCAGCCCATCAATGCGGCCGCATAGCCGTTGTTGTCTCCAGGCACGGTAAATCAGAAATCCGAGCAGACAAACATGGGGAAGCACCCACGGTAGCAATCCTTGGAAGCTACCGCGCAAAGTCGGCTGATCCTTGATGAATATCACGACCAAGGGCGCCGCCGCAGCCAGTGCTAGAGCTAGGAGCGTTGCCCGGCCTAATCCCAAGCGTACCGCCAAAGTGCGCTTGCCAGCTTGTTTATCTGCCTCGAAGTCCGGGATAGCCGAGAGGATGATAGCCGGCATTACCGCCAGGAGCAGCGGCAGGCTAATGAGCCAAGGAAAGGGGTTGTTCCATTCTCCACCCTGGAATATATAGCCGCACAGTATTACGCCAAAGCTGTGGGTGACAGCCACATTGAGCTCCCCCAAACTACGCCAAACGAGCTTCAGCGGAGGCGCCGTATAACCCAGCCCTAACACGGTCATTATGAGTATAACGATAGGTACAGCACTGTTGCCTGCAAGAGAATCCATGAGCAAGCCCATACAAGCCGCAGCGGCCATCAATGACATCACGATGCCCGCACGTAACTCACTGAAGCAGATTTTTATCCACAAGTACCCGAGAGCCGCCCGTAAAAGGCCGTAATGGCGGTTGCACCGGTCACTTTCATAATCGAACCAATCATTGGTAAATACCGTGGCTGCTTCCAGGAAAAACAGGCAGGCATATCCCAGCCAGTAGACCGATAGGTTCCAGTCTCCACTTGCCGTGGCCGCTCCCAATGCGCCTACCGTATAGGCCATCCAGGTCATCGGATAAAATTGGAGCCGTAACGCCTTGAGCCAAGCTTTTAGCTTAGTGGTAATACGGTCGATATGGCTTGAGGCACCATTTCTTAAGGAAAAACCGAGCCCTCGAGTTTGCTCCAACCACTGGGCTCGCTGAACCGGCTCGGAGTCCTTTACTGGGCCCAGTGCAAGAATGCGCGTAGTAGTGATGCCACAGAAGCCTAACGCGGATCGCTTCATGGCATTGTGGCCCGGGGCGCGGTAGATAAATCGGTATACCCAAGGCGGCATATCTAAAGTGGTGATGAGATGGGCCGTTTTGCCGGTCAGCAAGCCCTCGAAGTGGCCGTCGTCACGTTCTCTGAAAGCAAATCCCGGCAACAATATCCGATCGAGAAATCCTTTAAGACGGGCTGGTCCTACTCCCCACCAGGCAGGATAGATAAAAGTTATATGATCTGCCCACTTGATGAATCGCAAAGCGCGTTCCAAATCAGGTTCCAAAGGTTGATCCCGAGGCGAGACCGGATGTACGTCAAGGTCGAAGTCTATCGCCCCCAAATCTATTTTCTCAACTTCCATACCAGCCGCTAGCGCGCCATTCTCATAGGCGTTTGCAAGGGCGGAACATAGGCTGGGGCTACGTGGATGTCCTAAGATTACAAGTACTTTCATCGCGCCATCGCTCGATTCATAAACTTTATCCATTGATTATGCTGTTCGGTTCATATTATCTGGTTTCGTTATAACAATGTATGTGCGGTCGCAATGGCTGGATACTGTTCGTTAAGTTAAGTCCGGAAGGACTTAAAACACTGCTCGTATATTTTTTAATGTTTTTTTGATTTAAAGCCCTAACGTGCCAAATAGTTGTCTACTACCCGAATAGCCAGTTCGATACCCTCAACATCTTTTTTCCCTTATCAATACACAATTACCATCGTAACCAGAAACATCCTGCCCCATAATATTGGCGTGTGCCAGTTATTGGCGTCTAGCGAGGAACGTCCCATGCGCTGAGGGTATCTGTTATCTCTTGTTGTTGAACGTTTACACGACGACAATGAGCGACCTTGTGTACGTTTTTTGTAGCGAACGATTGGACATTTTTAATTATCTCTATGAGTATTGAACAGAACATGAAAACTTCCTTTAGCACGAAGCGGCTATCGATAATTTTGCTGCTATTTACTCTCGTGCTGTTGCTGTGTGGCGGTAGTTACGTATTGATAAAAACATACCGCCCACAATGGCTTCACACCCCAGCAATCGCTACGAATCCTGCAACAACGCCAATTTTAGGATTCGTCGACAAACTGAATGAGGAACCCACTGACGGCGGAAAAATTTCCGTGCTCGGATGGGCTGTGAGTAAAGCGGGTATTGCACGTGTAGAGTTAGTTTTGAACGGGAAGCTTAGAATACCTCTCACCATTGCCGTGCCGCGTGTGGACGTAGCGCAAGCCTTTCCAGACTATCCAGACTCAGGTAAAGCGGGGTTCGAAGGCAAGGTCGACATTTCAAACCGGCCCATCGAGTTGCAAACGTTGGAACTGGTCGTTACCGACAAACAGGGTGGAGAAAGTATCCTCACTAGACGCACGCTACCGGCATTAAATGCCAAGCAGACATGGTCCGATCTTCTCAAGTTACGCGGGCTGAAGCGTGATGACGTGTTCTATTTCATCATGGCCACCAGCAATATTGCCAGCGGGGGCGCAACGGATGTTGATACCATATTTCGGCCTTACGAAAGTGATACCGTTAAGGTCGGCATTCGGGTTCCCATCCTCTATTTACGCACGACCAAAGGCAGGGCCAGCGATTACACTTTCGATGCCGACTTTCCATCCAGTCATAAATGCGGCACGCGGACGATCGCCGAAGACAATCTGAACGGCGTTATCGATTACGCGGTCAAACACCAGTTACCTGTATTGTTCACGCTGAATGGCGGAATTTGGGCCGATGCCGCGTGCGACGCACCGGAATGGGACATTAATGATGTGCTGGAACACGATGCCGCCAACTTGCAGTGGAATGAAAAGAACCAAGTGATGGCGGATGATTATCTGAAGAATCTTTCCGGTTCCATGGATTCACCTGAACTCGGCCGCTCCCTAGCTTTTAACATTTACGCTACAAAAAATCGACATTACAAAAAACGTAATTTGCAGCATGCCGCGTCCATTATCCGTAAATTTGCAACACAATACCCGGCACTTTTCATCGGCGTAACCACTGACCCAGATGTGTACTTGAATCCTTTTTTTTCGGGTCAGCAATGGTATGACTATAACCCCGGTACCTTGCGCCAATTTCGCGAATGGTTGCGGGGAAGGACCATATTCCGGACGGACTATGGCAGGCGAGCCTAATCTTTCCCATTACAAGAAAGAAAAGCCGTTGACACTAGATAATGTAAAATGCACTGAGCGGGCAACAGTTCAAGCGTTGGGAAGATGTTGATCCACCTCGAATATTTTCAAAGCATATTAATCCGTTCTGGGAAGATGCATGGGTAGCAGAGTGGGAGCACTTTCGCCGTCATCTGGTTAAACTGCATTACGACGAACTTTCACAATGGATTGGAGAAGCAGGAATAGGTAAGGAATTCATTTATTCCGCTCAGGGTTTCATGGCTCCGGATGCGCTCGGCATGCCATTTCCGATCCACTTAAACAGTCCCGTGAGAAATAGCGATATGGGCGGTATGTCAGTCGATGGAGCGATGCCATCCAATGGGCACCTCGGTGCAATTCTCTACGGGCCAAGTGCCGTCAATCAGATCAGAATGGAGGAATCTCGCTCGTTGTTCTCAGAATTCCGCAAACTCGACCCTGACTGGGCGGTGGTCGAACACAATACTGCCGATTTACGCAATCCGAAACGTCTGGCGAATTTTGCTGAGGCTTACCGGTCATTGAGAGACATCCATAATTATGGTGCACGTTTTATTTCACCGATGGCATGGAACGGTAGCCGGGGCATATTTTCCAGCCAAGCGGGCTTTGTTTCTTATACAGCGCTACGCGATTCGCCTTTAGAAGAAGCGATTAAAACGTTTATGATCTCGCACGCTAACCTGCCACGCCGATCACGCCTGTGGACATTTGGTGCTGGGGAGCACGCTGATGGAGATAGCTGGCTTCCGTCCGGAAGCACACAGGGTCAGCTCGCCCCGGGGAAATTTACCTTAAGCACCGTTCGTGGTGCACAAGGTTCACTTGAATCACCGGACGACATCGCTTTCCAACCAGCCAGCTATCAAGCGATCGTCATAAAAATTACCGAACCTGAAACAGTTACGGAGATCGGGGTAGAAGGACAAACGTCGAATGGAGCATGGGTCACCTTGGTGGCCACTACTGAATTGTCCAGGCTGCAACGTGTCAGCGCTGGTTTGATGCTGCCGTTGGCAGGCCAGTATGCCGATACAGAATTTAAACGTATCCGATTTAATTGGAAGGCAGCCGGGGGTAAGCCGATGATACTGGAGCGAATTGCGTTCTATGCCAAGTGAACGCATGAGTAACGGGATCTAGTCTTAACTCCCCGCTTGTTGACTAGCTTTGCATTCGAATGGGACACTAAAAAATGGCGCGTTCCTCAATTTTAAGGGTGTGCTATGCATGGCACGTTATTTCCACCTTTGACCAAGGCCGCTAGATGAGCAACTGATTGAACTAACTGGTGTGTTAGCCTACTGCTGTGATCGGCACAGCTCGTGCAACACACTAAACAATATGGAACTCGCCAAATCTGTGGTTGGTTCTTGAATCCGCCTAAACATTTGAGAAAACTATTCAGACAGAGCCTTGATAACATTTTCCGGGCTGAGAATGGTACCAAGTGTGGTCGGATTGCCCCAGCGCACGTGGTATTTGTTCTCCGGTACTGAGGCGAGAGAGATCACTAAGTTGTTGAAGGCAATTAAATCGTTGGTCTCAAAGTAGGTTATAAAATCGATATCGTCCAGTCCTGTAGAGTGATAGAGCTTGCGTTTAACATTAACAAGATAGGGAAGTGTTGGTACGGTATGGCTCTCCATCTCCTTTAGCCGTTGCTCAAATGATAAATTCCACCACTCGGCGCTTTTCTTCACCGGGATAACGATAACGTAACGAGGTGCATCGCCGATATAGGTTGCTGAGCTGAGGCCGGTATTAAGTTCGGGTGACTTATCTTTTGTGATGTAGTTCAAGGGCTTCGTCACGCCTACCAGGGTATCGAAAATATCAGCGTTTTTACCTATGGTTGTCGACCGGAACTCACGCATGAATGTCTGCGCCTTAGCGAGATCATAAGCATTTATCCGGAAGAAAAAGTCGGAGTTGGTTTCCAGGCCTCGGGTCAGGTAAAGATCCACCAGCACATTATCTTTATGTTTTTCGATCAATTTTACTACTTCAGCAGCGCTATCCATTCGTTCAGTTGCAGGCAACTTGTTCCATTCTGGCCTCAATTTAAACATCGTAAATACGCCAAAAACACCCGGCTGGGTAAGAATTTTGGATCGTTCTATCATCGTTGCATCCGCTGCCGGCTGTTGCACAGCGACAGATGCCGTTTGCATGATTATCATGGTTGCGATAGTTCCAGCAACAAGGCTTATACCTGGAGTTTGCGAATTGACAAAAATCTCATGATATTTTTCCTTATAAAAATAGATTAAAAATCTGAATAGGCATTGCTTCTTAATGCAATAGCGTTTAGTTAAAATGTGGCCGAAGATTGGATTCTACCATGGCAGAGATAGTTTCACGTAACTGGACAGTGCTTCCCATTTCTTAAGCGGGAATTTCGAATGATGAATTGATTTGGTTGACCTTATATGGCGACTACGCCTTGTATATACGTTCACGCAACAATTTTACCGCTATCCCCGCGTACTTCAACTACACGAACTTGCGCCGCCACTTTGTCCAGCACACCGTTAACAAACTTGTGCCCGTCTGTACCACCAAACGTTTTGGCAAGTTCTACTGCCTCGTTAATAACCACGCGATAGGGGATTTCTGGGTGAAATGTTAACTCGTATACGCCGATCATCAATACAGAAAACTCAACCGGACTGAGTTCATCCAGGGCGCGGTCAAGGTGCGTGGCAACAACCGTCTCAAGTTCTGCATGTTGTGTCAGTACACCACGCAACAACTTGCTGAAAAATTCCACATCGCAGCGGCCCATTCCCTTTTCAGCAAGAATCTGTTTTTCAATTTGCTCTTGGTCGTCGCTAGTCAAGCGCCATTGATAGATGCCTTGCAAAGCTAGTTCGCGTGAGCGGCGGCGCGAACTTTTTGGAAGTCCTTTTGCCTTGATAATTGGTTCGCTCATGCCAGTTCCTTCAATAGATTTGCCATCTCAATCGCCACTAACGCAGCTTCCGCGCCTTTGGTATTCATGCGTTCCTCTGCCTGTTCATCGACATCGGTTGTAAGGATGGCATTGGCAATCGGCAAGCCACCATGCAGTTGTACTTCGCTCACCCCGCGTGCAGATTCATTCGCCACAATTTCAAAGTGATACGTATCCCCACGAATTACCGCGCCTAGAGCTATAAGCGCATCAAATTTTCCGCTTTGCGCCATCCGCTGCAACACCAATGGAATTTCTAATGCGCCAGGCACACTCGCCAACGTGATGTCCGCATCACTCACCCCTTGCTGGGCAAGCTGCGCACGGCAGGCAGCCAGAAGACCTTCACAAATCACTGGGTTAAAGCGGCTTTGTACGATACCAATGCGCATTCCTGCGCCGTTCAGATTCTTTTCGATTTCTTTCATTATTTATCCTGGTAGCCCGCCCAGTTTGCCGTTGTCAGGGAATGCTGGAAACGCTTGTAATGTGACGATTAATTGAAATGCCCGTGTTTATTCGTGTTGTGCGTAACCAACAACTTCAAGACCAAATCCCGCCATGCTCGGCAGTTTGCGCGGGGTAGCAAGCAGGCGCATCTTGCCAACATTCAGGTCGCGCAAAATCTGCGCGCCAATGCCGTAACTGCGCAAATCCCACTGGGAAATATGGTGTGCATCAGGCTTTACAACGGCCCGCGCTAACAAGTCGCTCGAAGTTTCGTTGCGATGCAATAACACCAATACACCGGCGGATGACTGGCTAATTTTCAGCATCGCATCATGCACACTGATTGAATTCTTGAAACTTGCCTGCTCCAGAAAATCCAGCACTGACAGCGGCTCATGCACACGCACCAGCGTCTCAATTTGCGGCTCGATGTCACCCTTAACCAAAGCCAGATGGGTGCGCTGCGTAGTTTTGTCCACATAGCTAATTAGATCAAATACGCCATAAGCAGTTTGCACTGACCGTTTTGCCACACGCTCGACCAGCTTTTCATGCTGGCTACGATGTTCGATGAGGTCGGCGATGGTGCCGATTTTCAAGCCATGCAGTTGCGCGAACGCTATCAGGTCGGGCAAGCGTGCCATCTCTCCATCATCTTTTAAGATTTCGCAGATAACCGAGGCGGGGGTCAGCCCCGCCAATTGCGCCAAATCACAACCCGCTTCGGTATGACCAGCGCGCACCAGTACACCGCCTTTTTGTGCCATCAGCGGAAAAATATGTCCCGGCTGTACGATGTCAGCAGGCTTGGCATTTTTATTCACGGAAACCTGCACGGTGCGCGCACGATCGGTTGCAGAAATCCCCGTCGTCACACCGCTCGCGGCTTCAATGGAAAGTGTGAAATTGGTACCTAACGGGGAACCATTGTCCCGCACCATTAACGGCAGGTTAAGTTGCTTGCAATGCGCGTCGGTCAATGTGAGACAAATCAGTCCACGCCCATGCTTGGCCATGAAATTTATTTTCTCAGGCGTAACGAATTCGGCGGCAAACAATAGATCGCCTTCGTTCTCGCGGTCTTCCTCGTCCACCAGCACTACCATGTGTCCGGCGCGGATTTCGGCAATAATTTCTTGTATCGGTGCAATATCTGTCATGTTCACTCACCCCTTGCTTGCATAATGCGTTCAACGTAACGTGCGATAAGGTCAATTTCCATATTGACCTTATCCCCAGCACGCAATTCGTTCAGTGTGGTCACCTCTAATGTGTACGGAATTAAATTCACGCTGAACACCCCACCTTCAACCTGGTTCACTGTCAAGCTCACCCCATTGATTGTGATGGAGCCCTTTACCGCAATGTATTTTGCCAATGATTGCGGCACACGCACGCTAAGTTTCCAGCTTTCGTCGAGATCGGTGAATTCCACCACTTCACCGACGCCATCCACATGGCCACTCACCAGATGCCCGCCCAGCCGGTCAGCCAGGCGCAACGCTTTTTCCAAATTGACACGACCACCCTGTACCTCCAGCCCGACCGTACAATTCAACGTCTCCCGCGACACATTCACGCTGAAACGATTGCCATCAATTTTTACGACAGTCAGACATACACCATTTACTGCAATGCTGTCGCCAAGCTGCACGTCTTCCATGCCGAGCGCATGAGTGGCTATGGAAAGATCCAGACCCCCATCACGGTCTTCCGCGCGTTCAATGATGCCCACATCTGCGATGATGCCACTAAACATGCTGCATTCCGATTTCGTCGGGTGCATATAACTTTCCATGATGTGTGGCCAAATAAATATTCATTTATGACGCACCCGTGCCACGATACGCAAATCTTTACCGACATTACGCACATCCTGCCATTCCAGTTCTATGCGCTGGTCTAGCATCGTTAACTCACCCAGTTGCGCCATGCCGCGCGCCCTATCACCGAGCAACTGCGGTGCCATATACAGCACCAACTCATCCACCAGCCCCGCTTGGAGCAGCGCGCCATTCAATAGTCTGCCCGCTTCCACCAGCACTTCGTTGCAACCGCTTGCAGCCAGGTCGCGTAGCATCGCAATTAAATCTACACGCCCACAGACATCCGGCAACACAACAACGCGTACCCCCAATTTTTCGAGTGCGGCCTTTTTTTGAAAATCTGATGTGGCAGTGTAAACCACCACATTACCACCGCACAGGATGCGTGCCGTTAGTGGTACTTGCAGCTGGCTATCCAATACCACCCGCAAAGGCTGACGTATGGCTTTAATCCCGTGGCCACCTAATTGCGGTTCATGAATGGCCAGTTGCTGTTCACGCACGTTAAGCTGCGGATCATCAGCCAGCACCGTACCGATGCCGGTAAGCACTGCGCAAGAGCGCCCGCGCCAGTGTTGCACATCTTGCCGCGCTGCTGCACCAGTAATCCACTGGCTCAACCCATTATTCAATGCTGTGCGTCCATCCAGACTCATGGCGATCTTGCTGCGTAGCCACGGTAAGCCACGCGTCATACATGAAAAAAATCCAATGTTCAGTTCACGCGCCGCAACTTCCATCAATCCACACTCAACCTCGATACCTGCAGCGCGCAATTTTTCCATACCTTGTCCTGCCACCTGCGGATTTGGATCTTGCATTGCCACTACCACGCGTGTAACGCCTGCATTAACCAACGCATCGGCGCAGGGAGGAGTCCTGCCCTGATGGCTGCAAGGCTCCAGCGTCACGTAAACAGTTGCACCGCGCGCCGCGTCCCCGGCTACGCGCAATGCATGCACTTCCGCATGAGGTTCACCCGCATATTGGTGCCAACCCTCACCCACGATCTTGTCATCGCGTACCAATACACAACCGACTCTCGGATTGGGGCTGGTGGTATACAGGCCGCGCTCTGCCAAGTGCAACGCCTTAGCCATCCACAAGCTATCTTGCGCGGACAACATATTCAACTCGCTCGCGGTTTGGACTTTGCAGGTGATTGACGCACTGCCTCGACCGCCTCAGAAAAATCCCTCACATCCTGGAAACTTTTGTACACGGAAGCGAAGCGGATGTACGCCACCTTGTCGAGCTTCAACAATTCCTTCATCACCATCTCGCCGATTTGCCGGGTGCCGATCTCACGTTCGCCAAGAGCAAACACTCTTTGTTTTACATGATCTATGGCCGCATCTACCAGCTCTGTCGGAACCGGTCGCTTATGCAATGCGCGATTAAAACTGGTGCCCAATTTTTCTTCATTGAACGCAGCGCGCATACCGTTCTGCTTGACCACCTGCGGCATACGCTGCTCGACTGTTTCATAGGTAGTAAAGCGTTTTTCGCAAGACAGGCAGCGGCGGCGGCGGCGGATACTATCGCCCTCCTCGCTTTCGCGTGTGTCCACCACCTGGGTGTCGGGGCCTTTGCAAAATGGGCATTTCATAGGCTTGAAGAACGAAAAGCAGAAAACGGCAATCGAAAAACGGAAATTGAGACGTAACGAAACAAACAAAAAATCATAATCCCCAGTTTTTCTTAGTCCTCTTTCCTTCTTTTACTGTGACTATATACTGGAAATTTTGCGCATAGCTGCTTCACATCTGTAGCCACGCGGTTAATCACCTCATCATCATGCGGTGCATCCAGTACATCCGCAATCAGGTGTGCCAGCTTCTCCGCTTCTAACTCTTTAAAGCCGCGCGTAGTCATCGCCGGACTGCCGATGCGAATTCCACTGGTAACGAACGGTTTTTGTGGGTCATTAGGGATGGCGTTTTTGTTCACCGTGATATGCGCACGCCCCAGCGCCGTCTCGGCGTCCTTGCCGGTGATTTGCTTGGATTGCAGGTCTACCAGGAACATGTGGCAATCGGTGCGTCCAGATACGATGCGCAGGCCGCGCTCCTGTAATACCTTGGCCATCACGCGGGCATTATCAATCACCTGTTTCTGGCATTCCTTGAACTCCTTGCCCATCGCCTCCTTAAACGCCACGGCCTTGGCGGCGATTACATGCATCAAGGGGCCGCCCTGTACGCCAGGGAATATCGCGGAATTAAGCACTTTTTCAAATTCTGCCTTAGCCAGGATAATGCCGCCACGTGGGCCACGCAACGTCTTGTGGGTGGTGCTGGTAACAAAATCAGCGATGCCCACCGGGCTGGGATAATAACCAGCCGCCACCAGTCCGGCGTAATGAGCCATATCCACGAACAAATATGCCCCTACGCTGTCAGCGATGGCGCGGAAACGCTTCCAGTCGATCACCAGCGCATAAGCGGAAGCACCGGCGACGATCATCCTGGGCTTATGTTCCTGGGCCAGCTTTTCCACTGCATCGTAGTCAATCTCTTCTTTTTCGTTGAGGCCATAAACAACGGCGTGATACAGCTTGCCACTGAGATTCACAGAAGCGCCATGGGTTAGGTGGCCGCCATGCGCCAGCGACATGCCAAGGATAGTGTCACCCGGCTTGAGCACCGACAGATATACCGCTTGATTGGCCTGCGAGCCGGAATGCGGCTGAACATTGGCATATTCAGCGCCAAATAAAGCCTTTACGCGGTCAATTGCCAATTGCTCCGCCACATCTACATATTCGCAGCCGCCGTAGTAGCGCTTGCCGGGATACCCTTCGGCATATTTGTTGGTCAATTTGCTGCCCTGCGCTTCCATCACCGCCGGGCTGGTGTAATTTTCTGAAGCGATCAACTCAATATGATCCTCCTGACGGCGACTTTCGTCTTGAATCGCTGCCCATAATTCAGGGTCAGTATGAGCGATAGTGTTTTTGCTAGAGAACATGATGGATTTCCAATAAGTCAGAGAAGGAGAATGGGTGCGGATTTTATCACGTTGGCCGGGAACAAACACACTGCCAGCCACATGGGTACACGCACTGCAAGCAAGCTTAAACTGCGTTGAATCAAATCATCGTTTTAAGATAACTAGCCGTATGAAAAAACCTTCATTCAACTACAGCTTTGTAAGGGTCAACATATCCTAGTTTTACCAGCAGCTTAGTTTCCAGTGCTTCCATTATGGCGGCATCCTGGTCATTTTCGTGGTCATATCCTTGTAAATGCAGGGCGCCATGAATAGTGAGATGAGCAAAGTGCGCTTGCAAATCCTTGTGTTGCTCGCGCACTTCGCGTTCGACCACCGGCGCACAGATCACGATATCGCCATACAGCAATTCGGTTTTGTCAGACAGCTGGCCGGTATCTGTATACACAAACGTAAGTACGTTAGTAGCGTAATTCTTGCCGCGAAATTGTTTGTTTAGTGCACACCCCTCTATTTCGTCTACGATACGCAGCACGGTTTGCACATCGCATTGCAATGCAGCTTTGATCCAACGGCGAAACTGCTGACGTGTGGGCAGACCCGCCTTTCCGACCGCATACTGCACCGACAGGGATAATTTATGCGCAGCCATCTTCTTTCAATTCAGCGGCAAGTTAACAAACAAGGCTGTGTGCACTGAAGTTGGAATCATAGTGGCTCTCCGAAATATTCAAAAACCATCTTGTAATTATCGTACCCGGCTTTGTCAAGCGCCAACCAAGTTATACCGTCACGGTGGCGCTTTCTATCCTACACGCCCGAATAAAACTGGCATGACCGCTATTACGATGATTTATCCATGGGCTCGATGTTATCTTTGCGAATCAAGGTGCCCGTTTCCCCCTTTGCATAGGCACGCGTCATCAACCTGAGTGTACCCATTTGATTTTTGAAGTTCTGACAACCGCTGCACATAATCACGTGCAACTTCAATGACACCCGCTCGGCGATCGAGAGGGGTCGCTCTTGCGCCTCAGACATCAGGCACGTAGCGTCACGGCAATTCATCATTTCGCTCTCCTTGCAGATACCATCTGTTTTCAATGCACTCGCGCAAACGCAAACGTGCGCGATACAACAACACATGCAGGTTGCTGGTGGTTAAATTCATGGCAACACAAACTTCGTCGGCATCCAGCTCGATAAATTCCCGCATCATGAATGCCCGCGCCTGTTTGGGCGGTAAGCGTTCCAAACACGCTTCAAACACACGCCAGAAATACGACTCGTGCAAGGACGCTTCGGGATTGCCCCATGCGACTGGACGTTCATCTTGCTGCCAAAATCCTTTTTGGTCGAACAATTCGGAAAGCGCCTCGTCATCATCTTCCTCGCGCAACAAGCTACTAGCATTCACCATCCGTTGCTTGTGTCGCAGCGTATCCACAATCTTGTTCTTCAAAATAGCAAATATCCAGGTTTTGAGTGCGGCGCGCCCACCAAAGGAGGCGGCATTTTTCAATGCACCGATCAAAGCTTCCTGCACTGCATCTTCCGCCAAGTGACCGTCTCCAAGCTGGAGCATAGCGAACTTGATCATCTGTTTGCGTATGTCTTCCAGAAATGCCGCATCAGCCAGCAAATTTACGGCCTGCTGAATATTATCTTTGTGATCCCGATCGGTAACCATTACTTTCCCACAGTTCAATTTTATTTCTCGCCATTATGCAAGCGATTCAATGTGCCATTCTTATGCATGAAGCGGCGATCGATCCAGTCCTTCCAGCGCCACACCCAATGCCCTTGGGCGCTGAACGCACCCCAGGATGCGATGGCGTGTTTCGGGCCAGTCGCCAGCAAATACAAGGATTTTTTGCGTGGCCAGTAACTTTTAAGTATGCGCCCATTGATGGCTGCAATCAGGTTGTGCGCCAGTACCGGCCCGGCAAATACCGCGTGCACACCAGAATGCGCAAGCTGAATGTCACTACGCATACACACATCGCCGGCGGCAAATACATTGAAGTGGGAGATGCTTCGGTGTTGCGCATCCACGAGGACGTAGCCCTGTTCATCCAGCGCAAGACCGGAATTACACAGCCAAGCGGGCGGACGCGCACCGGTCGCGGCAATGATGCAATCCGCAAGCAGGGATTGCCCGTTGGAAAGTGCAACCCCTTCTAAAGTACCCACTGCTTGCGCTTGATACAACGCAATGCCGCGCTGCTCCAACAGCGCACGGACACGATGCTTCACCCCGCTCGCATGACCCGGCAAGATGCCGCCCTCCGAAGCGACCAACACGACTGAAGCTTGCTTGCACCGTTGCGTGGCAAAAGCATATTGCGCGGCAAATGCCAGCTCGACGCCAGCCGCACCGCCGCCGACCACCACCAGCTGATAATGGTCCTGTTGGGATGCGGCGTTGAGTATGGCCGGCCAACGTTGTACAAAATTTCCCAGCGGCTTGATCGGCAGCAGACGCTCTCCCGCCACTTCCAGTAATGATAGATCAGCCTCGCTGCCCACATCGAGCGACAAGCCATCGTAATCGAGGTGCATACCATCTGAAAGCGAGATTCGGCACCGCTTGGCATCTATTCCAACGACTTGGGCAAAGATCAAGCGTGCCCCGGCGGATGCCGCCAGCGGGCGCAGATCGATCCGACATTCCGACAGGCTGTAATGTCCGGCTATCCATCCCGGCAACATGCCTGAATAGATTTGGTAAGGACTGGGGGTAATCAGTACCGCATCAATGCCCAAAGATTTCTGAGCAAGGGTTTTAAGCACGCTGAGTTGCGCGTGTCCACCGCCCGCCATGATCAAACGATACATGAGGTATACCTTACTCAGTGGAAGTGACGCTCAAGATTAAGCATTAACTGAATCATGTAGCCTTGGTGTTTTTTCATGAAACTATGGTTACACCCGTACCAGTCGTAGACTGGGTCCCAACTCTTACAACTTGAGGCGTAGGAATTCAATTTTTTGAAGCCATATAAAAGCAACACAAATGCCTGATCAAAGACCCCGCATTTTTCCCGGTTGCGGATGGTAGTACAACCACGTTTATCGGTTTACCACAGCACTGCGTACGCATGGCAGTTTACGGATGTATTTCTTAAAAAATACATTATATTAAATAATTACGAGTGTTATTTGCCCTCTTTATGAATAAGTTAGACTAAATAAATTGTGAATAGCAGAGGTGTGATCAAAGTTCATTTGCGTTAGAATAGGCGCGCGCCTCGGTAGCTCAGTGGATAGAGCGACCCCCTCCTAAGGGGTAGGTCGGACGTTCGATTCGTCTTCGGGGCACCAATAATCCATACGCTTTCCGCGAGTCAAACTGTATTAACTTCCAGCTGTTCCTGCTCCGTGTAAGGCCAGTGTAAGATTTTACGGACTCAGCAGCATCACACCACCTGTCAAATAGCTGGAAAATGAGTACAGTGCCACCACAACTTAACAACACTTTTGAAAGGAATCTTCATGTTGACAACAAAATACTACGTAACTGGGCGATGGCTTCCGATGTTAATCGCCAGCTTTGGTTTGGCATGGGGTGTTAACGGCTATACCTCGCCGCAATGGGATAATTTGCAAGCTGTAAATGAGGGTTACCAACAAGCGGTTAACAGCCCAATACGAACCGATGAAGACAAGCGTGCTGATGCAACGCGCAAACCAATTGAATTCCTACAGTTCACCCAAGTACGGCCAGGTATGCTGGTAATGGACATTGCAGCTGGCGGGGGAAATACCACGCAGCTACTTGCGCTGGTTGTTGGAAGCAAGGGCTCCGTATGGGCACAAGGGGACCAACAACGGCCAGCACTTGTCAAACGGTTGGCCGACCATCCCCAACCGAACATCGTTCCGGTAATAAGCTCTTTTGAAGACCCTATCCCCAGTGATATACCCAAGCTAGACTTGATTACCATCATCCTGAACTACCATGATATCGCCTATAAACCCGTTGACCGTTCCAAACTAAACCAACGATTGTTTAATGCATTGAAATCTGGTGGACATCTCGTTGTAATTGATCACTCAGCAAAACCGGGTAGTGGAGTCTCAGCAGCAAAATCACTTCACCGTATTGACGAAAAACTCGTTGGTGAAGAATTCCTGAAGGCAGGTTTCCAGCTCGAAGAAGAAAGCAGCTTCCTACACAATCCGTCTGACCCCCGTGACCAAGCTTTCTTCAAGATGAAAATTCCGTCAGACAAATTTTCCTTGCGCTTCGTCAAGCCTTGATAGGTAGAAGCATCCATTGCCGTGGACGCTTGCCTACACACATTTTGGACATTAGCGTTCCGTTGTATGTTTGTAGGCAAGCTCCAAATACATGGGATGACCGTCCCACTAAAAAATATCCTACGCCTTGATGTTTTTGAAAAGATTTTTTTGTGATTACCCAATACTGCTTGGGTGGCCGATGGGTACTGACGCTAATCGCTATCTTCGGCTTTGTCTGCGGGATCAACGGATACGCAGCGCCTGAATTAATCAACCCGCGAACACTATCCGAATCTTACAAACAGGCGGCTGCCAGCCCCATTCGAACTAATGAAGACAAGCGTGCTGATGCTACACGCAAACCGGTTGAGTTCTTGCAGTTCGCCCAAGTGCGACCGGGTATGCGGGTACTGGATCTCGCAACTGGCAATGGGTACACGACACAATTGCTTGCGTTGGTTGTTGGAAGCACCGGAACGGTATGGGCGCAAGGGGACAATCAACGACCAGCATTCATCAAACGATTGGCCGATCACCCCCAGTCAAACATTGTGCCGGTGATACGCCCCTTCGAAGACCCCATACCCAATGACGCGCCCAAACTGGATTTGATCACCAACATCATGAATTATCACAATAGCGCCTACCTGTCGGCTGACCGTCGTGCCATGTTGAATCAGCGATTATTCAAAGCGTTGAAATCTGGCGGACACCTCATCGTGATCGACCACTCCACCAAAACGGGCACTGATATTGCAACGGCAAAGACGCTCCATCGCATGGACCAGGCTATCGTTTTGGATGAGATTCAAAAAGCCGGTTTCCGACTTGAACAAGAAAGCAACTTTCTTCGCAACCCGTCCGACCCTCGCAATCAAGCTTATTTCGATATGGAAATACCGACAGACAAATTCGCATTTCGCTTCGTCAAGCCTTGATGGATAGGCAAGCGTCCATTGCTTGGATGGCGCGATGGTGCCCCCCACAATCTCGGTAGAGTTGAGAACGACAGCAATGAAATCGGATCATCTACATCGCAAAATTTGAAGAAGCTGTTTATGTGTTACACGGCTTCACCAAAAAACACAACAAACCTCGAAACGCGACATCGATCTTGCCGCAAAGCGTTACCGTAAATTGCAACAGGAAAGGACAAAAAAATGAATGCGCCCCTGAAAATAACTAAAAGTAGCGGCAACATCTTTCGTGATCTAGGATTCCCAGAAGGCGAAGCGCAAAACTTGCTGCTGAGAACCGACCTCATGATTAAGATTGAACAACTCGTTAAAAAAAGCGGCCTCATTCAAAGCGAAACTGCTAAATTGCTCGGCATAACTCAGCCCCACATCAATGACTTGCTCAAAGGCCGCATCGAGAAATTCAGCCTAGATGCTCTGGTCAACATGGTCGCCCATGCCGGTATGGAAGTCAAAATGACGGTCAAGAAAACCTCGTAATAAAAACACGATCCCTAAAGCTACAACATAATCCGATGTACCTAGTCAACAAAGAGCTTGAAACAGTTTGGCAATTAGCACACATTGAATGATCTGTGCCTGACCCTTTTAGTTTTTTATTCATCGAACCGCCGTGTACGCGATCCGTAAGCACGGTGCTGTGGGAGGGGCGTGAGGCTTCTTCCTGTCCCAATTAGGAATCTTTAGCTATGTCCGAACGCAAACACCCATTGCCGCCGTTTCTTGAAGAACGAATACAGCCTTTAGTTTATAAGCGCTGGCTCGCCCGAAAAGCAGCCGCGCATTTAAAGAGAGACAGGAAACGGGGCTACGAAAACATCACTGGCGCTATCTATCGAGATGCGATACATGAAGCCGTTTTACAAAGCGACGGCAAGGATGTTTACACCGGCGAGGAACTTAACTGGTGCCTCATCAGCACCTACAACAACAGCGACTCGGAGAGTGGAAAGCATGGCTACAAGGCAGGATTTGCCTTACTGCCTACCGTAGACCACATCGAATCCTCTGTCTCAAAACCAGGCTTCTGCATCTGCGCCTGGCGCACCAACGCTACAAAGCATGACTTGTCGCACCAAGCGTTCATTGATATCTGCAAGAAGGTTCTCGAACATGCTGGCTACCGCGTCGAGAAAGATTCTTAACGAATAAGTTAGGATCGTGAAGCGAAGCGCAGCAAGCGTAGCCTGGGCTAGCGTAGATACCGTCTCTAACGTCAAGCATTTTTCAAGCCCAGTAGGTTAGGCTGAATGAAATGAAGCCCAACATCACAGGGAGTGGATGAACACATGCTTTACCGACGTGTCGGTGCAGCGTGAGGCACATACTTCTTCACCGTTAATCTGGCTGAACGACGCCAATGTATTGGTACTGCATATCGATGACTTGCGTGCAACCCTGAAAACGGTGAAAGACACACATCCGTTGACTATTCTAGCGATGGTGGTGTTGCCAGAACACCTGCATGCGATATGGCGCTTATCACCGGATGATGCCGACTCACCCACCGCGTTAAAGCTTCTTGACAATTTATCATGCGTACATACAATGTACTTATGATTAAATTCGAATGGGATACAACCAAGGCGATCTCAAACAAGAAGAAGCATGGCGTTTCGTTTGAGGAAGCTCAATCCGTCTTTTACGACGAGTTCGCTGTGCAATTCTTTGATGATGATAATCCCGTGTCAGAAGACAGATTTTTGATGCTCGGTTTTAGTGACGAAGCTCGCCTCCTAATTGTCATTGTCAGAACGTAACGAAGGCAACATTATTCGGATCATCTCGGCAGGAAAGCCACAAAAAAGAAAGTAACTATTATCAAGGAATTGGACATGAAAAACAGAATACGGATGTCAACAAATGAAATCCCGCAAAAAATCCTTATGCAGCGAAGCTCAAGAAATCTGTCACGATGCGGTTAAGCGAAGATGTTATTGACTACTTCAAACAAATGGCTGACGAAAAGGGTGTCCCATATCAGAGCGTTATAAATCTTTATCTGAGAGACTGTGTTTCAAATCATAGAAAATTGATATTTCATGGCAAAAATGCCCAACAAATAAGGTTAGATCATGCGAAGGCGAAGCCACGATCTAAACTGTTTGCCAAATGCCCAGCCAGTGCTTGGCTTAGCATTGCCCCAAAGTATTTTGTATTTATCAAATCGACATTGACCCAATGTAATCGTTCGACTACAATTTCACATGTTCTTGATCAAGCGCACCGATGAATTCAATGATTGGCTCAGCGGTATCCGTGATGGCATGACACAACGCCGTTTGGTGAAGCGTTTGCGTAAGGTCACGCTGGGCAATCTGGGGGATGTCACACCCGTTGGCGACGGAGTGTTCGAGATGCGCGAACATTTCAGGCCGGGCTGGCGCATGTACTATATCCAACGCGGATCAGTGTTGATTGTGATGCTGGGCGGCGGTGATAAATCCACACAAACTGCCGATATTGCCAAGGCCGTGAAACTCGCGGCAATGATTGAGGAGTAAACCATGACCAAGAAAATCCACGTTGCTGACCTGCCTGATTTTGACGCTGCCGAGTATCTCGATAGCGAACAGGCGATTGCTGAGTATCTAACTGTTATTTTGGAAGATAACGACGCATCCCTGCTGGCAGCAGCCTTGGGCGACATTGCCCGTGCGCGGGGTATGAGCGAGATCGCCAAGCAATCCGGGCTAACCCGCGAAGCTTTGTATAAGGCGCTTAGACCAAATGCGCATCCGCGCTTTGACACGATCAGCCGTGTCTGCGCGGCGCTAGGCGTGCGGCTGGTGGCGCAAGCTGTGCACGTGTGAGTCTCTGTAGACTATCAGCCTAACAAATTTAGATCGTGCGAACGAAGCGAAGCCACGATCTAAACCGTTTGTTGGACAAGCCCCTGAGTACGGGTCTGGCCTTATAGAAAATATATCTTAGTGTTCAATCCTCTCGCCAGACAAATTATATTGATATGACAAGGGTTATCTTGATGTACATAAATGGTCAAAATATGAAGATAAGCTAACATCGTGATATAGTTTGCATCCAAAAAAACCATACCGATTACATGGTGTTGCGTTACTTCAATAAATAAACATACAAATCAAGGGGAAATATAGTGGCAGTTAAAACTCGACTTCATCGTAGCGAATTGGCCGTTCCGGGCAGTAATCTACGTATGCTTGAAAAAGCGCCGACAGCAGGTGCTGATGTGGTCTTTCTGGATTTGGAAGACGCGGTTGCGCCTGATGATAAAGAGCAGGCGCGCAAAAATGTCATAGCGGCATTAAATGACATGGACTGGTCTGCATGTTCTGTTTCGGTGCGAATCAACGGACTCGATACGCATTGGTGCTACCGCGATATCGTGGATGTGATGGAAGCCGCCGGAGATAAGCTCGATACCATTCTGATCCCCAAAGTTAATAGGCCGGACGATGTTTATTTTGTCGCAACGCTGATGGAACAAATCGAAGCGGCGAAGAAATTCAAGCCGGTCAATATCCACGTGCTTATTGAGACAGCACTCGGCATGGCGAATATCGAACAAATCGCTCAAGCATGCCCGTCCCGTATGGAGGCGATGGTATTTGGCGTGGCCGATTACGCGGCTTCGACACAGGCACGCACGACCAATATGGGTGGCGCCAACCCTAATTACGCCATACTTACCGACGCCGATGAAGCTGGAAAGCGGACGCGCCATTGGGGCGACCAATGGCACTACGCGATATCAAGATTGGTAGTTGCTTGCCGCGCTTATGGCCTGAGACCGATTGACGGCCCATTTGGTGACTTTAATGATCCAGAAGGAGTTTTGGCGGGTGCGAAAGGGGTGGCCGCACTGGGCGTTGAAGGAAAATGCGCCATCCATCCGTCACAAATTGCATTAGCCAACGAAGTATTCACACCCAGCGAGGCTGAAGGGAGCCGCGCCAGAAGTATTCTGGAAAACATGGAACAAGCCGCGCGCGAAGGCAAAGGGGCGGTTTCGCTTAATGGCCGCCTTATCGATGCGGCATCAATCAGGCAGGCGCAGGTTTTGGTTGCCAAGGCAGATCAGATACAGGCAGCCAAGCCTGGACTTAAGTGAGTAATACGCTATGAATATTCATGAATATCAAACCAAAGATTTGCTCAAACACTATGGCGTTCCCGTACCACCGGGGCGCGTTGTTCACACTGACGCACAAGCGGCCACTGTTGCGGAAGAAATAGGCGGGTCGCGTTGGGTTGTCAAGGCGCAGATACATTCCGGCGGCCGTGGCAAAGCGGGGGGTGTCCGGGTAGGCAATAGCATTGATGAAGTACGGGTCATCGCCGATGAAATAATTGGCACCAATCTGGTGACGCATCAAACTGGAGCTGAAGGCAGGCTTGTCCGTCGTGTACTGGTTGAACAAGCAAGCAACATTGTGCGCGAGTATTACGTTGGACTGATTATTGATCGCGCTACGCGGCGAATCACTTTGGTTGCTTCCGCTGAAGGTGGAGTGGAAATAGAGGTGGTTGCGAAGCAAACACCGGAACGGATCGTCAAGGAAGTCATTGATCCAGCAGTGGGCCTGCTTGATTTTCAATGCCGTAAAGTAGCCTATAAGGTCGGTCTGAAAGGAGCGCTATTGCCGCAGGCAGTAAAGGTCATGAAGGGTCTTTACCGCTGCATGCGGGACAATGATGCCATCATGGCTGAAATCAATCCGCTGGCTATTGTGGACAATGGCCAGCTGTTGGCACTAGATGCAAAAATGACTTTTGATGACAATGCACTGTACCGCAGACCGACAATTTCCGAACTCCGGGATTTTGACGAAGAGGATCCAAAAGAAGTTGAGGCAACTGGACATGGCTTGAATTACATTGCACTGGACGGTGATGTGGGTTGCATCGTCAATGGTGCTGGCCTGGCAATGGCAACTATGGACGCCATTACCCTACATGGTGGAAGACCGGCTAATTTCCTGGATGTAGGAGGCGGAGCTACACCAGAAAAAGTCGCTAATGCTTTCCGCATTGTGCTGCAAGATCCTGCCGTTAAAATTATTCTTATCAATATTTTTGCCGGGATCAACCGTTGTGACTGGATCGCTACCGGAATTATTCAAGCCATGCGTGACCAGAATATACAAATGCCCATCATCGTAAGGCTGGCCGGTACGAATGTTGAAGAAGGACGGACTATCCTCAGCACCTCCAAATTCCCATTTATTATTGCCAGTAATTTGAATGATGCTGCCGCGAAAGCGGTAACTGAGGTTAACAATATTGTACAAAAAGTGGTACCGCTAAAAAAGGAACACTCATGAGTGTGTTATTAAATAAAGATTCGCGCGTAATCTTTCAAGGATTTACTGGGCAACACGCCACCTTTCACGCCGAAGAAGCGATGAAAATTGGCACCAAGGTGGTTGGTGGCGTAACGCCAGGCAAGGGTGGAACGCAGCACTTGGGCTTACCTGTATTTGATACCGTTGAGGAAGCAGTGCAGGCAACAGGCGCAGACGTTTCCGGTATTTTCGCCCTCCCCCTTCGCCGCCGATGCAATCATGGAAGCGATCGATGCGGGGATTAAAACGATTGTTGTCATCGCGGATGGCATACCTGTCCAGGATATGGTGCGTGTGGAGCGCTACCGACTGGGCACCAACTCAATTATCATCGGCCCGAATACACCCGGCATTATTACACCAGGCGTGGGCAAGGTTGGCATCATGCCTTCCCATATCTACAGCCCGGGAAGAATCGGAATTGTTTCACGCTCCGGCACACTAAACTATGAGGCGGTTGCCCAGATGAGCGATCTCGGCCTTGGCCAATCATCCTCTATCGGTATCGGCGGCGACCCTGTCAATGGAACTGATTTCGCGACTGTCTTAAAAGCATTTGAAGATGATCCAGATACCGATGCTGTACTAATGATTGGTGAAATCGGAGGTCCGCAAGAAGTAGATGCGGCCCGCTGGGCAAAGAAAAACATGCGCAAACCGCTAATTGGCTACGTTGCTGGTTTATCGGCTCCCCCTGGACGCCGCATGGGCCATGCGGGCGCGATTATCAGCAGCGAGTCTGATACCGCAACCGCTAAAATCGACATGATGGAAGCGCTGGGTATGTTCGTTGTACGTAATCCAGCCGACATCGGGGCTACCGTTTTACGCGCTATAAAATCGTAATAGAAATTCTGTTATTCCCACCTTTCGATAGATGAACTCAGACTTACGTTCGGACAGGTGGAATCTAATGGATTAACGCCAATCCATTTCTGAATGGCTCGGTTTCGGCACGGCATCACTTAGCTACCCGATATTTATTGCATAAAACAGACCATGTGTTCTGCATTGTCCGCTCGTCCCCGCCTTGTTCCACTATCGAATTGAAATTGGAATAAAATAGCGCCTTTCACAAATCACGCCGGTTTTGTCACATGCTCACATTTCAGCAAATCATCCTGACGCTACAACAATTCTGGGACAAGCAAGGTTGCGCTCTATTGCAACCCTACGATATAGAAATGGGCGCAGGCACTTTTCACACCGCCACCTTTTTGCGTGCGATCGGCCCGGAGCCTTGGCGCGCCGCTTATGTACAGCCTTCACGTCGCCCCAAAGACGGACGCTACGGCGAAAATCCGAACCGCTTACAGCATTATTACCAGTATCAAGTCGTACTCAAACCTTCGCCCGCCAACATCCAGGAACTCTATCTCGACAGTCTGCGCGCGCTGGGCATTAATACCGGTGAGCACGATATCCGCTTTGTGGAAGACGATTGGGAATCGCCCACGCTGGGCGCATGGGGCTTGGGCTGGGAAGTTTGGCTGGATGGCATGGAGGTAACGCAGTTCACCTATTTCCAGGAGGTTGGCTCGCTGCCCTGCCGCCCGGTATTGGGCGAAATCACTTATGGACTGGAGCGTCTGGCGATGTATTTGCAGGACGTGGAGAACGTATATGACCTGGTGTGGGCTAAGAACGGCGACAACGTCGTGACTTACGGCGATGTATACCACCAGAACGAGGTGGAACAATCCAAATACAACTTCGAGCACTCCAACGTCGAAATGTTGTTCCGGCACTTCAATGAATATGAAACCGAGGCCAAGCGCTTGATCGCCGCCGAACTGGTATTACCCGGCTTCGAGATGGTGATGAAATGCTCGCATAGTTTCAATATGCTGGATGCGCGCGGTGCTATTTCGGTGACCGAACGCGCGGCTTACATAGGCCGCGTGCGAACGTTGTCCAGGCTGGTGGCACAGGCTTATTACAACTCGCGCGAGGCACTTGACTTCCCGATGTGCAAGACCGGGGAGACAAAATAATGAAACAGACTTTATTGATTGAGCTGCTTACCGAAGAGCTACCGCCCAAGGCGCTGGAACGTCTTTCCACTGTTTTCGCCAACGAAGTATTTACTGAGCTGCGCGGGCAGGAGCTGGCGGGCGAAGATAGCATTTGCACACCTTTCGCTACTCCGCGTCGGCTGGCCCTGACAATTACCAATGTAGCATCGCAGCAAACTGATCGTGTGATAGAACGCAAAGGCCCCGCAGTAGCTGCCGGGGTGGATGCCGAAGGGGAAACCCAGCAAAGCACTGGAAGGTTTCATGCGCGGTGCAGGTGTAACGTTCGAACAATTGCAGCGTAATAATGACGACAAAACCGAATATTTCGTCGCACGCATAGAAAAAAAAGGCCAGCCCCTGGACATATATTTGGCCGACTTCATAACTCAAGCTTTGAAAAAACTGCCCGTTCCCAAACTGATGCGCTGGGGCGACTCCGACCACCAGTTTGTGCGTCCCGTACATGGTTTGATTATGCTGCATGGGGATCGCATAGTGCCCGGCGAAGTATTGGGGCTACAGAGTGGACGGTTAACGAGCGGGCACCGCTTCCTGCACACAGGAGAAATGCCAGTCGTAAGCGCAAATAGCTACGAAGAAGCACTGTTGACGCACGGCAAGGTTATCGCCTCTTTTGAAAAGCGCCGTACCCGCATTGATGAACATCTCAAAGCCAAGGCGCACGAACTCAATGCGCGCATTAACCCATCTGATGGCCTGCTGGATGAAGTCACGGCGCTGGTGGAATGGCCAGCCGTATATGTTGGTGAGTTTGAGGAGGAATACCTTGAAGTGCCGCAGGAGTGCCTGATACTCACCATGCAGCAAAACCAGAAATATTTTCCATTATTGGATAGCGATGGCAAGCTGCTCAATAAATTCCTGATTGTTTCCAACATGCAGGTGGACAATCCCAAGCACATTATCGATGGCAATCAACGCGTGGTGCGTCCGCGCCTGGCCGATGCGCGCTTCTTCTTCAACCAGGATCGCAAACAGACGCTGGAATCGCGCGTCGCCCGGCTAGGCAACGTGGTTTATCACAACAAACTGGGCACACAATTGCAGCGCGTCGAGCGCATCACTACCCTGGCCGGTGCCATCGCACACCAGCTCAATGCTGAAAAATCGGTGGCTGAACTGGCGGCACGCCTAGCCAAGGCCGATTTGACCACCGACATGGTCGGCGAGTTTCCGGAACTGCAAGGCATTATGGGGACGCTACTATGCGCTGCATGACGGCGAGAATCAGGTAGTGGCAGATGCGATCGCGGCGCACTACCACCCACGTTTTGCTGGTGACACTTTGCCGCAGGGCGCGGTGGCTTGTGCGGTGGCTCTAGCGGACAAGCTGGATACACTGGTTGGCATTTACGGCATCGGCCTGGTTCCCACAGGCGACAAGGATCCATTTGGATTACGCCGCCACGCGCTGGGGGTGTTACGCATTCTAATCGAGACCCCGCTGGCGTTGCCGCTGGATACACTATTGCAATTGAGCAAAGACAGTTTTACCGCTGAAAAATTGAGCGGCAATATCGTGGCCGATGTGCATGGCTTTATGCTCGAGCGGCTGCGTGGTTATTTGCGCGAGCGCGATTTTTCTCCCGATGAAATTGAATCTGTTGTGTGTCAAAACCCGACGCGTATCGATCTCGTGATACCGCGTCTGGACGCAGTGTGTGCCTTCCGCAAACTGCCGGAAGCGGCGGCATTGGCGGCCGCCAACAAACGCATTCAAAATATCCTAAAGAAAACCGCCACGGTAGACGCCGAAATTCAGCCCGGGCTGTTGCAGGAAGATGCGGAGCGCAGCCTGTATGAAGTCGTGCAACGCATCGCACCGCAGGTGGAAGCCGGAATGCAGAAACAGGATTACACCGCTATGCTCACTTTGCTGGCCTCGGCGCGCACCGTAGTAGATGAATTTTTTGACCGGGTGATGGTGATGGCCGAAGATCCTGCTGTACGGGGAAATCGTCTGGCCTTGCTAAAACGACTGGGTGACCTGATGAATCAGGTCGCTGACATTTCCAAACTGGCAGGCTAAAAGTGGGGCAACAATGAAACTCATCATTCTTGACCGCGACGGTGTCATTAATTATGGCTCCACTCAATTCATCAAGCACCCGAATGAATGGAAGCCCCTACCCGGCAGTCTTGAAGCGATTGCCCGCTTGGTGCAGGCGGACTATCGCGTGGTGGTGGCGACCAATCAGTCTGGTATAGGACGTGGCCTGTTCGATATGCTCACACTGAATGCCATTCACGATAAGATGCACAAAACGGTGGCGCAGGCAGCCGGGCGCATTGATGCAATATTTTATTGTCCCCATGCGGCGGAAGCCAACTGCTCTTGCCGCAAACCTAAAACCGGCATGCTGGAAACAATCGCCATGCGCTATAACGTGAGCTTAAAGGGCGTGCCTATGGTAGGCGATGCGTTACGCGATCTGGAAGCCGCCGCCAAGATGGGCGCGCAGCCAATATTAGTGCTTACCGGCAAGGGAGCGAAGACCCAAGCCAAGGGCAACTTGCCGGAAGGCACGCTGGTTTATCGTGATCTGGCAGCAGTCGTTTCCACCCTCATTTAATGGCGTCGCTAAAAAATCTGAATTTTCCAATCCCGCCTGCGCGGGAACGACGATATTTTTAGGATTTCCCTGATATGGTATTCATACGCTCGCTGATTTTTCTGCTGCTGCAAATCGTCATTACGCCGCTGTTTACGCTAATTGCAATACTCACCTTTCCGTTCCATCCCATTACACGCTATCGCATCATCTCGGGCTGGGCGCTTACCATGTTATGGTTGTTGCGCGTGGTATGCGGCATCCGCATGGAAGTGCGCGGCGCTGATAACATCCCAAATAAACCGTGTCTTGTGCTGTGCAAGCATCAATCTGCATGGGAAACCATCGCGCTGCAAAAAGTATTTCCGCCGCAAGTATGGGTGATCAAACGTGAACTGCTGTGGCTTCCTTTTTTCGGTTGGGGCCTTGCGATGACCAGCCCCGTTGCCATTAAACGTAGCGAAGGCCGCGAAGCAATCAAGCAGTTGCTGCGCCAGGGCAAAGAACGGCTGGCACTAGGCTTCTGCGTGGTTATTTTTCCTGAAGGAACACGCATTCCTTTTGGTCAGCGGGGCAAATACAAGATCGGCGGGGCACTTCTAGGCGTATCCAGCGGTGTACCCATCGTTCCTGTGGCACACAATGCGGGCAAAACTATGGGGGCGCAATTCCTTCTTCAAACATCCTGGTGTTATTACCATGAGCATTGGCCTACCCATTGATCCTGCCGGACTCAAGGCCGAGGAGATCAATCAGGGGTAGAAGAATGGATCGAAACCGAAGTCACGCGGTTGCCCTGATGCTTGAAAATTACGCCGATTTATTACCCCCCGCTGGCCGTCGAACAACGCACAGTCGATCTGATTGGCACCCAGGTTACCTATACCCTAAAACGTACCAACCGGCGCCGCAGCATAGGCCTGCGCATCGACAATCACGGGCTGACGGTAAACATGCCGCTGCGCGCCTCGGAGAAATGGCTGCACGATGTGTTGCAGGACAAAGCGCATTGGGTGGTAAAAAAACTTGAAAATTGGCAAGCGAAGAAGCCCATCTCGCCACAATGGAGGGATGGACAGCCCCTCTTTTTCATGGGCGAAGTGCTTACCCTGCGTGTAGTCGTCAGCTTGTTCGCTACGCCACCACTGCTGAACGGTGAGCAATTATTCGTGCATGTCACAGATGATGCTAACCAAGCATTGATAGAGCAGACTGTCACCCAGTGGTATCAACGCGAGGCGAAAAGCCTGTTCAAAGAATGCGTAGCACACTATGCGCCCCTGATGAACGTAGCACCGCGCATGGTGAAGCTTTCCTCCGCGCGCACGCAATGGGGAAGTTGCACCACACGAGGCGATGTGCGCCTCAACTGGCAACTGATCAAAATGCCGCTGCGTTTGATTGATTACGTCGTCGTACATGAACTCGCCCACCTTATCGAGATGAACCACTCTAAGGCGTTTTGGCAGGTGGTTGAAAATGTCTGCCCCGATTATGCCAAGCGACGCCGTGAATTAAAACAGTGGCAGATTTCGCCGTCTTAGCAGGCTGAAAACTAGTGGTGCGTTCCAGCAAAACCATTACCGTTCGCGGTCAGCCAAACGCAGAATACTTATCGGCGCGTCCGCACCAGCGCGCTAGACAAGCCACCGTCAAAGATGTACAGTAACACGTACATATTTGGAGGCATTGTTATGGATGCAATTACCTATACCACCGTTCGTGCCAATCTCGCGAGTGCCATGGACCGCGTGTGCGACGATCACGAACCCTTGATCATTACCCGCAATGGAGAACAATCCGTTGTGATGCTCTCGCTCGAAGACTACAAGTCGCTGGAGGAAACCGCCTACCTCTTGCGCACCCCCGCCAATGCCAGACGCCTTCTCTGCCATCGCGCAACTGAATGACAGTAAAGGCGTTGAACGGAAGCTGATGGAGTGAGGCTGATCTTCGCTGATGATGCATGGGAAGACTATCTCTATTGGCAAAGGCAAGACAAGCGCATGGTCGAGCGAATCAACAAGCTGATACCTGAGACACAGCGCGAGCCCTTCGCGGGAGTCGGCAAACCCGAACAATTGAAGCATGCCCTTTCAGGGTTCTGGTCACGCCGAATTACGGATGAGCAGCGCATGGTGTATCGCATAGAGGGTGATGCATTGTTGATTGCTCAGTTGCGTTTCCTGCACTGAGATGCGCAATCAGGACTAAGAGGAAGTTTCAAATGAATAAATGGTAATCCCCATTTCCATTCCTTGATCAAGCAACGTGGGGGGGTATTCATGTCGTTTTTATCAGGACAATTAGGGTGTGCGAAATTTTAACATTCAATTAAAACAATTAAGTACATGGATATTTTTGGACTGCACATCTCGAAGGTGTCTTTGTCGGCATTTTTTCGGGTGTCTATTTTACGTTGGGCAAAACATGCATCGAGAAGGAGAAGACCATGAGTATCAAAAAAATGTGGGTATTTATAATTTTGTTAGCGCTAATGACGGGTTGTTCGACAAGCCCTTTCGTTGCACATACCGACATGAAAGCAGAGTTCAAGAAAGCGCCTGCCGTAACTCCGTTTTACGATGATTATTGGTTGCTGTTGGAAGATTTAACTTTTGAGGCGACTCGAACAAGTGATGGAAAACATTTCTCTATAACGGTTCCTGCAGGTTTTGTGACTGATCTTGCCAGCATCCCTGTGCCACTCAATGTCATTTACGATAAAAGCGGTCGCTCTTCCTCTGCGGGAATATTGCATGATTATCTTTCCTGGACGCAGTTCTGTGACAGAAAAAAATCTGATCGAATGATCAAAGAAGGCTTAAAAGCTACAGGGCAGGTTATGTCGCAAGAAACACTATCAAATATGGAGTCTATTTATTGGGTGAGGCGCTTGGGACTCCAACCGCCGAGGGAAAATAGCTGGAGAAGAACGCTTTGGTACCCTTGAAAGCGCCGGTTTTCCTTCACATACTCTGTGGAAAACTACAGAAGTAACATCGGTAAGGACGTTTCACCACCTTGAATGCCCCAGATGTTAGCTGTTCAAAACGGAGTGACATATTTGATCATGACTAATAGCCCAACCCGCGGCTCCAAGGGACGTTCCCTGACAGATCACAAAAGCGTGGTTCCTCGCCCCTGAGCTTATTACGTTAAGCCAGATAGACGTGCGCCACAGTCACAGGCAATAGTAAAGATTAAACCACATGGAAATTATTTAAAGACGCTGAACATTGGCAAGGAATTTACATAATTTACAAGCGGTTAAAAACATGATATTGAGCGAGGCGTAGTTCACGCTCGCCGCATAACTAAATTCGTTAGACCTCGCACCATGGCGATACCGCACATCACTTTCCGATATCATCGCCACATTCAAGCGCCTCGGTGGAGAGGCCGACCGGGTTGGCCTCGGGGGAGCCCACGCGGTTCGTCATTTTAGAGCTGCCATCTATGTCACGTTATCGCCGCGCAATAACTGCTGGCTCAAGCTATTTCTTTACGGTGGTCGCTTACCGGCGGCAGTCGATTCTATGTGACGAAGCGATTCGCAACGCATTGCGCGCCTCAATCGAAACGGTGCGTGTGGCGCGTCCTTTCGTCATCGATGCATGGGTATTGTTGCCTGACCATTTACATTGCGTGTGGACATTACCTGACGGTGATGCCGATTTTTCCACCCGTTGGATGATAAACAAGCTGCCCGCGTGGGCACAAAGACGTGCCCACCCTACTTGACTGCATCAAAACTCAAACATCGCGAATCGACTATCTGGCAACGGCGATTCTGGGAACACCCAATTCGTGATGAAAATGATTTTGCCCGCCATGTCGATTACATTCATTTCAACCCGGTTAAACACGGATATGTACAACATGCGGTTGATTGGCCTCATTCGACATTTCACCGCTATGTGCGTGATGGGGTATATGCGCATGATTGGGCTGTTGCGATGGAAAATACGGTGCTGGGGTATGATTAATGCTGCCCGCTTGGCTCGCGCCAATACTGGCTTAACTTATTGTTTTAGCTATGCTGAAGCCCCTTAACTTAGTGGCATTCGTATCTGACCCCATGATTTTGCCACCCCATGATTTTGTAAAGTTTTATAAAGCATGGTGCTAAAAAGTTACCTATAACTATTTGGTAACTGCAATGGAAGCGAATGTATCAAATCTCTTACCTTCTCGGTATGCACCTGCGCGCGATCATGAAATCTCGTCACTTAGATCAGGCTATGAGAAAACTAATAACCACTCAAAACATTTGAGTGGAAATGATACCGTCTCTATTTCGAAACAAGCACAGTTATCGTATAGCCAATCACTAGCACGAGAAAGCAGCATAGAGATCACAACTCGTGATGGTGATAAAGTGTCGATTAATCTTTCTAACAGCTCCAGCTCTCAAACAAGTATTAGCTATTCAGATATCCAGTCACAGAATTCTAGTAAATCAGCTTTAGCCCTATCAGCATCAGTCCAATCATCTTCGCAATATCAAATAAGTATTGAAGGTAATTTAGATTCAGACGAACGCAAAGCTATAGAAAGATTAGTTAATGAAATCAGCAATGTTGCCAATAAACTTTATGGCGGAAACACTGAATCAGCATTTAAAGCAGCCAGCTCAATTGAATATAACAGTGATGAATTACAAGCCTATTCATATGATATTAAAGAAACTCGCACTCAACAATTCATCACGGCCTATGAAGAAGTTGCAAACTTCCAACCAAATTCACAACCAAAACCTAACTTCTCAAACAATTCATTTAATTTATTAGATAAATTAAATGAGCTTGCCATTAAAACACTTGAACATCTGAATGACGTCATTGAACCAAAGCAAATCGATTCATTAATCGAGAAAGCCTATGATTTTCTAACAAAAATTAATGAAATAGAGCAGTTTAATTCAAAAAATGGATTAGTTGAAAATCAATAAGATTAATAACGAGAGAGATGCTTAATGATTTTAACTGTATGGGATTAGACCTGTCTTAAATGGACGTTCGTTCAAAAAACTAAAGTCAAAATATTTGCCACAAAGGCGCTGGGCTAACATAGGTTGGCGCTGAGCTTGCGAAGCCCAACATTACAAGCAATCATGCATTTTTGAACGCAGTTTTTATGGGGCGCACTGCTGACAGTGGAATAATGCACCCCAAAAGCATCGGCAATTTTCTACATCGTATAATCACCAGTGTCATATGCTTTCTTCATGTTGTATTGCAAAACCTGGCTTCTCTGCCTCCTGATGAAAACTCTGACATTGCGACAACCCTCTCGGCATGTTGATGAAATTCAGTTTCAGTCACTTCCGCTCTTGCCTTTATAATCCCGTTTTGTTCCATTTTAGTGAGAATACAATCATGCGTATGACCGGTATTATGGTGCTGCTAGCACTTCTGGTACAAAGCTGTGGGCACAAGGGGCCGTTATTTTTGCCACCGGCGCAGCCTGCAATCCAGCCACTTCCTGATCAAAATAAATAGCCATGACCGATTATTTCAAATACCAGCGTAACCAGCTTTATGCCGAACAAGTACCCCTGGCTGATATCGCACAGCGATTTGGTACGCCATGCTATGTGTATTCACACGGTGCGTTAACTGATAGTTATCGCCAGTTTGCTGAGGCGCTCAAAGAGCGAGAGCATCTGATCTGCTACGCAGTAAAGGCCAATCCAAATATCGCCATCCTGAATCTGTTCGCCAAGTTAGGCGCTGGCTTTGATATCGTTTCCGGTGGCGAATTACAGCGTGTGCTGGCGGCTGGGGGCGCAGCGAATAAAGTGGTGTTCTCCGGTGTGGGCAAAACAGTGGCGGAAATGCAGCTGGCCTTGGAGGCGGGCATTCTGTGTTTTAACGTGGAATCGGAAGCGGAACTCACACGCCTGAATGAAGTGGCCGGACAAATAAACAAGGTGGCATCGGTAAGCCTGCGCGTGAATCCAGACGTGGATGCCAAGACGCATCCCTACATCTCCACCGGCTTGAAACAAAACAAGTTTGGCGTCGCCTATACGGAAGCGCTGGCGTTATACCGCAAGGCGAGCGAGCTACCGCATCTGCGCGTGATGGGCATGGATTGCCACATCGGTTCGCAATTGACCGAACTCAGCCCCTTTATCGCAGCAACAGAAAAAATGCTGGTGCTGGTAAATGCGCTGGCAAGCGAGGGGATTCGTCTTGAACATCCCGATATGGGCGGTGGGCTAGGTATCCGTTATCTGGACGAAACCCCGCCTGCCATTGCCGATTATGCCAATGCGCTACTCAGTGCCCTGCGAGGGCGAAGCGAAAAGATCATTATTGAGCCGGGACGGGTGCTGGTTGGCAATGCCGGCGTGCTGCTGACCAAGGTTGAATATCTCAAACATGGCGAAGAAAAACACTTCGCCATCGTCGATGCGGCGATGAACGATCTGATGCGTCCAGCCTTGTACGATGCCTATCATCACATCCAGCCAGTACAGCTAGGTGATATGCCTGCGCACCAATATGAAGTGGTGGGACCGGTATGCGAAACCGGCGACTTCCTTGGGAATGCCCGTAAATTGGCTATCTCGCAGGGTGATCTGGTTGCGGTGATGTCGGCTGGCGCCTATGGCATGAGCATGAGTTCAAATTACAACACCCGCCCTCGTGCAGCCGAAGTAATGGTGGCTGGTGAAGTCACGCAACTTATCCGCGAGCGCGAAACGGTGCAGCAATTATTTGCTGGCGAAAAACTTTTTTGTTAACCACACAAATATTTGTTGCGCGCTATCTTCAGGAGATAGCTAATTATTAAAACTCTCCGCAATAGCGCTTACAAATCAAAAATAAGGAAATGGCTTATTCTCTTTTTTATAGCTTTCGATCTACTATATTAATAGGAAGTCATCCGCTACACGCCATCTCTGACGGTTAACAAACAAGCGCTGCTTGCGATTTTGTCTTCTTCAACAACTTGAAGATTGGGATCACCCTTCAAGTGCAAGAACGAATCTATAAACAGGAGAATACCTCATGGTAAAGAAACGTGTCCCCACCAAAGTACCCCAATCTGTAGCATCAGTAGCCAAAGAATCCACCCCGAAAACCACGCGGCCAGAATCCGAATCGAGACGTGAAAAACCGGATGAAAGAAGTGTCGCGAAAAATTAGCAGAACGCTGGATGCGTGCCCTGACAAAATTGATTTAAAAGACTGGGAATATCTGCCTACGCTGCGCGCCTTACCCGACGAGATCGTTAACATCCACGCTGTCCCAACCATTCTTAATCAAGGCACGGAAGGCGCGTGCACGGGTTTTGCCCTTGCGGCAGTGATCAATTTCTTGCTCCATCAACGTAAGCTTAAGCGTCGCATCAGTCCGCGCATGCTTTATGAACTTGCGCGCCGCTATGATGAATGGCCGGGAGAAAACTATTCCGGATCTTCGGCGCGGGGGGCCATGAAGGGTTGGGAACGCCACGGCGTATGCACTGAAAAACTCTGGCCTCACGATCTGCATGGTGCGAACAATTTTGATCAAGAGCGTGCCGATCAAGCAACCATGACACCGGGCGGAGCTTATTATCGTGTCGATTTCAGGCAGGTTCGTCATGTGCATGCGGCAATTCATGAAGTCGGCATCGTGTATGCCACATTAATGGTGCATGCCGGATGGGGGCAGCCCGGCCCATCCACGGTTTCACTCAAAGCGGGTGTTGGCAGTAAAGTCCAAAAAATTAAAATGCCCGTGATCCAGCGTAAGGGCAACGCAGATGGTGGGCATGCAATCGCCCTGGTTGGTTATACCTCTCAAGGTTTCATCATCCAGAATTCATGGGGGGAGGACTGGGGCAAAAATGGGTTCGCCTTGTTGCCATACGAAGACTTCATGATTCATGCCACCGACGTTTGGGTCGCGCAGCTCGGCGTGCCTGTAAAGGCCGACCTCTGGGCTCAAGGTGCGGCAGATGTCACGAGCGGAACTTTCCGCGCGGGACAAGTTATCCCTTTAAACGAGATTCGGCCCTATGTAATTGATGTCGGAAACAACGGCAAGCTCTCTGACCAAGGTAATTACTGGACCACGGAAGAAGACTTGAAAAGATTGTTTCTGGAAACCATTCCGGCCAAAACCAAGGATTGGGCAAAACGACGGGTGATGCTATACCTTCACGGTGGTTTGAATGGCGAAGAGGATGTCGCCAAAAGAATCATCGCCTTTCGCGATGTTTGTCTTGCTAACGAAATTTACCCGCTACACATCATGTGGGAGAGCGATTGGTTCAATACGACCAAGAACATCCTCAAGGATCAGTTCGCTGCGGCTGATGAGCGGGCAGGCGGCGCATTTCTGGACCACCTGCGCGAGGCGAAGGATCGTGTGCTTGAGCTAACCCTGACGCCCCAGGCGGAAAACTGTGGGGAGAAATGGTGGAAAATGCAGCGCTCGCCTCCAAACATGAGGCAGGCGCAATGCAGCTCTTGGTAAAATATGTGAACGAAGCGAAAAAAAGCCTGGGCAAAAAAGCGGAAGGCGATTGGGAGCTTCATGTGGTTGGACATAGCGCCGGTTCCATATTCGCCGCACATGCCATTACGCAACTGGCCAGTTTGGGCATATCCTGGAAAACGCTTCAATTCATGGCGCCAGCAATTCGGATAGACCTTTTCAAAGAAATAGTATTGCCCAAGATAATCGATAAGACTTGCCCCAAACCCAGTTTGTATATCCTGAGCAAGGTGGGCGAGCTTGACGATGATGTCGGCCCTTACGGTAAATCCCTTCTTTATTTGGTCAGCAATGCCTTCGAAGGGTCTCGGGAAGTCCCCTTGCTCGGCATGCAAAAATTTCTGGAAGAAGACCAAAAATTACTGAATCTACTCAATAGTGCAGTCGATGGTCTACCTGGCATCGTTATATCCGGGACGGGAGACAAACCCGGCGCAATGTCTAAAAGCGATACCCACGGTGGCTTTGACAACGATCCCAACACCATGAACTCGGCTCTAGTCCGGATTCTTGGTGAATTACCAAAAGCTCCCTTCACCGCTCGAGATTTGCAGTTTTAGTAAGCGGGGTTGATGAGAAACTTTCTTCTTAATATGAAATTAAAGTTTGCCACACTAGTAATTTATTCATTTTGTTGTGTTCCGGCGGCGTTCGCTGCCCCTGCTTCATGGTATCAATGGAAAAGCAAATTGAATGACGAACGGTACTGTGCGCAAACTTCTCCGGGTTATGGGTGGGAACAGGATAATGGCCCCTATAAGGATGCCCGTTGTGCAATTCGCGCGGTCGCCAGAAACGAGGTTGCTACTACCAAGCCCGACAGTAAATCAAATCCTATGCAATCTTCCGACGCTTCACATTTCCCATCACCGCCGCCGCCCTGAATTTCGCATGGAAACCTGTAAAACATATCCGAAACCCTTGGTGCATTGGTTAAACACGGCAAACAGACTGAAGATCAGTACTCCATATTGCCGATAACAAGCCTGTGTGCTTTATGATGTACGCACAATTGACAATGAACGAAGGGCACCGATATGGAAGTGAACACTATGCAAGCAATTGGGGCAGGGCTTTTTGCCTGCGCATTGCTGCATACATTTGCCGCAAAATTATTTGAAGGTTTCGCCCACCGTTATCCTCGACATGCAGGCCTGTTTCATCTATTGGGCGAAGTCGAGGGAGTTTTCGGATTCTGGGCATTCGTCCTGATTGTAGTAATGGCGTTGGTGTCGGGTGGAGCGAACGCAATCGCTTACGCTGAATCACGCCAGTATACGGAGCCCCTGTTCGTGTTTGTCGTGATGGTGGTAGCCGCCTCACGGCCAATACTGGAGATCGTCAAGCATTTACTCATATTAATGGCACGCCTGACACCGGTACGTACGAGCCTTGCATTAGTTTGGTTGGGCTTGGCGGTGGTACCGTTGATGGGTTCGTTGATTACCGAGCCCGCTGCCATGACGCTTGCCGCATTAATGCTGGCACCCCAGATTTTCCGGCAAGGAATACCAGAATGGCTTAAATATGGGGCACTGGGCGTGCTGTTTGTTAATATTTCCATTGGCGGCACACTGACGTCTTACGCTGCACCACCGGTACTCATGGTTGCTTCGGCATGGAATTGGGATGCTGCGTTCATGGCGTCCACTTTTGGCTGGAAATCAGGCCTTGCCGTGCTGGTCAATGCAACGGGAATCACATTCTTGCTGCGCTCGCATATTCACGAAGAGACGCCATCCACAATTGATGATCCCGCTCCCCGAATTCCTTTACTGGTCAGCGTAATCCACTTGATGTTTTTTGGCCGCTGTAGTCACCTTTGGCCCATCACCCTGTGCTATTTTTGGGATTATTCCTATTGTTTCTCGGCTATACACAAGCCTATGAGCGATATCAAAACCCGCTGATGCTCAAGGAAGGCCTGCTGGTCCGTTTTTTTCTGGCTGGATTGGTCGTATTGGGCGGTATGCAGCAATGGTGGCTGCAGCCCATCGTTTCCAGTCTCGGCCCGACGGCCTTATTCTTTGGTGCCCTCGGGCTGACCGCTATTACAGACAATGCGGCGCTCACTTATCTAGGCTCGCTGATCGTCGGCATGTCAGATCAAGCTAAGTATATGCTGGTTGCGGGGGCAGTAGCCGGAGGGGGGCTGACCGTGATTGCCAATGCACCTAATCCAGCCGGAGTGGCACTACTCAGGCGTGGCTTTAACGACGAATCGATTGGGGCTATTGGCTTGCTGCTAGGCGCGCTGCCATCGACTGCTGTTGCGGCGTTATTTTTTCTGTTGTAACAATTTAAAGGTAAAAAATACCCTCGCGCTGCTGCCGTGCTGTGCCAAGTGATGTGGAAAACCCAGTAAATACTGCGCGTATTTAATGTTGCTTGATTGGCCCTGAATTTTTGCTTGTATCGAAAAAGGAAAATGGGAATGCATACCTTTGCGCCAAAAGGAAATCAACAACCGGTAGATTCCAGACTTGCCCCTGTGGCAAAACTGGCTATCAGCTCTCCCAGCGACCTGCACGAACAGGAGGCCGAGCGCCTGGCCGAGCGGGTCACACGCCTGCCTGGCCCCCTGGTGCAGCCGGCAGCCGGGGCTGCCCCTGCTAGCGGCGCAGCGCTTCCCGATGAACTACGCTCTTATTTTGAACCGCGTTTCGGACATGATTTTAGCCGCGTGCGCATACATACAGATGCGCGTGCAGCCCGCTCCGCGCAAACCTTGGGAGCCCAGGCTTATACGCTCGGAAACGACATGGTGCTTGGCGCGGGACAATATGCGCCGCACACCGGCGTAGGCAGGCACTTGCTGGCACACGAACTGGCGCACGTCGTACAGCAGGATAATGGCAGCGTCGCACCCATGATCCAGCGTCGGCTGTTAGTTACAGGTAACAAAAAGGATATCCGTGCCGCCCTGAACCTGCTCGAACCGGCCAGCGGCTTTACCCTGCAGCATGACCCGAAGACCCACGAGGTTACGATCACGGCTTCAAAACTCAAGCCACAGTCGTTTGTGCTGGCCGGCCAACTGGCCACCATTATGGGCGACCCCAAACAGGATGCCGAAATCCATCTTGGACAGGACCAGCCTGGGGTAAGCTTTGGAGCGTTTCCTGGCAATTCACAAGCGCTCGATGATAATCCGGTGCAAGAGATTCGTATCGACCAGATGGTAGCGTTGGAACGGGATGTACCCGGTGCCGGCGTAGCAAAAATGGCTCACGAGATTGTCGAAAACTATGCTGGCCATGATCCGCAAGTAAAGGAGAATGCGTGGCAATTTGCCTTTGGCGAAGCGCATGGCAGAGCACTGGATGTGGAAAACGCTATCGAGGGTGAACTGGGGCATCCCGGCGCCCGCCGCAATACTTTTTCGGTGTTGATCGACCCCGGCAAAGGAAAGCCGCCCTTCTTCAGGGAGATCGAAGATCGGGGGACTCATTTCCTTGTTTTGGATAAATCCAGCGATAAGGGCATTGTGTCGAACGCCCGCCGTGTGCCGCGCATTCGGGTGGCAAGTTACACCATCAATGGCTTTATGGCCAATTCCAATACCCTGCCGAAAACGGCTGCTGCGGACGTGGCCGCTATTGTGAAAGACCTGAAGAAAATCCCGACCGCCTCGGTGCTTGTAGAAGGTTTTGCCGGCCTTGGAAAACGGCGGACGAAAATATGCGCTTGGCGGATAAATGGATATTTGCGTTGCGCGATCAGGTCATTTCTTTGGCGAACGACCAGATAGGCGTAAGCTGGCAACGCTTCGAAACGATCGGCCAGCCCGACAAATCCCGCAACAGCGTGGTGGTCACCATCGACCGCCCAGACATATAGACTCGCTCATCCTGGATAGGATGAAACACGCTGCGCCTTTTTCATGCAGGATGATTCTTGCATCTATTTTTTTCCGTATAACCGTAGCGTACCAAGTTACCAAAAGCTTAATTACCTAATGACAGGATTTATAGCGGCTCACTTCGCTTTTAAAGTGCACGTCTCCGTCAGCCTTGTCATACCGAACAAAATGATGTGTAATACCGCGATGGAAAAAGACAATAAATTAAACATAAAAATCACCACCGAAGTAAATTATTTAGCCGAGCAATCTGACGAGGCTGACAATCGCTTCGTTTTCGCTTATACCATCACCATCACTAATGAAGGCGATACCACTGTCAAGCTGGTCAGCCGTCATTGGGTTATTACCGATGCCAACCAATATGTGCAGGAAGTGCGCGGTCAGGGGGTTGTGGGGGAGCAACCGGTTCTCAAGCCAAGCCAAAGTTTCGAATATACCAGCGGTACGGTGCTCGCCACAGGTGGGTACTATGTCTGGCAGCTACCAGATGGTAGAGGAAGACGGTACTAAATTTGACGCTCCCATTCCCCAGTTCGTATTGAGTGTCCCGCGCGTGTTGCATTAACGCAATGTCGCTAAAAACCAGCTACCGTTTCATCGCCCCGTTTTATGATGTTTTTCTTGATCGCGCCACTCGTAGCGCGCGCCAACAAAGCCTGGCAAAGTTGCCACAACAGGGCGTAGCGCGCGTACTGCTTAGCGGTGCAGGCACCGGATTGGACTTCCCTTTTTTACCGCCCCGCCATGAATACACCGCACTAGAACTGACCAGTGCAATGCTGGCGCGGGCAAAGAAAAAGGCGGCTGGACTACGCTTGCAGTGGGTGCGGGGGGACAGCATGGCTTTACCATTCGCTTCAGATAGTTTCGATTATGTAGTACTACATCTAATCATGGCGGTAGTACCGCGACCGCAATATTGCTTGGCAGAAACGGCGCGTGTGCTCAAGCCGGGTGGTCATATTTTGCTCTTTGATAAGTTCCTGCGCCGTGGAGAACAGGCTTGGGTGCGGCGTGGCCTAACCCCCCTGATGGGACAGCTGGCCACACGACTGGACGTGGTGTTTGAGGATGTGCTGGAAGCTGTGCCGGGACTACGGGTATTAGCTGATGAACCTGCACTTGCGAACGGTTGGTTCCGCTTGATCGAATTGCATAAGGATACTTCTAAAAATTAGAACAATTCCGGTCAGACTCCGCCGCAATTTGCACCACTGCGCTATCACCGCACGTAAAATGTTGCTTAAATGAGCAAATAAAATAATTGGGTAAACTTAATCCGATTATGAAAAAAACCATCGTTACTTCTTCCCACGCGCGTCTGCGCACTTACCTTGCTACAGGTTATGCATTGTTCATCGTGTATGCCAGCTTATCGCCATTTTCAGGCTGGCAAGAGCAGGGGTTGGAATTTTCCACTGTATTGGCTTGGCCGTTATGGTTGCAATACACTTGGTTTGATGCCGCCGCTAATCTGTTAGGTTATTTACCGTTTGGGCTGTTGCTTGGCTTGGCACTACGCGTGCGCTTCAACGTAAGCTGGACTGTACGGCTCGCTACGTTGGGCGGAGTACTGCTTTCCGCTATGATGGAATACGCGCAAATGTATTTGCCTGTACGTATTAGTTCCAATCTCGATTTGCTTGCTAACAGTAGCGGCGCGTTAGTAGGCGCATTTTTGGCAGTGAGCATTGCGCCGCGTGAATGGTTTGCCCTGCACCTGACGCATTGGCGTGTACGTATATTCCATGGCGGAAGAGAAGTGGATTTCGGCTTGGCGTTGGTGGCGCTGTGGATGTTCGCGCAAGTCAATCCTTCGCTGCCCATGCTGGGCAATGTGTTTATCAGCGAAGTGGCGCGGGCACCTTTTGTTGTGGTGCAGCCTGAACCGTTTAATTGGATGGAAAGCATGGCGGTACTGCTCAACATGCTGATGCTGGGAATGTTGCTGCTAACCTTGTTGCGCATACGCCGCCAAGCGGCAAGCACGCTGCTGCTGGTATTGTGTGCGGTGACAGTGGCCAAATTCACCGCCGCAGCCATACTACTCAAATCATGGGCATTGCTGTTATGGCTAAACGGTGAGGCCATGCTTGGCATTTTCGCGGGTGTGCTGCTAGTGATTGCCGCCAGCCGGCTATCCCGCACACAACTATCAAAATGTGCCGCACTGACCGCGCTAGGTTATTCGGTGTTGGCGCATTGGATATTAGATAGCGGTGAACCTTCTGCCGCCATGCGCCTGTACCAATGGAATTACGGCCACCTACTGAACTACAATGGCTTGTCGCAAACAATTGCATTAGTGTTTCCGTTTCTTATGCTCGGCTATCTTTGGCGCGTTAAAAACATACAACCGTAAGGTTGTATAATTAAAATTTTTTCTTGTGGGGTCTTGTATGAGCTACTATCAAAAGCACGTTTTCTTTTGTACCAACCAGCGCGAAGAAGGCGCGGAGTGCTGCAACAATATTAATGCACAATGGATGCGCGACTATGTTAAAGATAAAGTCCAAATGCTTGGATTGTCTAATGAAGAAAATCGTATCCGCATCAATTCGGCAGGCTGCATGAATCGTTGTGATGACGGCCCTGTATTGGTGGTCTATCCCGAAGGGGTGTGGTACACCTATATGGATGAAAGCGACCTCGACGAAATCATCGTTGAACACTTGCAGCATGGACGAGTGGTGGAACGCCTGAAAATTTAATGCCCACAATAGAAAAGGTTTCTATCCCCGGCCCAGCGGGTACGCTAGAAGTTGTGGCGCATATACCGGACGTTGCGCCGCATGCTATCGCAGTGATAGCGCATCCGCTGCCTACTATGGGCGGGACGATGGAAAACAAGATAGTAACCACACTGGCCAAGACTTTTGCCGAACTAGGATTTGCCGCGTTGCGCTTCAATTTTCGGGGCGTCGGCGCCAGCAGCGGCGAGTTTGATGAGGGTAATGGTGAAGTGGAAGATGCACTCACCGTAACGCGCTATGCATTGAAAGAATATGGCGACCTGCCGCTGATCCTATCGGGTTTTTCCTTCGGGGGTTATGTGCAGGCGCGCGCGGCACAGCAATTGCCTCCGCGTCAACTGGTGCTGATCGCGCCGGCAGTGACGCGTTATCCAATGCCGCCCGTGCCGCACAACACGCTGCTGGTACATGGTGAACTGGATGAAGTTGTCTCGTTGGCGGACGTGATGCAGTGGGCGCGTCTGCAACGCCTGCCTATCGTTGTATTACCCGGAGCGGTGCATTTTTTTCATGGCCGTCTGGATCAGCTGAAAGAAATTGTGCGTCACAACTTCATGGGGCAAGCGCTATGACCAGGGCGTTGCTCAGTAAATTTTATCGCTTCTTCTGCGTTCTTTGTCCCGCTTAGGGTTTTGGATTTATACCTACACCCTTAAAAATAAATAAATTATGTTATGGATTAAAGCGTTACATGTGATTTTTATGGTTACTTGGTTTGCTGGCTTGTTCTATCTGCCGCGCCTGTTCGTATATCACGCCATGAGCACGGATAAAACCAGCATCGATCGGTTCAAAATCATGGAGCGTAAATTGTTCTACGGCATTATGACGCCGGGCGGCGTGCTGACTGCCATTTTTGGATTATGGATGTGGATTGGTTATGGTGTAACCGGCGGGTGGATGCACATCAAATTCACGCTGGTGTTATTGTTGATCGCCTACCACATCTATTGCGGCAAGCTGCTGCACGACTTTAAAACCGACCGCAACACGCGCAGCCATGTGTTCTATCGCTGGTTTAATGAATTTCCAGTGCTACTTATGATTGCCATCATCATTCTTGTAATCGTCAAACCTATATAAAATATGCTTGAAACCTTTTTTTCACCCTGTCCGCGCGGCTTGGAAGCAATGCTGGCCAATGAACTGAATGCGCTCGGCGCGCAAGAGGTGCGCACCACCGATGGCGGCGCGCATTTCACCGGCCCCTTTGTATTGGGCTACCGTGTCAACCTGCACAGCCGTATTGCCAGCCGCGTACTGTGGCGCGTGGCGATAGCACATTACCGCAACGAGCAGGACATTTTCGATACCGCCTATGCGCTGCCGTGGAACGATTGGTTCGACACCTCGCACACCATCCGCGTCAACATGACGGCAATTAAATGCCCCTTGAAAAGTCTGGATTTCGCCACCCTGAAAATCAAGGATGCCGTGTGCGATAAATTCCGCGCGCTCACCGGCGACCGTCCCAGCGTGGATACCCATACACCGGATATCCGCATCCATGCCTTCCTTGAATCCAGCCGCATGACGCTGTATGTCGATACTTCCGGCGATGCGCTGTTCAAACGCGGTGTGCGCCAGTACACCAACGTTGCACCCCTGCGCGAGAATCTGGCTGCCGGCATTTTACTGCTGACGGGTTGGCAGCCCGGCGTACCGCTGCTTGACCCGATGTGCGGCAGTGGCACCTTCCTGATTGAAGCGGCACTGATGTCGCTCAACATCGCCCCCGGAATTAGCCGCAGTTTTGCCTTCGAGAAACTGAAAAACTTCGACGCCGCCGCGTGGAGCGAGATGCGCAGCCAAGCGCAAACGGCACAAAAGCCGGTTAGCGCATTGCCGATTTTCGGCAGTGATTTATATGGCGACGAACTTAAAGCCGCACACCTCAATCTGGAAAATGCAGGATTACGTGGAGCGGTGACGCTCAATCAAGCAAACGTGCTGGAGATTTCCTCACCCGCCGACCATGGCGTGCTGGTAGCGAACCTGCCTTATGGCGAGCGCATGGGCGACCTGGAAGAGCTGCAAGCGTTATACCCAAAGCTGGGCGACGTGCTGAAGAAAAAATTCGGCGGCTGGAATGCCTATCTGTTCACTTCCGATTTACGCATGCCGAAGTTCATCCGCCTGTCCGTTTCACGCCGCACTCTGCTGTTCAATGGCGCAATTGAATGCCGTTTGTTTGAATACAAGATGGTGGCGGGGAGCAACCGTACCTAAGAAACTAACTAAAGCTTAATCTAAACGAGAAGCTACCAGCTTCTGTGCAGTCCCGCTTGAATGCAGAGCTAGTCAAGTAGCGTGTGGGCACATCTTTGCATCCACCCTGGCCCTGTGGCCCCGTTGCCATGATTGCTTGTGATGATAGAGGTCGGAATAGATTTCGCCACGCAAGTGACGATTTTCTAGGTTTCGCCGTACCCAAGCAAGCTCGCCGCATCATCCCGCCGAATCAGGTTCGTATTCCTACGGACTGGTCTTTCTTCTCCAGTTGCTCTCCACCTCACCTCGCGGTGACGCAGTTACTTTTGATTTCAGAGTCATGGCTTACTCTGACACGGACTTTCACCGTGCTGTTTATGCGCCTTCACAGGCGCACTTGGGCTTCGCAAGCTCAGCGTCAACCTACATTAGCCTAGCAGCCTGTCGGACTTTCCCCCATTAAAAAATAACAAATTGCAAGTATAAAATGGTAAAGTTTTAACTGTTAATCAATAAGTTGAATGGCATTCTATGAGTCGCTTCAAGCCGATAAAACGTGACATGAACTACCTGTTTCCGCCTTCGATGAACGACTGGCTACCGGAACATCACTTAGCGCGATTTATCGTTGAGATTGTCGAGCAACTGGACTTGAAGGCTATGGAACGCGCCTACGGCACAAGCGGAAGTGCCCCGTTCCACCCCGCATTGCTGTTGTCCATACTGGTTTACGGCTATGCCACAGGCGTGTTTTCCAGTCGCAAACTGGAGAACGCCACCTACGACTCGGTTGCATTTCGTTTTGTGGCTGCGGACGAACATCCGGATCACGATACGCTGAACACTTTTCGCAAACGCTTCCTGAAAGAGATCGGGGGGCTCATGGTGCAAATACTGATGATCGCCCGCACGCTGGGCGTGCTCAATCTCGGCAACATTGCGCTGGATGGCAGTAAGTTCAAAGCCAACGCATCCCGACATAGTGCCTTGAGTTATGGGCACATCAAGAAACTGGAAGAACAACTGCAAGGCGAAGTCAGGAAGCTTATGGAGCTGGCCGAAGCGGCGGACAACGAGAAGATACCGGTTGGCATGAACCTGCCCGACGAGATCGCCCGCCGCGAAGATCGCATCAAAGCAATCACCGAGGCTAAAATCAAGATTGAAGATCGTGCCAAAGAACGGTTTGAACAGCCATGTAGGGTGGGCACGTTTTTGTGCCCACGCGGATTCGTCATTTTGGAGTAGATAGCTATGTCACGTTATCGCCGCACAATGGCTGCAGGCTCAAGCTATTTCTTTACGGTGGCCGCTTACCGGCGGCAGTCGATTCTATGTGACGAAGCGATTCGTAACGCATTGCGTGCCTCAATCGAAACGGTGCGTGTGGACATTACCTGATAGTGATGCCGATTTTTCCACTCGTTGGATGATAATCAAGCGGGCGGTTTCTTTGGCTTGCAGAGAAGATTATCGTCGTGCCGACTGGGTGACTGCATCAAAACTCAAACATCGCGAATCGACTATCTGTCAACGACGATTCTGGGAACACCAAATTCGTGATGAAAATGATTTTGCCCACCATGTCGATTACATTCATTTCAACCCGGTTAAACACGGGCATGTACAACGTGCGGTTGATTGGCCTCATTCGACATTTCACCGCTATGGAAAGTGCGGTGCTGAGGTATGATTAACGCTGCTTGCGTGGGCACAAAGACGTGCCCACCCTACTTGACTGAGAAGCTGAAAATTCAATTTATGAAATTATGATCAAATCCATCCGGCAATATATACCAGGTGGCTGGCAAAATTAACGGGTAGCCCGACAGGCTGCTAGCAGCCCCAATGTTCTCTTAAATTCTTTCAATGTGCATGATGAACCTCCTATCTATATCCGGCAGTGGAGTAAATCCACCGCCGGATGATGAGATTCAGGTAGCCTGCACTACGATTCGGCGCGGCTGGGCATGCTCGGCCTTCGGAATGCGCAATTCCAGCACGCCATGTCGGAATCCTGCCGATACCTTGTCGCCATCCAGTTCCCGCGACAGGGTGAATACCCGGCGGTAACGCGACAGATCGACTTCAGCGTGGATCGCCTCCATGTTCGGCGGGGAATTTATTTCCAGCTCGCCTTCCAGAATCAGATTGTCGCCTTCCACATGGATGGACAACTTTTCTTTTGGCACTCCAGGTAGATCGGCATACAGCGTAATACCGGTCGCATCTTCAACTACGTTCACTGCAGGGCGCATGGCTGCACTCTCTTCACTCGCATTTTCACGCTTGATGACTTTCTCGTTCATGGTGTTCTCCTTTCTCATTGAACCGAAATCCGGCGCGATTGGGCAGCTTCCCTGCGCGCCACGCAGACGTGTAGCACGCCATCGTGATAACTGGCCGTAGTTGAATTCGGCTCGATATCGTCTGGCAGTGATACGACACGTCGGAAACGCCCGGAGAAATGTTCGCCAATATGTATGGTCGCTCCCTCAGGCGGCACTATGTTTTTGCGCTCGCCACTGATGGTCAGCACGCCATTCTCGACTTGCACATCGAATTCCTCCGGTGTCATGCCGGGCGCAAAGGCATAGACCTCAACCGACTTCGGTGTTGTGCCTACGTTCATGGCCGGATAGCCTGGCGCCGCACCGCGAATGCTGGGGGAGCGGTCAAGTTCACGCTGCAACCGCTCCAGTTCCGAGAACAGATCGCGGGGAAAAATACCTCGATAATGCATGATGTCTCCTTTCAACGGATAAATGCTGGCAGGATTGCCATACCCCGCAATCTGTGGACACGAACATAAATTTTCAAGTGCTTGAAAGTGGAAAAATCTGACCATATATAGTTTAGAGGGCAGAACCAGCCAAAGCCTGTATGCTTTCAATAAGACTATTTTCAAAGTGTACAAATGCGGAAAGATTTCTCAATTGAGAGAAGTCACTTATTAATTCCGCAACTCTGTGGCGGCAGACTTCCGGTCGAAATTTACGCAATCGTCCAGATGGAAGTTCACTAGCCAATTTAAGATTTTCAAACAATACAGACTTCGGATCAGCAAGCCCTTCCAGACTGTTCACTTCAGGCAAATTTAGCTTCACTTTACCATTTGGATTGCTTGCGGCTGATCTGATTGCTTGCTCATCACCAAGCAGCCAAGCTTCAGTCATGCGGATGGGTACTACAGGAACGTATGGTTTATTTAACTTAACCAGTTGATTTTGAATTTCTTCAATTCGACTTTTTATTGAAAGTGATTCCGCATCGCGATGTACAAACAAAACATCGCATTCATAATATTTGATGGCTGATTCTGCACGGAGGAGTAGACCAGCACTAGGTCTTAAGGTGATCTCAGCATGCTGTGAGGCATATCTGACACCATCAATCTGATCCAGTGCCCAATTGATTATAGGAATTAATACTCTGTCCGATGATCCATCAGTTATCAATGTGTAAGTTAAGTCCATTATTTCGAAACGCTCGAAACATAGTCAAACAGCCCGAATTGTTTGGCATGCTCTCTTACGGTCACTACGTCATTGTGTTTCGCCAATAGTGGTGCAACTATTGGCTCATCGGTCAAATAAGTGATCAAATCCGATTTTGAAATCACGCGCATTGATTTAACAAGCGACTCTTCCCGCTTCGCTCTCCACGTTTCCTCAAGACAGCAGAATTCGGCTACTGTCGAACCACGCTCTCTTACCGAACGCGTAATAATTAATGTGTCGCGTGCCAGTGAACTAACAACGCTGGGAGAATGAGTATTGATAATTACTTGTCGTAAAGGATTACTTCCCGGGTCTGCGGCTTCTTGAGGATTGACTGCAATTGATTCGAGCAACTTCAGCATCGAAGAAATTCTGGAAGGGTGTATGCCATTTTCTGGCTCTTCAAGGCAAAGTAATCTTCCTGCATCAGGATCGGCACTCATCACAGAAAGAGCTAGGAATCTTAGCGTTCCGTCAGATAAGGCACGGGCAGGATGACTCACTCCATCTCTACTGGTTATGACCAGTGTATTAAGTCTGCGCCCTTCGTCTTGATCCACACTGACAGACTTTACGTCCGGTATCAATGTTGCTAACTGGTTAGCGACATTCGATGCAGCATCCAGCCTCAGCAAAGTTGAGGGAAGATGAGCGCCACTAGAGCTTACCTTTGCTTCAGCTGAAAAATTATCCGGTTGCCTGAGTGCGCTAGGTTCAAGCTGTAGCAGCGCCCATGACTGCATTTCGCGGCGAGCCGCCAGCACGGTAGGATGTGAGTCAGTATTGATACCGCCAAGAATTGTTTTGGGTGATGTCGTGGCTGGAACTCTGAACGGCCTTCCTTGGCTGCCGTCTTGGTGAAGATTAATAATTGACTGGCCATTCTCAACTTCAGTTGAAATTAAATCTATGGTACGCCGACCTGCAATGATTGAATCACGAAATGATCGACTATGCGGAAAACCGAGCAATCTACGGGCATGGCTTTTGGGAACGTAGGTTAATTTTTCTGTGACAATTTCAATGCGCTCTGCGGTGGACAAATTTTTTGGAACGTATCTCAATGTCAAAAAATATCTCAAAAACGTTGTTGATGGAGCTGCCTGCCTTCCAAAATCATCAATAACATTTTTAGATACAACAAAGTCTGCTTCAAATGACATTTCCTGAGTAGGCGAAGGCTGTTTGGTGAAAAATCGCTTTCAGATCACCAGACCTCCCTACTGGATCACGTACCCGCGCAGCGGCTTCTGTAAGTGAATAGTCAGTTAAATCCCTTAAAAACATTATTGCATCGAATAAATTAGATTTGCCTACGCCATTAGTACCAGCGATACAGGTAAATGGGCCAAACGCAATTTCTACATTTAAAAGATTTTTAAACCCATTAATATGAAGTCTTGTGAGCATAATCTTGTCCGATTTTAATGTCAGGCATTATAGTTAATTCAAAGGCTTTAGCTGACTAGCAAACAAATTTAAAAACTAAGGGGTTACGGGCTTCCTCATAATCTGCCTTCGCAAATATCTGCATAAACAATGCAGTTCCCAACACTATTTCTTGTAGTTTGGGCCTTCCGTATTAAAGCTTTGTGTCAGCGCGACATGTTCCGTATTACGGTTTACTAGTAAGTATCCCCCGGCAAAGCCGGGGGCTTTAGTTTTGTTAGCCCCTCAAAGGGGCAAAATTATGAAGCGCCTAAAGGCGCTGGCTCACATTCCCAATTTCAGCTGGTCGTAATGCGCATCTTCTTTATCCTGATTTCTGAATGCACGCTCTGACCATCTCTTCATCAAGTCCAATCGTGGTTCACAAAATACCCTCGTGCCCAAAAATTTTCACCCGTAAAATTTCTTGTCTTGCTCTGCGAACCGTCTTGCTATCGATATCGCACTTTGCCTTTGATATAACCAATACATACGACACCGAATGCTTCGGTGGAATACTGATGCAGATATGCACATGATCCAGCATCAAGTGTCCTTCCACAATCTGACATTCTTTTTGTTCCGCCAACTCTCGATATATCTCACCAAGATGTTTTGTGGATTGCCCCAAAAATCATTTTCTTTCGTCCCTTTGGGATAAATACCACGTGATACTTGCAATCCCACTTCGTATGACAAAGACTCTGGTACTCTCTCATTTGATTCTCCTAACTTTTAGCCAAGTCAGTAGAATCAGGCCGACCGTAGCGCTCGGTCAAACCTTGTGAGTCCCCCGGCAAAGCCGGGGGATTACCTTACTTATTCAATGTTCTGTATTTGTTCACGCATCTGTTCAATCAATAGCTTCATTTCCATGGACGCACGCGATACTTCTGCATCGACGGACTTTGAGCCTAGTGTATTCGCTTCGCGGTGTAGTTCTTGCATCAGAAAATCCAGCCGCTTGCCTACTGTCCCGCCTTTGACAAGCACTCGCTTCATTTCGACCAGATGGGTTTGCAGACGCGACAACTCTTCATCTACATCAATCTTGCTGGCGAACAGTGTGATTTCCTGCCGCACGCGTTCATCATCTCCCGTTTGCAGCGCGATCCGCAAACGCCCAGCCAGTTTTTCTTCATACGCCGCAATGGCCGTCGGGATGCGCGGTGCGACCAGGGTGCATAAGGTTTCGATTTGCTCTATACGCTGCAACAGAAATTCTTGTAGCTTTTCGCCTTCGCGTCCACGTGCTGCGGTGAATTCGCTCAGCACTTGATGCAGCAGTTCAGGTACCATGGTTTGCAGTGTGTCGGTCGGTATAGCCGCGCTTTGCAGCACGCCAGTCCAACGCAAAACATCGGCGACACTTAAGCCATCTGCTTCGGGCAAGATGGCTTGCACCTCGTCGCTCCATTGAGCCAGTTGTTGTACCAGGGGCTGATTGAGTTGTGCCGGATTTTGTACGGAGGGCCGCGGGGCGAAACCGATACGGCATTCCACCTTGCCGCGCGTCAGCTGCGCAGCAAGGATCTCGCGCAATAGGGGCTCCAGCATGCGTAGCTCGTCTGGCATGCGTAGCTGGAGGTCGAGGTAACGGTGATTGACCGCACGCAGTTCCACTGCAAGCGATCCGGTGTCAAGTTCTGTTGCGGCAGTGGCAAAGCCGGTCATGCTAAATATCATTGGGACTCCAGATAATATGGTTTGGGTGATTGCTCAACCCGATTTCAATATTAAACAAGGGCCTGATTTATTTATGCCTTGCTTATAAATTGGACTACAGCATGTGCATTATATGACGATTGGATAGTGTGAAATTTGCTATATAAAATTCCAACGATCTTGCAACAGCAGTTTCGGACTAATTCTGATTGCCTAAGCGGCGCAAGTTATAATGCGTGCCATTTCATTTTTTGGATTATTTTATGCGTCCCAGTCAGAGGCAAACCGATCAGCTTCGTTCCATTCTTATCACGCGTCATTACACCAAGCATGCCGAAGGTTCGGTGCTGATCGAATGTGGCGACACAAAAGTAATTTGCACCGCCAGCGTGGAGGAGCGTGTGCCGCCTCATAAAAAAGGCTCCGGTGAGGGGTGGGTTACGGCGGAATACGGCATGTTGCCGCGTTCTACCGGTAGCCGCATGGGGCGCGAAGCAGCCAAGGGCAAACAGTCTGGACGCACGCAGGAAATCCAGCGTCTGATCGGACGTAGTTTGCGCTCTGTGGTGGATTTGAAACAATTGGGCGAGCGCACCATCCAAGTGGATTGCGACGTGATTCAGGCCGATGGCGGGACGCGCACGGCCAGTATTACCGGCGCTTTTGTCGCCTTGCACGATGCCGTTAGCGGATTGATCAAGCAAGGGTTGATCAAGGAAAACGCATTACGCGATTTCGTCGCTGCGATTTCGGTGGGTATTTATCAGGGAATACCGGTGCTTGATCTTGACTACGCCGAAGATTCTGAATGTGATACTGATATGAATGTGGTGATGACCAGTGCAGGGCATTTCATAGAGGTGCAGGGTACGGCAGAAGGTCATGCTTTCAGCCGCACTGAGATGGATGCCATGCTCAATTTGGCGCAATCCGGCATCGCGCAATTAATTGAGATGCAGCGCGCGGCGCTGGCGAAATAACGCACCATGCATAAGCTGGTTATTGCCTCCAACAATCCGGGAAAGTTGCGCGAGTTGCAGTTAACGCTTGCGTCACTATCCATCGAGATACTGACGCAGGCGCAACTTGGCATTGACGAGGCTGAAGAACCCCACTGCACTTTCATTGAGAATGCGCTGGCCAAGGCGCGTCATGTCAGTCGTATCAGTGGCCTGCCTGCACTGGCGGATGATTCTGGACTATGCGTAGCTGCGTTGGGCGGCGCACCGGGTGTGCAGTCCGCACGTTATGCGGGCGAACCGAAATCGGATTCGCGCAACAATGAAAAATTGTTGCAAGCGATGGAAGGCGTGGTTGACCGGCGTGCGCATTATTATTGCGTGCTAGTGCTGGTGCGCCATACTGACGATCCGCAGCCGCTGATTGCGGAAGGCGAATGGCATGGCGAAATTGCGCAGCAGATGCGCGGCGAAGGAGGTTTTGGTTATGACCCGTTGTTCTGGTTGCCGCAACTCAACAAGATGAGCGCGGAATTGAGCCGCGACGAGAAGGCGCAGCTCAGCCACCGTGCACAGGCACTGCATATTCTGCTACAAAGGTTGCAAATAGCGGCGTATTGAGAACAACGGAATTACAAACAACGCTCGGTATTCCGGCCGTGCGCAACAGCAGGCAAAGTCGCCCGCCCGTCATTTCAAATGGCAGCCTGCTTGTCCGCGTTTCCCCAAATATTGTTGATGGTATTCCTCGACGTACCCATGAATATTCAGCTTGTACACCCACTCGACTCCACGACGCAAGAGGTCAGTTTTAAGGCTTTACCACCATTGTCTTTGTACATCCATATTCCGTGGTGTGTGCGTAAATGCCCTTATTGTGATTTTAATTCGCATGAGGCGCGCGAGTCTCTGCCAGAGCAGGAATACGTGGCTGCGTTAGTGCGCGACTTGGAGCTGGCTCTGCCGCAAATCTGGGGACGCAAGGTGTACACCGTGTTCATCGGTGGGGGCACGCCCAGCCTGTTTTCTGCGCAGGCTATGGAGCAAATTCTCTCCGCAGTACGCATGTTGTTGCCATTGGATCATGGCGCGGAAATTACGCTGGAAGCCAATCCAGGCACAGTGGAGGCAGATAAGTTTGCGGGCTTTCGTGATGCCGGTGTAAATCGACTATCGCTGGGTATTCAGAGTTTCAACGATATTCACCTCAAGGCGCTGGGACGTATCCACGATGCGTCCCAGGCGCGGCGGGCGGTAGAAATCGCACAACGCCATTTTGACAACATTAATCTGGATTTAATGTATGGCTTGCCGGAGCAAACACAGGCGGAAGCGGCACAGGATGTGCATGCCGCACTAGAATTTGCACCGCAACATTTATCCTGCTACAACCTTACACTGGAACCGAACACACTTTTTCACCGTTATCCGCCAGCCCTGCCGGACGATGATCTGTGCAGCGTCATGCAGCAGGATATTGAACAAACACTCAGCACGCACGGCTATCAACATTACGAAACCTCGGCTTTCGCACAGCCAAAAAAACAGGCACGCCATAACCTAAATTACTGGCAATTTGGTGATTATCTGGGCATCGGCGCGGGCGCACACAGTAAGCTGAGTTTTCCTGACAAGGTGCTGCGACAGGTGCGTTATAAACAGCCGCAGGCCTATCTACAGCAGGTAGCGCAGGGTTTGCCGGTGCAGACCGAACATGCTGTGAAGCGCGAAGAGTTGCCGTTTGAATTCATGATGAATGCATTGCGCTTGAATCAAGGTTTTGCTGACGCGCTATTTGCCGAGCGCACCAGCTTGTCTTTGCTGCTGATCCGCCGTGAACTGGAGCAGGCCGAGCAACGCGGCCTGATTGAACGTGGCCTGCAGCGCATCGCACCGACCGAGTTGGGGCGGCGCTTTTTGAATGACTTGCTACAGATTTTTTGCGCAAGTAAGGTTGTGTGGAGTTGCCAGCCCGCGATGACTCAGGGATTTAATTAGAGTTTCTTGAACACCAAATCCCAAACGCCATGCCCCAGACGCAGCCCGCGCTGTTCAAATTTAGTAAGCGGGCGATAAGCCGGGCGCGGAGCATAATTCGCCGCGGTATTTTCCAGTGATTTTTCGCTGCTCAACACGGCGAGTACCTGTTCAGCGTAATCCTGCCAATCCGTCGCGACATGAATATATCCACCCGGTTTTATTTTCTTCACCAGTTGCGCCACAAACGAAGGCTGAATCAGGCGACGCTTATTGTGGCGTGTTTGCCAAGGATCGGGAAAAATATGAACACCGTCCAGCACGTCATCATTCAGCATGTCGCGTAGCACTTCAACTGCATCATGCTGGATGATGCGGATATTTTTCAAGCCCAATTCTTCAATCTGTTTGAGCAAACTGCCGACGCCCGGGTGTGCACCTCAAGGGCAAGATAATCGTTTTGTGGATGCGACTGGGCGATGGCGGCAGTGGTCTCGCCCATGCCGAAGCCGATCTCAAGGATTTTAGTCGCACTTCTGCCGAAGACATTTTCCAAGTCCAGCGGTTGAGAAAGGTAGGGAATCCCATAAATCGGCAGGAGCGCATCGAGGCAACGCTGTTGCGCATTGGAGATGCGCCCTTGTCGCAGCACATAGCTGCGAATGTGTGAGGAGCGCTGAGGTATCAATTTATTAATCCGCTGGTAGGTGAGCTGGGCGAAGCGCTATACAATTTCTTTGGCATGCGCCCGGCCAGGAATGCCATGCGGCCAGCCTCCACGGCCAGCTTCATGGCAGAGGCCATCAATACCGGCTGCTGTGCGGCGGCAATGGCGGTATTCATCAACACCCCATGGCAACCGAGTTCCATGGCGATGGCCGCGTCTGAGGCAGTGCCCACTCCAGCATCCACAATAACGGGCACTTGCACGCGATCCATGATGAGCTGCAAATTCCACGGATTGAGGATGCCCATGCCAGAGCCGATCAGCGAAGCCAATGGCATGATGGCGACACAGCCAATGTCTTCCAGTTGCTTTGCGATGATGGGGTCATCCGAGGTATACACCATCACCTGAAAGCCATCCGCCACCAGCGTTTTTGCGGCGGCGAGGGTCTCCACCACATTCGGATAAAGCGATTGCGGATCACCCAGCACCTCCAGTTTGACCAGACTGTGCCCGTCCAGCAGCTCGCGTGCGAGTCGCAGCGTGCGCACGGCATCGTCCGCGCTGTAGCACCCCGCCGTGTTGGGCAGCAGGGTATATTTCGATGGCGGAAGAACGTCCAGCAGATTCGGCTCATTCGGGTTTTGCCCGATGTTGCTGCGACGGATGGCGATGGTGATGATCTCTGCGCCACTCGCCTCCACCGCTGCCTGCGTCTCGGTAAAATCCTTGTATTTGCCGGTGCCAATTAACAGGCGCGAGTTATAGCTTTTGCCCGCGATGAGCAATGTGTCTTTGTTCATTATTGTGTTCCGTGATTAACCGCCACCGACTGCGACAACGATTTCAAGTCGGTCGCCATCTGCCAGCAGTTGTTGGTTGAATTGTCCGCGCGGCAAGATTTCACCGTTGCGTTCCAGCGCGATACGCTTGCCACTCAGTTGCATCTGTTCGAGGAGCGTAGCGACGGAAACAGGATTATCGAATTGGCGAACTTCGCCGTTAATTGAGACTGAAATCACTTTCAAATTCTGGCCGTGTTAAGGTAACATCCATTCTACATGCGGGCGTCGTATAATGGTAATACCCTAGCTTCCCAAGCTAGAGCCGTGGGTTCGATTCCCATCGCCCGCTCCACCGTTCTGTATTTTACCATCCATTTCCGTTCACATAATCCGCTTCAACTCAAGGCTTCATTCAACAAGAGCCAATGGATCGCATTACGTCAAACTGGTCTCCGTGCAGGGCGCAGCTACTTCACCCGCAGTCGCGCGAATACTTCCTCGGCTGAGGGGCTAACTATGTTTCTAACTGTGCCATCGTGCAAGCCATGAGTAGGAATCGGTAACCCGGCTTGCACGTAGTGGGCACGCCAGTTGGATTCGTACAAGACCGTGTGCAGTCCAGTCCATGCACTTTTGAGTTGATTGAGCTTGAACATGTCAAATATCACACGGTCATTTATTGACATCCAAGCATTTGGAATCAGGCCCCACATGGGCCACATAAAAGCTGCAGACCGGGCAAACGACATACAGCTTGTGTCTACATGGGTATGCTGCAAATCCTCGGTATCTTCAAGGCGCAGGTGCTCATGGCCAGGCACAAAAATGTACCGGTAAGAAAATACCGCATCCAGCACCTCCCCCTTCGCCCGCGCTTGCTCATAAACATTCACCAAGCTCATTACATGATTGGGCTCGTATAAATTATCCGCATCCAGGAAACAAATGACATCGGCACCCTCGTTCAAGGCGCAGATAGCACCCACACTTCTGGGCGTACTTCCAAAGTCGCCATGAGCGACCGGCAGATTGATAGAAGACAGATTCTTAACGCCTGAAGTGACATCCGGCTTGGGATGTCCGTCAGAAATGAGGTAATGCTTTATATCTTGATGTGTCTGCGCCAAAACGCTTTCGATGCATCGCCGCAGGATTGCATCCGACTCTTTGTAGTACGGCGTAATAATCGCAACCTTCATTTGGTGGCCACCTTTGAATGGGATTTTAAATTTTGAAATAAGCGATTGTTTTTTTCAAACCATTGATCAGGTCAACCCTTGGGTACCAATCCAGCTGGCTTTTTGCCAGGTCGATGTCGGGTTGCCTTTGTTTGGGATCGTCCTGGGGCAGTGGTTTGAAAACCAATTTGCTCTTTGAACCTGTCAGCTCAATCACTATTTTGGCAAACTCCAGAATCGAAATTTCCGAAGGATTTCCAATATTGACAGGCCCGGTAAATTCATCGCTGGTACCCATGGTTAGGATCAACGCATCAATCAAATCGTCAACGTAGCAAAAACTTCTGGTCTGGCTACCATCACCATAAATGGTGATGTCATCCCCGTTGAGGGCCTGAACAATGAAATTGCTGACCACACGGCCATCACCGGGCTGCATCCTCACCGTAAGTGTTGAAGATTCGTGCCACTTTGATCCGCAGATGGTGCTGTCGCCAGTAGTCAAAGAATAGCGTTTCAGCGCAGCGCTTGCCTTCATCGTAACAACTGCGAATACCAATCGGATTGACCCTGCCCCAATACGCCTCCGACTGGGGTTGAACTTCCGGGTCGCCATACACCTCGCTCGTGCTTGCCTGGAGGATTTTCGCCTTTACCCGCTTAGCCAGGCCCAGCATGTTGATAGCGCCGTGCACACTTGTCTTGGTGGTTTGTACCGGGTCAAATTGGTAATGCACCGGTGATGCAGGGCAGGCCAGATTGTAAATTTCATCGACCTCCACATATAGCGGAAAAGTGACATCGTGCCGCATCAATTCAAAATGGGGATGTCCCAGCAGATGTTTGATATTTTCCTTGTTACCCGTGAAAAAATTGTCAACACACAATACATCTGAACCGCTGGCCACCAGCCGCTCACATAGGTGCGACCCTAAAAATCCAGCCCCACCGGTTACGAGTATTCTTTTCATTATGTGCCTGCTGAACGTGGGTGATAAGGATAGGAAATTCAATGGGGGATCCCATTGACGCACATTGATTTATGCGGCCTCTCTGTGTCAAGGGGGGAGTCGAGAAATCCTGGACGTATATTTATGATTGAAATTACCACCGTATGTTGCCAAAATTCCGGGGGCCGCATTCTGGTTAATAAAATCTTGCACCATGAATCCAACGGTAGGTAAACCGAAATACGTGTCTCCATTAATACTCGTTAATGATTGGGAGGGATTTCCGTGATTGACGCCATTACCATCAGTTTGGCCATTGGTGAGGGCAGATTTGTCGGTATCTAAACCTCATCTTCAGCCAACCATTCTCCATTCAAAGTATCACCAAGCTCGGTTTTGTTGGTCGATCCCAGCAAGCTATTATTAACGGCCAATCCCGGTGTTTTGGAGAAACCAACAACGGTTGACGTCCAGCACAGGGGTACACTGCCGTCCTCCCCTGTAAAACCAACGAAGGAGATGGAATAATTTTCGCGATTGGTGAAGCGATATTGAAATCGTTCGCACACGCCACCAAGCCAAAACTTTCTGGTAAAGGGACTAAACAATTGAGTGTGGTCCGTCACCACTGATGGGTTATGCACCGGAACATTGTCTCGTTTGGTTGGCATCGTTATCACCCAGTCGGTGCCAGACAGGGTTGCGCTGTCCAGAACATACTCGTTGATAATATTGTCGTGCATCAGCAACGCGCCAACAGCATCTACCCCAGCGTACCATGTGCTGGAAACGACACTCCATTGTAGTAAACCAGCTAGTCGATCTGCGAATGACAGATCCGGGAGATAGATTTGCCCAGCAAACCATATATTCTCGACTCCTGGTGGAGAGAAGCCCTCCAGCACAACTGGGGCATAGCCATAATCCGTACCGCCTGCAACGTTGACCAAGGAGGCCGTACCCGACAGACCACCCGTTGCCTTGAAGGCTCTGGCCGATTGGCCACCCACTACCAATGCGCTAGCAGGGCCCATGTCCATGGTTGCGGCCTGAACCACTGCGCAATTAGTGGGCACCCCACTTGCGTGTGTTATTGCCGCATTGATCGCGGTGTTCGTGATCGTGCCCATTTCGATAATCTCAAAATAGCCTTCACGGGTACGGTCTAACGAAGTCGTTTCGCCATCTCCACCACTTTGCCAAATACCTTCAAGCGCAGGGCCAGAATAGGCGAAATTCACGAAATCCTTGCCACCCGCAGGGATCGCAGGAGCAGTGCAGGACTTGTCGGCGGTCACAAGCTTTGCACCCATCAGTCGTGTTCACAACCGCAGCAGTCCAGATGTCATACGGAGACAAGTAGATATGAAAAGCAACTACCGCGCGGCCATTCTTGCCTTCTGAAAAACGAACTTTTAGGGCCTTGGACAAAGCAGTCGTGTTCAGTACGGACAGATAGGTGTCATTTCCGGCGCGCGTGGTGTAGTACGGGTAAATCAGAACCTGACCCTGACCATCGTCACTTAGGTGTACCGCAGCACTGGTTGTGCCTGCAAGACCAGCCGAACCTATCGCTACGACTAAAGCAAGAGTCAGTGGATTTCTTTTAAATTTTTGCATGGTCTTTAGGCTCCCATATTTTTATACGAGTACGAGGTGTTTGAAGATTGATCACGGGAGGAGTCGAGATATCCTGGCCGTATATTTATGATTGAAATTGCCACCGTATGTTGCCAAAATTCCGGGTGCCGCATTCTGGTTAATAAAATCTTGCACCATGAATCCAACGGTAGGCAAACCGAAATACGTGTCTCCGTTAACACTCGTTAATGAGTGGGCAGCTAGGCTATGAACAACACCGTTACCATCAGTTTGGCCATTGACGACAGATATGTCGGTTCGTTAAAGGCATCTTCAGCCAGCCATTCTCGAAATCAACTGCAAGCTGACTTTGTTGACCGATCCCAGCACCTGACTGTTGAACGTTACAACGTTGTTTCCCAAGAAAGAACAACGGTGCGCCAGCAACCAAAGTTGCGTTTCTCCTTCCGGTCCCAATAATGAAGGATAATTAATTCGACGCCAGACCTCGACGCGCCATCAACCCAAAACTTGCTGGTAAAAGGACTAAACAATTGAGGGGTCCGTCGCCAATGATGGGTTATGCACGGAACATTGTAATGTTTTGTTGGCATCGTTATCACCCAGTCGGTGCCGGACAGGGTTGCGGTATCCAAAACATACTCGTTGATGATACTGTCGTGCATCAGCAGTGCGCTGATAGCATCGCTGCCTTTATTCCATGAGCTTGAAACGACACTACCCTTGTAGAGCACCAAGCTAGTGAGCTCTGCGAAGTCAGATCCGGGAAAATGCTGCCCGGAGAATTCCAAATATTCTCGACCGCTGATGGAGAAAAGCCCTCAGCACAACGGGGCATAGCCAAAATCCGTACCGCCTGCAACGTTTATCAAGGAGGCCGTACCCGACAACCCCCCGTTGCCTTGAAGGCTCTGGCCGATTGGCCACCCACTACCAATGCTAGCAACGCCCATGTCCATGGTTGCGGCTTGAACTACTGCGCAATTAGCTGGCACCCCACTTGTGTGCGTTATTGCCGCATTGATCGCGGTGTTCGTGATCGTGCCCATTTCGATAATCTCAAAATAACCTTCACGGGTACGATCCAGCGAAGTCGTTGCGCCATCTCCACCACTTTGCCAAATACCTTCAAGCGCAGCACCAGAATAGGCGAAATTCACGAAATCCTTGCCACCAGCAGGGATCGCAGGAGCAGTGCAGGACTTGTCGGCGGTAACAAGCTTTGCACCATCAGCCGTGTTGACAACCGCAGCAGTCCAGATGTCATACGGGGAAAGAGATATGAAAATATACACCGCGCGGCCATTCTTGCCTTCTGAGAAACGAATTTTAGAGCCTTGGACAAAGCAGTCGAGTTCAGTACGGACAGATAGGTGTCATTTCCGGCGCGTGTGGTGTAGTAAGGATAAATCAGAACTTGACCCTGGCCATCGTCACTTAGGTGTACCGCAGCGCTTACTGTGCCTGCAATACCGATCGAACCTATCGCTGCGACCAAAGCAAGAGTCAGTCGGTTTCTTTTAAATTTGTGCATGGTCTTTAGGCTCCCAATATTTATATACGAGGTGTTTGAAGATTAATCACGGGTGGAGCCGAGATATTCTGGCCGTATATTTATGATTAAAATTGCCACCGTAGGTTGCCAAAACTCCGTGTGCCGCATTCTGGTTAATAAAATCTTGCACCATGAATCCAACGGTGGGCAAACCGAAATAGGTGTCTCCATTAATACTTGTTAATGATTGGGTGGCCCTGCCATGCCTAAATCCATTACCATCAATTTGGCCAGTGACGACAGATATGTCGGTTTCGTTAAAAGACATCTTCAGCCAACCATTCTCTAAGGAGTCAGTACCAAGCTCGGTTTTGTTGTTCGATCCCAGCAAGCTACTATTAATGGCCAATCCCGGCGTTTTGCAAAAACTTACAACGGATGACGTCCCGCACAAGAGTTCTCCGTTCAGCTGTCCTGTAAAATAAATGAAGGGGATGGAATAATTTTCGCGATTGTAATAGACAGGTTGAAATAGTTCGCACGCGCCACCAAGCCAAAACTTTCTGGTAAAGGGACTAAACAATTGAGTGGCGTCCGTCACCAATGATGGGTTATGCACCGGAACATTGTATCGTTTGGTTGGCATCGTTATCACCCAGTCGGTGCCAGATAATGTTGTGTTGTCCAGAACAAACTCGTTGATAATTTTTTCATGCATCAGCAGCGCGCCAACAGCATCTACCCCAGCGTACCATGTGCTGGAAACGACACTTCCATTGTAGTAAACCAAGCTAGTCAGATCTGCGAATCTCAGATCCGGGAGATTATATTGCCCAGCAAACCATATATTCTCGACCGCTGGTGGAGAGAAGCCCTCCAGCACAACTGGGGCGTAGCCAAAATCCGTACCGCCTGCAACGTTTATCAGGGAGGCTGTACCTGACAGGCCCCCCGTTGCCTTGAAGGCTCTGGCCGATTGGCCACCCACTACCAATGTGCTAGCAACGCCCATGTCCATAGTCGCAGCCTGAACCACTGCGCAATTAGCGGGCACCCCACTTGCGTGTGTTATTGCCGCGTTGATCGCGGTGTTCGTGATCGTGCCCATTTCGATAATCTCAAAATAACCTTCACGGGTACGATCTAGAGAGGTAGTTTCGCCATCTCCACCACTTTGCCAAATACCTTCAAGCGCAGGGCCAGAATAGGCGAAATTCACGAAATCCTTGCCACCAGCAGGGATCGCAGGAGCAGTGCAGGACTTGTCGGCGGTAACAAGCTTTGCACCGTCAGCCGTGTTGACAACCGCAGCAGTCCAGATGTCATAAGGGGAGAGATAAACGTTAAAGTTAAGCACGTCGCGGCCATTCTTGCCTTCTGAAAAACGAATTTTTAGAGCCTTGGACAAAGCAGTCGAGTTCAGTACGGACAGATAGGTGTCATTTCCGGCGCGTGTGGTGTAGTAAGGATAAATCAGAACTTGACCCTGACCATTGTCACTTAGGTGTACGGCAGCACTGGTTGTGCCTGCAATACCAACCGAGCCTATCGCTGCGGCCAAAGCAAGAGTCAGTGAGCTTCTTTTAAATTTATGCATTGACATTAAGTTTCCTCTATTTTCAACACCACCGCTACAGTTTGACTGCTTGACACCTCTATAAATAACTACTACTTGTTCTGTAGTGTTAACGCAATTTACCTAATTTTGAGTTTGAACATGACCTATGTCGACGCTGTACTCATTCGGAGTTAAGTACCGCAAACCGGAAGAAGATATGCATGTTACAGGACAGGCGGGACTCTGATGCAAGGAAATTAAAGCTCGAGCCCACAAAAAATACCCGCCCATTAAAAACGACCGAGTCAAGATGGGAGCCAGACAGGCCTGTGCGTAAGGCAACCGAAAAAACTATCGAAATCTTGATATTCGCAAGATGGCTTAGTCTGGCTGTTTACCGGATGAATGGTTCAAGGGACAATGAAAGCCTTACCGCATACGAGTGCTATTTTGTTATGAACAAGAAACTCAGCCCCTACGGGATGCTCCGAATCCATGAGTCTGGTGATGCGCCCTATCAGGCACATTTTGTTCCTGAAGATGTCAGAAAAGTATGCGTCGAATTGGCGCCATCGACCTATCTGGATGTGGGGTGCAATCGCGGCCAATTGATTGCTGCGGTCAAAAAAGGGCTTAATAACCATGCCGTTTGTGTCGGTGTTGAAATGAACACGGTTGCCGCAAAGGATGCAGAACAGGTTTGTGACCGTGTCTATCCCTGCACTTTTGATGCGGCAATCGGCGGGCTCAAGGCAGACTACCCGGGCGGCTTCGATGTTATTTCATTTGCGGATGTGCTTGAACACATGTACGACCCGTGGGAAGCCATGGTTTTGGCGAAGGATTTGTTATCCGGGCGTGGAAAGTGTGTATTTCAAATTCCAAATATGGGGCATCGTTCCATTATTGGCGGACTACTTTCAAATCGATTCGATTATGAATTGATGGGTTTGCTGGACGTGACGCATATCCGCTTTTTTACGCCAGGATCATTTGAAGACGCCTGCCAGCAGGCTGAGTACAAAATCATACGGAAGGTGCCAATCATGGAGGAAAATCCACAACCTGTGCTATCTGCCTTCAGCACGCTGATTGCAGGATCAGAGGATGTCAAAAATTTCTTGCGAATATTGGGCGTGGCGCAGATCAATCTTCCGCTACTGGCGATGTGGCAAATCTGTTATGTATGTGAACCTCTGTAAGCTCGATCGGCACGGGATTCAAGCTGGTCAACCTACACGCAAGAACCGTTGGGGAAAATTGTTGAGAACTCGAATATCACACCTGTAGTAGTCATGTTTCGATCCTCAGCACGTCCTGTTATCCTCTCCCCACCGCTTCACTAACCTATGCTCCACGCCCAAGTGATCCAGTATTTTTGCCACCACAAAATCTACCAAATCTTGCACGCTTTGCGGGTGATAATAAAAACCCGGATTGGGCGGCAGGATGACCGCACCGGCATGGCTCAGCTTGAGCATATTTTCCAGATGGATGGCGGAAAACGGCGTTTCGCGCGGCACTAAAATCAACGGGCGCTTCTCCTTGAGCATGACGTCGGCTGCACGGGTGATGAGGTCGTCGCTCAACCCCGCCGCCACCGCCGCCAGCGTACCCATAGTGCAGGGGCAAATTACCATCGCATCGCCAGGATTAGAGCCTGAGGCCATGGGTGCGAACCAGTCATCGCGCCCAAATACGCGCAATTCGCCGCTCACTTTGCCGAGCCGTTCCGCCAAGATTTTTTCCGCATCTTGCGGACGGTTGGGTAACACAAAATCCAACTCTTGTTTGGCGACTATTTGTGCCGCTTGTGAATAGACCAGGTGGACGCGCTGACCGCCTTGGAGCAGGCACTCAAGCAGCCGCATGGCGTAGGGTAAGCCGGATGCGCCGGTTAGGGCGAGTACGATAGTTTTCATGTGCTTTTCAACCAGTTAATTTTGGCGTTTCGGACCCAGTATTTGGCGCATTCAGGTAGTGTGCCGCGATCAGGCCATTTACTGTACCAAACAACAGCGCTGCCGTAGCAAAAATCGGGATTAAGTAAGCCAACCCGGTATGCGGAATAAGCCAGAAATACACTAATAGTAATTGGCCAGCAACGTGTGCAAATGCACCGAAGATACTGTGGGTGACCGGGCCGAACCAGCGCGCCGGTAAATACTGGCTGATACCCAATATGGTGATGCTGCATAGCGCGCCGCTTACGCTGAGAAAAAATCCAGGCGTAAGAAAACTCCCCATAAGCAAGCTGCCCGCCAGCACCCGCAGTAGCGATACCCAAGCCGCCATGCGCCAGCCATAGCGTGTAAGCACAATGAGGGTGAAGATGTTAGCCAAACCAGGTTTTACGCCAGGCAACGGCGAGGGAATGGCTGCTTCCAGCATGGACAAGCCCATCGCCAATGCCGCCATGCGCGCGATGTGATGATCCGTTGCGGTGGTTTCGAGTTTAATAATTGAGGCTGTCATAACGCTTGCCCTTGCCACTCAATTCAACGCTGACTTGGTTGGGCAGGCAGATGGCAATTTCACCCGCCTGCTTCAACCAGCCTTGATGCACACAATATTGACGCGGGCTGGGGTCGGCGGCGATGCGTGCCTGCCGGTTATGTATGGCAATCTGACTAATACCGAGCGGGCCGGGCACAGAAATAATTTGGTTACGGGATAGTGGCACTTCGCTGAATATTTTGCCGCTGCTGCGAATGATCGCCTTGTCCGCTGCGCCGCCTTGCCATAGCGTGATAGTGATCCATGTAATACCGAGCGCACCAAGCAACAACACTATCCAATCGCCTATCTTTATGGGCGCTAATGACAGCATGATTATTTATCGTGAATAGCAATGCTAAACAACATTCCGCCATTCCTGCACTGAATAACATTCAGTGCAGATAAATCAAAGTTGCTCTGGAAAGCCTGAATTTGCTCCTGTACGAAAATGGCAGTTACTGTAATGAAGTTTGTCATAACTCACACAAAAATCAATAAGTGTTACCGAGTTCGCGGTGACGCAGCAGCACTTGCTGTTGCAATTTAAAACAACGCGCAAGCTTTTCCACCAAGTACACCGAGCGATGTTGGCCACCTGTGCAACCGATGGCGACGGTGAGATAGCTGCGGTTATCAGCGATGAAGCAGGGCAACCAGCTTTCGACAAAAACACGGATGTCTTCGCACATTTTTTGTACATTTTGGTTGCGTTCGAGAAACTCAATGACCGCTGCATCGCGCCCGGTTAATGGCCGCAACACGGGGTCGTAATGTGGATTAGGTAGGCAGCGCACGTCGAACACTAAATCGGCATCGAACGGAATGCCATTTTTAAAACCAAAGGATTGGAACAGCAGGGTAATCCGTGCGCGGTCAACACCCTTAAAATCTTTAACCCAAGCACGCAAGGCATTAGCGCCAAGCTCGCTGGTATCAATACGATGGCCGATGTTGCTAATCTCGGCGAGCATTTCACGCTCGAGTTGTACACACTCAGGTAAAGTAAGTCCTTCGTTGGTCTGCTCCGGCGGTAGGGCGTTACGCAGCGGATGGCGGCGACGCGTCTCAGAAAAACGTTTCACCAACGTATCGGTCTGCGCATCAAGGAAAAGCAGATGCACATCTATACCCTGTTGCTTAAGTTGTTCAATATAGTGCGGCAGTTGTTTCACGCTGTCGCCACTACGCACGTCTATACTGACAGCAATGCGTGTGTTACCCGTCTGATGCAGATTTTCTATGAGGACGGGCAACAATGCGGAAGGCAGATTGTCAACACAATAATAGCCGCTGTCTTCCAGCGCCTTGAGCGCCACGCTTTTCCCCGAACCGGAAAGGCCGCTGATCAGAAATAGTTGCATGATTTATTGATCCTGCATTTGCTGCTCGTGGCGACTTAGAAATTCTTGCATGCTATCGATACCGCGTTGCTGTAGCACAAAATTGCGCGCAGCCGCTTCTACCAGTACCGCAAGGTTACGTCCGGCCATAACCGGGATGCTTACCGTGCTGATCTTTACGCCAAGGATTTCCTGATGGCTAGCCGCTAACGGCAAACGTTCCAGATGGGAAAGATCGCCACGTAGCGGGCGCTGCAAATGTACGATGAGTTTTAAACTTTTTTTGCGCCGCACCGCAGTCTCGCCAAACATGGTGCGAATATTAAGCACTCCCAGGCCCCGCACTTCGAGGAAATCACGCAATAATTCCGGACAGCGTCCTTCCAGGGTTTCTGGAGAAATACGGTACAGCTCGGTAATATCATCCGCCACCAAGCCGTTACCACGCGTGATAAGTTCCAGTCCCAGCTCACTCTTGCCTATTCCGCTATCACCGGTAACCAGTACCCCCACCCCAAGCACGTCAAGAAACACACCATGGCGCACGGTCGATTCCGCTAACGCTTTGACAATATAATGACGCACGAGCCACATCAAATGTACGCTGGGCAGGGGTGAACGGAACAGGGGTGTATGGGTGCGGTTAGCGTAAACGATCAACTCCTGCGGGATCTTCTCCGTGCCGGCCACGATCAGGCATAGCGTACCGCCGCGTTCAAGTTGCGCCAGCGCCTCTGTGACCGCGACAGATGGAAGCCCTTGAAGATGGTCAACTTCCGTTTCACTCAATACCTGCACCCAATTCGGGTGGATAAAATTAAGGTGGCCAATCAAGCCCTTTGTTAGAGGCACTGACTAAATCGCTATCCAGTATTTTCGCAGCGCCATTCGCTCCAGCTACCCAGCTCAATGCCAGCTGCTCTTGTTTGTCCTCGAACAACTGTTGGATATTGACTTGTGCCATTGCTATTACGCTGCCCAGTTAGTAAACAATTGATGAATTACCGCTACATCATTGCTATTCTGTATTTGTTCGCGGAAGGTTTTATCACTGAACATTTGCGCCAGTTCGCCGAGTAGTTGCAAGTGCAGGTCGGTGGCCCGTTCCGGCACCAATAACACGAAAATCAGGTTGACCGGTTGACCATCCGGTGCGTCGAACGGAATCAATGCTTGTGTCTTGACGAAAGCGGCAACCGCATCCCGTAGGCCTTTAATACGGCCATGCGGAATAGCTACACTGTGACCCAAGCCAGTCGAGCCGAGTTTCTCACGCGCAAACAGGCTATCGAATACTTGGCTACGCGCGATTTTCTGAGTATTTTCAAATAACACCCCCGCCCTTTCGAAAACCCGTTTTTTACTGGTGGAATCGGCATCCAGTATGACGTTCTCAGGGGGTAAAACTTTGCTGATCAGGTTCATAATTCAAGCACATCAAAAAAAAGAAGGGGTGGCCGTAAGCCGCCCCGTTATCATTGTTGCTCCGCTGCAGTAGGATTGCCGGTTTCATCATGGCGACGAGCGGCATGTTTCTCTTTATGTTTGATAATTTGACGATCGAGTTTTTCGATCAGATTATCAATAGCGGCATATAAGTTTGTGTCATCACATTCCACAAAAATTGTCTTGCCGCTCAGATGGACGTTAGCCTCGGCCTTTTGTTTCAGCTTTTCCACCGACAGAACGACATTAACATCAATCAAATTATCGAAGTGGCGTTTGATTTTTTCGATTTTGTTTACCACGTGCTCGCGAATAGCGGGGGTAATTTCCAAATGATGTCCGCTGAGATTGAGGTTCATGGCCTGCTCCTTATGGTTAGAGTGATTTACGAAGATTAACCGGGAGGATGTTCAGCAATTCCCGGTATTTTGCCACGGTACGCCGGGCAACCAATATGCCCTGCTGTGCCAGGATTCCAGACATGCGGCTATCGGTTAGGGGATGGCGTGCATCTTCCTGGTCGACAAGCTGCTTGATGAGCGCGCGGATCGCCGTGGAGGAACACGTGCCACCACTTTCGGTCGCAATTCCGCTACAGAAAAAGTACTTGAGTTCATAAATACCGCGCGGAGTAAGCATAAATTTTTGCGTAGTCACGCGGGAGACGGTGGATTCATGCAATTCGAGCTGTTCCGCGATTTCACGCAGCACCAGCGGACGCATGGCAGTTTCACCGTGCTCGAGAAAACTAAATTGACGATCGACAATAGTCTGCGACACACGCAAAATAGTATCGAAACGCTGCTGTAAGTTTTTGATAAACCAGCGCGCTTCTTGCAATTGGCCGGACAGTTGCTGTGCGTTTTTTTCATTACCCTGTTGCAAAATGTTGGCGTACATTTGGTTAACACGCAGGCGGGGCATAGCGCCCTGGTTCAGGCGTACATGCCAGCTACCGTGACGGTATTCTACCACCACGTCAGGCACAACATAATCTGCAGCCCGCTGTTCAAATTCAGCGCCAGGCCTTGGTTGCAAATGGGTGATAAGTGATTGTACGGTGCGCAATGCATCATCGTCACAGCGAAGAAGTTTTTTCAGCTTGGCAAAGTCATGCGCCCCCAATAGGTTGAGGTGCTGCGTCACCAAGCGTAGAGCCAAATCACGGCCCGGGGTATCTTCCGGGAGGGCTTTGAGTTGTAGAGCCAAACATTCACTTAAGGTACGTGCGGCTATACCTGGCTGATCCAGGTGCTGTAATTGAACCAGGGCAGTTTCCAAATCATCCAGGGTAATGTCGAGTTCCTGTGGCAGCATTTCGGCAATTTCTTCCAACGGCTGCGCCAAATAACCGTTGACATCCAATGCATCGATCAGCAGACCGATAATTTGTCGGTCGCGCACATCGTGCTGGCTCATATTTAACTGCCAGATGAGATGTTCACGCAGACTGGGCGTCTCTGCCGCAACTTCACCACGAACTTCTTTTTCATCATCCGGCCCGCTTGCTGCTGAAAAAGAAGGCTCATTCCAGTCATCTTTTACCCAGTCTTCGTCGCCCTGTTGCGATATCTCATCTTTTACTTCGGTGCTATCTACAACGGAGGTAGAGGCCGCATCTCCATGTGCATAGGGTTGCATCGCGTCTTCATCTTCACGTTCGAGCAATGGATTTTCGTCCAGCAAGCGTGCCACCTCTTGGTTGACTTCCAGAGTGGAGAGTTGCAACAGGCGTATGGCTTGCTGTAACTGGGGGGTAAGCGTCAGCTGCTGGGATTGCTTAAGTTGTAACGTGGGTTTCATTACGCAATTTACGGACAAGAGCGGCGCATAGTGTGTATTTATAGTTTGAAATGCTCGCCGAGATATACTTTTCTCACACCTTCATTATAAATGATTTCATCGGGTTTACCTTCTGCCATTACCGACCCGGCATTAATAATATAGGCACGGTCACAGATTCCCAATGTTTCGCGAACATTGTGGTCAGTGATCAACACACCGATACCACGTTCTTTAAGAAAACGAATGATTTTCTGAATATCCAGCACCGCAATCGGATCTACTCCCGCAAAGGGTTCATCCAATAGAATGAAGCGTGGGTTGGTGGCCAGCGCACGGGCGATTTCAACTCGCCGCCGCTCACCCCCGGACAGGCTGATTGCTGGGTTGTTGCGTATATGGGTGATATGCAGATCCTCCATCAACTCATCCTGCCGTGCTTGAATTTCATCGTTATCGTAATCTTGTAATTCCAGCACAGCCTGAATATTTTGCGCGACCGTTAAACGGCGAAAAATAGACGCTTCCTGCGGCAGATAGCCCAACCCCAAACGTGCACGGCGATGGATGGGAAGATGCGTAACATTCTGTCCATTGATGAAAATATCGCCCCCGTCCGCAGCCACCAGCCCAACAATCATGTAGAAGCAAGTGGTCTTTCCAGCACCATTGGGCCCTAACAGGCCGACCACTTCGCCGCTCTGTACTGCCAGGGAAACATCGTGCACTACGGTACGGGAACGATAGCGTTTTTTCAGTGCAACGGCGCGCAGCTCGCTCATTGATGTTCGTTAGGCTTGGTTAATGTCGATGTCGGCTTAATTAACAAGGGTTCACCGACTGAAGAACGCTTGTTTTTAGGTTGGATAATAGCGCGCACGCGCCCCTTATTGGAAGTACCGTTCACTTGGAATACTTCAGTTCTTGAGTTATAGGTAATATGTTCCCCACGTACCTCATCCTGATCCTGTTTCAGGCGCGCCTGGCCAAAGAAGTCTATGCTTGCCGTTTGGGTGTCATATTCAATGCGCTCACCATATCCTTCCACATATCCGCTGGCATTATCGCGCTTCTGGCGAAAACTGGCGGGTTGCCCGGTTGCCGTACCGTGCTTGAATCCTTCCTTGTCCTGTACCACAACAATTTTGTCGGCGTTAACAATCATCGTGCCCTGGGTAAGCTGCACCTTGCCTTCGAAGACGCTGATTTGTTTGATATCGTCAATACTGAGCTGATTCGCTTCCAAATGCATCGGTTTGTCACGGTCAGCAAGTTCAGCTTGGCTGGTTGGCGCATGGCAGATAAGCCCTATGCAAAACAGGGTGGCGTATTTAATTTTTGTCGGGCGCATATTCGCTTTTAACTTGCGCAAGCAATTTTACTATGCGCGCTTTATTATCAAATTTCATACCTACTGCACGCACAATGTTACGTCCGTCAACCATCATTACCGGTTGGTCTGTTTCAGCTAAGCCACGGTCAGGGATAACATGCAGATAAGCCGTGGTGAATGTCATCTCTCTTTGCGTAGAACTAGCGGTACTCACGATTTTTACATTATCGCGTAAAAATATTTCATCACCCTTGCCTGACACCATTCCATTATTTGCATAGGTATACACGGGTGGGCGGTCTAAATCAAAGCTGGTGAATTCAGGAGCGTCCAGATACGTACTATCATTATCTGGGTAATGCAGCATTTTTTGTGCAGCCATTACGAAATGCGGTTTACCCTGTTCATTAAGCGTGGTGGCGACAAACCTACTAACGATAAAATCTGGGTCGTGGCGCTTACTGCTGTCAGGAATTACCGGTAGTGGCTGTAATTGCTGGCTCAGCCAATAAACTGCGGCCAGCAGCAACAATAACAGCGGTAATCCGGTAAACCAAGCGCGCAAACGGTCAGTGACGATTGAGTGACTCATGCCAAGTAAGGCGCAAGTTGCGCGTCTAGTGTGCCCTGCGCCGACATCAACAATTCACATGCTTCACGTACCGCGCCATGCCCGCCGCCACGCTCGGTGACATAGTGGGCGCGGTCACGCACGATTTGTGGCGCATTCGGTACGCTGATAGCCAACCCGACACGAAGCATTACCGGCAAGTCCATCACGTCGTCACCCATAAAAGCGACGGCATCCAATGGCAATTTAAGTTGAACAAGCATTTTTTGCATGCTGGCCAGCTTGTCATGGACACCCTGATACAGGTGCGAAATACCGAGATGGTGCGCGCGTAGCTCTACACAACGGGAAGTCCGGCCAGTAATGATGGCCAGTTCCACACCGGATGCTTTAAGCATTTTTAAACCATGCCCATCAAGCGAATTGAACCGCTTAAACTCTTCACCCGAGTCGGTTAAATAAAGCCCACCATCTGTCATGATTCCATCTACATCAAAAGCAATGAGACGAATGGATTGCGCCCGGCCTAACGACATCAAATCACCTTCGCACGCAGCAAATCATGCATATTCAAGGCGCCTACCAACTTATTGCTGGTGTCTGTCACCAGCATCTGGCTAATGTTATATTGCTCCATCACCCGCACCGCTTCTGCTGCCAGTGCATCCGGCGCAATACTGCGCGGACTGCGCGACATGACAGTGCTGATTAAAGTGGTCGTGAAGTCAACATGCTTCTCCAATGTGCGGCGTAAATCCCCATCAGTATAGATACCCAGAACTTGCCGGGCATCATCTACTATGGCGGTCATACCCAACCCTTTGCGCGAGATTTCCAATACTGCCTCGGCCAGGGTCGCATTTTGATTCACTGCAGGAATCCCCTTGCCGGAATGCATAATGTCACGCACATGGGTAAGCAGACGGCGGCCCAAGCTTCCACCAGGGTGCGAACGGGCAAAATCTTCCTCCCCAAACCCTTTGGCATCCAGCAGCGCCACGGCCAGTGCATCGCCCAATGCCAGCGCTGCCGTGGTGCTGGCAGTGGGCGCAAGTCCCAACGGACAAGCCTCCTTGTCCACCGCAGCATCGAGATGCGCATCCGATGCCTCTGCCAAGCTGGATCGTGGATTGCCTGTCAGGCTAATCAGCCGTGCCCCCTGGCGTTTAATGACTGGCACTATAGTGAGTAATTCCTGACTTTCTCCGGAATATGACAACGCAATAAACACATCTTTAGCGGTAATCATCCCTAAATCGCCGTGGCTAGCTTCGGCAGGATGTACAAAATACGCTGGAGTACCCGTGCTAGACAGTGTAGCGGCGATCTTGCGCGCAATATGGCCAGACTTACCCATGCCGCTTACAATTACACGGCCTTCGCAAGCTAAAATGATATTTAACGCCTGTAGAAAATTTTCATCAATCCGTTGCGTAAGCGCCAATACAGCTGCTGCTTCAATGTGTAATACTTCGCGGGCTAAATCAAGCGCGCGCGGGGTGGCAAGGATAGCTTCGTTCATGATGGCGAATTATAACAGTGCCATTCGGTAGCGTCATTCTCTCATCGAATTCACGACCCCATCCTAAGCAGGGCGGACTGCGCATGCGCATGCAAGCCCTCACCCAGGGCCAGCACTGCCGCAATTTCGCCCAGCATCCCTGCGCCCTGCGCGGATACTTGAATCAAACTGCTGCGTTTCTGAAAGTCATACACTCCCAGCGGGGAAGAAAAACGTGCCGTGCCGGAGGTCGGCAGGACATGGTTAGGGCCAGCGCAATAATCACCAAGCGACTCGGAAGTATAACGACCCAAGAAAATCGCCCCGGCATGCTTGATTTTTGGCAGCCATTGCTGGGGATCGGCCACTGAAAGCTCCAGATGCTCCGGTGCTATACGGTTACTGATAACACAAGCCTCGTCCAAATCAACCACTTCAATCAAAGCACCGCGATTCTCTAATGCAGTGCGTATGATGTCACGGCGCGGCATCTGCGCCAGTAGACGATCTGCACTTTGCGCCACGGCTGTGGCGAAAGCTGCATCCGGTGTCAACAGGATGGCCTGCGCTAATTCATCATGCTCTGCTTGAGAAAATAGATCCATCGCAATCCAGTCTGGATCGGTTTGTCCATCACAGATCACCAGAATCTCTGATGGCCCTGCCACCATATCAATACCAACTACGCCGAATACACGGCGCTTGGCGGCGGCCACGTAAGCGTTGCCGGGGCCGACGATTTTATCTACACGCGGCACGGTTGCCGTGCCATAAGCCAGCGCAGCAATCGCTTGCGCCCCGCCAATAGTGAACACCCGATCCACTCCAGCCAAATGGGCTGCTGCCAGTACCAGCGCGTTTCGCATTCCGTCTGGGGTCGGCACTACCATAATGAGTTCGCCCACCCCAGCCACTTTCGCCGGTAGTGCATTCATCAGTACTGACGATGGATAGGCAGCTTTACCGCCCGGTACATACAGACCAACCCGATCCAATGGCGTAATCTGCTGACCGAGCAAGGTGCCATCCGCCTCGGTATAACTCCATGAAACTTGCAACTGCTTTTGATGATAAGCGGTAACGCGCTGTGCGGCCTGCTCCAGCGCGGTGCGCTGTGCGGCGGGCAATCCCTCAAAAGCGGCACGCAAAACAGCCGGTGGCAGTTCCAGTGCCGCACTATCATGCACCTCCATGCGATCGAAGCGTCGGGTGTATTCGAGCAGGGCCACATCGCCGCGTGTACGCACATCCGCCAGAATAGCCGCCACAGTCTCATCCAGCTGGTGATCCTGGGTCGCCTCGAAAGCCAGCAGACTATCCAGTTGCATATTGAAATCTGGCTGCCGCGTGGAAAGCCGTTTGATGTTCATTGGACTACCGCCAAGGAAAATGCGTCCAGCATGGGCTGAATAGCCGCATGTTTGAGTTTAAGTGAGGCCTGATTCACCACTAGGCGCGAGGAAATCGCAGAGATCTCTTCTACCGCCTTGAGGTGATTGGCCTTCAGTGTGTTGCCGCTGCTGACCAAGTCCACGATTGCATCTGACAAACCGACCAGTGGTGCCAACTCCATCGAACCATACAATTTGATCAAATCCACATGCACCCCTTTAGCCGCAAAATGCTCGCGCGCAGTCTGCAAGTATTTGGTCGCCACGCGCAGGCGCGCGCCCTGACGTACTGCTGATTCATAATCAAAATCATTCCTTACTGCCACCATCATGCGGCAACGCGCAATATTCAAATCCAGCGGCTGGTACAAACCGATGCCGCCATGCTCGTCAAGCACATCCTTGCCCGCGATCCCCAAATCAGCAGCGCCGTATTGCACATAGGTCGGCACATCGGAAGCACGCACGATAATAAGACGTACGTCCGCTCGATTGGTGGATAAAATCAACTTGCGCGTAGGCTCCGGCGCTTCCAGCGGCGTAATGCCCGCCGCCTGCAACAACGGGACGGTCTCTTCAAAGATGCGCCCTTTGGATAAGGCGATGGTAATCATGGGGTATCTTTCATTTAATTGATACGAAATATGTTCGCTCCGAGTTGCGACAGTTTTATCTCTATATGTTCATAACCACGGTCCAGATGATAAATGCGATCTATCACGGTCTCACCCTGCGCCACCAATCCGGCAATAACCAGACATGCAGATGCACGCAAATCCGTTGCCATCACTGTTGCGCCTTCCAGATGATCGACCCCGTGAACCAAGGCAGTATTACCTTCCACGTCTATCCTTGTACCCAAACGGCGCAATTCTTGCACATGCATAAAACGGTTTTCAAAAATCGTTTCCACTACCATCGCGCTGCCATCGGCAATAACATTCAACGCCATAAATTGTGCTTGCATATCAGTCGGGAATGCTGGATACGGCGCAGTACGTACGTTCACCGATCTGGGCCGACCCGTCATGTCCAAATGGATGCCCTCACTATCGCTACGGATACGCGCGCCGGCTTCAGTGAGCTTTTCCAACACAGCATCGAGGATATCCGCTCGGGTATCGCGTAACACGATGCTACCGCCCGTTGCCGCTGCCGCCACTAGAAAAGTCCCACTCTCGATACGATCCGGCATGATGCGATGGGCTGCACCGTGCAATTTGTCCACACCGGTTATGACAATCGTGTGGCTGCCGGCTCCCTCTATTTTCGCACCCATTGCAATCAAGCAATGCGCCAAATCCACCACCTCCGGTTCGCGCGCCGCATTTTCCAGCACCGTGACCCCTTCTGCCAAAGCAGCGGCCATCATCAAATTTTCTGTGCTGGTCACACTGACGATATCGAATAAAATTCGTGCGCCCTTGAGGCGTTTTGCCTGCGCATGTATATAGCCATGCTCAATGAAAATTTGAGCGCCCATTGCCTGCAGGCCCTTGATGTGAATATCGACGGGACGCGAACCAATGGCGCAACCACCTGGCATGGATACACGCGCCTCGCCGAAGCGCGCTACCAGAGGGCCTAACACTAGCACTGCGGCGCGCATGGTCTTTACCATGTCATACGGCGCTTCCAGCTTATCCACTTGCGCACCGTGCAAAGCCATCTCGTCACCTTGTACAGCGACCTTCACACCCATCTGCTCCAACAATTTACGCATGGTTGCGATGTCTTGCAAATCCGGTATGTTGCTTAATTGCAAAACATCACCCGTCAACAGGCTGGCACACATAATAGGCAACGCCGCGTTCTTGGCACCAGAAATACGCACTTCGCCGCGCAATGGAATACCACCTTGTACAACTAATTTTTGCATGCTGGCATCTTTAAAAATCCCGATTTCATCTTAATGTATTCTTTCCATGCGTTCGTTATGTCAGTACCGCAATTTATATCCCGATTTTAACAACCCCAAAGACAACAGCGTTAGGCCAAACATACACCCGCCCGCCACCATCAAACTCACCCAAGGAGAAATGTCCGACACGCCGAAAAATCCATAACGAAAACCGTCTATCATATAAAAAAATGGGTTAAAACGCGACAACGCCTGCCAAAAAGGCGGCAGCGAGTGTATGGAATAGAATACGCCGGACAAAAAAGTCAACGGCATGATAATGAAATTCTGGAAGCCTGCGAGTTGATCAAATTTTTCTGCCCACATCCCGGCCACCACCCCTAGTGAGCCAAGCATCGCGCTACCGAGAACAGCAAACAATATAATCCAGATTGGAAACAGCAATGGCGGCTGGGCAAACCACAGTGCGGCCAAATATACGCCTATGCCGACCACCAAACCGCGCAGCATGGAAGCGAGCACATATGCCGCAAAGAATTACCAATAGGCAATCGGCGCCAGCAGCACAAACACGATATTGCCAGTAATCTTGGACTGAATCAGGCTGGAAGAGCTGTTGGCAAAAGCGTTCTGCAACATTGCCATCATCATCAGTCCCGGAATAAGGAAGGCAGTGTAATGTACCCCCGGATACACCTCGACATGCTGTGCCAGCACATGCGAAAAAATCAGCAGATAGAGCAATGCCGTCAACACGGGAGCCAGCACGGTCTGGAAGCCCACCTTCCACACCCGGAATACCTCCTTGTAGAGCAGACTGTAAAAACTCAACGCCCGCCTCACTGCACGGTCCGTCCCACCAAACGCAGAAAAACTTCTTCCAAATCAGGCTGCTGCAAGGTCATCTCCTGTACCGTGGTTCCAGCCACACGCAGTTCCGCCAGCATTGACTCCAATGCTTGATAGGATGGCAATGTCAGTAGGTAATCACCGTCCGTCTGTTCGACCACTTGCGGCAGTAATGTGGCCGGTAAATAACCCGCGAGTTTCAACCTGACGCGACAACCGGCCAGGCTACTAAGTAGATTGAGTGTACTATCCAACGCTACAATCCGGCCATGCTTGAGCATGGCAATCCGTGTGCATAAGGCTTCCGCTTCTTCCAAATAGTGGGTGGTTAACAGAATGGTATGCCCATCGCGGTTAAGCTGCTGAATGAAGCGCCATAGCGATTGGCGCAACTCCACGTCCCCCCCGGCAGTCGGTTCATCCAACACAATAACTGGCGGCTTATGCACCAAGGCCTGCGCCACCAACACACGGCGCTTCATACCACCGGACAGGCGGCGCATATTGGTATCGGCCTTACTGGTCAAATCCAAGTGGTGCATCACCTCATCGATCCAGGTGTCGTTATGACGTAATCCAAAAAACCAGACTGCATACGCAACGTTTCACGAACTGTGAAAAAAGGATCAAAGACCAGCTCTTGCGGCACCACACCCAACAAACGACGATACGCAAATCCACGCCATCTAGTGCTTGTAATTGGCCATAGCGTTTGCGTGCTTGACGCACATCAATGGCAGGTAACATCAAATTGAATAGATCAAGATTGCGCGGAATCATTACCGCATAGCGGCAGCATATCCACAACGCCATACAAACGGGCCAAACTTAACAAATTTTCTGGAACATGGGTAAAACACAGTTGCACACTGCTACGCTGCGCCTCGCGTAGCCAAGCCAGCAGCAAACTGACTGCGGCAGAATCCACCGTCACTACCTGGGCCAAGTCAACCACCAGCGATGTTTCACCAGTGGCCTGCAACCCATTTTTGAATAAAGGTATAACCGTTTCAATCGTTAGATGGCTCGGCGCTTGCACACGGCCACCATCACGGCTAATCACTTGGATGCCGCCTTAGGCAAAATTGCACCAGTCTGCGCCTGATTTTTTTCCGTTAATGTCTTAATCAACCCATCAATACCGCTCTTCTGAACCTGCTCAGCAAAGGTACCGCGATAATTGGTTACCAAACTCACGCCTTCGATCGATAAGTCAAACACCTTCCAACCACTAGCCGTCTTCTCCATATCATAATTTACGGGCAGCGGTGGCTTGCCTTTATTAAGAATAGAAGTTTTTACAGTCACTTCGGCAGCGTCATTTGCCATTTTTAGTGGCTTCACTTCTACCTCCTGATCCTGATAAGTAGTGAATGCCGTGG
>JADKHS010000008.1 GCA_016721605.1 Nitrosomonadales bacterium
TCCTAAAGCCCGGTGTTCGAATCGTGTGCATTTGGCTGTCTTGCAAATCGTACAGAAGAAACTCTTGTGTCAAAATTATTATAGATCCCGTCACTACATAGTTTAAATTTGGGTAACTTGACGTGCCATAGTTTGGTTTTGCAGGGACTGTCTGTTCTCCGAAATTCCCGCGTGTAAATCCTTCTGGGTATCGATTTATTCAGTCTTGCCGTTTCCAGTATGTGACAGAAATGTCGGACTTTATTTTTACAGCGTACCTCACTTTGACCATAACTAAGCATGTTGTAGCTTTATGAATTTTTCAGTGTAACAATCTGTTTCGAGAGTTATTAAGGACTCCAACGTATTATGTGGCGGTAGACTGTATTTGAACTATTTTATACTTTGCGGATGATCCTAAAGTTTTCCGTTGCACAGCCGTGATCAATCTGACCTTAGTAATACTGTGTAAGTAGTACATCTATCTTTACTGCGGGGATGTCTAAACTATACTGAATTTGCAACAATTTAACTTATTGAGTGGGGTTTACTCAAGAAGTAAACTATGCGACTGAGTCAGTTTCCCCAGATGGTATGGTTTTGACCGAATAGGTCAGAAGAATAATTTGGTTATCGGTAAGATTAATCATGCCTCCGGTTTGATTGATGATGAGGCTGCGCTTGTACAAGCTTTGCCAGCAATGACAATTTGAATGGTTTGCGTAGTGATTAAGCTCCCGACCAGTTGTTGAAAACAATCGTCAAAAATGAAACCGCGTTGGCCCATAATGACGCTGGATCATTGTAGTATCGAATTGCTATTGGTAGTGAGGTTTTGGTGAGCTGTGGCAGGCAGACAATGCAAGGGTGGTTAAGGTGTTGTCGTGCAAATGCGTGCTATTGCTGGCGTGAGGGTTAAGCAAATAGGCCCTATACGATTTTAGTGGCTAATTTTGATAAGTACACAACGAACAACAAGCAATAGTCAGTTAAAGATCCGCTCACCCTTCAATAAACCAGGACGAACGAATTTATTTTTGCGGGACATTAAAAATTGATTGTTTATTCTATTCTACATAGAGCCGGATAAATATGAATAAGGAGTTAGTATGATTGAGGTTGGTACGGATGAACGGACAGCGCTATTCACAGCTACGAACAGCCTACGGATATTGTTGTGACGATGACAAATTCACACTTGAGCTTTTGGTGATATGTTGCTTGAATTAGGTGTGGCCAGTTATTAGGGGCTGAAAATGGCGAGCAGGGGGTACTATACTAGCCGGGCTGTCATCACAGCCGGACATATTGATATACGATCTCAGTATGCCTGAGATGGACGGTGTTGGTTTTCTGATGCATCTCGGTATGCAAGGTTATGTTGGTGACGTTATTTTAATCTCAGGAGCCCAACGGCATCTGCTGTCCGGGATGGATATATTCCAGCAAGCTTGGCCCGATCCCTTTGGGTACGTTGGCGAAACCGATCGCACGTGATGAACTGGCATCTGTGATTACTCGATTTTGCCGAAAAAATGAAAGGCCGGATTTAAATCCGAAGTGCAACAGTTGATGATGGCTTAGTGTAGTGCATCTCCACCTCAAATAATACTGGGCATAACCTAAAACCCAGCACTTTGGGTGGCCGGTGGTTGAATCGTTTCACAAGTCCGATGGAACGTGCTCGGTTGTAAGGTGTGTCGCACGGCAAGTCGTCTTGCTAACCGCTTTCAGGCTGAGTTGTATGAAGAAAAAAGCTACCATGCGTGTCGGTTGGACGGAAGTTTCTTGGTGAAAAAGTAAATTCACTCATTTTCGATAAATGCAGGATAAATAGATTGACTTCTTCTACCGGAGGTTGAAAGTTGATTCCTCGCTTTATTTCACATATAGCCAAGATAATTAAAGAAATGCAGTGGTCAGATTTATATTTAAATAGTGTTTGTCTTGTCCGAAAGCGAACAATGCTGGCAATACTTTTTTGAACGACTTAGGCGCAAAGCTTGACTGTTATTAATTATCAACCTGTGTCCAAATTTATCCGGCGGTATCTCGTTTTAGCGATGAAAAATCTTTTCTGTCTTAGTGTGTTGGCATTGTTTTGGCGAGTTTGTGCGCTTTACATGGTGGCGGTATTTCTGATTACCGCAAATTCTTATGCGGATACTCAAGAGCCAACTATGGTTGCTATTGCATTCCCTTCGACTAGTGAAAATGTAATTTCCAGAAGTACGCTGCGCTGTTTTTGGCATGCGCCTTAATAAATGGCCAGCAGATACGCCGATCAAAACATTTGTGATGAAAGATGATGCGCCGGAACATGGTGCTTTCAGTAAGAATATTTTGCAAGTATTCCCGCACCAATTGAGATTGGCTAGGATCGGCAGGTATTTTCCGGGCAGGGCCAATATCCGGAGCAAGTTACTTCAACGCAAGAGATGCTATCAAGAATAGCATCAACGCCGGGGGCGATTGGCTACATCAAAATAAACGAGGTCACTAATAATGTGCGTACCCTTCAAATTCGTTAAGACTACAGTTGGGTTTTTTATTCAGGGTGTTTTTGCTTTGGACTACGTTTGCCCATGCCGTAAACTTGATGGGTAACGAATTGCAGCCGCAGCGGGGTTTTACGCAAGGCGTGGTGACCACCAGTGATAATAACTTTCTCGGCCAGAGTAATAAAAAGCCAGTACAGATTTTATAGAAATAGGGTGAATGCGTCCCTGAGGCCGACTTCAGATTTGCAGCTGTCCGCGGTTGCTTTCACATAAAGCCGGAGGAACTGATAACGGCAACGTGCGATTGGATTATGGGTTAGCCGACTGGACAATATCATCAAGCGAGCAAGGGCGTGTGGGATTTCGTCTGGGCGCGTGAAGAATTCTTATGGACTATATAATAAAACACGGATGTTTGCTTTACTCGCCCCAGTATCCTTTGCAGCGCAATCTATTTATTTTGAGCGCTCACGCAATCTTACCCTTGCGGGTGATGGAGCAGAGTTTTATCTCGATCGTAATTATGAAGCTGGCAATTTGTTTGTGAGCATTCGCGCTTGGCAAACCCCCAGATTGGTAATGAGGCTGGCAAGGTGGCCTTGGTTGGATTGCTTCCCCAATGGGAGTTTTGAACCTAAGATAGGGCAGATTTCCCAAGTGAGAACATGAGGGGATGGTGGTAAATATCGTTTGGGATATACCGTATTGCAATTGTGATGCGCACTATAAACCTGGCATGGGGATGTGTTACAAGCGGACAATTGAAATCTAACATGCAAATATTTCTGCCCAACACAACGCTGAAAATTGGGGCCTGACTAGTGAATATGCCCTGCGTCCACTTTTAATTAAAACTTTGGTCCGAATGCTCCAGATTCCACCACGCATGGCCAAAGTTATTATATTCAGGGCAGCTATCGGTTGGCCCCGAAGTGGGAAGCATTACTACGTTACGATGTGATGTATACCGATAGCGAGGATCGTGATGGCAAGGCATTCGCTGCGGCCACCCGTCGGCCGGGCTTTACCTCGTTTTTCCAAAGACTGGACTACAGGCGTGCGTTTTGACTTAACCCCCGAGTTTATGCGTGCCGAATATCATCGCGTTGATGGTACAGCGATTTTGCCAGTTCAGGATAACCCTGACCCTCGGGCTTTGGAGCGCCGTTGGGATATGTTCCATGCTACTGGGGTCTTTTTCGGTTTAGTGACGCTCATGCCGGATAGCCGACCCTCTAGTTTCAAGCCGTAGCACAATTAGGTTCTTGAGCCTGAAGTGGAAGGTGCTGCTAACGCTTGGCATGGTGATGCTCTCGGTTAACGGTACGCTTTCCTGGCTGCATTTTCGTGATTTGAAGACACGCTTGAAAGGCAGCGTACGGATTTGCGCGAGCGCCTGATTTCTGAAGCGATTGCGGTACGTACCGATTCCGCTCTGCGTTTGCAAACGCAGGCCAGTTTGCTCGCGACGGTTGGTGCGGGTAGTGCGTTTCAGTCAAAGCCGGGATCTTTGAAACTTCGTGAGCATTTCGATAGTTACTGGCCCGTCTTGCAGCTCGATCTCGATATCAATTCCATGAAAGTATATTCCAGGACTGGGGCTACTTTGGCCGCTTGGCATGCGGATGCGGCTTCCGATATAGAGCAAGATGAGCGTGTGCGTGCCGTAGTTTCGCAAGAACGAGCTCTGCATTGGATGCACTGTCGGCAAATATGTACACAATTTGCTGCGGCACCTATTCTGTCGGCAGGCCGGGTGGCTGGCGTAATTGTTTTGGGTAGCTCGCTGGGAGAGGTGATCGTTTCTTTTAATCGTTTATCTGGGGCCGATCTTGGCGTGTTGGCTCCTGCCGGTTTTGTGATGGATAAAAATTCGCTGCCCAACTTGGGCTTGCAGGTCGTAGCGTTAAGCGGCTCAGAACGGAATCTTCCGTTGCTCCATCAATTAAAGGATTTACCACTTAAGCAAAACAAAAAAAATTGGCAATTAGTACCTTACCAAGGTAAACAGTTTGAATTGTCGTTTGTGGCAATGGGTGATGACAGCGGCATAAATTCTGGCGCTATGCTTGTGGTAATCGATGATTTGACCCAGGCCTTGGCCGAAATTCGCAAATCAGTGTTGAGCCGGGTACAAGCTGAATTAGCAACTTCTTTGCTTTCATTGTTGTTATTGGCGCTTTTGGTGAATGCGCCCTTGCAGCGGATGACGCGGGCAGTACGGGCAATTCCCTTTGTTGGGGCGGAGCGCTTTGCCGAGGCACGTGCCAAAATTGTCCCACGTGGCCAGCATTTTTGGATGACGAAATTGATAGCCTGATGAAGCTGCAGTTGCATTGTCATTCCGGTTGGAAGCGTTGGAACGGGAAGTGGCAGCGCACGCTGGAGAGTTGCAGGATATGCTGCATCGCATTTCAATTGAGCGGGATTTTAATGAGAGCCTACTCGATACCGCACAGGTTATTATTTTAACGCAATCAGTTGATGGGTCGGTTCGCAGCCTAAATCGTTACGGGGAGCTGTTAACTGGTTGGAGTGAGACAGAATTGTTGGGCAAGTGCTTTATTAAGGCAACTAGCTATCCCGGAACGGTTGGAACAGAAACGCAGCAAGCTTTACAAGATCTTGCTACGGGAAAGCATAAGCACATTCAGCGTGAATCAGTTTTGATGAGCAAGCCAGGCGAAAAATACGAAATAACCTGGAATCATTCACGGCTTTACGGTCAAGAAGGCGAAACGGTGATGATTCTGTCAGTCGGTATTGACCACACTGAACGCAAGCGTGCCGAGCAAGATTTACTTAATTTGAATGCAAGTTTGGAAATTCGGGTTGAAGAACGTACTTTCGAACTCGAACAAGCCAAGCTACAAGCCGAGACAGCCAATCAGGCCAAGAGTGAATTCCTCTCAAATATGAGTCACGAAATTCGCACCCCGATGAACAGCATCATTGGTATGGCACATTTAGTGCGGCGTACCGGACTTAATCCAAAGCAACTTGATTATGTTGGAAAGATCGACCATTCAGCGCAACATCTATTGCGCCTGATAAATGAAATGCTTGATTTTTCAAAAATAGAAGCGGGCAAGCTCAAGTTAGAAGTACTGGATTTTGAGTTGGATACGGTTCTGGAGAATATCTCCAGTCAACTTAGTGAAAGCGCTGCAAGCAAATGCCTGAGACTTATATTTGATGTTGACCCTGACTTATCCCGTCCGCTTCGCGGAGACTCGTTGCGGTTATATCAGGTGTTGCTTAATTACATTAGTAACGCCATTAAGTTTACTGATCAGGGTGAGATCATCGTCCGTGCCAGGATTATTGAAAACAATACCTTCGGAACAGACGAAAAAGATATGCTGGTGCATCTTGAAGTACAGGCTAGCGGCATTGGAATAAGCGCAGAACAACTCACACAATTATTCCAACCATTTCATCAAGCTAACGCTTCAACCACGCGTAAATATGGGGGTACTGGACTGGGGCTAGCCATCAGCCGACAATTGGCCGAAATGATGGGTGGTGAGGTCGGGGTGCAGAGTCAGCCCGGCAATGGCAGCACTTTTTGGTTTACTGCCCGGCTGGTGAGGCATCAAAGCCGGTTACGGTTGTTCAAGCTGCACCATTTGTCGGCCTGGATATAATCTAAGGCTCGTGCATCTTGCTAGTCGAAGATAATCTCTTTAACCAGCAAGTGGCTAAAGAGTTATTGGAAGAAATTGGTGTGGTTGTTGTCATTGCCAACAATGGAAAGGAGGCCCTTGATCTGCTGGCTAAAGAACATTTTGATTGTGTTTTGATGGATATGCAGATGCCCGTGATGGATGGTCTTGAAGCGACCCGTCAAATTCGGGCTAATCCTGAGCTTATGGCTACACGGATTATTGCCATGACAGCAAATGCTGGGCGTGAAAATTGGACACGTTGTTTCGATGCGGGCATGGATGATTTCATAACCAAACCGATTGAGTTTCAATTACTTATTACGACGCTTGCAAAATGGCTTCTGCCCCGATCCGATCCAGTTGTGCCTGTATTCGCAGCGACTTCGCTCCAGCCCGCAGTGGTCGAAGAAACTAGGGTAGCAAGTACAAGCGAGCCAAGCATTATCGATCTGTCAATACTGGCCCAAATATTGGGGAATCATCCGGAAAAAATCCGTAAATATGTCATGATGTTTTTAGATTTGACCCAAAAGGCAATAGTTGAAATTGAAACTGCGCTGGCCCATGGAGATATGGCGACACTGAGCGCTTTAGGACATCGTACCAAGGCATCGGCCAGAACCGTGGGTGCAATGGGTTTTGGCGAATTATGTCAGGCGTTAGAGCAGCTCCAGGAGATGGAGATATTGAGCGCACGGGACATTGTCATGCAAATGCGGACATTGTTGGCGCAGATTTCGATGAATATCAATAAGGATTTTTTGAAATGATGTTCGGTGATATTGATTCGATATGATTTTCACTCTTGGTAATAATTAAGAGCCGGTTTTGATAATTATGAGGCTTAGGGTTGTTGCAGTATCTAGTACCTAGGCCAGTCGAGTTCCTAATTTTATTGCAGATTGGTATTTTATTTGTATTCCAGGATAGTGGCTGAGTTATTTTAACTGTTGATGGCTTTGATTTTTAGCAAGGAAATTCATATAGATGATATTGTTAAGAAGCATTAAAAGCAAAATTTTGTTTTCGCTTACGGTGGCTACGCTTATTCCATCGTTTGGTTTAGGTTGTTGTCATTCCGTCAGAATGAAGCACAAATCAGCGACAATGTAACCCGTGAACTGCGCGCCCTGGCAAGCCAAGCCAGCCGTGAGTTGGAGTTATGGATTAATAAGCACATCCACACAGTGCGCGCATTGTCTACATCCAATGCAGTTATCGATGGACTTACTCCGATTGCTCACCCGCCTACAGGCAAGCCTAATAAGGTTCCGCAGGCCTTGGCTCACTATCTAAGTTCGGTGCAATCAAAATTAGACAATATTGGAATTAACCGTGGTCGGGGCTACCGGACAGGTGGTGGCCAGTAGTGCGGCGGTACCTTCCGCTATAATTTTGCCGAAAGTTGGCCGGAAAGTGCGCTTACCGAAGGTATTGTGCTCGCGCCACCCCATTGGGAAAAGCAGCGCGCCACCGCGACGCTGAGCGTTGCGGTTCCTGTATTGTCGTATGACCAATGTACTCATGGGTGCATTGGTGGCGGTGCTTGATCTACGTACCGCGCAGCCTTATCTAAAACTCGACGAAGTCACCACTGGGCGAGGTATTACTGCTAGATCAGAATGGTAGGGAGTTGCTTAGTAGTCGTGTTAACGCAACCAGCTAAGGTTGCTGGATGGGGTGGTGCTACGGCAGCTACTGGCGCGACCTGGTGAGTCTATGATCTTTCAAGGGGAATGCATCGTGAAGTGATTGGTCTGGCAGACACGCCTGCTGCGCTTCCGGTCACGGTAGTGGCCGAACGGGATCGTGCTGATGTTTACGCCGCTTGGGTAGATTTGCGCAATTGTATCTGGCACTGGTGTGCACAATAGTGTTGGTAGTGACAGCAGTGGCTTTTCGGATGGGGCGTTCAATCGTCACACCGTTACAGCATCTGATCAATGCAGCTAACAGTATCGCCGACGGGGATCTTGATGTGCGGCTGCCTGTTACACGAAATGATGAATTCGGCCACCTCACCCAGATATTTAATCAGATGGCGGACAAATTGCGTCATAGCCATGCTGAAGTTGTGGCCACAAATAAAGCCATGCAGCAACAAAATCAGTTACTTGAGACGCTTCAATAACCGATGGACTTACCGGTCTCTCCAATCGCAGTAAACTTGATGTGATCCTGAAAGATGAGCTCGCCCGATTCAAGCGTAACCAGAGGCCTTTTGCAGTGCTCATGATGGATATTGATTACTTCAAAACTCTTAATGACAGCTATGGCCATATTGCGGGCGATGAGGTCATTGCGGCTGTGGCCAAGATACTCAGCCAATCGATACGCAGTGTGGATTATGCTGCGCGCTATGGTGGTGATGAATTCATCATTATCATGGTTGAAACAACAGCGGATATGGCCTTAAAAATGGCGGAGCGCATCCGTTCTCAGGTAAATGACATGCGTTATAGCGCCAACGGCCAGATAGTATCTGTGACGGTGAGTATTGGTGTCGTGCAGTGCCAGCAATCCGATGATGCGACACCGACTGCGGTGTTTGCCCGTGCCGACAGTGCACTTTATGAAGCGAAGCGCGCTGGTCGCAACCGGGCTCACTACGCAACTTAGTGCAGTAAGGTACTTCCTTGCTGTAACTAAAAAATTATATTTAAGAACAGGCGGATTCAAGTTCGAAGTGCAACAGCCGGTGGTTGCTTGGTGTAGCGTAATTCCACCCCGAAGAATACTTCATGCGGAGTTTTAAATCCGAGTACTTTTCGAGGTCGGTGGTTGATCCGCTCTACCGCCTCCTGCACTCGTTCTTCGGTGATGCCTGTCAGTTCCATGCCTTTGGGGAAGTACTGCCTCAATAGACCGTTACTGTTCTCGTTCAATCCTCGCTCCCAGGAACGGTAGGGGTGCGCGAAATAGATCGCAGTCTGTAGTTCTGCTGCGATACTTTCATGTCCCGCAAACTCTTTGCCATTATCAAATGTAATGGTGTGGCATTTGTCTTTATGGGGACTCAGTAAATTCGTTGTCACAGCCGTTACACCATCGGCATGCTTGCTGCGTATGTGCCCCGCCAACACATAGCGCGACTTCCTTTCAGCCAGCGTAACTAATCCGCCTTTGTGGTTCTTGCCGATCACCGTGTCGCCTTCCCAATCACCTATACGTATTTTTTTCGCAACAATCTCCGGACGTTCATCAATGCTGACACGGTTCTTGATCATGCCTCGCCGCTCTTGCCCGCTTGCATATCGCTTGCGGCGTGGTTTCTGGCTGCGCAAATGCTGGTACAGGTCTCCTCCATCACGTTTGTCTGCGTAGACATGCCGGTAGATCGCCTCATGGCTAATCTGCAATTCACCTTCCAGCTCAAGCCGATTGGCGGCTTGTTCTGGGCTGAGGTCTTCCCGGATCAACCGCTCGACTTCCGCCCAACACTCCAATGAGAATTGCTTGCCATTGATGGGGCTTGCCGGCGCCCATCACGTAACGATTGTGCCTGTTTGGGCCGCCAGCCGCGTTGACCTTTGTTTCGCCTGAACTCCCGTGAGATCGTCGATTTGTCCACGCCCATATTTTGGGCAATCCGGGTTTGGTTCAAACCCGCTTTCTTCAAACCGGAAATCTGGTATCGTTGCTCGCTGGTGAGCTGCTTGTAGTGCTTCATCTGTGCTCCTTTTACTTGGTCGTTTAAGTAGCTCCGATACTACCGCAGCTTGCCTATAAACTTCCTTACAAAAGTTGCACTTCAAAGTTGAATCCGCCACATGCTATATAAATAGTTAGTAAAAATTATGGACAACACTAAACTTCCAACTTTTTCATCTCGCATGGTGGTGGTCCTGGCCATATATTGACGACATGAAAAAACAGTTTGCAAAAACCGCTCGGGAATTGGGCCTGCTTCCGGCAAGCCTCCCTGCAAACCGAAAGCGATTTTTGGTCATTACGGGCCATTGGGAGGAGAGCAATTTACAGTATCAACCGCAACTAATCCTCCAATGAGGTATGACTATTCCGGCTTTCCTGAACATACCTACCGGATCAAATATCCGGCACCAGGATCGCCTGCGCTCGCACGCCGCGTTCGCGAGCTACTCGGTCAAGCGGGAATCAGTAGCAACGAAGATCCGCATCAAGGATTTGATCATGGAACCTTTGTTCCTTTGTTCCTTATGTATCCAGATGCAAGTATTCCAGTGGTAATGCTTTCATTGAAATCGAACTACGATCCCTTGGAGCATATTCGGGCTGGTGAAGCTTTGAAGCCCTTACGGGATGAAGGCATTCTGATCATCGGAAGTGGTCTTTCTTACCACAACATGCGAGGGTTCGGACAAACCGATGCCACATCTGTGTCCGAACAATTCGAGGAGTATCTAAATGAAGCAATTTCCGAACCAAATCCTATTAACCGCGCTGAGAAATTAATAAATTGGGAAACAGCACCGGTAGCTCGACTGGCTCATCCACGGGAAGACCACCTCATTCCGTTAATGGTCGTCGTAGGCGCAGCGGGTGATGATGTCGGAAGCCGTATTTTTGTAGATAAAGTATTTAATGTCGCTATGGCTTCATATCGGTTTGGTGACTGATGCGATAATGATGATATGTAGTAGTTCAGACTTGATCTGACAGTAGGCCTTGCCAAAGGGTGGGGTTACCCGGTTTGATAGAGGTGTCGAATCTTTATCAACCAAAGTGCGTAAGCACGAAGGAGTAACCCCATGAGTAGTGTTCAACAGAATGTTATCAAACACAAGGTTGGCTTGCTGAATCTGGCCGCCGAACTTGGCAACGTATCCCGCGCCTGCAAGGTAATGGGCTTTTCACGCGATACCTTCTATCGCTATCAGGCCGCCGTTGAAACCGGCGGAGTCGAGGCGCTGATCGATGCCAATCGCCGCAAACCCAATCCCAAGAACCGTGTTGAGGAAATAGCGGAGTCCGCCGTCACCGCCTTTGCGTTGGAGCAGCCCGCCTTCGGGCAGTTGCGTGTTTTCAAATGAACTGCGCAAACGCGGCATCTTTGTTTCACCTTCTGGCGTCCGCTCGGTCTGGCTGCGACATAACCTCGAGTCGTTCAGAAGCGCCTGTCGGCACTGGAGAGCCATGTTGCCCAGACCGGTGAAGTGCTGATCGAGATGCAGGTGCAGGCACTCGAGAGAAAGCAGGAAGATGACGTTGCACACGGCGAAATCGAGACCGCGCATCGCTATATCTCGGCAGCCAGGACACTTTTACGTCGGCACGATCAAAGGCGTAGGCAGAATTTATCAACAAACTTTTGTCGATACTTACTCCAAGTGGGCTGCGGCCAAGCTATAGGAAACGCTGAATAATTCACCGCGTAACCGATCCCGGCGCGTAGTTTCCGGATGCGGGGTAAAATTCTGCGATTTTTGCCCTAAATTGCGCCATTTTTTGCATTATTCCTTCGTTTTTCGTTTTTCGTTTTTAGGGCGCAACTTGGCCGTCAGCAATACAACATAGCCATCGGCGCGCCAGCACCAAATTGGCAAAACCAAACAGCGCAAATAGCTGAGCGGTGTTCTTGGCCAATCCTTTGTAGCGGGCCTTGCGGTGCCTGAACAGGTTCTTCACCACATGATGGAATGGCTAATACTGGCTTTGGCGTGTTCAAGTTTTTCCATCCACTCGCCTACAGCCGACTTGTCCAGCGCTTTACGTTTGGAAGGGCGCATCGCAACGCTAGGCCACGGGCATCTCAGATTGTCTTCACGCTTTTCAACGCCCTTATAACCCGCATCACCAAACACATCCGTTTCATCGCCATGCAGCAGCGCCTGCGCTTGTGTTACATCATGCACATTGGCTGCCGTGCCGACGAGGGGGTGTACAAGCCCTGACTGCGCATCAACCCCAATTGTACCTTCATGCCGAAATGCCACTGATTGCCTTTCTTTGTCTGGTGCATCTCGGCATCACATTTCCTAGCCTTGTTCTTGGTTGAAGGCAGTGCGGTGATCAACGTGGCATCGACAATGGTACCCTCCGCAGAAGCAATCCCTTCTCGGCCAGATGAGCGTTGATCGCGTTGGGGATGGATTCGATTAGTTGATGCGCTTCCAACAGATGGCGAAATTTGAGCAGGGTCATTGCATTCGGTGCCGCTTCACGATTCAGGTCAATGCCGACAAAACGACGTATCGCCGGACTATCGTAAAGCGCATCTTCCGTCGCCTCATCCGAAAGACCGAGTCACTGCTGCGCAGCATACATACGCAGTCGCGCTCCAGCCCGAGCGGCGGGCGACCTGAGCCGTGGCTCGGGTAATGCGGAGCAATGATATTCGTCAGGGATAATCAGGGCGTGACCGCTTCAATTTCGGTCAGAAAACGATCACGCCGGGTCACACGCTTTTTTTGCCGCATACTCCAGTTCAGAAAGACTTGATTGCATCTCATTAATCACTAATAATCAAAGTGATGCAATTATATCATGGTGGTAAAGTTCAGTGAGACGCGGGGGAATAAATCAGTGTTTCCTATACATTACCAAGATGCCAATCACCGCTGCCGATCTACTCAATGACAAGGTGCTGCCGTTCTTTGCCGAACAAGGGATGAGCTTGATCCGAATTCTGACGGATCGAGGCATGGAGTATTGCGGCAAGCCGGAATCGCATGGCTACCCGTTGTATCTGGCCTTGAATGACATCGAGCATACCAAAACCAAAGTGCGCCACCCGCAGCCAATGGCATCTGCGAACGCTTCTACAAGACCATCCTGTGAAGAACTGCAACTTGACGTGGATAACTGGCTGTTGGACTATAACAACGACCGTACCCATCAAGGCAAAATGTGTTGCGGGCGTACACCGATGCAAACTTTAATTAACGGAAAGGAGGCGTGGCACGATAAAATCACGACATTGAATAGCTGAATCTGAACTGACAGTCACTTCGATCAAATCGGGTAGCTGTCAGATGATTTCCGCGATTGCTACAGATTATTTGGTGGAAGGTAGTGTCAGGAATTTTGTGTGTCTGAAGTCACGGTTAAATTTCACGGCATCCTCAAACTGAATCCGTGAAGCGTTCACCGAACAGAATGGCGAATTGGGTTTTGGCAGCACGCCAATTGATAGGTGGCACCTTCCATTTTTTCGTAATATTGCGCAAGGCTAGGTAGATCAGTTTAAGTGCCGCTTCGTCGTTAGAGAAGTGGCCACGGTTCTTGATTACATTGCGTACCTGCATATTCAAGCTCTCGATGGCGTTGGTGGTATAAATGATTTTGCGTACCTCCAGCGGGTAGGCAAAGAAGGGAATGACTTCCTGCCAATGCCGCCGCCAGATTGGTGCAATGGGCGGATATTTCAGGCCCCACGGGCTGACGGAAAAGGCTTCCAGCGCAGCCGCTGCTTCAGCTTCGGTCGTGGCGCGGTAGATCGTCTTGAGTTCCGACGCGACCGCCTTGCGATCTTTCCACCCCACGTAATCCAAGCTGTTGCGAGTCATGTACGATGCAGGTCTGATTTGCGTTTGCGGGAAGGCCGCAGAAATCGCTTCGGGAAAGCCCTCAGTCCATCCACCACGGCGATGAGCATATCGCCCACACCCCGGTTCTTAAGCTCGGTCATGACGCGCAACCAGAATTTGGCTCCTCGGTTTGTTCGATCCAGATGCCGAGGATTTCCTTGGTGCCATCCGGTTGCACGCCCAGCGCCAGATAAACAGCCTTGTTTTTAACGCTGCCTTCATCTCGTATCTTGACCCGCAGGGCATCGGAACACCAACGGGTATATCGGCTCTAGCGGCCGATTCTGCCACTCCAGCACCTCGTCCATAACCTCGCCGGTGAGGGTGGAAATCAGGTCGGACGATACCTCCAGCCCATAGAGTTCGGTCAGGTGCCCTGGATTTCCCTGACCGGTAATCCTCTGGCATAGAGTGAGATGACCTTGTCGTCGAATCCCGGCAGGCGGCGCTGGTGCTTGGCGATCAGTTGCGGCTCGAAACTGCCGTCACGGTCACGTGGAATATCCAGTGCCAGCCGGGTTTCCGTTGTCAGCACGGTCTTCTTGCTGCTGCCGTTTTTGTGATTACGCGAGGGCGTTGTTGCACCACGTTGCTGTTCAAGATGGTGATTCAACTCGGCTTGTAGCATGCGCTCCACCAGTGCCTTCTTGAGTTGCCCGAACAATCCTGCATCGCTGAACAGAGAGTGCGGATCAGATGAATTTACCCCCTTCAAGTAGTTTGTCCAGGGTAGATGGGTTTAGCGTCGTCATACGAGTCCTTCTATTGAAACTCAATATTATCGTATGACTTCTTTCACACAAAATTCTTGACAGGCTCGTGAAATGCATTTGGATGTCCCTCGAAGCAGCATGACTTGCTTACCCTTCGCCTATTTCATGTCGGGTGATACAGGCGGGGTCTTGGTTGTTTCATCTAGGCGCTTTCCGGTTATTTTTGCGCCAATCCTCGCTTCCTCCTTTTCGGCGTTCAGAGCTGCCTTGCCAAAATCGTCAGTTGGCTTCGGCCGTGGGCGCGAAAGTGGCTTCAATTCGCCGCCAAGCTTTGCATTCCCTTCGTCATCACCGCCACCGTCACCACCACCTTTGCTGCCACCACCTTTGCCGCTGCCATTGAACTTTGCTCAGCCCCGAAGTGCCGCCTGTGGTAGCTGTGCCCGAGCCTACTTGCGTCTTGACTTGGGTGCCAAAGCTGCTGCTGTTCGATCCTTGGGTCGCTGACGGTTGGGCCGCATTGCCACCACCAAACTTCTTACGTAGCCATGAAGTGCTGCCTGTATTTGAGCCTGCTTGTGTCTTGACCTGAGGAGTGCCAAAGCTGCCGTCATTCGATCCTCGGGTCGCTGACGTCTGAGCCGTGTCGCCACCACCAAACTTGTTGCGCAGCCATGAAGTGCTGCCTGTATTTGAGCCTGCTTGTGTCTTGACCTGAGGCGTGCCAAAGCTGCCGCCATTCGATCCTCGGGTCGTTGACGTCTGGGCCGTGTCGCCACCACCAAACTTGTTGCGCAATTCAATGGTTGAGGTAGGTTCGTAGGTTCTCGGTATAGCGTTTGATAGTAGCGTCTTTGCAGCTAGTGCTGCGGCCAAAGAGTTGCGCTAGATCTTTGCTTCCATAGGCACCAGCTACTTCGATTCGCTGGTTCTGCGACACCCACATCCACCATCAAACCTGGGTTTCCGCATCATTTCGATATAGTTGTTGGCCACGTTTTTTAGGTGATCCATGCCCATACTAACCATCTGTTCTGGCTGGTTGGCATTATTTTACGCGGTGAAAGTGGCTCGATAGGACTCAATCTCGCTGAGCTTAAAGCTGTTGCACGTGCTGGCTAGTAACTCAGCCTGTGCACGACATATTTAAATGTGTAAAAGCGTTGTCCCCCATCAACGAGCTGTCGCCGAAATACACCGCGCGCATGAGTTTTGCATCTTCGTAATCCGCGGTGGCGAAGGTTGGCGCGTCTTCTTTTCCCGCCTGATCCGGCATCAGCGTATCCTAGTATGCGTGCCTTTTCGGCATGTTGAGCCGATAGCTCTTCGTTCTTTGGCAACGAGGGAGCTCCATTCAAATAAGCCTCGGACAGAAAGAAGTGTACACCGCCATGTTGTAGGTCGGCTGCCTGTTTGAGAACAGTTATGGCCTCACCCGGTCGGTCGCTGCCGAGCAAGGCGCGTGCCAACTGAAACTGTAGCCGTCCGGTTCGTGGTTCGCGTTTGACGGCGTCTTGGCAGGCCACTAGAGCTGCTCCGGCATCGAGCTGATCGTCTGTTACGCCGGGACCCAGTGCTCGGGGTCGTCGGGTGGCGGGCCAACAGATCGCAGCGGTCTGGCGATACGGATTCAGTACGTCGAGCTGGCACCACCGCAGCGACCGCATTTGGGCGGCGAGTAAGCGCTCATGCTCGGGTTGAGTGCCAAACAACGCGATGTCATTGGAGATGTGCTTGATGAGGCGAGTGCGCTCATCCAAGACCGCACGCAGTTTGGCGCCTGATCCTGTCTGTAGCTCATCGTCGAGAAAATACTGCGAGAGCAGCGAGCCCAGTTGCTTCGCATCGCGGCTTGCTCCGGCCTGCATGGCGACTTCGGACATCGCCGCTGGCAGCAAGGGTGCGCGGGCGGCGCGTATGTCGCGTTGCAGTTCACCAAAGGCTGGCACCAGATCTGCGCGTTTTTCCCATAACGGATATTCATCTCGCGTACAGCGGACGGCTGTTTAGACAGACTCGCCAGGTCGCCCGCTGGCGCACTGGCCAGGTGGCGTTCCTGCGCCAGCACAGTTGTTGCAATTTTGGTCATCGCCGCAGTGAGCTGATCCTAAGTGGTGCAGAGACCGATGTGGGGCAGGCCGCTGCGGTTAACACGCTCGTGCAAACTGGCCAGCGTGGCCAGGCCGCTTGCGCCGGTAGCGCTTGCGACGGCGTCGGCAACACGCTGAGTTCCAATGGCGCAGCGATTCGCAAACGCGTGCCGTCGATCAATTGAGAAAACGCAGGCATCTCTGCGGGTATTGCGCGTGCGACGCAGCACTGCTTCGCCACGTTGTTTGAGGGAATCGATACTGGCCAGACCTTCGTCGGTGACCTGAGCGCGGCGAGTTCACTTTCGAACGGCGGTCATTTCATTGCGATCTGCTTGCTGAGCGTCTATTTTCGCAGCTGGGTGTGGTTGTTTTGGTTCCAGACCTGTTGCACGGTTGCCATTTCTGCTGGAGTGAGTAGTGCCAACGCGGCTACACTCGCCGAAAGTTCGTTGATGCCTGCGGAAGTCCTCAACCATGAGGTTACGATAGGGTTTGCCAAACACCGGAATGAAAACAGCATCGTCAACCAAGGGTAATAGATCCTCTGGTATGCGTCTGGTATGGTCGCGCTTAACCAGCGTTTGTATTTGTCACATGAAAATGCGGCGATGCTGTCCTGAATGATCTGGCTCAGGTTAAAATTGAAGGCTTTGCGGTTGAGCGTTGCGGTTACGCCGATCAGGCAAAGGACAGCGATCCGACGAAGGGTATGAATATAACCAGTGCGCGTCGCACGAAAACATGCATGATATTCCTTGATTTTGGAGATAGTTAATGTAAAATGCAGGCCGCATATAGTATTAAGCAATACTATGCCATAATTGCTTTGTCAGGATATAATTATATATTTCAATATGTTGCTGAGCTGAGCTGAGCTGAGCTGAGCTGAGCTGAGCTGAGCTGTTTCTGTGGCGTGGTGTAAGGAATACCGACAAAAATAAAAGGTTTGATACAAAAAACACAAGGCTTCTGTTGCCGCACGTTCTATCTTATTTTCTGCTGTTGGCGGCTGTAGCCGGTGCCAATTGATTGCCGCAAAAACGATGTTTGGTGCTTCTGGCAACGCCCAAATGGAGCTGTGGTGCAGCACGGAAAATTGCTTGTATAAGGGATGTTGTTACTGAACTTTTCGGATCTCGGCTGACGCTCAGCTGAGGGAAATAGGCTCAAATATGACCGACGTTATTCTGAAGACTATCAACAGCGAAATCCAATTGGTCAAATGTCGTGCTTGTGGCTTTAAGAACTTTCGCCGCGCCTATTTTCTGCATGGCCAGTGTCCCACTACGTCCATCCACTGTCCCTATTACTAACTCGCTTCGTGGCAGAATGCCTTTTAATATTTTCCAAATACTGGCGCAATGAAACAAGCTCGTAGCCCTGCTCTTTCCAGCCTATGATGAGCTGTTCGAATACTGGCATCCACTTGCCGCCTTCCAACTCGGCATGCAGTGTAAATACATGACCCGTAGCAGGAGGGTTTGCAGTCAGCCGCAGTAAATACTGCGCCACATTTTCCACCGTGATCCCCTCTCGATTAATGATTTCATCCAAGGTAGGCAAGGTGGTAGGCAATTGCGGGCATGCAACAATTTCAGCATCCCAAGTGGGGATAAAGGGATGTGTGCCGCGTGTGTCAGAACTGTAATCAAAACCTAGTAGCTGCATCAGGCGTAGGGCATGCCGATTCATCTGCCAACCGGCGGCAGCAGCGCCTTGGGCGCTACGCCAAAAATTTCGATGAATCTATCCACGGCGCGCTGCATCTCGCGCCTTGTCCAATTGGCATCTTTGCCCGCGACATAATCCTGCCAGCGGATATGGTCGTAGCAATGAATACCGACTTCAAAACCTACATCGCGTACCGAGCGTAATATTTGAGCACAGCTGCGTCCAATATCCGGCCCAGGCAATACTGTGCCATACAGTAACGTCTTGAGGCCATAGTGTTCCAGTACTGAGGTGCGCGATACCTTGCCTAAAAAGCCGGGACGGAATACACGCCGGATAGCGCGCCCAGTGTGGTCAGGGCCTAGAGAAAAGAAGAATGTGGCTTGCACATCATGTCGCTTCAGCGTTTCTACTAAACGTGGCACTCCTTCACGCGTGCCGCGATAGGTATCAACGTCAATTTTAAGAGCTAATTGGGGCATGAAAATTATATTTCCGTCTGTGCAGGCATGGTGAGTATTAAATTTGCGCTGATTTCCATAACGGTCACAATCATTTCATCAGTGCGATGCGATTAATGACTCGTAAATTCTTCAACAATTATAGAGATACATTAAATTCAACTCTTGCCGCCCCGTATTCTGTAGAAAAATTTGTGGCGCTTCATCTCATTGCCATCCAGCTCAAAATGTACTACGCGCAGTACCCTTGCCCACAAATATGCATGCCTTGCCTTCCTTAACGTAGAAGGCTGGTGTCTCACCCGTTGCAGCGCAAGTTGTGACCAGCGTTTGCAGAATGCGCATGGGTTTGCCCAAAAGTTGTGTGGTTGCATTCCGGATAGGGTGGTGCCACAGCACGCACCAGGTTGTGAATGCTGCGCGCGTCTTGTGACCAGTCAATAATGCCATCTTCCGGTTTGCGTCCACCGAAATATGCACCTTGGCTCAAATCCTGCGCTACTGGTTTTGCCTTACCTGCAAGTAGAGCGGGTACGCAAGCATTCAGCGCGATCTCAGCCGCCACAGTGACTTTTTGAAACACGTCGAATGCAGTGTCATCAGGCAATATTGGTACGGCCTGTTGCGCTAACACCGCGCCGTTGTCCGGCTTTTCAGTCGCGTAATGCAATGTCGCGCCAGTTTCTGTTTCGCCGTTAATGATGGCCCAACTCACGGCACCCGGCCCGGATATTTCGGTAGCAACGTTTTAGCCATGCAGCTGTTGAGCGCACCCCTGTTTAGGAATTTCCCAGCAACTCACGCTTAAACATTTCGATAATAGAAGGAAAAGAAAGTCTGCTGTAGCGCTTGAATCTGCTCAAGCACTTCCACCCTTATTTGGATTGTCCGGTGTGATGACCGGAATGCAATGCAGCAGCTAACTCGGCCACGCTGGCAAAACCAGATATTTTTCGGGTTGTCACGATGAGTAACCACCAGCGCCACCTCTATGCCATGTGCCAGTAATACAGACAGGCAACGAACCCCCACGTTATGGTAAGCAAAAGCTACGACGCGCGTCATTAAGTTTTGTCCAATACAGCTTGAATCAAATAGCGCGGACGATGGCGCACTTGCAGATAAATGCGACCAATGTATTCCCCAAGCAGGCCGATGCCGAACAGGGTGAGACCGATCAGGAAAAAAGCGATAGCGAACAGGGTAAACAACCCTTCCGCTTCGGGGCCGACAAACAGGCGACGCACCAGAAGAAAGACCACGAAGAATGCTGACATCAATGAAATTGCAATTCCAGCCATGGAGAACCATTGCAGGGGCACGACAGAAAATCCAGTCATCAGGTCAAAATTAAGACGAATCAGACTGTACAACGAATATTTTGATTCACCCAGCGCACGTTCTTTCACGTTCAACAATCACCCGGCGGGATTGCGCGCAAAAGTATAGGCCAGCGCCGGAACAAAAGTATTCACTTCTACAACTATTGATTGCATCAATAAGGGGACGGTCGTACGCGCGCAACATGCAGCCCTGATCAGTCATTTTAATATTCGTAATACGTCTGCGCAGCCGGTTCATGGCGCGTGAACCAACATGCCGCCACCAACTATCATTGCGCTGCTTACGGATTGAACCGATGTAATCGTAACCTTCATCCATCTTGGCGAGCAGCTTGGCTATCTCTTCCGGCGGATTTTGCAGATCGGCGTCCAGCGTCACTACCGCGCGCGCGCGCGCATGCTCGAAACCGGCAGTGATCGCCATATGCTGACCGAAATTGCCATTGAACAGGATCACCCGCGTTGCATCGTGGCGTTGGAATTGTTGGCAGCAGGATGGCTGCCGAACGGTCACGGCCGCCACATTGATAAACACGATCTCATAGCTATTACCGAGATTATCCAGTACTGATATAAACGATCGAACAGGGTCTGCAGACTTCTTCTTCGTTATAAACAGGAATGACGACGGAAAGTTGGGGGCCCATGGCGCAGCATTTTACCGCAGAGGGTGAGGTTAGCGAAATTGGGAATAGATATAAGAAAAATTAAGGTATGGTCAGCATAGCGTGCGCTATGCGCATGCTAATTTTCCAATACCTCACACATCGCCACACACGTGCGCTCGACATCGTTTTCATTCATCGCCGCAAACATTGGCAAGGAAACGATCTGACGCTCAACACGCTTCGGCAATTGGGAACATGCCTTCCTTGAAACCCCAGTGCGATACAGTTTGAATAGGTGAATAGGCGCATAGTGATAACCGATGCCGATGTCTTGTCTTCATGCGCGCCATGAAATCAGCACGGGTGATGCGCTCCGGCAGCACTACCTGAAATAAAATGCCAATTGGTATTTTCAAAATCAGCGGGGGTAATTGCGCGCCAGTTTGTGCTTTCGAAATCTTTACCGAGTGTCGCGAAAATAATGCCGCGCTAATTTTGCGTCTTTGCGCGGTGATCATATTTAATTGAGCGAACTGGCCTAAGCCGATGGCGGCGGCGATGTCGGTCATGTTGAATTTGCCGCCCAGCACGTCCACTTCAATGCCGTCGTAGCCGCTTCGCGTGACGCCTTGCAGCCGATACTTTTCGGCGAGTGCGGCCCTTCTGTGTTGTTCAGCACCAGACAGCCACCTTCAGAGGTGGTGATATTTTGTTGGCCTGGAAGCTGAACGAAACAAAATCGCCGAACGAGCCGATGGGCTTCGCCTTGCCATGTCGAACCGATGGCTTGCGCGGCGTCTTCGACTACGCGCAATTGTGTAGTTCAGCAGCTATCTTATAGAGGCGATCCATATCTACCGGTTTACCCGCCAGATAGACCGGGATGATTGCCTTGTGCGGCGGCGTGATTGCCGCCTCAACCTTGTCCAGATCAATGTTACGCGTGGCCGACTAACGTCAGCAAACACCGGAGTTGCGCCAGACTTCCGAGTATGACGTTGGCGGTAGCTACCCAGGAAATTGGCGTGGTGATGACCTCCATCACCATGTCCTAACTCCCGCAATACGCAGGGCGACTTCCATGGTGCAGGTGCCGGAGTTGAAGGTGGCACCGGACGTCCACCGAAATACCCAGAGAGCGCTTTTCGAATTCTCGCACCTTGGAAACACTGGTAATCCAGCCGGAACGTAGGGCTTCGGCTACAGCAGCAATAGTCGCCTCATCAATTGATGGACGAGAAAATGGAAGGAATTCGTTCATGCTCGGGAAATTATGATGACACCTAAAATAACAACACTAATGCCGGCCACTTTAGCCGGGTTGATTGATTCGTTAAAAACCACCACGCCACCAAATTTACTACATACCCTATAGACAGAAGCGGATAAGCAATGCTGACCTGCACGCGTGATAGCGCCAATATCCAAATCACCACGCTAAGCCCATAACAGGCTATTGCCCCGATGATGTGTGGCTCGGTGGCAAGACGTACACCGATTGGCAGAATGTTACTGCGATTAAATTCGAAATAGCCAATGCTGTTGGTACCGGCCTTGATCATAAGCTGCGCGGTAACATTGAGCATCACGCCAGCAAAATCAAACCAAAACTGACTGTTCATGGTTTGCTCACGACGATATATTGTGTGTCCGAAAATAATCTCGGACTGCCAAGCCTTGCCGTTTGCTGCGGGTATAACTGAACCGACATAATCGCCAACGCTGCTGGTTGCTTATCCCATATTTTCGTGAAGCTGGCGGTGTCTCGTATCCAACGCTGCGGCTCTGCATAATACCGAATGCCATTTCATTCTGATAGTCAACCAAGGTAAAGGTGCGTTCAAGTAAAATGGCAGAGTCTGATCGTAGGTGCCCACGGAATACAATGATATCCGGCTTGACATATGGGCGAATTGATTGGGCAATGTGGTACGCGGAACGCCATCTGGCCACAGTATTATGTCCGGATAAAATAATTTGTGCCCCAATCAAAGTGCTTAATGCCACTACCAGTACTGCCAGAGATTTTTCGGCGTACCAACAACATCATGGCGGAGATTAATCCAAACAGATAAACCAGTGCTGCCACCACGGCCCAGATTGCATAATCGCTATACATTTCTATTTTTAGCGGTGTTTCAGCAAGTTGCGCCGTAAATGGTGCGAACCCTAATGTCGCCAGCGGCACCAGCAAGATGGGGGCGAGTTGCCACAGTAATGTTCGCTCGCGTATCTCGGCCAACCGTTTACCCATTAATAATGCCAGAGCCGGAAACATTGGCAATAAATAGGAGGGTAGTTTTGATCCGGACACTGAAAAAAAGACATAAATAAACACTACCCATATCAGCAGAAAGCGTTCCGGGTTAAATGCCGTGCCTATATACGTGGTATTTTTCCAAGTACGTCGCAAGGTATCAAACATTAAAATAGTCCATGGCAAACATACCCCAGCAGGATGGGAACAAATAGTACCAACGTTGATAGCGCCCCAAATCCTTGGTAGAAAATCGCGTGTAGTGCTCGTAAATAAAGAAACGCTGGAAGAATTCTGGATTGGCTTTCATCACTAGAATGAACCATGGCGCAGTGACCAGCAAAAATAGTAATAGCCCGGCCACCAGATTGAGACGTTTCCATGGTGTCAGATCGCGCTGCAAAATAGAATAAATCACCAACGCGGCAGCTGGTAGCAACAGCCCTATCAACCCCTTGCTTAATACTGCCAAACCCAATGCTATCCATGCGCACTGAGCCAATTGCGCCGGGTATGCGGATCTGCTTCAGCCTGCTGACCAAGTAACAGGCCGACAATACCAAGGGTTAGGAAAAATGTGACACCCATATCAAGCGCATTGATATGTCCAATCACCGCATACAATAAATTGCTGCCAAGAATCAGGGCTGCATACCTCTCTGCTTCGCGTCCGAATAAACGTACCCCCGGCAACCACACTTTAATAACAAAACCGGCAAAACCGGTCAATGCAGGCCACAAACGTGACGTCCAATGATGCCCACCTAACAAGGTATAGGTAGCCGCAGTCGCCCAATATTGTAGCGGAGGTTTTTCGAAACATTTCAGGCCGTTCAGGCGCGGTGTCACCCAGTCGCCGCTCGCTGCCATTTTCGCGTGGATTCGACGTAGCGTCCTTCGTCCGCTTTTATGCGGAGTTTGCGGTACTCCAAAGTACCAAAACCAAATCACGGTGACCATTAGCAATAAACACCACCAGCGTTTGATCTCCATTTTTTCCATTAAGGCATCTGCTTTGTGCCATTAATTGTAGTGAGCAAAGCGGCTGAAAAATAAATGCCGGCGATCAAGGACAATTGATCAGTTTTTATTGCAAAGTCAAATGTGCAGTTGATTAACCTAAATTCCATACATCAAATTCCTTTATTGGGGAGAGCTTATGTGTTTCTATTGGTTGATTAATTCTCATTAATGCATAAGCAAAAAAGGAATTGATCCATACCTAAGGTGCCAATTTTGTATCTTAAGATATAGCGGAGATAAAGCGGCTACTGGTTTTGATACAAGATAAATCTTACTTGATCAACAAAATGATCCAGCAATGGAAAAGATGGGGATGGGAAGATAGGAGATGATACCTTCATAATATTTGCCCTCATTATAAAGCAGTTTGCCAGGATTCATATACTCAGCCTCTTCCAATATGAAATGAGTCTGAAAGGTTGACGTATTTCCAACATGAAATGAGTCTGAAATTGATTTTGCTGGGTCGCTCATTATGCGAAGCATGGTGATCAACATGGAAGAAGCTGCTACAGACCTTGTGCAGATCAAAGGCATTTTTGACTGGGACATCGGAGGTGATATTTCCGGGTTCTCAAAGAGGAGCGTAATCCAGTTTCATCGGACGCGTCCAAGCGGTTTTGCCTTATGTTCGCACGGGCGGGTAGATAAGGGCATACCTACCGCGCTATATGGAGCGCACGACCGGGCTATCACGCCAGCAAGTAACCCGATTGGTACGGCAATACCGCAAGGATGGGAAGTATCGAAACAACCCTGCACGCTCCAAGCAGGGTTTCACCTATCGTTACACCGCAGCAGACGTGCTCTGCTGGCCGAGATAGATGTGCGGCATGACACGCTGTCCGGGCCCACCACCAAGAAGCTCATGGAACGCGCTCTTTGGTTTTTGGTGATGCGCGCTTTGAACGGCTGGCGGCATCTCGGTTTCCACCTTTACAACCTGCGCGGGAGCACACCGTACCAGAACAAACGGCGGCACTGGAGCAAGACGCGCCCCACCGGCATTCCCATCGGCAAACGCCGTGCACCGCAGCCAAACGGAGTGCCGGGCTACATCCGCATAGATAGCGTGCATCAAGGCGATCTGATGGCGTCAAAGGCGTGTACCACATCAACGCGGTGGACTGTGTGACGCAGATGCAATTCGTCGCCACCTGCGAGAAGATCAGCGAGGCGTATTTGCTGCCGGTCATCCGGCAGTTGCTGGATGGATTTCCGTTTGTCATCCTGGGGTTCCATTCGGATAACGGTTCAGAGTACATCAATTATCAGGTCGCAAAGCTGTTGGAGAAGCCCGGATCGAGTCCACCAGGTCACGGCCACGGCATTCCAACGATAACGCTTGGCGGAGTCAAAGAACGCCGCCGTGGTACGCAAACATCTGGTTTGTGCATATCCCGCAATACTGCGCCAGTTTGGTCAATGCTTTCTGCGCCGATTATCTCAACCCTTATGTCAACTTCCACGGCCATGTTTCTTTCCAGAGACAATTACAGATGCCAAGAGAAAAGAACGAAAGAAATACAGCTACAAAGACATGATGACACCTTATGAGAAACCAAATCAATACCCGAGGCCAGTCAGTATCTGAAGGATGGAGTAACCCTCGAACAACTGAATGCGCGGGCAGCAGAAATGAGCGACAATGATGCTGCCCGGCACTGAACAACGCAAGAAAAACTGTTTAAAGACATCTCTGCGGCGATAAAAAACGGGCTTGAGAAATAAAATCGACAAGGCAAAACGAAGAAAACACCTATCAACTAGATCGAACCAGAACAAGTTAATTTACTCAGACTAAAAACCTTCGTTCAGACTCATTTCTGAATGGAAAATACTCTCTCTGCCGAGAATCAATTTTGCATCAAAATACAAGCCACAAATAAATGTTGGACTAGAACAGCGACGCCCCTTATTAAGCTTTGCATACAATACCATGACGGCTTATTAAATCGTAGAGTGTTGGACGGCTAACACCGAGCAATTCGGCCGCCTTGGCAATATTGCCATTTACTCTCGCCAGCGCTTTTACCACGGCGTTGTACTCGGCGTCATCCCGTACCTGGCGCAAATTGATAGACTCTATCATCTTGGGTGAAGTCGACAGGCCAAGATCTTCTGCGCTTATTTGGGAGCCTTCAGCCAGATGACGGCACGCTTGATGCAGTTTTCCATTTCGCGCACATTACCCGGCCAAGAGTATCCTCTATCATGGCTAGAGCTCCTGAGTGAAGTTTAGTGAAGAACGCCCTCTTTAATGCTGAATTTGTTCTTGAAATGATGCGCTAACAATGCGGCGTCGCCCACACGTTCCCGTAGCGGGGATAGTGACTGTAATCTCGCTTTAACCGGTAATAAAGGTCCTCACGGAAACGTCCCGCAACGCTGAGTTCCTTCAGGTTACGATGCGTTGCGCAGACAATTCGAACATCAACAGGAATTTCCTGGCGTCCTCCTATTCTCTCGATTACCCTTTCTTGCAAAAATCGGAGAAGTTTCGCTTGTAGAAGCATGGGCATATCCCCGACTTCATCAAGAAAAAGTACCCCATCGGCAAGTTCAATTTACCTAACGTCTGTTTGCGGCTCCGGTAAACGCTCCCTCTCGTAGCCAAACAATTCGCTTTCCAGAAGGTTTTCCGGGATTGCGGGCGCAGTTGATTGCCATGAAGCGCCTCTCGCCGCGGGCTCATCTGGTGCAGCGCCTTTGCCAATAGTTCTTTACCTGTTCCGCTGTCACCTAACAGCATGACCGAGGCGGAGGAGGGTGCTACTTTTCAACGCTACGGCACACCTTCAACATGCCGATCCCGACTGATAATACTAGATAAGGAGAATCGGCCTGAATCTGTAAAATTCTGCGGTTTTCCTGTTGCAGCGCGTGCAAATAAAATGCACGTTCAACCACTAATCCTAGTATTTCCGGGTTAAACGGTTTCTGATGAAAATCATAAGCACCCATACCAATCGCTTTCACTGCATTGGCATGATCTTGATTCCCGAAAGCACAATCAGTTTGGTGTCAGGGGCAAGCGCAAGAATCTGTTGTAGGATTGCCAATCCTTCCGTAGCACCATCGGGATCAGGAGGAAGTCCAAGATCCATGGTAATAACCGCAGGCTCATGCCGTCTAACCTGCGCCAGCGCGCTTTCACGGTCTCCCGCCAACAGTACTTCATAAGCATCAAAATTCCAGCGTAATTGCTTTTGCAAGCCTAGATCATCTTCACTCACAAGTAGCTTTTTTTTATCTTGATTCATGGAAATATCCTCTGGCTGTGACGTGATGTTTTGACATCATCAACATACCTATGAAGTGGCAGCATTACCGGAAAGTTGTGCCAGTATTTTGATGGCTGGAGACTTCAATTTGGCCACCCAGTTCGTGGATATATTCACGACTCTCAAACATGCAATCCCCATACCTGCCGATTTTGTAGATTCAAACGGCTTTGAATAACCGTTCACGGATGAACTTTCGCTCATACCTTGACCGGTATCTTTTATTTCGATCACTATAAAAGCCCCGAGCTTCGAAATATGGATTGCTACTTTGCCATTTTTGGGTGTGGCTTCAACAGCATTTTGAACAATGGCCAATCACTCTCTCGAGACGATCCCACTAGCTACCACCATCAGATCAGGTCTAGGATCTCAAGCTCAGGCTTAGGCTCAAAGGCAGCTTTTAATGCCAATGTCTGCCGTAATAATTTTTCAATGAAAAGGGGGGAAGGATGCTCTATGGAAGACTCTCTGCTTAATTTATGTAGAAGCAGTTTCATTTTTTGAACGGAATAATCCAGTGTCTCAAGCATATCTCTTTGGAATTCTGGATTATTTTTATGCTTTTCGGCATTGGAAAGTAATAACGATAACTGGGAAACTAAGTTTTTCAGGTCATGAACTATAAAAGTCGACATGCGATTGAAAGATTCAAACTGACGCGCAATGATGAGAGCGTTAGTCGATTCCTGTTGGGCAAGATAACTCGCGGCCTGGCTACCAGCAATTTTGAGTAGATCAATCACTTCCCAATTTAACTTAATTCTACTTCTGGGTTGCGCCAGTACCATAAAGCCAAACAACTCCCCAGCAGAATTAAGGAACTATCAGCCAGCCTTTAGGAAACTTCGTAACCATTGAGGAACAAAATTGCACTGTATTTTTCAGGAGTTGAGTCGTATTCTGAAGATCGATTACCCACGCTTGTTTCTCCAGAAATTGACAAAGGGCGCTATTTGCTGATTCAGATTCATTCGGCAAACTCATATTCCAATGAGCCGCAGGTTCGCAATTACCTGATTCCTGGCTAATAAACAAACCCCCCGGGGCTTTCACGAGCGCCGCTATTGGCTTGGATGGGCCCGTTCGCCTAGTCCATGGCTATGTTCGAGAGCGTGCGCGTAAAACCTAACCATTCTTCACCATAGTCGTAATTGTAGTTGTAAAAATGCTTTTTTGCTGATAAAGACCTTAATGCCATGAACGAAACGCGCCTGAAAATAGTATGCCAACAAGCAAGGCCACAGCTCCGAACAAAAAGTCACTTGCATGACGGCTCCCAGCCCCCGAAAAACCGTAGGTAGTAGCCAGCAGCAGACATAGCCAGTAAATACAGGGCAGTGCCTAACAGCGTTGCTGAGTGAAATAAAATACGGCGTGATACTGAAATACCCAACGGCCATTTAGGATTCCGTGCTGCCGATATTGCGATTAGAGGAACTATCAGGGCGATGACCGCCCTCGGGCAGTCCAGATTTCCACATTAACTTGCCTGAACAACATGGCGTCGCTGTATAGGTAAAAATCGTAGGCAAACATCCCCCGATTCCAAAAACAGGCAAATTTATCCCCCAGCGTCCCTTAGCGGGTGTATTCGGTAAAGTTGTTCCACCAAGAGCATGCCCATAACCGCCATGACTACACGGCCAACGATGTCTGTTATGAAAATAAAACTTGTCTCTCCTTGAGAGGAGTCAAGTTTCCAGTAGCTATAAATGTTCAAAAGTAAGAGTAAACAATAAAACGCTAGGATGCCAACTACATAAGGTTTTAGTTTGAATTTAAAAGGAGGGTGAAGAGTTTGTTTGTTGGAAAGGTCCCAACAGCATTAACAGGAAGATAGACCACCCTGCATTTCGTAAAATTTCCAGAACGTCTGTCAGCAACGATAAGGGGGTTTAGCTGCCTGGTAAAACAATCGATGTTGCCCAAAGCACCGTTATCATCGGGCAATCGTCAGCTGTCCCGAAAATACGGGCACGCCAACTGGTCAACAAGAGAACGGTGAGTATAAGAAATGCTACAGCGGCTATGCCATAGCTATATGCAGTGATGCTTGTCAACACTTAGGTTGTTCCATTAGGTTATCTGCTGCCCTGCCCAATATCACAACCTGGAAAGTATCGATTAATATAAGTACGTCCAGAAACAAGTTATTGTTTTTCTACATAATATAAGTCGTACTCGAGTTTTGAACGGGATCCTCAACGGAGGCGCCATACTGGTAGCGTACTTGAGCCAAGCCCGTTATTCCCGGTTGAATACTGTGCCGCACGTTGTAATATGGAACCTCATCAATGAGTTGCTTCACAAAAAAAGGTCTTTCCGGGCGTGGTCCAACGAAGCTCATCTCCCCTTTAAAACATTTATAATTTGGGAAGTTCGTCCTATTCTCAGTTTGCGAATGATACGGCCCACCTTTGTTGTACGATCGTCATTTGCGGCCGCCCACTGAGGTTGCATTCCTTGCTCGGCATCCTTTCGCATACTACGAAATTTCAACACCATAAAAGTATGGCCATCCATGCCAACCCGTTCTTGCCGATAAAAGATTGGGTTCGGTCTTCGATATAAATGCTTGAAGCGCCGTAATATTACCGGAAAGAAACAAGCAAAATAATAGTGCTGGCGAACAAATCGAAAATTCTTTTAATAAAGACCGTAGAAAACTTTGGTCCAAATCCGCCGCCGAAAACCAACCAACTTGGTTGAAGGAATCCACCCTGATTTGGCACGCTTCGCGTTCAAAAAAGACTCCGCATCAGTCACCTTGATCCCATTTGAAATTTTACAAACTAATAACTCTTGTATAAGGAAACTTTCACCTCGTCGATTATTTGCGGCGACGATGACTTCATTCGCGTTATATTTGGCCAGTTAAATCTATTAATGAGTTTCCCGCCGGAAAAATAATAGACGGAAGTATGCAGCTCGTTTCACCGGCCATTGAACAAAGCCAACGATGTTATATTTATGGTAACTAACATTATGTACGGCCAGATCACTGCATTCTTTTTAGCGTACCGCATCCTATAAAAATAATTCGTGATTCTAAATATTTCAATTTGAATAATTGATGATAAAATAATCCTCACCAATAAAATCAAACAACTGTGATAATAATTACGAGACCTAAATACTGCCGCCCAATATAAATGCCTGGTATTAAATAAAATATCAAAGTTACGATGCCGAATCCCAAGGCAAAGAAGGCATGCCACGGAGAAGATAACCTTATGCTTTCTTTGTGGTCATGCCTTATATTGCCAAAAGCGCTCATACTGAAACCATCGCTAGGAAATGTACCTGCCGCCAGGAAAAACTCTCCATCTGGACAAAATATGGGAAGCCACTATCGAAGAATCGAATAGTCGCCCCAAGATAGACTGAGGCTATGAAAACAAACAGTTCAACAAAAAGCAGAATGGACACTACTTTGGAGACATAGTGGTTGGAAATTCTAAACAGCATTTTTACTCCACAAAATTCGCTCGTATTTTTAAGCTAAGCCCATATCATATCGGCTTTTGTAACAATAGCATTAGCGATGTTAGTAAACCGATAAGATAAATTGAGAATAAGATTGAAGCTTCCCAACATATCTGCTAGATTCGAAAGATCATGATAAATAGCAAAGTGAGTTAGTATGGACATTGTTGTTGCCGTAGTTGGGCTTGGATAGCGTGGGTTTACCTCTGGCTGTAGAGTTTGGAAAAACAGCAAACGATCGGTTTGGATCTTTCCGCCACCAAAATAGAGAGAGTTACAAAACGGCATATTGATCCAACTGGAGGTTGTCAACTGAAAGTTGCAAGAGGCTACCCACCTTACCGTCAGCTCCGACCCCTCGAATTATCTCGCCGACATATTTGCAATCGCAATTCCACCACCCGAAGATAGTGCCCATCAGCCTGACTTTTCCTCTTGTTGGCGCCAGCGAAACGGTTGGAAGATATGGAAGCGTGGCGCAATCATTATTTATGAATCAACGGTTTATCCTGGCGCTACTGAGGAAGTATGTATTTCAATTCTGGAAAAAAATTCGCATGGAATGGAAAAGATTTTCACATTGGGTATTACTCCAGAAAGAATTAATCCAGGTGATAAAGAACGCACCTTACTTCCATTGTAAAAATTGTATCAGGAGATGATAACGAAACGCTGGAGAAAGTAGCTAAGCTTACGAAGCTATTATCAGTGCCGGTACAGAGCATCCAGCATTAAGGTCGCAGAAGCGGCAAAAGTGATCGAAAATACTCAACGTGATCTGAATATTGCATTGATTAATGAATTGGCCATCATTTTCGATAAGCTTGAATTGACATTGCGGGGTAGCCAGAGGCTGCCGGGACAAGTGGAATTTTCTCCCTTTTCGTCCCGGGTTAGTCGGTGGGCATTGTATTGGTGTAGACCCTTACTACCTTACCCATAAAGCAGATATGATTGGCTATCACCCTCAGGTGATACTGGCGGGGCGTCGAATAAATGACGGAATGGCAAAATTTATTGCGAAAATTTGCAGCCTCAGAAATTCAAAGGTTATGGACATTATTCTCGAACTTCGGTCTTACGGTGTAAGTTTTGTTCATGATCCAGTAACTACTACTATAGATGCCCTTCACGAGTATGGCTGGAACTTGTAACCTCGGGAAAAGTTGCCACGCGCAGATGCAATGATTCCGCAGTGTCACACCGCGAATTTCTTGCCAGGCCCCTTACTGATTTCCAAGAAAAAATTGTTTCAAATGGTTGCTTTATTGATGTTAAGTCTCATTTTGACCAGACAGCTTTGCGTGCGGCTGGGCTTAATGTCTGGAGACTCTAGGCACCTTTAAAATTTAGGATACTAAGGCGATACTTAACAGGCCCTTCTGACACCGGCCCTGTTGGAGCAATTCTAAAGTTATTGATTTCAAGATGTCATGTTCGGCAAAGCAATGCGGACGTTGTTCAACGTAACCTTAGCGTTACTGTCGTATCAATTTAAAGCCACCACGAAACTCAAAGGAAAGGTTATGGAAACTGCGGATTTTCCTTCAGCCGAGAAAGAACTTCGTAAGGCTTTGAGTTTGGGAATGAATCCCGCCAAGGTGTCGTCTGATTTGGGCAAGACTATGCTTATGCAAGGTAAATTTCAGGCGGTTTTGGATGAAATCAAGCAGGTTCCAGGAGAAAAAGAATCTGCTGAAATATCAGTTTTGCATGGCAATGCTTATTTAGCTTTAGGCAAAGGCAAGGAAGCCAAGGAATCGTTTGAGCAGGCCCTGAAGAATAAACCCCGATTTTCCAGACGCGCTTATCGGGTTAGCTAGGCATTCGATTACGGAGAAAAATATCGATGCCGCAACAGGCTTCACCGAACAAGCGGTAACCAAAAATCCAAAAAACACGGATGTGGTGCTTTTTAAAGGTGACCTTCTGCGTGCCCAAGGAAAAACAGACCTTGCCCTTGCCGCTTATGACCAAGCTTTAAAATTGCAGCCGGATAATAACTCTGCCCACATCAACAAGGCCTTTTTGGAAATTGATGCGGGAAATTCGATTTGGCCAAAGCGGATATCGACGCGGCACGCAAACATCGCCGAACAGCCTAACCACTACCTATGCGCAAGCCCTGCTTGATTTCCGCCAGGAAAGCATGCTGCGGCGTTGGAATCGTTGCAGACAGTCCTACGTGCGGCACCAGAACATATGCCTAGCGTTTTACTGGCAGGTGCCGTGCAGTTCGCCCTTGGATCATTGCCGCAAGCCGAACAACATTTGAAAAAATATCTGGAAAGGGACCCAGGCAATCTCTACGCCCGTAAATTGATGGCATGCACGTTATTAAAAAGCCACCGCACACAAAACGCAATTGATGTATTGGCGCCAGCGCTTAAAGCCGCGCAACAAGATGATCTCCAATTACTGGCGCTTGCGGGTGAAACGTATATGCAGGCCGGAGACTACACAAAGGCGACGGAATACTTTGCAAAGGCCAGCGCGCTGGCGCCGAAAGCGGCAGAACTCCATACCGCTCTGGGTTTGAGCAAACTAGCGCTAGGCGAGAATGACCGTGCGGTAGCTGAAATGGAAACAGCAGCAGCAATGGACACCAAATCACCTAAGGCAGGTATCTTGCTGGTGATGACCCACCTTCGCCTCAAGGAATACGACAAAGCACTTGCAACGGTAAAGGCTCTTGAAAAAGAACAGCCTGACAACCCCCTTGCTCACAACCTGAAAGGCGCTGCCTACTTGGGCAAAAATGATAGCACTGCCGCACGCGCGAGTTTTGAGAAGGCGCTTTTCATACAACCCACCAATTTCCCTGCTGTGATGAGTCTTGTACAGCTTGACATGCGGGACAAAAAGCCGGATGTGGCCAAAAAGCGCCTTGAGGCTATGCTCGAAAAAGACAAGAAAAATTCTCAAATCATGACTGCGCTGGCCGGTCTTGCGACCGCCCAAGAACAGACCAAAGAAGCTACTACCTGGCTAGAGAAGTCCAGCAATGAAAACCCGGACGCATTGCAGCCAGCCATGCTATTGGTCATTCATTATTTACGCATAGGTGAAAAACAAAAAGCGCTTACCCTCGCCCAAAAACTTCAAGGCTCCAACTCCGGCAGCCCAGAGGTTCTGAATATTCTGGCGCAAGCCCAATTCGCTAATGACGACAAGCCGGCCGCTTTGGAAACCTACACTAGGCTTGCCGCCATGAAGCCGGACTCTGCCCCTGCCCAATTTTTCATCGCTACGGTTCACATGGCAATGAAAACGAGTCGGCAGCATCGGACGCCCTCAAAAATCACTATCATTGCAATCAGATTATTTAGACGCACAATTGGCTCTAGCCTCTTTGGAGCCAACAAGGGCAATTATGAGCAAGCCCTCACAATTGCCCGGCAAGTTCAGAAAAAACTTTAAATCCTGTAGGCTTTGAGCTGGAGGGTGATGTATGATTGCGCAAAAAATCTGATTTAGCAGTGAGGCCTACGAACAGGCATTCACTATCAGCAAAACTGGCCCGCTCATGGTGAAATTGCACGCTTCCTCGGCCAAGCCGGTAAAGGCAAGGTTGCGGACGCCCGCCTAGCCCAATGGCTAAAAGATCACCCTGCCGATGTACCCACCCGCATGTATCAGGCAGGAATTTATCTTGCCAGCAAGCAGAATAAAGCCGCTATCGAACAATACCAAGCTGTGTTGCAGCAAAATGCAAAAAACATTCCTGCGTTGAACAATCTTGCTTGGCTCTATCAACAGGAAAAAGATCCCCGTGCCTTGGAGTATGCCGAGAAAGCCAACCAACTTGCTCCTGACAATCCGGCAATACTCGACACCTGGGGTTGGATGCTGGTGGAGCAAGGTAATACAAATCGTGGCTTACCGCTTTTACAAAAGGCTGTTAATGTGGCACCGGAAGTGGCCGCTATTCGTTATCATTTTGTGCTCGGACTAGTTAAATCTGGAGACAAGGCTAAGGCGCGTAAAGAATTGGAGCAGCTTTTGGCTACAGGGAAAGCCTTTTCTCAAATTGAGGAAGCAAAAGCTTTGCTGAAGCAGTTATAGTTAGCGACGTGCGGCGTATTTACTGCAATAGAGGGGCGCTGGGCATACAAGTTTAGGCGCTGCCGATGTGTAACGGGTAACACGCGTAATAACAAGGTGTCCATGTGTTTAATATATGAATTTTCTTGCATTAAGCGTAGGCTAAACATAAATATAGGCATGATGCCTTAATGTTTGTTTAATTTATGGTGGAGAAACTTATGTTGGGACAATAAGTTGTACTGTTGATTTCCTTCAGTTATCAATAGCGCTAATGTTATTCCTTTATTTGCCGATATTATGGTAACTGGAAGTGTAACAGGAAGGTGCAATTTTTGTATCCATATAATTTTCTTTAACCAAAACATGTTTAATTTCATTAGTTCTTTTTTTGGTCTTAAGGGTCGCTACAAAGAAGTAGACGGCCATGAGAAACCGGTTAGACATAGAAAAACAGATAAAGGAAATGAAAATTACCAAAGGGAAACAGATTTAGAAGACAAGACCGTTGTCTCTTTTTCGCTCCATGCGTTTAAAAATGTTGTACGCAAGACGCAGAACACCAAATGGCCGAAACGCAAGTATTCGTGCAACAGCAAAATTACAAAATTCGTCTCGCACAATCCACCAGAAGTTTTACGAGTGCCAGCTTGCTGGTGAAGCGTATGTACCTTCAGAAAGGTTACGCCGTACCAAATATTCAGAAATTGCCCGATCATATTACCCTGACTGCCTCCCAGAATGGTGTTGAAGCTGGAACTATCACTTTAGGCATAGATGCGGGCAATGGTTTGCAGGCAGATGTTAATTACAAGCAAGAAGTTAACCAGCTTAGGGCAGAAGGCCGTCGTTATGTGGAGTTAACAAAATTCGCGGTAGATCAAACGGTTGGATCAAAACCTGTGCTCGCCGCATTGTTTCATATTGCCTATATTTATGGACGTAAACTACAGCAGCAGACGGATGTGGTTATTGAAGTGACACCCAAGCATGCCAAATTTTATAAGCGTATGCTCGGATTTGAGCAGATAGGCTCAGAACGCCTAAATAGCCGGGTTAATACAACTGGAGTTTTGCTACGGCTTGAAATTGAATACGTTGATCGTCAAATTATACTCTGGGGTGGTAAGGCGGATCAGGCTCTGAAGGAACGGTCATTGTATCCCTATTTTTTCTCCAAAGAAGATGGAGAAGGCATTGCCCTGCGTTTGCTGCCTACTAAGTGACTAACCGCCCTTATATATGCCATCTTTCGATTACAACACTGCTTTTTCCCGCAATATCGGTTGGTTGACACAAGCCGAACAAGCCCGCCTCCGAAATGCCCGGATTGCTATCGCAGGTATGGGTGGAGTAGGGGGGATTCATCTTGTAACGCTTGCACGACTTGGTGTCGGAAAATTTAACATTGCTGATTTTGATACATTTGACCTGGTTAATTTCAATCGTCAAGCGGGTGCGGGTATGCGCACCTTGGGGTTAGAGAAGGTTAATGTTATGGCTGAACAGGCGCGTGAAATTAATCCAGAATTGGATATTCGGGTTTTTCAGAAGGGATCAACGAACAGAATCTCGATGATTTTTTAATTGGAGTAGATGTCTATGTTGATGGCTTGGATTTTTCGTGTTTGAAGCCCGTGAAGCCGTGTATCGGGCTTGTGAACGGCTCCAGATACCTGCCGTCATTGCAGCTCCGCTTGGCATGGGCGCTGCTGTCGTCAATATTTTGCCAGGGCATATGAGTTTTGAAGATTTTTTCTGTTTGAATAGCGTGTCAGACGAAGAAAAGGCGCTGCGTTTTCTGCTGGGACTCTCTCCCGCCCTGCTTCAGCGCGGCTATTTGGTTGACCCATCTACCGTGGATCTCGCTTCCCGGCGCGGCCCATCTACAGCCATGGCCTGTCAATTATGTGCTGGTGTGGCTGCCACCGAGGCACTTAAGATACTACTCCGACGCGGCCCGGTTCGCGCGGCGCCACATGGCTACCACCAATTTGATGCCTACCGCAACAAACTGGTTCACACTTAGCGACCCGGTGGTAACCGCAATCCTTTGCAGCGGATTGGGTTGGCCATCGCCGCCATCAACTCGGCTTAAGTTGATATGGATCGTTTCAATCAGGATACGCCACTTTATCCTGGAAAACGCCATCATGGCTCCCCTCAGCGGATAACCAACATCGAATTCGCCAGTTAATCGAAGACACCATTTATATCCGCTATACTGAAACTGAACTCCCTCTTCAAGGAGGCTACAGGCGGTGCTCGCACTGCTGTCTCTGGGAGCAGTAGCGGAAAACCTTACCATTGCTGCTAGCCGTTTTGGCATAGGTACGAAAACGGTTCTATTGCCCGACCCGACACAGCCCAATCTCATCATGCAAATTCGTTTGCAAGCGGGCCAAACAGAAATTGATCCCCTATGGCGGCACATCCCTTTACGCCACACCAACCGTCGTGTGCACTTTCGCGGGCCTAAGATGACTGACGCAGAGCGAAGTCAACTGGATGCCGCCGCACGTACCTACTCCGCCTGCCAACTGGTTTGGTTGGATGAACCAAATCGGCGTAGACAAGCCCTCCGTCTTATGCGTCAGGCGGAGACCGAGCGCTTCCATAACCGCATCCTGCACGAAGAACTGTTCTCCGCCATCCGCTTTGATGCAGGTTGGCGCAGCGCATGTTCGGAAGGTTTGCCACCGGGCGCTCTAGGTGTAGAGCCACCGCTGCGCGCTTTTTTTGCCTTGTTGCGCCATTGGCCAGTTATGCGATTGGCCAATTTGCTGGGGGCACACCACATGCTGGGCTGGCGCGCCTGCGACCTGCCTTGTCGGCTGGCACCCCACTTGGGTTTACTGGCTGTAAAAAATACTGACAATCAGGCAGTGTTTGATGCCGGGCGGGCTTTTCAGCGCCTCTGGCTGGGAGTGATAAGCCAGGGACGCGTCTTTGCAGCCCATGCCGGCCTCGGCCTTTTTGCCTTGGAGGGGCACAAGCGGAGGGTATTTCGGCAGGCTTGCAGTACAAATTTGGCGGAAAGCTGGAAGGCCAGTTTGGACGGCGCTATTCCGTTAATGTTATTCAGAATTGGACGTGCGCAACCGTTATCGATTGTGGCGGGGCGCTGGGAAGTGGGGAATTATTTGGGGAATAATAAATAAGGAGTGTACCCCGCTCTTGCCGTTGTATGAAATTTCCTAAAATCATGTATAGGTTTGTCGAAAAATTTACATAGCTGGATGTGTTAAGTTTCGAATTGTTCATAATAGTATGATTATATGCGATAATAATTTTGTGGCACGAATGCTGCTTTACATATAACGTAAGAAATAGGATTGGCCTTTTTCTTGAGATAAAAAATACAAACTGAACTATAAGGACCTTAATCATGAAGACAATAGGATATAGAAAAAAATTAATAGCGGTCGCTGTTGGAACCTTGTTATCGCTGGGAATGGCCGCTAATGCAATGGCATTGCCACAATTTCAGGTTGATCCAAATATGGACGGCAATACTGCCTCAGGTACATTTTATGCGACATCTGTTTCAGGTAGTTCGTCTGAGCGCCTGACCGTAGATCCAATAGCGAAGACCTTATCTACTACTTTTGGCTATCTTACATTTAGCGGTTTTACTAATGATGGCCCATCGGGATTCACTGGGGCAGTAAATGCTGTAGATAGTGGTCTTGGAAATACTTACCAGCTTTATCTTACTTTTAATTTGGTTGCGCAGTTAACCACTGGAGCTCTTGGAACTGCTGGTAGTAATTACCAATTAACAAGTTTGAATTTCGAATTATGGCGAGATAATCATGTGTCTAATGTTGATCCTTTGAAAACAGGTTTCGTAGCTGCTACTCTTGCTGCAAATGCATCGATTACAAACAATGGTGATGATATCAAACTAGGTTCCGGGTCTCTGATTTCTGGTGTAGCGAGTCTTACACCCGGGGCTCCAGGATTTACAATGGGAGCAGCTTTGAATTCGGCGACTAGTTACACGAATACGGCAGATGGAGATAAGTATTTTTTTGACCCTTCCCATTTTATAATCTTGCGTTCAATGCGTTCAATAATACTGGTTCAGGTGTAACATCAAATGGACAATATGTAGCGATCAATAGTGCTGCAGGTGTTGTTGACTTTAATACTCGACAAGTTCCAGAGCCGACTACACTCGCTCTGTTGGGTATTGGTTTGTTGGGTATTGGTACATCTTTACGTAAACGTAAAATTATTTAATTGAAGTTTTGGGTAACTGTTTACCAATAAATAGCCAACGCCTATTTGTCAGGCGCTGGCTATTTTAAGTAGTATAAAAAGAACATCAATGGGGTCAGACTCGATTGATTGTGGCCTCCAAAATCGCTGATTTAGTTTTGCGCATCGCAATTTGCCGCCATTAATTACTCGTCCTCTGTGCAAGGACGACAGGAAGATCGCGCGCGCTGTGCAAGATACGGATCACATCAATATAGACCACCGCTCGATGTAAAACACCAGATGCTTTTCAAATCCTGATACCGGACAGACGCGCAAGCCTTCAAGCATAGGTAAATAGGCGTAGCGCAAAGAACCAACCCCAAGCTGCGCTCCAATCAGATCAAAGACTTTCTGTGTTGCATCCATAAAACGCAGCGCCGCGCCTAAATCGTCGCGCGCAATATAATCTGTCAGCGCGTCAATCTCTCTATCGGCACGAGGGCGAACACGAACAGGTTTCATTTTGCGTCGTGTCTCTGCGTTAAAGCGGTGCGCTTATTTTTCCAATAATTATCATCAGCGGGGATAGCCGGGCCCGATTCCAGTCCTTCCATTATCAACGCCGCCAGATGTTGTTCCGCACGCCTGACTTGATCCTTGCGAATCAGGTCACGGACATATTCGCTCGATGTGCTATAGCCGCCATCTTGAACCTGATGATCCACAAAATCTTTCATGGTCTCAGGAAGAGATATATTCATGGCTGTCATTTAAAGTTACCTCAAAAAATAAGACATAAAAACACTATGGCAAATGTTGCCAAATAAGTCCACTTAAATAATTTCAGCGCATTCAAGGTTTAATGGGGTCAAGGTTCAATGGGGTCAGTGTCAACATATGGGCATAGCGGTCTTGGATAGCATTATTTTTCAATAATGGCACGCACCCCGGCTAGAGTTTTAGGGGATGAGGCGGTTATTGGCTTTGATGCGGTCTACCCAGTAATCTGGGGAGACGATGTTGGTGCAGACAGCAATCACAACTATCCGCTCTGCCCTGATGATATAAAGCATCTTGTATGGAAAACGATCCAATATAAAACGCCGCACCGGCCCCGATCTCAATTTGCCAGGCAAGCGGACGTTGTTGAATCAGCCTGGCAGCCGATTCCGCCTCACGCTTGAAAGACTCGCCCAATCCTTGTTGCAGTCGACAAAAGCGCTTTTGTCTCAGCCAGTTCGTCACGGGCAAGCGTTAAAAATAAGCTGCACTATAAATCCCCTGAATACTTCTTCCATTGGGGAAACTGTCCAGCAGCCCTTCATCGTAGGCTTACTCGGCGTAATGCTCCTCCTGCCAGACGCGGTCAATTTCATGATCAGGCTTATCTAAACTGGTGTGCAACAGTTCCAGCAACAAAAATAACGATCTGAAGCTTTCCAGGTTCAATGCCTGCTCTATCACTTCGGCGGTACTCATGCCATTTCTCCCTTTCTGCCAATAGTTTACTAAAGGACACTTCTAAAAATTCAGATTTGCGAGCATCCCCCTGAGGATTGCCTGGTTAACCTGTCCGTCACAATACTTTGTTGCTCACAAAAAATGTTTCCTTACATATCAGCCATACTGCTGCGTCAACATTTTTTATTCGCGCCTAGTCTTGTTTAGAGCTCTTAATTTTTAAGCGCCTAAAATAATCTGGCGGATTCAAGTTCCGAAGTGCAACAGCCGGTGGTTGCCGGTGTAGCGGAATTCCACCCCGAAGAATACTTCATGCGGAGTTTTAAATCCGGAGTACTTTTCGAGGTCGGTGGTTGATCCGTTCTCCGCCTCCGCACTCGTTCTTCGGTGATGCCTGTCAGTTCCATGCCTTTGGGGAATGCACTGCCTCAATAGACCGTTACTGTTCTCGTTCAACTCGCCCCAGGAACGGTAGGGGTGCGCGAAATAGATCGCAGTCTGTGGTTCCTGCGATACTTTCATGTCCCGCAAACTCTTTGCCATTATCAAATGTAATGGTGTGGCATTTGTCTTTATGGGGACTCAGTAAATTCGTTGTCACAGCCCGTTACACCATCGGCATGCTTGCTGCGTATGTGCCCGCCAACATAACGCGACTTGCGTTCAGCCAGCGTAACTAATCCGCCTTGTGGTTCTTGCCGATCACCGTGTCGCCTTCCCAATCACCTATACGTATTTTTTTCGCAACAATCTCCGGACGTTCATCAATGCTGACACGGTTCTTGATCATGCCTCGCCGCTCTTGCCCGCTTGCATATCGCTTGCGGCGTGGTTTCTGGCTGCGCAAATGCTGGTAATAGCTCCTCCATCACGTTTGTTCTGCGCAGGACATGCCGGGGATCGCCTCATGGCTAATCTGCAATTCACCTTCCAGCTCAAGCCGATTAGGCGGAGGCTGGGCTGATATCTTCAGGATCAACCGCTCAGACTTCCGCCCAACACTCCGATGAGAATTGCTTGCCATTGATGCAGGCACGGCGCCCATCACGCAACGATTGTGCCTGTTTGGGCCGCCAGCCGCGTTGACCTTTGTTTTGCCTGAACTCCCGCGAGATCGTCGATTTGTCCCGCCCATATTTTGGGCAATCCGAGTTTGATTCAAACCCGCTTGTTTCAATCCGTAAATCTGATATCGTTGCCCGCTGGTGAGTTGCTTATATTCCTTCATCTGTGCTCCCTTTTACTTGGTGTTCGCGTGGCCCCGATATTAACGCAGCTCGCCACCTCAATTCACTTACAAAAGTTGCACTTCAGAGTTGAATCCGCCT
>JADKHS010000009.1 GCA_016721605.1 Nitrosomonadales bacterium
TAATGCTATCAAGCCATAATTCTATATCTGCGTTAGTGACAGAAACTTCACCAAATAAGTCCATAATTTTTCCTTTCTATTTGAAAATCTCATTAAAAACTTTAAAGCTGATTTTCAATCCATTGATTAAGCGTGTTTTTCATTATTTCTTACTTCGCATAATGTATATTATATGTAAAATAGTAGGCGAAAGCGGCCAAATTAAAACAACGACTTTTGCAGGCTCTTAAGATATGCATTCCAGAATCGCTCCGCCGCTTTTTGATTCTTAGGATTAACCATATGCCTACATAAAAGCCGCAACAACTCAGCATCGACGCCTTCTATTTGAAGGCGTTTTTTTCAACTGCAATTCGATAGTATTGTTTTCGGATTTTTGCTGAATCAAAGCTGCGTGCCATTCTCAGGTACCAATAATGATTGGGAATGCCATTGCACCATTCAGGATCACGTTCAGAAAAAGATTAGATTGTTTTAGAGGATGACTTAAGAGCAAGATCGCTTGTAGAAAATAATTAAAAAATATAAACTTAATCAACATTAAAAGGAAAAATCATGAGTGAAAACGTTGAAAACCTAATTTTGGAACACTTACGCGGAATGCGCGCTAGTCAAGAACGTGTAGAACATGAATTACGCGAGATCAAAAACAGGATCACCAGCGTGGAAGCTGGTGTTGCAGGAATTCGAAGAGATGCAGCACACGATAACGATAAAATCGTACAACAACAAATAGGCTTAGATCAACTCAACGAAAGAATAGAAAGAATTGAAAAAGGCTGGAACTAGTTAACGAATAATTTACAATAAAAAAAGCCCTCTTAGGAGGGTTTTTCCGTCTATATAGAAAACAAAAATTAATTGAACTAGTCTCAATCTGATCTGACAATGCACTTGTAAAAGTGAGCGTTACCGAGTTTGACATGGGTGTCGAATCCGTCCCATGTTTCATACTAGCAACCCAATCATTAAACATAAAGCAGGATTACTCAATCTTGCTTCAGAACTTCAAAACGTCTCCAAAGCCTGCAAGATTATGGGCGTACCGAGAGACACGTTTTATCGCTATCAAGAACTCGTTGAAACCGATGGTTTGGAAGGACTCATCAATCGCGGGTGCCGAGTACCTAATCTTAAGAACTGTAGTGGTCTAATTTACACGGACACCTCGATAGGTGGAAAATCGACCATCAGGGGAGTACTAAATGACAAAGCAGAAAGAAATACGACACCAATTTCAAACTGGAAGTTGTGCGCATGATCCAGGAACAGGGACTGAGTGTTCAGCATGTCAGCCAAAGCATGGGAATCGGCCTGACTGCGATCCGTCGTTGGGTGACGCAATATAAAGCCGAGCAAAGTGGACAGCGTGGCATCGGCAATCCACTCACTGCTGAACAACAGCGTGTCCGCCAACTGGAGCAAGAAAACCGTCGACTTCGTATGGATGTTGATATTTTAAAAAAAGCGTCAGCCTTCTTTGCCCGGGAACTAAAATGAGCTACCCGCTTATTTGCCTGTTGCAACAGAAGGCGATCCCCGTTCAGCAGAGTTGCCGCGTCTTGGAAGTGAGTCGTTCCGGTTTTTATGAGGCTAAGAGCCGTCTCGCCAACCAATGATGTGCAAAACAAGCACGCAGCTGCGGGCTGCTTTCATGGCCAGTCACCAATGCTATGGTAGCCGTCGTCTGGTCACCGCATTGGAAGCGCAAAGGGATTCAAGTTGGTCGCTACCGGGTGCGCCACCTGATGCGTCAGGCAGGCTTGAAGCCTGAATGGAAGCGTAAATTCAGCCACACAACTGACAGCAAACACAATCTGCCCATTGCTGCCAATATTCTGGATCGGCAATTCAATCCGGTCGCATCCAATATTGCGGGTGGGCGATATCACCTATATCCGCACCGGGTCAGGTTGGCTCTATTTGGCGATCGTGCTGGACTTATTCTCGCGCAAGGTGGTTGGATGGGCGATGGCGCCGAGCATGCCTGCTGAATTGGTCTGCGCCGCACTGCACATGGCAATACAGCAGCGTCAACCAGAGCCGGGGTTGATCGTCCACTCCGACCGTGGCAGTCAATATGCCTGCGGCCAGTATCAGGCTTTGCTAGTGAAGCATGGCTTCGTCTGCAGCATGAGCCGTAAGGGCAACTGTTGGGACAATGCAGTGGCGGAACGCTTCTTTTTGAATCTAAAAATGGAGCGCGTTTGGCAGCGCGAATATGCCAATCAAATGGAAGCTAAAACAGACATTACCGCATACATCGTGGGATTCTATAACTGTAATCGCATACACTCAGTATTGGGCAATCTGTCGCCCTCCGTCTTTGAGCGGAACAGGGCAGCAAAAAAACCTATCGTTGTGTCCGATATTACTTGACCACTACACTTGATAGTTAGTAATTTAAATAAAAGTTAATAGATAAAATATGATCGTTCCGATTTATTGAAGTAAATGGCCTATTAATATATTGATTCATATATCCGATTTCAGTTTTAATTTCTTTATCGAAATCATAGGCCATCCTATGAACGCTCTATTTTGATCGAAACCCTTGCGAAGTCCCCAGTCGGCGTTATTAAGATTTAGGTAATATTCATCACTAGCCACTACGCTGTAGCCTGGAGCGGCAGTCAGTGGCACCCATACTTTAAACAGCTGCCGTAAACGCAAGCTCGTATCATCACCCAAACGGGGCGCTAAACGCTCTTCCAGACGACTCCGACTGCTGACTGTTCCGAACGAAAACTTATCGGACAATGTTAATTGTTGCCAGAATCTTCGCTCGTTAAAGGTGGTTTTTGAAAACGGCTCTGCTGTTTGCACTAACGCATAACCCAGCCAAACACTAGTAGTCGTGTTAATGTCATACCCTATTCCAGGACGGATAATTGCCTGAGAAAAGCGTGATGTGTTATCGCCAAAACGACCTTGAAATTCTGCCCAGTATTTAAAATTCTTTAATGCTGGATTGAAAGAACTCAAACTACCGACCGCCGTTATATTGCCCCAAGTTTGGTTATCGTTTATATCCGCTATAACAGCCAGAAAGTAATAGACCAAATATTGTTAATGCCACAAAAATATTTATTTTATTTAACATGTTATTCTCCCCCCAAAGAATATCTGGATACTATATATTCAATCTAAGTCACTGAATTACATTGGCAATAACAAAAATGAATTTCATCGGGCTATCATCAGATCAATGGAACATTATTTGCGTAGGTTAGCCTGGATACTCAGCGCTTTTTTAATGCTTTTCGCCAGATCGACTGCCTTGCCCTTACCCCAGTAATGCAGAAACAGGTAGTGCGGTTGCTCCTGCGTCATATGTTGGTGAATCGCCACAATATTAATATCCTCGGCCCGCATGGCCTTTAGGATGGGTTGCAGTTCATCTTCGAGTATTGCGAAATCGCCATCGACGACCGCTTCATCATCGGAGCCGGCAAATGCAGCCCAGGTGTTAACCCCCCATTTGATTGGCCACAACGATGCCATGCATTTTGGCTTCACGACCCATTACGATTTTGAACATCCCGTTGTTTACCTGTCCCTTCATGCCAAACAACGCTTCCAAAGGAGCGGGGGTGATCTTGTTTTCACTGGCGATCACCCGTGGAAATGCTGTAGCAGGCGTAGGACGGGCAGCACGAATTTCGGCAATCTTGTCATAGACTTTCTTTACACCGGTTGCCAACTGATCGACGCTGTCCATGCCGCTGATGTGCATGAAATAGACCTTGGGTTGATCGAAGAAAAAATGATTGTGGAGTGCGGTAACTTCAATACCGGCATTCAAGGCAGTACTCATGGCCGGATTGACTTCATCTTCGAACACAACCGTGTCGCCCATCATCATCGTCTGTCCATTATGGGCCGGGGTAAAGGCAGCCCATGACGTGAGGCCCATAAAGGTCGGCATGGACCATTTATCGACTTGGATTTTGACGTCGCTGCGCGGCTTGGATACCTTGAATACATTTTCTTCTTTGGAAAAACTTCCTTTGAGGCCGGTCAACTGTTCAATCTTTGCGGTATCCAAAACGCTCGCTGAATCCGCTGCATGGCCAAATTGAGGGCGAGTGCTGTCGCACCGATGAAGCGTCTACAGAAAATGACATGTAACATGGGAATCTCCTTGCATTTTAAAAATTAAGCTGGTGACGCCAAATTTAGCCATAAAGTGTCCACACCGCGCACGACCACGGCAAAATGCTGTGGCGCTAGTGTCTTCTGCGAGGCGCAGAACATCCCCCCGATTAAATACAAAAACTCCGGCCCTGTATCGATAAATTTCGTGATCATCCACAGGCAAGCAATACGATCAATCTTCGGGCGTTCACTGGTAATCCACTTCATAATTCATCTCACATTAGGGTTTTCAGGATCAAACCGACCGCCGCGCAGGCGACGATCACCTCGATAACATTCCGCTTGAAGTGGAACAAAGCGACTGCTGCTGCCAGTGCGATGATGGCCGAGATCCAATCGAAGGTTCCTGTAAATCCCTGCGGCCACAGCACGTGGTAGAGAAAAAATAGCGCCAGATTGAGAATTACGCCCACCACGGCGGCAGTGATAGCCGTCAATGGCGCTGTGAATTTGAGGTCGCCGTGCGTGGATTCGACCAAAGGGCCACCCGCCAGAATGAACAGGAACGAGGGCAGAAAGGTGAACCATGTTACCAGCGTGGCCGCCACTGCTCCGGCTAAAAACAGGGAGTCTGGCCCGAACAGCACTTTCACGTAACCGCCGACGAAGCCGACGAAGGCCACCACCATGATGAGCGGTCCTGGTGTCGTTTCACCGAGCGCCAAGCCGTCGATCATCTGCGTGGGCGTGAGCCAGCCATAATGCCCAACCGCTCCCTGATATACGTAAGGCAGCACTGCATAGGCTCCGCCAAAAGTCAGTAGTGCGGCCTTGGTAAAAAACCAGCCCATTTGCGCAAGTGTGTGATGCCAGCCGTAGATGGCATTGAGCAGTCCCATCGGCACAGCCCACAGTAATCCACCAACAACGGCCATCTTGACCAGCTTGACCCATCTGAAGCGGGCGTGCTCAGGCGTTGGCGTGTCATCATCGATCAGCGCTGGACCAAAGGATTTGTCGGCCTTGCCATGCCCGCCACCTGCCTTGAATTTGCCCGGTGCGATGCGGCCTCCGAGGTAGCCGATAATGGCTGCCCCTGCCACGATGGCAGGGAACGGTACATTGAGGGCAAAGATCGCAACGAAGGACGCAGCGGCAATTCCCCAAAGCGCATTATTCTTGAGCGCTCGCGAGCCGATGCGGTACGCCGCTTGCGCCACGATGGCCGTTACAGCGGGCTTGACGCCATAGAACAGCCCCGCGACCAGAGGTAAATTACCGAAGGCAATATAGACCCATGACAGCGCGATCAAGATCAGCAGCGAAGGCAGAACAAACAGAGCCCCAGCGACAATACCACCCCAAGTGCGGTGCATCAGCCAGCCGATGTAGGTGGCGAGCTGCTGCGCTTCCGGGCCCGGCAAGAGCATGCAGTAATTCAGCGCGTGCAGAAATCGCCGCTCGGAAATCCATCGTCGGTTCACGACCAATTCCTGGTGCATGAGGGATATTTGTCCAGCCGGGCCGCCGAAGCTGATGAAGCCGAGCTTGAACCAAAAGGCAAAGGCTTGCCGGAAGCTCACCGGCTGAGGTTGGGTATCAGTGCACTCGATGGCGCGCGCATCAGGTTGGTTCATGGGTTGGCGCTCCTTTACCGAAGACGGTGAACAGGCCGTCGAAAACGCCGCTCACGCTCGCCAATAGTTGATCATCGTCGGGGATGGCCTCACGCAACCCGGCAAGCACGCTCTCCACACCGGCAGCTTCGGGTGGCTGAACGCCCCCGATATCAAGGTAATGCACCAGCGCGCCCAGCCGCTTGAGCGCTGGGTACTCCAAATCAAAGCTCACCATCAACACTTCAAAGGTGACGCGAGTGTTAACGTGGCTGAATGTCGCACCATCGAAGTCAAAGCCCAAAGCATTGTCCGGGCAGTCGGCTGGGGACTCCAGCCAAAGCAGTTGAGCTTGTGGATCAATGAAACGTCGGATCAGCCAAGCGCTGGCCAGCCGATCAACCCAGGGGCGACGGCGTGTTGCCCAGATGCGTCCTTGATAGTCGGCCATTTGTAGGCGCGTAATTTCACCTTGAACCGGATGCGGCTCGTCTGGTGCCAGCACTCTGGCCATGGCCAGTTCAAGATCCTGCAATGCGGCATCTGCCTGCTTTTGGGTCTCGCCAGGAAAGAAATCAATCTCTGCAAGGCTAGTGAATGTCTTGCGCAGCTTACGGACTTGTTTGAGTGATTTCTGCACGTCGCCTGCAAATAGTGCGTCATGCGCCTTTGCTACGTCAGCCAGAAACACCGAGAAATCCTCGCTGTGATCGAATAGGTTGACGAAGTTTGCACCATTCGGTTCCTCAATGCGCAACACGAGTGCTGTTCCTTCCCCTGCCCGCACGTCAGCGGCGATGGCTTCCAATGTGTCGTGACATGGCGTGCGATCCGGCATCAAATAGGCACCATCACGCAACACTGCTGCGCCAGATGCCTTGAGTGCACGCCATACCCTCATCCGAATCGTAGCGTTTTCGGTAGGAAGGCTCGTGATAAATAAGAGCCATTTATTCATGTAGTATATTCTACATACTGGTATATACCATTACAAATAAATTTTCCTAAATATAATTACCTACTCGCTGAATCTGGGGATGTACAACCCCTTTCTTTTCACTTTTTTTTCCCGCCCCCCAATTTCCCCCCCCTTACCCCCGGGTTTCCCCCCCCCTGCCGGCTCTCCCTTCTTTTTGGCCGCCAAACAGCGGCGGGGGCGTCCCGGTCCTCCTTTCTCACCGCCCCGCCTCCCCCCCGGGGCCCCGCGCCCTTTTCTCTTTTTCCCCCCCCCCCGCGCCCCGGCCCCCCCTCCCTTCGCTGTAAAAAATGAAATCAATTGCCCCCCCCCCCCCCCCCGGGTTTCTAATAGTATCCATTAGAAAATTTCCTTATATTTCAATGAAACGCTGCTCTAATGGACATCTGGGTTTAACTGGGAACACACGTCATTTTCTCTTGATCCTCTGTTAAGACTTTTGGCAGGATGAGAATCGAGATATCAGGATCGTTTAGCTTTCCTGAGCTCTGTAAATTAATCGGGTTGGCACTTTTATAAACTGCCAACGGAGTAGCGTTATGGTCATTTATCGTACGATCACTTGTTGGTTACTGGCTTGCATTGCGACTAGCGCTTGGTGTCCTTTCGCTTATGGGGAAGAGGAAAGTTGGAACGCCAAGTTCCAGACTACCTACGTCTGGCAGGGCAAGGCGCCATTCAATGCCGCCTACAACGGACGTAACAGCCTCTCTCCGGAGCGGGAGAAAAGCTATTCTTTCACCGGAACCGCTTTCCTCGGTATGCGTCCATGGGCGGGGGGCGAGTTGTACTTCAATCCCGAAGTGGCTCAAGGTGTCCCTCTCTCTAACCTCACTGGCCTGGGCGGGTTATCCAATGGTGAAATCGCCCGTACCTCTGGGCCTAATCCAAAACTTTACATGGCCCGGGCCTTCTTGCGCCAAAGCTGGGGACTGGGTGATATACAAGATGCAGTTGATTCTGGTGCCAATCAACTGGCGGGAAAAATTTACCAGCGCCAAATCGTCCTCACCGTTGGCAAACTGTCCCTGACGGACATATTCGACAACAATGTTTACAGCCATGATCCGCGGACTCAGTTTATCAACTGGTCTCTCATGACAGCGGGCGCTTACGATTATGCAGCCGATGCGCGCGGTTATTCCTGGGGTGCCGCGCTGGAGTATTATTACGACGATTGGATCCTACATGCTGGCCGCTTTACCCAGCCTAAATTACCCAACCAGCTTGTTCTGGATCGGAATATATTGAATCACTACGGCGATCAGATCGAAGCGGGACATGGACATGTACTTTTCGGTCAGCCTGGCAAGATACGTCTGCTGGCCTTCCGTAACCGCACTCTGATGTCACGTTTCCAAGATGCGCTGGATTACGCGGCACTCCACGGCGGCGTGCCGAATATCAACAATGTGCGCAACGGTGACAAAATAAAATACGGCTTTGGCCTCAACCTGGAACAACAACTAATCCCCAATATAGGTGTGTTCAGCCGCGTCAGTTGGGCAGACGGTAAAACAGAAACCTATGCCTTTACCGAAATAGACCATTCACTTGCTGCAGGGACAGTCATCCAGGGCAACGCTTGGAGCCGCATTCAGGACAGCGTAGGCATCGCATTCGTACAAAATGGGCTATCGCGTCAGCGGCGCGACTATTTGAGCGCTGGCGGTATAAGTTTCTTTATTGGCGATGGCGCACTCAACTACCGGCCGGAAAATATCCTGGAAACCTACTACAGCCTTGGCGCTATCAAAAACACCTGGCTTACACTGGATTACCAACACATCCACAACCCAGCGTACAACCGCGACCGTGGACCAGTTTCCCTCGGTGCTGTTCGGCTACGAGGGATATTTTAAGGCTAAATAATAGCGCTATTATTTATTTTCTTGTACGACAATTTTTAATGCGACGCTTCATTTTTATCTGCTGATGTCATTGGCGAACCCGTTGCGCACCCGCTCCTGCCAGACATCCATCCAACCAGGCAAATCCGCAGCTGGCATGGGCCGGGAGACAAAAGCTCCTTGAGCGAGATCGCATCCCGTGCGTAGCAGTAGATCCCAATCGTCCCGGTCTTCGACTCCTTCGGCCACGACTTCCATGCCCAATTGTCTTGCCAGAGCCAGGCTGGCGTCGTACATCGCCCGTAATGTCTCAACGGCCCAGGCGCGGTGCACAAAGCCTTGGTCGATTTTAAGTTCATCGAAGGGAATGTCGCGTAACTGGGCCAAGGAAGAATGACCGGTGCCGAAGTCGTCGATTGAAAGGCGAAAGCGTTTCAGGCGCAGTCGGGTCAGGATTTCGAGCGGAGTCCGCGCGTCCCCCATTAGCTGGCTTTCCGTCACTTCCAGCACGATTTGTTGCGGCGGTACGTTTATCTTGGCGGTGAGTCCGGTAACAAAATCCAGAAAATCCAGGGACGCCAAGCTGTCCATAGCCACGTTGACGGATACCCGCAACACCAGTCCTGCTTCCTGCCAGGCTTTGGCCTGGACCAGCGCGCTGGTAAGCACTACCCGGGTTAGGTCGTCGATCAAACCGTTTGCTTCAGCTACGCCGATGAACTGATCGGGTGGCACAATCCCGTGAACGGGATGATGCCACCGTACCAAGGTCTCTACGCCCACCAGCTTGCCGGTGGCAACCGCCACCTTGGGTTGATAGTAATTGACAAGCTCGCCGTTGTTGATGGCAGCACGTACCTCGTCCGCGCCGTAAACTTTCTGCACCACCTGAGGGCTGTCCAGTGGGGAAGGCGCCCACTTTTCCAATAATGCGGACAGCACCTCCGGTTTGACCGGTTTCTGTATATGGCCAAGAACCGTGATTTTATGTGCCTTTACCAGTTTCTCAACTGTCTGCAGCATCCGTTCATCTTCACCGCTGATCAGAATGAGGCTACCGGTATAGTTTCGTTCAACCAGGTGGCGTACGAATTCGATTCCGTCCATTTCCGGCATATTGAGGTCCAGTAGAATCAGGTTCGGCCGCGTATCCACGCCATCTACCTGATCCAGGGCTGCTTGCCCACTTTCACAGAGCGCAACCGAAGTGAATCCCTGGTTTGCCAGCATGCGGGCCAGCAACTTGAGCATGAATGGCTCGTCGTCGAGCATCAAAATTTTTACCATAAGTTTTTCAACCATCACTTTTTCTCCCTAATCTTTGCATGGCACAAAATTGTATTTACAACGAACCAAGATATTCATCCACGACGGCCATTTCTGCCTCAAAGCGAGGTAACAGCACCGCCAATGCTTCGGTGTCACCCACCTTCCCCGCCTGTTCCATTTCGGCACACAGCTCGCCCAGCGCCAGCGCACCAACCGAACGAGCCGATGATTTAAGCTTGTGGGCTGCGGCACTGACCGCCGCCGTCTGTCCCGCTTGATAGGCGGCGCGCAATTCCGCCGCTATTTTGACCGAACTGGAACGAAAATCCTGCAGGAATTCACTGATTATCGCTGAGTCGTTCCCTACCAGCCCTTTGAGAACGCTCACATCCACCGGTTCTGCCGCCGTGGCGGGTGGGGCCGATGGGACGGACGGAACGGGTGTGGCCAAGCTGGCGGCGGCAGGCAGCCATTTCGCCAACGTAGCTTTCAAGTCCGCAAGTTGCACCGGTTTGCTCAAATAGTCTTCCATGCCAACAGCGCGGCAATGCTCTGCCTCGCCCTTGAGGGCATTGGCAGTCAGGGCGATGATCGGGATGCGTCGCTTGTCAGCCTTGCTGGCTTCGTCGGCGCGGATAGCCGCAGTCAGTTGATAGCCATCCATTTCCGGCATGTGCAGGTCGGTGAGCAGCAACGCATAGTCACCGCTTTCCCAGCGTTTCAGCGCTTCGCGACCGTCGCCGGCGATATCTGCGGCATATCCGAGCAGTGCGAGCTGTTGCCGAATCACTTTCTGGTTGATTTCGTTGTCTTCGGCCACCAGTACCAACCTGCCCTGCTGCAGAGGCCATCGCGCGCGAGGGCGGGGTGACCATCATCTCGGTCTTATCTGAGAACAAAGACTCTTCTTTCTCATACGCCCGTCCTGCGGCGATGGCTACTGCCCGAAGGAAGGACTCAGGATGCATAATGTCGCCGTCCAAGGTGACAAGATCCACCGTTTCGACACGTCCCCGACGACGATGCCCGCGCCTGATGACGATAAAGCGGGGCTCGATACCGGGCTGTTGGTGCCCGTGCTCAACCACTACAAAATGTGGATTCAGGTCAGATCGGGCGCGGAAGGCAGTACGCAATTCCTCGATCGGTGGCGCATCGTGTCCGGCGTCGATGATGAGTAACCACAGGCCAGACGAAAGTGTGTTGATCTGTTTGCGGGCTGCGGCCAGATCCGGCACCCGCTCAACAACCGCCCCACTTTTTCTCAGATAGACGGCCAGATCGTCGCCCAATCCGTTGTCGTCGCCTAGCACCAGACAAGAAAGCCCGGTCAGGTCAACCGTCTTGCCGCCAACAGCGGGCCTGGTCGGCGGCAGCGCAAATGACAGGCGCAGCGTGAAGGTTGAACCCTTGCCCGGCGCGCTCTGCACCGCGATCTCCCCACCCATTAGTTCCACCAAATGGCGGGAGATGGCCAGCCCCAGGCCAGTACCGCCAAATCGCCGGGTGGTGGAGGCATCGCCCTGGGTGAATGAGGTGAAGAGCCGGGACTGGGTTTCCTCATCCATGCCAATGCCGTTGTCGGTTATTTGAAACTCCACCGTCACCTGGTCTGGGTCATGCTTAGTCAGCAATGCGCGCACCGATACCCGGCCTGGTTGCTGCTGACTGCTGGAAAACTTGATGGCGTTGTTAGCGAGGTTGACCAGTACTTGACGCAGGCGCAGGGCATCACCCAGAACTTCTTCAGGAATCGCTGGATCGATGAACAGGGTGAGCTCCACTCCTTTCTTTGCGGCCAGGTGTTCCAACAAACCGCAAGCTTTCTCTACCACGTCCGCCACATTCGTGGACACGCGTTCGATTTCCAGTTTGCCAGCTTCTATCTTAGAGAAATCGAGTATGTCCTCGATGATGTCCAGCAGAACAAAAGCCGATTCCCGGATGAGATTGACCATCTCTACTTGGTAGCCACTGAGACTGGTTTGCCGCAGCACGTCGGCCATGCCGATCACACCATTCATGGGAGTGCGGATCTCGTGGCTCATGGTAGCGAGGAAAGCTGATTTGGCCTGGTTGGCCTGTTCCGCCTCAAATCGGGCATGCTCAAGGTCTTTCATGATGCGCACACGTTCACGGACGTCGCGCAGAATGCCGGTGAAGTAGCGTTTTCCCCCAACGAAATATTCGCTGACTGCAAGATATACCGCAATGCGTTCACCATTCTTGTGCAGCCCGTCGACTTCACGTCCAATACCGATAATGTGGGCCTGCCCGGTTTGGTAATACCTCTCCATGTAACCGTCGTGGCCACTACGGTGAGGTTCTGGCATAAGAATAGAAATGTTTTGTCCGATCACTTCATCGCGGGTATAACCGAAGAGGTTTTCCACGACCGGGTTAGCGGAACGGACGATGCCCTTTTCGTCGATGGTAATGACACAATCCACCATATGCTCGACCACGGAGCGGGTCTCTTCTTCCTTGATCGCCATGGCTACATTGGCCTGCTCCAGATCGGCGGTGCGCTGCGCTACTTGATCTTCCAATTCCACGGATACACGCCGTAAGCGTGTAACTACCAATGCGAGCGCCCCTAATCCCAGCGCCAGCAGCGTGCCAAAGAGAATAAAGATGTCGCGCAGATCGGCGCGACTTTGCGCTACTAAACCATCCAGTGGCCGAACAATTTCCAACACACCGCGCACGTCACCTACTTTCCAGTCATGTTTAGGGCTGTCCGGGCGTGCATTGTGGCAGCCTACGCATTCCGCGCGCATTACATCCGCCGTGGCATAACGCAGCGACGCACGTCCCTGCAAGTCTTCAAAACGATAGTAGGGCTGTTGCGGATTTGCCTGCAATGCCACCAAAGCTTGCTCCTCAAAATCATCTTGCGCACCGCTATCCTTGCGCCAAGGAAAGGGATTATTGCTGTACAAACGCACCATCATGCCAGAACCGCGCAAGCTGATCCTTCTGCCCAGTTCCATACTGAAAGTGGCAGGTAACGGAATAGCCCCCGGCTTTTGCAGGTAATCGTGTGTCACTTCAACGTTGTGGCCGCTCACGCGGTTCACAACTTCAGAAGTGTATAAGTTGCGCAGTTCTATTAAAGACTCTGCATGCAGAGTAATGCCCTGAAGTGCGGCGGATTGCACCAGCGTGGTAGTGGCGTGGGATAAATACCACAAGGCAAGCAGCGCACCACTACAAAAGATAAGGCTTAACACCAGAATAGTGTGCTTATAGAGCGGAAGCAGGAACGCTGCCCAAAGCCTTTTCAATTGTTGACGCAAGCCGGATGAAGTTACTGATGAATTTGGTTTTCTCACGAAGGTATCCTGAATTTTATGTAATCGGAATATGTTAATGCTACGACACCTGCCCCCCGAACTGAAAGTAAAGCAGCGATCAAGTGCAGCTTTCTAGTCCCTAATAGACATCGTCCATTTTCTACTGGTGTTTTATAGTGCCGGTCAACAGAATTTCATAATGCCTCATCAGATGGAAACAAGCCACAATCCCTGGAAATCTTTCCCATAATGATATTCACCGGTTCAATCACACTGGCGGTACTGCACCTGCCTGATTTCTTCTGATAATCAATGAAATACATAATGCGCGTCCAGTTGCGCCCCCGCTTCGCGCTATTATTTACTCAAGCTTCGGGGTGAAATCGGGCATGGAAGCGTAGGGACAGTCCGCACAACAGCATCTCAGATTTAGATATCTCCTGGAAAACTAGATCAAAGAGTAACATCAGGAAAAACTGGTAGCATGAACCCCACCCTGTGGCAGACGAAAACCGAGGGAAACTCAATACCTTAAAACGAAGAGCATGAAACTCCATTCATGCGTGAAAAATGCATGATATCGCTTAATTTTTACTATAGGCATTTGCAACAAGGAGAAATAAATTGAAAGTTTTAATAACTACCATGCTTACTATAGGTGTTTTCATGCTTGCCGGATGTGCTGAGCCGGAGCCAAGAGTTGCGCCAAGGCCAAAAGTCAATTGGAATGACGTTCAATCCATTGCAAGTGCAATCAGTGTGCAACGCGACGATTTAAAAAAAACGACAAACTTCAAGGGGCCAAATAGTAGCAAAGGTATTCTGGACACCGTTTTGTTACGTGCGTGGAAATCGGATGAGGATGGAGGGTTCAGTTATCAGATTTACGTTATAGATTACTACCGTGGCGATTGGCGTTTTTACGATACTGCGTCTGATTCAAAAGGCAATAATCTTGTCATTAAACTTAACTCACGGGATGTCAGTTCTTGTGATTACTTCACCTGCGCCCACCAAGAACATATTGGAATCAATGTGTCGCGGGAGTATTTGGAAAAAACCAGGAAAACGGTATTGTTTTTAAGTTAAGCGGCAAAGGGGGTGAAGAGACCTTTATCATTCCTTCAACTTATATTAAAGCCTTCTTGTCTGTCGCCAAATAATCTCACCCGTTATGCTTGGTGTTCGAAATATTTGGCAATTAAAACGATGACGAATGTAATTTATGTCCGTAGTGCCTCGCATCCATACTCAAGGAATTTCCGCGTCATTCATACGTTTTAGAATAATTTCCGTCTTTCTTAACATACCTCGCGCTTCACGATGTTGGTCGTAGTAGCGCGGATTAGGAACCATAGCGGCAAGTTTGGCCGCTTGTGCCGCAGAAAGTTGGGCTGCGTTAACACGGTAATAATACCGGGCAGCGGCCTCTGCACCGAACACGCCATTGCCCCATTCTATGACGTTCAAATAAATCTCAAAAATACGTTGCTTGGTCATCATCTGTTCCAGCATTATGGTGATAAGCACTTCCTCTGCCTTGCGCCATGGTGTGCGTTTGGTGGATAAAAATAAATTTTTTGCCAACTGCTGGCTGATGGTAGAACCGCCCGCTACGATCTTGCCCTTTTTCATGTTTTTTTCATAAGCCTTCTGGATCCCGTCCCAGTCGAAGCCTTCGTGGTCAACGAATTTTGCGTCCTCAGAGGCAATCATGGCGCGTTTGAGATTGTTGGATATCTTTGCATAGGGTACCCACTGATGCCTTAACTCAGCATCCGGGTGCTTGTTTTGCATCATTAGCAATCGTTGATCCATGAAGGCGCTAGTGGCGGGATTGTGTTGTACCCACCATGCGATATGCGCAAAAATCCACAGTTGATAGAGCAATAGAAGAAGTAGCAGCGCTCCAACTATGCGCCATGTCCAGGACCATAGTTTTTTCATGGTGTGCCCTCCCGTTTGCTCAAATCAGACGCAGTTTGGCGATGACGGGGGCGGTATCAGGGCGTACGTTGCGCCACAGAAAGAATGACTCGGCAGCTTGCTCAACCAGCATGCCGAGTCCATCCGCAAGCCGCGCTGCGCCTTGCTCTTTGGCGAAGAGCAGGAAAGGAGTTTCCTTTCCGTACATCATGTCGTAGGCCAGCGCATCAGGTGCAAAAATTCCCCCGCGTTTTGCGTTTTCACCAATAGTAAAAGAGGTGTTATGGGAAGAAGGTGGGAGTGCAATTTCGCCTCGTGGCAACGGCGGGAGTGAGTCTGCCAAGCTGCTGGAAGTCGCATTAATCACGCAATCAAATTGCGAACCTGCGAGTCCAGTATAGCTGCTGCCCTGGATGGGGCCGTGCGCGGCAAATACAGCCGCCAATTTGTGTGCCTTGTCTTCAGTGCGATTTGCCACTGTGATGGTTGCACCTGCATTGAGTAGTGGTAGCGCCACGCCATACGCCGCACCGCCTGCCCCCATTAGCAATACGCGCTTGCCTTGCAATATGAAATTAAGATTACGTTCGATATCGGCGACCAACCCTGCGCCGTCGGTGTTATCGCCAATTATCTCTGTGCCATCGAACTTTAGCGTGTTCACGGCCTGAGCCGCTTGTGCGCGGACGGTGAGTTGAGTGGCAAGCTGGAACGCTTCAAACTTGAACGGTACGGTCACGTTCATGCCACGGCATCCCCCATCACGGAAAGCCAGCACGGTATCGCGGAAGCCATCCAGCGGTGCGAGGACGGCCTCATAGCTTAAATCCTGTCCAGTCTGGTATGCGAATTGGGTGTGAATTAGCGGGGATTTACTGTGTGAAATTGGGTTGCCGATTACGGCGTAACGGTCAGTCATAGTGCTGCAATTATAACGTTATTCAGTGCGTTTTATGAGTTCTCCTGTTGCCAATCCGCTCCATACAACCGCTCACACAAAACTATTTACTCCTCAAAATACGTTTTTCGCGTACACGTCATTTAATATTTGGAGGCGTCCACGGATACGTCTATTCACGCCGATTCATCGCGCCAAGCGCAGATTGCGCATTAGAATCTCCCTGCGCAGCGGCTTTTTGCCACCATTCGAATGCCTTGACATCATCTTTTGGTATTCCTTCACCAATTTGATACATCGAGCCAAGTATGAATTGCGCTTCTGGATCTCCCTGTGCAGCGGCCTTTTGATACCAATCCGCAGCTTTAGTTGCATTTTTGGCCGAGCCTTCGCCATTGCGATACATATGACCGAGGAGAGTTTGCGCAATAGGATATCCTTGCTCAGCAGATTTCTGATACCACTCTACGGCTTTAACAGCATCCTTGGCAACGCCTTCGCCATTGCGATACATTCCGCCAAGGATAAATTGCGCACCCGCATCTCCCTGCGCAGCAGCTTTTGTCATACCACTCAATTGCCTTAGCAACGTCCTTGGGTACGCCTAATAACCCTTTGCGATACATCATACCAAGTGCATATTGCGCACTAGGATCTCCCTGTACAGCGGCTTTTTGATACCACGCTACGGCTTTAGTAGCATCCTTGGCAACGCCTTCGCCATTGCGATACATCCAGCCAAGATTAAGTTGCGCACCTGCGTCTCCCTGTACAGCAGCCTTCTCATACCACTCTATGGCCTTATTAGTATCCTTGTCTACACCCTCGCCATTGCGATACATATTACCAAGCATGGTTTGTGCAACGGCATGGCCTTGAGCAGCAGATTTCTGAAACCACTCTCTGGCTTTAGCATAGTCTTGGGCGACACTATCGCCATTACGATACTTTATACCCAGTGCATATTCAGCATTACTATCCCCTTGGGCCGCTTCTTTTTGATATGACTCAATAGTTTTTGCAGGTTTACGTACATCTAAATCTTGATCATTTATATTCTTGATATCCAATTGCTTTTTTGGTACTGTCTGTTTCAATCTCCTTCTGCATTGGCGTCAATATGTTTTCTGGTGGCAATTCTTTTGATACCAGGAACTTTCTTAACTACCGTCTTTTCAGTAGTAGAGCAAGCAGCAAAAATGGTGACAAACAAGAATAAAATTGTCCGGTGTACGAAGTTCATTGTAAGCTTTCCAGAGTAGGCGATTCGAAATTATCAGGTAATTTTACTTTATCTGATTGCGAATGATAATAAACAACTTAATTCTTTATCCAGTAGCAGCATCAGGTAATAGGTGATTTATTGATTTGCCCATCAAATAGCTTCGAACAGCATATTTTCCATGTGGGTCTTGAAAGTAAGAAGCGACGCATCTTGGATTGCTCTCCACTATCGTAATGGCCATGTGAAATAATCATCCTTCCAGCAAGGTTACTCATTTCCGAAACTTGAGCTATCGGCGCTGGCTCCACCACGATGTAATCGAATGATTTGCCGACGATGTTCATGCAGTGCTTCGTCTTTCAGGGTTCTTGCGTCTATTTTTTTCATGCAACTATGGCAACATCCCCAAAAATTAAAACTATTTAATGGCTTAATGGCCGGGTTTGTCGTATTGAACAGTAATCCAACCTCCGTAAAAAGCAGTGGCTTGTTCATCAATAAGTAGATCCATGTTCTCGTTACTGACGAACTGTTACAAAAGACAGGTTGGTTACCCCGGCATGTTGTGCAATTGCCATAAATTCCGCCACACGGCCATAAGGGACAGTTTTGTCTGCCTCAATTTTCATGAAAAACAGCGGATCCAGTGCTCGCTGTTTTTAAAACATCTGCCAGTTGTGTGTCGCTCATCGAAATATTGTCCAGTTGTATATTCCCTTTCGCATCCACAATCAGATGTGCTGGGAGTAGTTTTGTCTGGTCGGAGGCTGCTGCGACTTCTTTAGTTTTAGGCACATTGACTTTAGCGACTGCGGCGTAAGCAGTGGCGCAGTAACGATAAATACCACCAGTAGAACCAGCATCACGTCTACCAGCGGCGTTACGTTGATTTCGCTCATCATTCCCTGTTGCGAAGAATTGCTTATTGCCATGATGACCTCACAGTTTGAAATTATGTTTAAGTGCTAGTCGCACAAAGTCGTGCGCGAAATTTTCCAGCTCTGTTACTTGCACGCGCAGCCGGCGCAAAAAATAGTTGTAAGCTAACACTGCGGGCAGCGCGGTGGCGATACCGATGGCAGTCGCAATCAGCGCTTCGCCTATCGGTCCGGCAACTATATCCAGACTGGCCGAACCGCTTGTGCCTATGTCCTGCAAGGCGTGCATAATGCCCCACACCGTGCCGAACAAACCGACGAACGGCGAGGTCGAGCCTATGGTAGCGAGTTCGGCCAGGCCGCGTTCGTGATAGCGTTGCATATTTTCCACCTGCTGGCGCAGCATGCGTTCCAGCACGTCCTGCGGCGCACCTATATGTTTCAAGTCTTGCTGTTTCGGCACTTAAATTTTCACTTCGCAAAACCTGCTTGTGCCAACCGCGCCAAGTCCCCCGGGCCTTGCTGTGCCACCTCAGCCGCAGCGTGCCAGTCGCGTGCTGCCCAGAAGACATCACTGAAGGCACGATTGGATTTATCGTTCTTGATCTGCCGCCACAGCTTGAGCAAAGCAATTGACCAAGTAGCTACGGACAGAAAAATAAGGAGTAGCAGTGTGGCAGCTACAACAGGCGAACCAACAGAAAATAGATTGTTCATGTTTCGTTATCTTTCAAAGAAAAAATGATTGGTACCTTGAACCATTTGTTAATCGCCTCTCCAGCCTGACGGGCAGGGATGAAGTGCCATGTCCTCACGGTTTTCAACGCATTGTCATCCAGCATGGTGTGGCCGCTGCTCTGAGCCACATTGACTTGACCGCACGAACCATCTGCCAGTACTTCTACATTCAATATCACCTTGCCTTGCAAACCCATGCGACGTGCTGCAACTGGATATGATGGACTCTCATTTTTCAGGCGATAAAATGCTTTGTAACTTGGCTCACTTTGATCTGCATTGAGGCGAGCCATTTCGGCTGCGGCACGCGCTTTGGTGTCCGCTTCAACTTTTGCTTTGGCGAGCGCAGCATCATGTTGCTAGCTTTAGCTCTCGCCGCTTCCTGCTCGGCCTTAAGACGAGCAGCTTCAGCTTCTGCACGTGCCATGGCTTCTGCTCTTGCCCGGGCTTGCGCAGCTTCTTGCTCCGCCCTGAGCCGTGCAGTTTCGGCACGCGCAAGGGCATCTGCTTTGCCTGGAGCCTGCGCTGCCTCGTGCTCTGCACAGGCCCGCGCCGCGTCCTGTTCTGCTTTAAGACGAACCGCTTCGGCCTCCGCTCTTGCCTGGCTCTGCTTTGCCCTGCTTGCTTGTGCCTTGGCTTCCGCCCGTACCCCGAGCCTGCGCTGCCTCGTGTTCTGCACGGGCCCGCGCCGTTTCCTGTTCTGCTTTAAGACGAACCGCTTCGGCCTCCGCTCTTGCCCTGGCTTCTGCTTGTGCCTTGGCTTCCGCCCGTACCCGGGCCTGCGCTGCCTCGTGCTCTGCACGAGCCCGCGCCGCTTCCTGTTCTGCTTTAAGACGAACCGCTTCGGCCTCCGCTCTTGCCCTGGCTTCTGCTTGTGCCTTGGCTTCCGCCCGTCCGAGCCTGCGGCGGCGCTCGGCCTGGGCTTTTGCCGCTTCCTGTTCTACCCTGCGTTGCGCAGCCTCTGCTGCCTCTCGCTTTGGCGAGCGCGGCTTCCTGCTCTGCCTTGACTCTTTTCGCTTCTTGCATTGCCTGGAGGCGGGGCAAGCTCGGTTTCTACTCTTGCCTTGGCTTCCGCTTGTGCCTTGGCTTGCACAGCGGCGTGCTCGATCTTGGCTTTTGCCGCTTCCTGTTCTATCCTGCGTTGCACAGCCTCTGCCGCCTCTCTCGCTTTGGCGAGTGCTGCTTCTTGCTCTGCCTTGACTCTTTTCGCTTCTTGCATTGCCTGGAGGCGGGCAAGCTCGGTTTCTACTCTTGCCTTGGCTTCCGCTTGTGCCTTGGCTTGCACAGCGGCGTGCTCGATCTTGGCTTTGCTGCTTCCTGTTCTGTCCTGCGTTGTGCAGCCTCTGCTGCCTCTCTCGCTTTGGCGAGCGCTGCTTCTTGCTCTGCCTTGACTCTTTTCGCTTCTTGCATTGCCTCGAGGCGGGCAAGCTCGGTTTCTACTCTTGCCTTGGCTTCCGCTTGTACTTTGGCTTGCGCTGCGGCTTGCTCAGCCTTGGCTTGCGCTGCTTCCTGTTCTACCCTACGTTGTGCAGCCTCTGCTTCCTCTCTCGCTTTGGCGAGCGCTGCTTCTTGCTCTAGCCTGATATTTTCTGCCGTTTCGATTTCAAGTGTTGTAGGACTTGGATTTATTTCCGGTTCTTCCGGTTGCTTAACGGGTGTATCAACTGGCAATGATTCGGGTGCTGGCTTATCAGCATGAGGTTTTGCCTTAACTGGAGCAGGAGCGGCAGATGCCGAAGGGGCAGTAGATTTATCCGCCATCGCAATGGTCACTTTCATCTCACGAGCAGGCTCAGCCCCCCCCTGCGACTGCGCCATTGTGGGATAAAGAACGACCGCGTGCAGCACCAGAACAATCGCAACGACAACCGCCCGCTCACGTGCTTCCGGCGTGACAGGCCAAGCAGGTAAAAAATTATTCAGCCTTGTCTCCATAAATATGAATTATTTAAACCGCATGCTAACGATAGGACATACATGGCAACGGTAATCAAACCAGCCTCCAGTTTTCTTACTCATGTTTATTGAACCCGCATATTCCCCGCTTTATAGGCCATCAAAACTATATCCTGCACAATTATTTCCTTATTTTTAGACCTGGGCCTGACCAATAATTGGCTTGTGGGAATGCGCTAGCTGGAGGTGGAAAATTCTGTGTTACACACTGAATAATAAAATTTATACATATTAAGATCAGTATAATAAAATTATTAATGATAATGATTCGTAATCATATTACTATTGCACATGGAATGCAATATTTTAAAGAAACAATTTACGAGTTTGATTGACTGTCCAAAAACCTGTCGCACTCAAATAATTTCCTGGTTAGCCAACATATTTAGCCGCGTAATTTTGTCATCCAGTACGATCATAATGGCCATTGATGCTATAGATACGGCATCAAAATTAATACGCAAAAAATATACTGATATGTAGGGAAATATTTTTTGTCAGCAACGAATGCGTAGCGATAATGAGGGAGTGACATCTCTGATAACGGCAAGTGCGAATCCTACAAACAAACCCAGCGGACATTTGCCAGCATAGGATCAATCATGGCATTTGCAGGACTATTTCTTTGAATCAAGATCTATAGGTTTTGCCATCCATTCCCGACCTTTCAGCATGGCCCACCAATAGATTGGAGGAAGAAGCCGCTCTTTAAAAATCCATGCTAGTCTTGATGGCCTTTGCCCATCGATAAACCATTTTGGGAAGCTTGGCAACAAACGGCCACCATAGCCAAATTCGGCTAACACAATTTTACCGCGCTCAACTGTCAAGGGACATGAGCCATACCCATCATAAGCCGCTCTTTTACTGCCCTTATTCAAATAAAACAAAATATTGGTAGCTGCAACGGGAGCCTGTTTTCTTGCAGCGGCAGCGGTTTTCGCATTGGGGCAATTTATAACATCACCCAATGCATAGATATTTGGATAAACTTTATGTTCAAGCGTATCTTGATTAACGTCCACCCATCCTCCTGCATCAGCCAATTTACTTGCCCTTATAAAATCAGGTGCCTGCTGAGGTGGAACCACATGAATCATGTCAAATTTTGTTTCTGTTGTTGACGTCTTGCCGTCACGGTCAGTCACGGTAAACCAAGCAGTTTTTGACAAACCATCAATTTTTGTTAGCTTGCTATTAAAATGCAATTGAACTTTGTAACGTTCGATATATTCCATTAAAGCAGGGACATATTCTTTGACACCAAACAGCACGGCTCCCGCATTATAAAAATCAATTTGAATATCCTTAAGATTTCCGTTTTTTAGCCAATGATCAGCAGATAGATATAAAGCCTTTTGAGGCGCGCCTGCACACTTGATAGGCATGGGAGGCTGGGTAAAAATCGCACGTCCCTTTTTAAATTTACGCACCAATTCCCATGTATACGGCGCAAGATCATATCGATAATTAGAGGTCACACCATTTTGGCCCAATGTATCAACGAGCCCTTCGATGCCATGCCAATTTAATTTAAGGCCAGGACATACCACTAAAACATCGTAGGAAACAACACGGCATCCTTCCAATATCACTTGCTTAGACTCTGGCTCAAATGCCGCAACCGCGGCTTTAATCCATTTGGCTTTGGACGGAATAACAGAAGCCATTGTTTTAACTGTAGTGGATGGCTTAAATATCCCTCCACCGACCATTGTCCATCCAGGCTGGTAATAATGGGCATTTGCGGGATCAATAATGACTACATCCAATCCAGAATTTCTTGATAATAAGCTGGACGCTACCGCGATGCCCGCTGCACCACCTCCTACGATAACAATTTCATGATGAACGATGTTCGGTGGTGTGACCGGATGATCCTTGGCCATTCTCGAAGTCAAACCGGATAGATCGAATCCAGCATTTTTCCCGGCATTCAAAACATTAGTGACTCCTAGCGTATCTGCTTGACTGAGCGCCCACATTGAAGCCGCCCTCATGCCTGAACGGCAATAACTTAATACTGGTTTTGGTGCTTCAGCGTAAGTTTTAGAGAAATTTTTAACATCTTCGTCTGATATTTTTCCACTTACGACGGGTATATAGTGGCACTCAATATTTAGTTTTTTTGCCTGTTTTGCTATTTCTTCAAAGTCAGGCTGATCAGCCCCTTCATCATCTGGACGATGGCAAATAATTGTCTTGATGTTTCTCTTGGCAATATCCTGCAAATCAGAATCAACTATTTGATCCGAAATAAAAATATATTTATCCAGTTGACTTATTTTCATAGCAATCTCCTCGTATCACACCTTTATGGTTTACTTACTATGAAGCCTGGCTTGGCAGAATTTTTCCACATGCCTGGTTTGCTGGAAGCGCAATATCAATATACTTTGGATAAGCAAGTTTTAATTCGCTCATCAATTTAATAAAATCTTCACGGCTACAATTTTTTCCTAAACGTTTATTGTTTTTTCTTTCTTCACCGACTGTTGATACCGTATGTCCATTGTAATCATGGCCCGGGTATACCTTAACTTCGTCTGGCAAACTAAATATTTTTTGATGAATACTGTCGTAAAGCCGTCCGGAGTCTCCACCCTGAAAATCGGTTCTGCCACACCCACCAATCAATAAAGCATCCCCTGTAAAAATTCGATCCCCTGTAAAGTAACTTACGCAACCATTGGTATGGCCTGGCGTATAACGAATTTCTAAATCTAGCGTCCCAACAACGAGGTGTACACCATCGGTAACTAATAAATCACCACACATAGCCCCTGCATCCCGGTGTACAACGCTCTTGCTACCAAGTTTTTGCCTTAAAGCATCCGCACCAGTCACATGATCAGCATGCACATGGGTTTCTAATGTGTAGATCAATTTTAGATTCTGTGCCTCAAGCTCTTTAAGATAAACAGGCAGTTCTGATGCAACCGTATCAATCAGTACGGCTTGCCTGGTTTTTTCACAACCTAAAAGGTAGGTAAAAGTACTCGTTACCGGATCAAAAAATTGTTTAAAAATCATAATCGTCCTCCACTTATATGTAGGTCGTTCAAATAAAGTACCCCGCCACAACCGACGGGGTACTAACTTCGCTCCACAATCTGCTGGTTTTCAACCAGCTTTCACCCTGAAGGACTCACTGTCTTTTACAACATCTTATTGATGATTGTGCTTTTTGGGGAAGCTGAGTGAAGCCTCATTTACACAGGACACTTCGCTTGAGTTAGTGGCTTTTTTAGCTCCTGACGTGGGCCGAAGAATTCGAAATGCACCTGCGTCGGAGGAATTCCCCATGCGAGTAGTTCATGATAAATATTTACCATAAACTGCTGTGGCCCACAGAAATAATAATCTGCATCACGGTTAGGCACAAAGGATTCAATCAGTTTCGCGTCAATAAAACCTGTGCTAGCGGAGCCTTCACGGACAACGCCCGCTTCTGCGGGATCACTATAACGGTAACGAACTGTCAGATTAGAATGCTTTGCGGCCAGCGCATCGATTACCTTTCTGAAAGCCTGGGTACTTTCATTCAGGCTGCCGTGGATAAATACAATCTGCCGATCTGGCATCGCATCAAGAGCACTCAGCAGCATGCTTAAAATCGGGGTAATGCCCACACCTGCGGCCAGAAAAATCAATGGCCGCTCGTGTTTTTCAGTAACGTCCAAGAAAAACTCACCACATGGTGGAGCAATTTCCAGGGCTGAGTCTACATCAATATTACTGTGTAAAAAATTGGAAACATAACCGTCAGGCGTATTGGCTTTTTGCCCCACTTCACGCTTTACGCTAATGCGAAACCATTCCTGTCCTGGCTTATCCGAAAGACTGTAGTTCCGCATGGTGGTATGGCCACATGGGCTAGGTACACGTACCGTGATATATTGACCAGGCTTGAATTTAGGGAGCTGACTACCATCTGCGGGTGCCAGGTAAAAAGAGGTAATCACATCACTCTCCACCTCTTTTCCTATTACATGAAAAGACCTAAATCCTTCCCATCCACCTGGCATGACGGTGTGACCATGATAAATCTGTTTTTCACGGCCAATCAGAATGTCAGCCAGGAAGCCATACGCCTCCGCCCATGCATTGATCACATCATCCGTTGCGCCTGCACCAAGAACTTCACGGATGGAAGCAAGTAAATTTTCCCCTACGACAGGGTAATGCTCGGGCTTAACCTGCAACGATGCATGCTTTTGCGCGATGAGTTCTACTGCGCCGCCAAGAACTTCAAGATTATCTATATTCGCGGCATAAGCACAAATTGCGCCTGCCAACGCTTTTTGCTGAAGCCCCGCCGCCTGGTTTGCCGGATTGAACAATGGGGTGACTTCAGGATTATGTGAGAACATTCTTTTGTAAAAATGCCGCGTAAGCGTTTCGCCATGCTCTTCAAGAATTGGAGCCGTGGATTTAACAATAGCAATGGTTTGAGTGCTTAACATTTAGTTCTCCTTTGATATATTTTTGATGGGCATTGTTTATATCTTCATGCAGAACGGCTGGAATAATACGCCACGTGAGAATAACTTAATGTATTAACTGTGGGAATGTGACAAATTGTCGCGCGACAATTTGTCACATCCCGATTGACCAACACGTATCAGCTTCCGAAAATCGTACCAAATAACTCAAAGCAAATTTGGTTTGGACAGCTCACTCCACATTAGACAATGCTACAACTATAAAGCCAGTACCTTTTCATTTATAATCAACAAGTTTTTATTATTAAAGGACTAACTGTTGGGAATTTTTTTTAGTGTGCGCCAACATTTTTATGTTGCCAGGCTTGATAGTGGCCACAGTCAGGGGTTGGATACTTGAATTCCGATTTTTTAATTATTGGGGGTGGATAGCCGGATTGTCGGCTGCACAGCGTTTGCTGCAGCAAGGAGCATTGGTAACCATACTGGAGCGCGGTAAAATTGGCCAGGAAGCTTCGTGGGCAGGCGGCGGGATTTTGTCGCCACTATGTCCTTGGAATTATCCCGACGAGGTTACGCGCCTAACCACCCGCGGCGCAGGGCTGTTTTCGGCATGGGCAGAAGAATTACATACGGTTACTGGCATCAACCCGGAATATGAACAAAGCGGGATGCTGGTTTTACCGCCGTTTGACACACAGATGGCAGCACATTGGTGTGCGGCGCACAATGCTTATCCAGTACATCAAGTCCATGCAACAGACTATAACCTGCACACGTATAACAATGCACTCTATTTGCCTGAAGTCGCCCAAGTGCGCAATCCCAGATTATTGCGCGCCTTGCGTCAACATGTGGAATCGCTTGGGGGGCATATCACCGAGCATTGTGCAGTGAGCGATATTGTGGTCGAAAATGGGCGAGTTCAGGCACTCACTACTTCCCGCGGCAAATTTATCGCACAAAATTACGTTGTTACCGCCGGCGCGTGGAGCAAGCAAGTATTAGGGCGGCATGCATTACGATTAGATATTAAACCGATGCGTGGGCAGATGCTGTTGTTCAAGTTCGATATATCGCCGCTCCGCCATATTGTATTGCAAGAGGACTTATATTTGATCCCTCGTCGCGATGGGCATCTTCTGGTTGGCAGCACGGTCGAGGACGTAGGTTTTAACCAGCGCACCACCTGCGAAGTACGCGACATGTTGTGGCAACGTGCCCAAAAAATATTACCATCCCTAAGCGACATGCCTTTGATACAACATTGGGCCGGGCTGCGTCCCGCATCACCGCACAACATCCCCATCATCGGACGGCATCCACATCTGGATAATCTTTACCTCAATAGCGGACATTTTCGTTACGGCGTGACTATGGCTCCAGCCAGCGCCGAAATTTTGATAAATGAAATCACAGGCGCGCAACAACCATTCGATACCACACCTTATCAAGCTGGGTGGAGTGCCTAAAAATAATTTTTTTTCCAACAATTTACGGCTGGCTATTGAGCATATCCATATACATCATGGATCAAAATGTTAAGCGATTTCCTTGGTGGGCACATGAAATAGGACTTGCATCCAGTGAAATACACACTTTATTGAGAGTTAAAAAACCACGTCCTATGGACGTGGTCATCACCTGATTGGCTTTGCCTGTCAGAGTACCTGCCCATACAGTTATCTTTCGGAGTGTTGTCCCCACAACACTTAACGAAAGGAAAAGAGATGAACAGGTTTACAAAAGCATCGCATGTTATTTGGCATTGTCAATATCATTTGGTATGGGTTCCGAGTACAGATTTCGTATACTCCAAGGGCCGGTAGGTCGAGAGGTCTATAAATGCGTGATGATATTCAGCCAGCAGTTAGGGTGTGAAGTAGTGGAATTGAATGTGCAGGCGGATCACGTCCACTTGTTGGTAAAGGTGCCACCGAAATTATCGGTATCGGGCTTGATGGGCATATTGAAAGGTCGGAAGGCGATAAGGTTGTTCAGCGTATTTCCGTTTCTCAAGAAACGGCCCTATTGGGGCAATCATTTCTGGGCGAAGGGCTACTGTGTTGACACGGTAGGATTGAACGGAGAGATGATACAAAAGTACGTGCGGTTTCAAGGGAAGGAAGAGCAGCATCAGGAGCAATTGCAACTGGAACCTGACAGAGCGCCTTCTCGGAAGGCGCGCTAGCTGTGCCCCCCTCTGGGGGGCATTGGGCAATACCACGTTCTACGAACGTGGTATGTTTACTTCTGTTGTAATATTTCCCGCACGGGTCGAAAACTTCTTCTATGTTCGGCGGAAACGCCATACATTTTCAATGCCAACAGATGTGCCTCGGTTGCGTAGCCCTTGTGTGCAGCAAAACCATACTGTGGTTGCGCGTGATGCAGCAATAGCATCGCTGCATCACGCGCGGTTTTAGCTAATATAGACGCTGCAGAGATGGACGTAACAGTGCTATCTCCCCGCACAATGGCACGGCTTGGTATTCCTGTATCCGGGCAATACAAGCCATCGACCAAAATCTCATGCGGGCGGATCTGCAGCATTTCAATTGCACGACGCATAGCCAACAGACTCGCGCGCAAAATATTGATCGAATCAATCTCTTTAACTGAAGCTTCTGCAATCGCCCACGCTACGGCATGTTGCTTTATCTCCAATGCCAGATAATTACGCCGCTTTTCGCTGAGCTTCTTGGAGTCGTCCAATCCCTCTATTGGCCGGCAGCTGTCCAATATTACAGCAGCCGCATAGACTGGTCCGGCTAACGGGCCGCGGCCAGCTTCATCCACACCACAGATAAACAAGTTGTTTTTCACTTGATGCCCCTGCTACATACCCAAATATGGCAGGATAGCTTGTGCCGCCTTGTGAGCGTTGCCCTGCCTAAGCGTAGAATGCATATCGGTGAAAATTGCTTCCAGTTCGGTAACTGCTTGCTTATTAGAAAGCCAGTTTAATAGTGCCTGTGCAAGATTCTCCGGTGTTGCATCGTTCTGCAATAGTTCCGGCACGACAAACTTACCTGCAAGTATGTTTGGAAGGCCAAAATATGGTTGGTATGCCTTAGGTTTCAATAGCCAATATGACAAGGCTGGCATCTTGTAAGTAATGACCATCGGACGTTTGAGCAACGCAACTTCTAGCGTAGCGGTACCCGATGCAACCAGCACAACATCTGCGGCGATTATCGCATCGTGCGCATGACCAAATTGGATCCTGATTGGCAAATCCTGCCCCCCGCAATGCCTCAAGATTTCCTCAAAAATATGGCGTGTTTCGATGGTCGCCAATGGGACAAGAAAGATTGCCTCAGGCAATTTTCGTAAAATAATTCTCGCCGTGTCAATAAAGGTCGCGGCCAGACTTCGAACCTCACTCTGACGGCTTCCTGGCAGGAAGGTGAACACTTTGCTTTGTGTGGGCAAGCGCATCTGCTCGCGCATTACTTCCCGATTGGGTTCCAATGGCAATATATCGGCCAGAGGATGCCCGACATAGGTTACCGGAATGCCTTCTTTTTCATATAGTGGTGGTTCAAAAGGAAATAAGGCTAGCATGTGCGACACCGCACGCTTAATCTTGTGGATGCGTTCACCACGCCACGCCCAAATAGATGGACTAACGTAATGTATGGTGGGAATACCATGTGCCTTAAGCTTTAACTCGAGATCAAGATTAAAATCTGGCGCATCAATACCAATAAATAAATCCGGTGGATGTGCGTAGAAATACGCTCGAAGCTTGCGGCGTATGCCTATTATTTCACGATAATGTCTCAGCACTTCGACGTAACCACGAACCGCAAGTTTTTCCTGCGCAAATAACACTTGCATACCAACTGCCTGCATCTTATGGCCACCGATTCCGATGAATATTACACCGGGTACTGCCCGTTTTAATTCCTCCATCATATGGCTAGCAAGCAAATCACCTGAAGCTTCACCGGCAACAATGCCGATCACTTTTACTTGCTGTGCCATATAACCAGATTAACGAATGATGCCGCGTTGCGAACGACCCAGAAAATCAACCAGTGCATTTAGATCTGGATATTCCGCTGCTTGGTCTTCAATGACTACTTTAGCCTGCTCTAAGGTCAACCCAGATTTGTACAAGGTTTTGTAGGCACGCTTGATCGCCATTACTGCTGCATTTGAAAAACCACGCCTCTTCAGACCTACCGAATTAATACCATGAGGGGCAGTAGGGTTGCCAGCGGCAGTGATATAAGGCGGAACATCTTGCGAAAGAACAGCGCCCATTCCAGTAATTGCGTGCATGCCAATCTGACAAAACTGGTGCACCATCGAAAATCCTCCCAGGATTGCATAGTCATCAATCCTGACGTGCCCGGCCAGCGTTGCATTGTTGGCGAAAATTGTATGGCTCCCGATCTGACAGTCATGCGCCAAATGCACGTAGGCCATAATCCAGTTATCGTTCCCAACACGCGTTACACCAGCATCTTGTGAAGTACCTATATTAAAGGTACAAAATTCGCGAATAGTATTGTTATCACCAATTTCTAGTCGAGTCGGCTCGCCAGCATATTTTTTATCTTGCGGAATTTCACCCAGAGAACAAAATTGGAATATCCGGTTGTGTTGGCCGATACAGGTGTGTCCACCGATTACTACGTGTGATCCGACATGAGTATTTTCGCCAATCTCGACATATTCACCGATGATTGAATATGCACCCACCTCAACGTTATCTGCCAACTTGGCATTTGGGTGAATAATGGCTGTCGGGTGAAACATTACAATTCCCGTACCGTACACATCAGTTCAGCCTCTGTCACAACCTGTCCATTTACTTCCGCAGTAGCAGAAAATTTCCATAGGCCACGTAGATTACGGAGGAACGATACCTTTAGAATAAGTTGGTCGCCCGCAATCACGGGTTTCTTGAAACGTGCCCCGTCAATGCCAACAAAATAATAAACTGATTTATCGTCCGGCTTGGTTCCTGAAGTCTTAAACACCAGGATTGCTGCAGCTTGGGCCATGGCTTCGACAATCAATACGCCAGGCATAACCGGATGATGCGGGAAATGGCCGCCAAAAAAAGGTTCATTAATGCTGACATTTTTTACTGCTACAATATCCTTGCCAAGATCGTATGACAGCACACGATCAATTAACAAAAAAGGGTAGCGGTGCGGCAAGTATTCTAAAACCTCATAGATGTCCATTTGGGTGTCTGTACTCATGAACGTTCCTTTCTTAAAGTCTCAATCTCTTGCTGCAGCATTTTTATCTTGTTAGCTAATTCATCCAGATGACGCAGCTGAGCAGCATTTTTTTGCCACACTTTATGCGAACTGAATGGAAAAATTCCAGTATAGGTACCCGGTTCCCGAATAGATTTTCCGATCATCGTATATGAAGAAATCTCGACATGATCCGATATCTGTGTATGTCCTAAAATACCGGTACCACCACCGATACGACAATGGCGCCCGATAATTGCGCTACCTGCAATGCCAACACATCCAGCAATGGCGGTATGTGCGCCAATGCGGACATTATGCGCAATCTGAATCAGATTATCTAACTTGACTCCTTCCTCTATGACGGTGTCATCCAGCGCGCCACAGTCGATTGTGGTATTCGCACCAATTTCCACATCATCACCAATGATCACGCGCCCGATCTGCGGAATTTTCAGCCAGCGGCCTTCATCCATCGCCAGACCAAAACCATCTGCGCCAATCACAACACCGGAGTGCACAATTAATCTGTTTCCCAGCACACAATTGTTATACACCACCACACGTGGGTACAGACGGGTATCGGTACCGATGGATACCCTGGCACCAATACTACATCCCGCCATAATTGCACTGCCAGCTCCCACCTTGGTGTCCGCACCGATCACCACATTCGGACCAATATAGGCACTGGGATCAATTTGAACACCTTCTTCAACCACAGCACTGGGATGAACGCCCGGAATTATTGAATCCAGTGGATTTAAAAACGCCGACACCTTAGCAAAATAAAGATAAGGATTGTCACTTACGATACGGGGTAACGGTGTCGCCTCTGAATCTGCTGTGCTGACGATTATTGCACTGGCACGGGTATTAGCAAGAAGTGGGCGATACTTTGCACTTGCCAGAAAAGTGAGTTGCCCCATCTTAGCGTTTTCTAGCGTAGCTACTTGATTAACAGTTATTTCGGTATTTCCCAGCAACTGACCACCAAAGTGCGCTGCAATTTCCTTAAGGTTATAATCCTTTCTCTTCATACGATCCTAATTACTTTCAAAGCGTTATTTTTCGTTCGCCATATATTTCAAAACTTTTTCGGTAATATCAATATTTGGGCTAGCTTCACTGAAACCACGTTGCATGCGCTGCAGATTCATATTGAGATTGGCCAGCTCACGTTCCTTGTTGCGTTTTTCAGCATCTGGCAGGGTCAGCCCTTCCTTTTCCATGAAGATTTGAACATCTTTTACTTGTTTAGCAACTTTTTTGATTTCCTGATCACGTCCGGAAAACTCTTTTTCAATTTTTTTCTCGGCCCTCACTGCCGGCGCAGATTCCCGCAAAATGCGCTCGGTATTCACTATGCCGACCCGAAAATCGGCCGCCAATACTTGAGTACAGCCAACTAGCAGCAATACCTGTATAAACCTCACACTTAAAATTTTCATTTTTTCTCCTACCCCAATTTTTTAAAATAACGAGCCCAAGGTAAACTGGAATTGTTGCAATTTATCACCAAATTGTTTGTTTAGTGGCACACCCACGCTAATTTTTAGTGGACCCATCGGCGATACCCAAGTAACGGCGACACCAGTAGAATAACGTAAGCTGTCGGATGCTGTAAGGCCTGGGCCAAACACCGCGCCCGCATCAAAAAAAGTACTCAAACGCACTGACCTGTCTTTGTTCATTCCAGGCATAGGAAATAGTAATTCAGCATTTCCGACTACGCGCCTTGTGCCACCCAAGGAATTATTATTTATATCCTGCGGCCCAATAGAAAATGGCTTGAAACCACGAACCGAACCTGGCCCACCAGCATAAAAGTTTTTGAAAAATGGCACTGTTTTGCCGCCATAGCCTTCAGCACCTCCCGCTTCACCATTCAGCATAAGAGTAATATTTTGACTTATCGGATAAAACCACTGATGCTGGTAAGTAAGCTTGTAAAACTGTTGATTGGAGATCGGCATAGCCACCTCCACAAAAGCGCGTTGTACCGTCCCCGCCGTAGTATAAATAGCGCTGTCGCGGTTATCCCGGCTCCAGCCCACCGAACCCAACAAATTGCTCGTGGAAGGCCCAAAGATTCTAACGTAATCTTTCATCTGTAGCGAACTAGTGTCGGTAAGTGTCAGTTCGGTCTTTTCCGCCGATATACCATAATGTGTATTTTCGAAATCACTGATTGGTACGCCAAAACGCACTCCTCCACCAATGGTTGATGAAAGATATGGACTAATCGCCGTGAAAGTGGAATTCACATTGCGTTTGTATACATCAAAGCCTCGGCTCATTCCATTATCGGTGTAATAGGGGTTGGTATAAGATACCGAATATACTTGATTAACTTTACCGGTATTAATTTGTGTGGACAGGTTATTACCGGTACCAAACAAATTTCGTTGAGTAACAGAACCAGTAAACACCACCCCAACGTTACTAGATACCCCGGCACCAATCGAAAAATCTCCAGTGGGCTTTTCCTTTAACAGCCAGACTCACATCTAGCTGGTCATTTGTGCCCGGGACCGGTAATGTCTCAATATTGACTTCACTAAAAAAATCTAAACGATCGACTTTTTGTTTAGATGTCTTAATTTTAGACGCGGAATACCATGCCCCCTCCATCTGGCGAAATTCACGCCGGATCACAATGTCGCTAGTCTTAGTGTTACCTGTAATGTCGATATGCCGTACATAAGCCCGTGAACCAGGGTCAACTACAAAAGTAAATCCTACCTGATGCTTTTCTTTATTGACATCCGGTACCGCATTGACATTAGCGAAAGCGTAACCATCCTCACCCAGGCGATCACCGATTTTCTTGCTAGAATCAGTCAACTCCTTGCGGGAAAACACATCCCCCGCTTGTACTTTGACCAATTTACGCGTCTCAACATGAGACAAAATATTCTCAGGTCCAGATACTTTAATATCGGAAACCGTGTACTTAGCCCCTTCACTAAGATTAATAGTGATGTAAATGTGCTCCTTATCCGGTGTAATAGAAACTTGGGTAGAGTCTATGGAAAACTCCAGATAGCCCGCGTCAAGATAAAATGAACGCAGAATTTCCAGATCGGCAGACAGTTTTTGTTTGGAGTATTGATCATTTTTGGTAAACCAGCTTATCCAGTTTGGAGTACCGAGCTGCATCAAGCCTTTCAATTTTTTTTCGCTGAAAGCTTGGTTACCAATAATATTAATTTCTCTGATTTTAGAAGTTTCACCCTCAACCACATTAAAAACGATAGCGACGCGGTTACGTTCTAACTCGGTGACAGTGGCGTTGACTTTCACCCCATATTTGCCACGTGCCACATACTGACGCTTGAGTTCTTGCTCTGCTTTATCCAAAGCAGATTTGTCGAAAATACGACCATCCGCCAGCCCCACCGATTTAAGATTGTCGCGCAGCGTGTCTTTGGAAACTCTTTTACCCCGTTAATTTCAATGCTGGCGATGGACGGACGTTCGCGCACCAGCACAATTAACACCCCCTGCTGAGTCTCAAGGCGCACGTCCTTGAAAAAGCCAGTGGCAAACAGTGCACGGATTGCCGCAGCAGCATGCTCATCATCCAGCTTGTCACCAACCTTGACCGGTAAATAACTAAATACAGTGCCTGCCTCAGTACGCTGTATACCTTCTACACGGATATCTTTAACCACGAAAGGCTCGACAGCTATGACGGACGTGGCATACAACAACGGGATAAGTCCCGCTAAATTTTTCAATTTCATGTATTGTTTCAACCTAAAACAGGCGACTAAAGTCGTTAAACAACGCAAGAGCCATCAAGGTAATGAGCAGCGCGATACCAATTTTTTGCCCGGCTTCCCAAACCTTCTCGGATATCGGACTGCCCTTAATTAACTCGGCCATATAATACAGCAAATGTCCCCCATCCAATAAAGGGATAGGCAACAAATTCAATACCCCGAGGCTAATACTGATCAGCGCCAGAAAACTTAGGTATGCGACCACACCCATCTGTGCGGACTGTCCCGCATAATCAGCAATAGTAATGGGCCCACTCAGATTTTTCAGCGACATTTCACCTATTACAATTTTGCCCAACGTCTTCAAACTTACCTTGGCAATTTCCCACGTTTTTCGTACGGCATGTCCGAATGCCGCAAACGGCGAATAATGCACTGTAGTCAACATGGCATCAAACTCATGCCGGTCTATGTGCGGTGCAGCTCCAATCTTACCGACCGTTATATCCGCTTCGCTGCTTACTTCAGGTGTAAGGTAAAAAACCTGTAGTGGCGTGCCTTTTCGCTCAATCTCTAACTGAAGTGGCTGTCCTGGATGGCCACGCACTGCCGCCACCAAGTCTTTCCAGTCTCCGATACTCTTTCCGTCTACACGCACGATTTTATCGCCTGGAAGTAGCCCTGCACGTTGGGCAACCCCACCTTCTACCAACTTTCCGATGACGGGACGCACCAACGGCTGATAAGGTTGTAAACCGAGAGAATGCAAGAAATCTTCATTCATATCACCCGAGGTGAGTGTTTTCAGATCAAGCACATGCCAGACTATATCTCCTTGTGCAGTGCGTGCTTCTATGCGCGCTTCGGTAGCACCTTGCAGAGCGAGATCTAATATAACCCAGCTTACCTGCTCCCAACTCGGAATGGCTTGCTCATTGATACTGACGATAGTTTCCTGCGCTTGCAAAGATGCTGCTGCTGCCGCAGTATTTGGCGACACTTCGCCCAGCACAGGTTTAAGGCTAGGCACACCATAGATAAATAATGCCCAGAATAATAAAATAGCCAACAACAGGTTGGCCACCGGCCCCGCTACCACAATAGCCATGCGCTGTAGCACAGGCTGACGATTGAATGCATGTTGTAGCTCATGCTCCGCCACTTTACCTTCACGCTCATCCAGCATCTTGACATAACCACCTAAGGGGATGGCGGAGATTACCCAATCTGTCTCGCTATTTGCAAAACGTTTGGTGTAGATTGTCGTGCCAAAGCCAACTGAAAAACGCAACACCTTCACTCCGCATAATCGTGCTACCCAGTAGTGACCCATCTCATGGATCACTACAAGTATTGCTATCGCAACAATGAAAGCCAACAGCGTAATCATGATAAACAAATCGTATTTTTTATTAAATCATTTGCCACTAGACGTGCGGTGGCATCCGCAGTTAACACATCCTCCAACGTATTAACTGTGGTTACCGGCAAGTCAGCTAGCACATCTTCTATCAGACGTGGAATGGCAAGGAAAGAAATCTGTTTGTTTAGAAACGCAGCCACGGCAATTTCATTGGCCGCATTTAGCACGGCGGGCGCTGTGCCGCCGGCGTGCAAAGCCTGGTAGGCCAATGCCAACCCTGGGAAACGTATGAAATCCGGGGCAATAAAATCAAGGGTAGCTATCTTGAACAGATCTAACGGTTCTGAACCAGTTTCAATGCGTTCAGGATAAGCCAACGCATAAGCAATTGGGATGCGCATGTCCGGATTGCCAAGCTGCGCCAGTACCGAACCGTCCACATATTGCACCAGCGAATGAATAATGCTTTGTGGATGCACCACAACTTGAATCGCATCAGCTGGCGCGTTAAACAACCAGTGTGCCTCAATAATTTCCAGCCCCTTGTTTATCATGGTAGCGGAATCTACCGAAATCTTGCGTCCCATTACCCAATTAGGGTGCGCACACGCTTGTTCCGGCGTGACATGTTGTAATGCAGATAACGTAGTATTGAGAAAAGGACCGCCAGATGCAGTGAGCAAAATTTTACTTACTCCGCCGACAGCTAAACTATCCGTGTGATGACGGGAATAGTTATGGGGCAAAACCTGAAAAATGGCGTTATGCTCACTGTCAATAGGCAACAGAGTTGCGCCAAATTTTTGCACCTCGTCCATGAATACTTGTCCTGCCATTACCAGCGCTTCTTTGTTCGCCAACAGAATTTTCTTGCCTGCGCGTGCAGCAGCCAGTGTAGGACGCAACCCTGCTGCGCCAACAATGGCCGCCATCACCATATCCACTTCCGGCAGTGACGCAACCCGTTCCAGCGCTGCGGCGCCACATAAAACTTCCACATCCAGGCCAGCTCCGGCGATACGCTGTGCCAGCCGCATAGCGGCTCCCTCATCCAGCAATACAGCATAGCGTGGCGCAAAACGAATACATTGCTCAAACAGAATCGTATCTTGGCACTGTGCAGTGAGTGCCAAGATACGGTAGCGCTCAGGGTGGCGTGCCACGACATCCAATGTGCTGGTTCCTATGCTGCCAGTGGAACCCAGTATGGTGAGGTAGCTTATGCTTTTCATGCCAGCCTTTGAAGAAGAACCACCATTGCAGCTAATGGCAAAGTGGAGGTCAGGGCATCAATGCGGTCCAGCAGGCCACCATGGCCAGGAAGCAATGCGCCGCTATCCTTAACTCCAGCTTGACGCTTAATAGCCGACTCAAACAAATCACCGATCACTGCCAGTCCCACCCACCCCCAAGATGCTATTAAAATGCCGGACAGCGCTTTGTAATTAGTGAACAAACCGCTTGCCCAAACAATCAGCAATGTGTACGCGGTCACTCCAAGTAGAGCGCCGAGCACTCCTTCCCAAGTCTTACCAGGACTAATATTGGGCGCAAGCTTGTTTTTGCCAAATTTACGTCCGGAAAAATATGCAGCTATGTCTGCCACCCATACTAGCCCCATCACCCCCAATAACCACCAAGGATTTTGCATACGCAAGTCCATCATCGCCAAGCCCGTCGGTATCAATAGTATCCAACCAGTTAGCATCATCAACAGCGGTTGACGCACTTGCCAACGGGCGATCAGCCAAAGTGGCACCATAATTAACCATAACAACGCCGACATACCATATATCAGCAGATGCAATGACTCAAGTTGCCAGGGATATTGCGTATCAAGCCAAACGATGTACAGCATCACAGCCAAAGTCAGCCACAAATACGCATGAACAGTCTTTCTGGACAGGTTAGATAAGTGCGCCCATTCCAATGATCCTTGCATCACAAGGATAATTACCAGCGCAGCCCACCCTAAAGTAGGCAACCAAAATAGCGCTAACAGAAACGACACCAGCAGTATGGCGGCTGTCATTACACGCTGCTTAAGCATTAGTTTTCCCATCTTGCATTCGCTCACTTCGAACTTGTTCACTCGTTCGGCCAAAGCGGCGCTCCCGTGCGCAGTAAGACTGGATAGCCAATTTCAATGCCTCGCCATTAAAAGCGGGCCAGAGTGTATCGGTGAAATATAACTCGGTATAAGCCAGTTGCCAGAGCAAAAAATTGCTGATGCGTTGCTCCCCGCCAGTGCGGATAAATAAATCCGGCTCAGGCGCATAATGCATAGAGAGATACGCTTCCAGGGCTTCTTCATTAAAACCGCCAGCCAAATCAGGACGCGCTTGCAGCATCGCCTGCATGGCTTGCATAATATCCCAGCGTCCGCCGTAGTCGGCAGCAACAGTAAGCGTTAAGCTAACATTACCTACAGTCAATTGTTCCGCGTCCAAAATACATTGATTAAGTTTGGCGTTGAAACGGCTGCGATCGCCGACTATTTTTAGCCGAATGTTATTCTCGTGCAACTTGGATACTTCGCGTTCAAGCATTTTCAGGAATAACTGCATCAGAAAAGAAACCTCTTCTGCCGGGCGACGCCAGTTCTCACTGCTGAAGGCAAACAGGGTTAGGTATTCAACTCCCAGTTCGCGGCAAACTTTCACAATCTCGCGTACTGTTTCCACACCGCGCTGATGCCCGGCGATACGTGGTAGAAAACGCTGTTTTGCCCAACGACCATTACCATCCATGATGATGGCAATATGGCGTGGCACTTTAGGTACAGCCGGAACGGTGCGGGTGGGACTTTGAAATAACGCCATTAAGAACCTCTGAAGGAATTTCGCGAGGACAGCGACCATTTTGGTCGCACAAGCGAGCAGTGCGCCCGCTTTCTCATGGTATGCAACTCCATATACAGTGCAGTTAAACTGCCATCAGGTCTATCTCTTTTGTGTGCAACAATTTCTCTATTTCTACTACAAAATGGTCAGTAAGTTTTTGTACCTCATCCTGTCCACGGCGCTCATCATCTTCGCCAATCCCTTTATCTTTGAGCAACTTCTTAAGGTGTTCATTGGCGTCGCGGCGTACATTGCGTATAGCCACCTTAGCGCTCTCCGACTCACTACGTACTACCTTGATCAAGTCACGGCGACGCTCTTCTGTCAACATTGGCATAGGTACACGAATTAAATCCCCGTTAGTCGCTGGGTTCAGTCCCAAATCAGCGTCACGTATCGCTTTTTCCACTGCTGAAATCATATTTTTTCCCATGGTTGTACACAAATGGGGCGCGAATCAATCAGAGTTACATTAGCAACTTGGCTAATCAACGTGGGACTGCCGTAATAATCTACGGTCACATGATCCAGAATACCAGTATGTGCCCTCCCAGTACGAATTTTACCGAAATCCACCTTGAGCGTTTCCAGCGTCTTATTCATCTTCTGTTCCGCATTTTTTTTGACATCAGAAATCATTACATTCATCCTCCATCAATTACAGTGTACCAGTGTCCCTTCATCCTGCCCCATCACTACGCGCTTCAGCGCGTCATGTTTGAAGATACTGCATACAATAATCGGCAAGCTCTGATCACGGCACAGGGTTAGTGCAGTGGCATCCATCACCTTAAGGTTTTTATTAATCGCTGCATCAAAACTCAATTTCTGATAACGGATAGCGGCGGGATCCAGTTTCGGGTCGGCGGTATACACCCCGTCCACTTTCGTCGCCTTAATAACAACTTCCGCATCCATTTCCACGCCACGCAAGGCGGCGGCGGTATCGGTGGTGAAAAATGGATTACCGGTGCCGGCAGCAAATATCACCACTTTGCCATCCTCTAAGTAGCGCAATGCTTTGCCTCGTATAAATGGTTCAGCCACTTGTTCCAGGTTGAGGGCCGATTGCACCCGACAATCCAAACCGAAGCGTTTCATAGCATCCTGCAAGGCCATCGCATTCATCACGGTAGCCAACATTCCCATATAATCGGCGGTAGCGCGATCCATCCCGGCAGCGGCAGGCGCAACGCCACGGAAGATATTGCCGCCGCCAATCACCACCGCCACCTGTACACCCAACCTAACCACTTCGCCAATTTCGCTAACGATGCGCTCAATCACAGCACGGTTAATGCCGTAATTATCATCGCCCATCAGGGCTTCCCCGGAAAGTTTGAGCAGGATGCGTTTATATGCTGGAGCAACTGGCATCTGCTTATACCTTCGCGGCGGCAGCAACTTCGGCAGCGTAATCCACTACTGCTTTTTCTATACCCTCACCCACCACAAACATCTGGAACGCATTGACCTTCAAACCATGGGTAGACAATAATTTTTCTACCAAAATATCGGTATCCTTTACGAAAGGCTGACCCAGCAGAGTAACTTCGGCCAGGTACTTGGCAATACGTCCGTCTACCATTTTTTCAACAATGTTAGCTGGCTTTCCGCTTTCCGCAGCTTGTGCGGTGTATACCTTACGTTCAGTATCAAGCAATTCCTGGGGTACTTGCTCTTTAGAAACACAAATCGGCTTGCTCGCAGCGATATGCATCGCCAAATCTTTACCCAATGCATCGTCACCACCGCTAATATCTAAAAGCACACCGATTTTACTGCCGTGCAAATAAGCCACTACCTTGCCCGTTGTGCTATAGCGCACAAAACGACGCACACTGACATTCTCACCTAACTTCATGATTAGTGCCTTGCGCGCATCTTCTACGCTATCACCACCCGCCAATACAACTGAAGACAAAGCCTCAGCATCACTTGGATTATTTTGTGCAATGGCTTGCGCTAAATTGCTTGCGAATGCCATGAAATTATCATTCTTTGCCATAAAATCAGTTTCGCAGTTTACTTCCACTAGCGCGCCAACTTTACCATCGGTACTGATAAAAGCACTCACCAAACCCTCAGCCGCTACACGCGAAGCCGCTTTACTAGCCTTGACACCACTCTTAATGCGCAGCAGCTCTTCAGCTGCTTTGAAGTCGCCATCAGTTTCAACTAGCGCCTTCTTGCAATCCATCATGCCGAGACCAGTTGCCTCACGCAGATCCTTTACCATTCCTGCGGTAATTTCCGCCATTTTCCACTCCTTCAGAAAGCATAACCTAAAAAAAAGGGGCTCTCGCCCCTTTTGACCAATCAAAAAATTGCTTACGCCGCCTGTTCTTCAACCTGTGCCACAATTTCGTTAAGCGCCTGTTCACGCCCCTCTAGTACTGCGTCAGCCATCCCGCGCGCATACAGGCGTATCGCTTGACTGGAATCGTCGTTACCCGGGATAACATAATCCACACCTAGTGGGGTATGGTTGGTATCTACCACACCAATCACCGGAATACTAAGCTTCTGAGCTTCCACGATAGCGCCCTTTTGGTAACCAACATCAATCACAAAAATCGCGGTAGGCAGGCTCTGCATATTCTTAATGCCGCCAAGGCTGCGATCGAGCTTTTCCAGCTCGCGTTGCATCATCAAACCTTCTTTTTTGGAAATTTTTTCCATAGCCACACTATCCAACATCAAAGCTTCTAGCTCATGTAGTCGTTTAACGGATTGCTGTACTGTCTTGAAATTAGTGAGCATTCCGCCCAGCCAACGATAATCAACAAAAGGGCTACCACAACGAAGAGCCTCTTCTTTAATAATTTCACGCGCTTGGCGCTTAGTTGCAACAAACAATATCGTGCCTTTATTAGCAGAAATCTTGCGCACAAATTTCAACGCGTCGTTATACATAACAACGGTTTTTTCTAAATTAATAATATGAATTTTGTTGCGATGACCAAAAATAAACGGAGCCATCTTTGGATTCCAATAACGGGTTTGATGCCCAAAATGGACGCCCGCTTCCAGCATTTGACGCATAATTACAGCCATAATTACTCCATGTGTTAAGGGTTAAAGTCTTCCACCCGTCAGATCGACCCTTGCAGGCACCCCAACATGAACGAGTGTGCGAATTTCCTGCTACTTAAAAATGAATATGCAGGACACGCATTGTAACCTAAGTGCCCAATCAACTCAAACTACGCGGTGTTGGTACTAAATAGAAAGCCCACTACTTTTGGGAGCACTTCTCCAAGCCATTGTCGCCATACCAACGTTTCTGCGTAATCTTGCGCAACACCTTAACCGTAGACATTGGATACCTCATACCGAGACTGACTTGCACATTCACACTTTCCTGCCATACTCATTAAGCTTATGATTTTTTTACTGATTGATCTCAGATTTTCTTTGAGCGGTCCAGTTTCATTTTTAATCGCCCGACCTCAAAAACTATAGAATCGCTCAAGACTGGCAGACCAACCGACAAATTCGAACCTCGCTTGGCATTCAAACGACTGGATACCCAAGCTTGCAGCTCCTTTTCACACATACGACCTATGTCGAATACACCCCAAACTCCTGGCCGCAACATTCACCGTTATTAACGCCACGGATCGTTTCAAATACGATCTTGACCTTGAACTCGCCACTAAAAACTCTTGCGCTTCGGTTCTCTCATAAGCTAACCCTCAATTACAACAAGTTACCACCTTAATTTATTGTCTTGACTGAGGGTGTCACTTTACATAGACTGCGGCGTCTTTGCTTTGACAACCCTGCTGCCATACAGCTAATGTTGCCTATGCTTACTCTTAAAAATATTCAATTATCAAACGGGGAAAATTATGCTCGCCACCGATGTTAATAAACAAACTTATGAAACCGACAAAGAAGGTTATCTCGTCAATTTTGACGACTGGAACATAGACATCGCGAAACTCATTGCACAAACCGAAGAATTGGAAATGACCGATCATCACTGGGAGATTATCAATTTTTTGCGCGCGTACTACAAACAACATCAAAGCGCTCCAAATATTCGTGAACTAACCCAAGCCGTCAGTGAGGAATTAGGTGACGAAAAAGGCAAAAGTCCATACCTGTACGATCTGTTCCCTTCAGGACCTGCGGAACAAGGATGTAAGATCGCAGGATTGCCCAAGCTTTTTGTAGATCCTAATGCACACACAGTTATTTAAGGTAAGTATCTTCATTTAATTTATCTATTCTAAGATCTGTAGAGCCTGTTCACGATCTTGCTAAAATCCGAGACAATGTCCGAATGCGCAAGAAAAAATACCCAAGCGACATCAGCCGCGAGCGGTTCGAGCAGACCAGGCCTCTGCTGAAAGGGGCGCGCAAGCGTACCAAGCCCAGCACGGTGGACTTGTATGAGGTCTGGAGCGGACACCAGGATAACGGCGGGAAGTAGGGTTAAAAATCAGGTTGGCGTGGCCCGTACGAGACAGGGGCACAACGCACAGCCGACGCTATTGATTGTGGCGCGCAGAGCGTGAAGAACACGGACACGGCGGGTCAGAAGGGTTATGACGCAGGCAAGAAAATCCCTGAAATCAAGCGCTACATTGCGTGGGGATACCCAAGGACTACCGCAGAGGTCACTGATCGGAAAAGCACCTTGCAGGCGATGGCACAGTGCAAATCAGGCCTTGCGCAGGCTCAAGGTGTTCTGGCTGACGGTGGTTATGTAGGTCGACTATTTGTATTGGCAGTCAATGAAATACTGGGGGCATCGGTGCAGATCACCAAGCGCAACGAACTGCACACCTTCGCCATCATCCCAAAGCGTTGGATGGTTGAGCGCAGCTTCGCCTGGTTGGAGAAATGCAGACGGCTATGGAAGAGCTGTGAATGCAAACTTAATACCAGCCTGCAATTCATCCACCTTGCCTTCCTGGTTCTGCTGCTGCGAAGATCGCGAACAGGCTCTTAGAGTTTTATATAGTGGGCATTTCTAAAAAATACAAAATACTCAAAAAAATAAATTAATTCGTTATTTCAGAAGATTTCCCCGACTTTTTAAAAATTTTGTTCTGGATTTGCTATTTGAAGCGGTATCTGGGTGCTGTTTTTTATTTTGTTCGTAATGACCTACAAAAAGATGTTTATAATCAATGCAAAATCGCATGACATTGTAAAACAAGACATGGCGGATTCAAGAAGCAAGCACAACAGTTAATATTTAGTCACGGCTTTAGCGGGTTCCATATTAAGCCGGGTGAAGGACTCGTTGTAAACTGCTAATCGAAATCCAAGCAATTTCCTCCAATGGTTTTTGCGTGTAAATCGACTGGTCTGCTCCCTTGGGTAAATACTGGTGCAACAGTCCGTTCGTATTTTCGTTCAAACTCCGTTGCCACAGGCTGTGCGGGTCGCAAAAGTAACCGTCATCCCCAATTCATTCAGCCAGCTGCATATGTTTGCTCATCCCAGGGCCAATTGCGCCATACCAGTTGATAAAGCCCTTTCAGGTGGGAAAATTCTGGGCTGAAATCGTCAGAGTAAGAGTTTTCCTATAGCGTCAATGATCGCAGACAATGTTGGATAACAACTACATCTTTATGTGTGGGCATTTATTGCAATCTGGTTAGCACGTGCCAAATCATCTAGCGTATTAATATTAGTAAATGCAATTGCATCATCTAATACTACCTCGCTCAAATGTAAAGTTTCTAACCAACTATTTACTTTACGCCCACCTAAATTTAGATAAGCATCTAGTTTAGGCAGTACGTTCTTATGATAAAGAGCAATAGTAGGCTGCCGCTTCCCAGCAACGACTGCTACTGAGGCCTCCGTAGTTATCGTACTAGCTGCTTTATATAAACGGGCAATCAAATCGTCTGGTAGAAATGGGGTGTCACAAGGAACACTCGCAACCCAATCATGACGTGCAAGTCGTAGAGCGGACTGTAATCCGGCAAGTGGCCCTATCCAATTCGGGGTTTGATCGGCAATGACAGGGTAACCAAAGCACAGATAATCATCATGCAAACCATTAGCATTAATCAAAATCTCTTCACTTTGGCGGCTGACCGAATCTAATACCCAGTCAATTAGCGCTCGTCCATGCAAGAGTTGCAAACCCTTTGCTCCGCCGATACGAGTACCCAGTCCTCCTGCCAGAATTACAGTGGTTATTGCAGGCCGCACTGGTTCGAGAAGACCCTCAAATTCAACTTGAGTAACTCTCATAATATATTACAACTCAGTGCGAATGGCATAAACTGTGTTTACTAAAATCAAGACGAATAGTTTTTGGGTTACGCTTTATTCACATTGAATGATTTAATATACTCTTGAGCCTCGGCAGTAGTCGTTTCCTCAGCAAGTAACCCATATTTATTTTTAATCGTAATATCTGCACCATGTTCAATTAAAGCTTTTGCTGTCTCTAAATTATTAGCGCAATGTAACGCAGTGTTTCCTTTCTTATACATCCCTCCTCTTGACAACGTGCCTCCCCGTGCAAGTTGAATATTAGGATTGGCACCCGCAACCAATAAACGTTGGGCAACTTTCGGATGATTAACCCACAAATGTAAAGGGGTAAAACTATCTTTATCTTTTAAATTAAAACTAGCACCGCAATCAATTAAAAAGATGGCAATATTAGGATCATCAACCTCGAATAATGGAGTACGATTATTGTTATCCATGATATTAAGGTCAGCTCCACTATCAATTAATAACTTCGCTGCATCTATGCTGGCAACATAATGCAAGGGCGTTTTACCTAGAAAATCACGGATATTTAAATCTGCCCCTTGTTTAATAGCACGCTCCATTTCCTCTAAATTATTGTCCCATGTCGCTACCATTAAAGCATCATTATCTTTCACTGCTAAAAGCGCGTTATTATCCTCAGCACGAACAATACTAGCTGCTTTTTTTGCAGCAATTGCACCTGCATCTTCTTCTAATAAAAATGCTTTAGCTTTCCCAAAGAGAGGATTATTTTCATCTGCTAATTTTTGTACTACTTTCGGCAATATCGCCATGAAAAAATCTCCTGATGAATTTTGTTAACTAACAAAGACGATCTCGCCTGGTGAGACGCTTGCTTTGCATAATTTAATGTGCATTCGTTAGTATTCTTGCAAGCATCAGAATAAAGCATTACCTGTGATGAATTTCTTAACCATACGCCCTACACCACAGGCGATTTGCATTATCTACCCCCAATTTTTAAAGTAAATATCCGCAATGACCATCTCCAGGTGCATAGTAAGTCTCTCTCTGTAATTCCGCAATTACACAGAGGGAGTCTCGATACCCCCTTTCTCATGAAGCCATTTAGTAAAGTCCACCGTCTGAATTCGAGTCCTACCTCATGCCGCAGAATGCCGATCAAATGAGCTTAAGAATCATCATTTGCGGCAGTACAATGTGCCCGAAAATCGATAACGTAGGGATCTTACTTTCAGGATCCTTACGTAAAAATACGCCGCTTTAAAAAATTTAAAATTACAATCAATAAATTATAAACATCTCCCATCCAGCTTATCCATGAACTCTTGTAATTCTTTTGGCAATGGTGCATTTAATCGTACAACCTCAGCCGTCAACGGATGGGCGAAGGTAATACTGTACGCATGTAAAAACATGCGCTTTAAGCGCTGCTTTATCAATTCTTTGTTTCGTGCAAAATCACCGTACTTATCATCGCCCGCGATAGGAAAGCCCAGATGAGAAAGATGCACACGAATTTGGTGGGTGCGTCCAGTTTTAAGCTGAGCTTCGAGCAAACTGAATTCAGGCCAATTTTTTTGCAGGGTAAAGATAGTGTATGAAGCTTGCCCATCTTCGCGCACCATTACGCGCTTTTCACCATTTTGAGCGTTAAATTTGTGCAGTGGTAATTTAACGTGCTGTTTAACATTCTGCCACTTACCTAATACTAAGCATAGGTATCGCTTGTCATTTTTTCCATCACGCATCTGCTCGTGCAGGTTGATTAGAGCAGAGCGTTTTTTCGCCAGCAACAGTACACCCGACGTTTCACGGTCCAGGCGATGAACCAGCTCCAGAAACTTGGCATGCGGACGGGCACTACGCAATTGCTCAATAACACCAAAACTAACCCCACTTCCGCCATGTACCGCGACTCCAGATGGCTTGTCGATCACCAACAGCGCATCGTCTTCATACAAGATCGGAAATTCAAGCGCTGGGACATAATCACGATCTTGCGCTTCAGTTACCCGCACCGGCGGAATACGCACATGATCGCCCAGTTGCAGGCGATAAGTCTGATCCACACGCTTCTTATTCACGCGCACTTCACCGCTACGTAAAATACGATAGATATGACTCTTGGGGACACCCTTAAGGTGTTTGCATAGAAAATTATCCATGCGCTGATCGCAGCTACCCTCGTCAATCTTGGTCCATGTTACAGATTCTTTGCGTAAATTATTCATTATGCTTATACTTCCCGATAACGCGTATTGGCTAACGGAAAACGGGATGCGAATTCCTCGTGAGTGTGGAGCAGGCAACAATGCCGCCGCCCCGATCCAACGCAATCCGGTTAATGTCACTCACCGGAAGAAGCAGTGATAGTAATTGATTTGCGCGCTCAAAGCACCTGTGGATTTTTTTCGTGTCGCCCCTATAACAAAATTGGCGGCACCTGTTAAGTATTAACAAGCTAATAACGAGAACAATATTTTGAACAACCGTCAGCATCGCTACATCAGCATTGTTTGCACGGCTCTTATTCGCTTTCTCGCGCGCGGTTAACCGTGTGTAGACTTGTTCTGCCCGTGTTAGAGCGCGGGAGAAAAATATAATGAAACGCATGTTATTCAATGCGACACAAGCGGAAGAACTCCGTGTCGCCATTGTCGATGGTCAAAAATTGATCGACCTCGACATTGAATCCGCTGGCAAAGAACAACGCAAAAGTAATATATACAAGGCCATAATTACCCGTATCGAACCCAGCCTTGAAGCAGCTTTCGTCGAATATGGTGGCAACCGCCACGGTTTCCTGCCATTCAAAGAAGTTTCCCCCATTAATTATCTGAATCAAGAAGGTAGCGGTCGCCCCAGTATCAAAGAAGCATTACGCGAAGGCCAAGAACTGCTCATCCAGGTAGAAAAAGACGAACGAGGTAATAAAGGAGCCGCACTAACTACTTATATTAGTCTGGCTGGCCGCTACATTGTGCTGATGCCCAATAATCCCAGCGGTGGCGGCGTATCTCGCCGTGTCGAAGGTGAAGAGCGCAATGAACTGCGCGACATCCTGTCACAATTGGAAGTGCCGCAAGGTGCAAGTATCATTGCGCGCACCGCCGGAATTGGCCGCAATTTAGAAGAGCTGCAATGGGATCTTAACTACCTCAAACAATTGTGGGATGCCATCGAAAGTGCGGCAAAAACCGAAAAGGCACCATCGCTAATCTACCTCGAAAGTAGCCTGGTGGTGCGCGCCATTCGCGACTATTTCCACCCTGAAATCGGTGAAATTCTAGTCGACACGGACGACATCTATCAGCAGGCACGAGCTTTCATGAGCACGGTGATGCCCAATAATGTCCATGTAATCAAACGGTATCAGGATGACGTACCTTTGTTCTCACGCTTCCAGGTTGAACACCAGATTGAATCGGCGCATGCACGCCAAGTAAATCTTCCCTCCGGGGGTGCCATTGTAATTGACCATACCGAGGCACTCACCGCAATCGATATTAACTCAGCACGCGCCACGCGCGGCGCGGATATAGAATCGACCGCACTTAATACTAATCTGGAAGCTGCTGAAGAAATTGCACGACAGATGCGCCTACGTGATTTGGGTGGTCTGATCGTGATCGATTTTATCGATATGGAAAACACCCGCAATCAGCGGGAAGTAGAAAATCGCCTGCGCGATGCCTTGCATTATGACCGTGCGCGTGTGCAGACTGGGAAAATCTCGCGCTTCGGTCTGCTAGAACTTTCGCGCCAACGCCTACAACCTAGCCTGGAAGAAACCAGCCATACTCCCTGTCCCCGTTGTAACGGCATCGGCCATATCCGCGGCATCGAATCTTCCGCCTTGCACATCCTGCGTATCATTCGGGAAGAAGCGATGAAAGAACACAGTGCCGCCATCCACGTGCAAGTGCCATTAGATGTCGCCACCTTCTTACTTAATGAGAAGCGCACCGAAATCCATCAAATCGAATCGCGGCTAAAAGTGGTTATTACACTGATTCCAAATGCGAATATGGAAACTCCGCACTATACCGTGACCCGTTTGCGCCAAGACGACATGACCGTTGAAAACCTACAGGCTAGTTACAAATTGGTGGCGGCACCAGAAGCAAGCCATGTTATTGCCAAAGCCGCCCAAGCGACTAAACCGCAACGCCCTCAAGCTGTAGTTCAAGGTGTCACGCCACCGCAGCCAGCACCCATGCGGGCAGTCCGAGGGGCGACACAACCTTCTATTTTCACCAAGCTGATAGGCTGGTTTAAATCACTAGGTACAGAAGAAGCCCCCGAAAAACTGATCGCAAAACCATCCGCCAATAACTCACCTCGACGTGATCGAGAAAACCGTAACTCAAATGGTAACCGCCCGGATAGTAATCGACCAGAAGGCAACCGTCAGCGCAATAATCCGCGTCGTGACCGTGACGAAGCTCATCCACGCATAGAAAAAACTGTGCCAACGGCATCCAGAACACATGAACCGCGCGCTGCGCGTCCGCCCCGGCCACCGCGCGTACCAGTTGAAACAGCGGTATTGGAAAGCTTAGCAAAAGTTGCAACTGTAACGACTGAGCCGGCGGAAGAACATAGTCAAAACACTGGACGTAAGCGTGGTCGGCGCGGTGGCCAGCGCGAACGCGAACGGCGTGATCAGCAGGTAGCCGGGCAACTACTTGGTGAACAGCCTATTCTGGCCGAAATTACACCTAGTACTGTAATGAATGTCGTTGAAGCCACACGCTATAGCGAACCTACTGAGCCACAAAATATTCAAAATATAGAATCGCGCCAACTTCCTGTTGAGCAGGTAATTACATCAACTCAGGCTAGCTCTGCATCCCATGGCAACGGGTTAGTACAGATCGAAACCGACGCAACCAAACGTTCTTCAGCGATGGCGGCCGCTGTCCAGATTGAAAATTCACCGCCAGCATCACGTCGCCGCTCACGTCCACGTGAAATTTACAGTACGGAAAACAACGAGCCGCTGGTGCAAATTGAGACCCAACAAACTTCGAGTTTATAGTTGCACAAGTAATATTGCACCGATCGTGCAATATTAAAAATAATAAAGCCGCGCAATATAATTGCGCGGCTTTATTATTTTCTTGCATCATCCAACATCAAAAACATACGCCACAACACAACCCACCACTTTACATTAGAGTCTTCTGAATATGCCGTAACAAACCGTCTGATGCATCCTCCACCATATCAAGTACACGCTCGAAACCGTCTACTTCACCATAATATGGATCGGGAACTTCACGCTCATCATGTCGGCTCGCATATTCCAAGAACAATCCCAAACGGCCCCGCTCCCTCACCGGGCATAAACGTTGCAGAATGCCAAGATTGGCATCGTCCATCGCCAGCACATAATCAAAACGATTAAAATCAGCAACCTCAACCTGTCGCCCACGCAGCATACTCATGTCGTATCCGCGCTGTAACGCAGCACGCTGAGTTCGCGGATCCGGCGGATTACCAACATGATAATCATGCGTGCCTACCGAATCAATCAGGATATGCTGTGCTAACCCCGCTTCCTCAACGCGTGCGCGAAACACCGCTTCAGCGGTGGGTGATCGACAAATATTTCCCATACAGCAAAATAAAACGCTAACTTTTTTCAATTATTCTACTCATTACAATAAAAAACGTATTGTAATGTATCAGAAATTCAAATTCTCTAACTTAAAGCGGGGACATAAATACACTCTCCCGCAACTTCTTCAATTGATCGCGCAATTCACTGGCGCGCTCAAATTCGAGATTTTTCGCTGCTTGCAGCATTTCTTTTTCCAGCCGTTTAATTTCCTTGGCAAGGTCACGTTCACCCATCGCCAAGTATTTTTCCTGATCTTGCTCTATTTTCAGTTGCTTGCGCGCAGCATCTGGCTCATAGCTGCCCTCAATAATGTCCTTGATGCGCTTCTGCACACCTTGGGGAGTAATGCCATGCAGTTCATTGTGCAACAGCTGCTTATTCCGCCTGCGCTCGGTTTCGTCGATAGCGCGGCGCATCGAATTGGTAACTTTATCAGCGTAGAGTATTGCGCTGCCGTTAATATGGCGCGCAGCGCGGCCTATGGTTTGAATGAGCGCACGCTCCGAACGCAAAAAACCTTCCTTGTCAGCATCAAGTATCGCTACCAGCGACACCTCGGGAATGTCCAACCCCTCGCGCAGCAAATTAATACCGACTAGCACGTCAAACATGCCCAAACGCAGATCACGAATGATTTCCACCCGCTCAACGGTCTCAATATCTGAATGCAGGTAACGCACTTTAATACCGTGCTCGGAAAAATATTCGGTCAAATCTTCTGACATGCGCTTGGTCAGTGTGGTGACCAACACTCGCTCGCCCTTAGCCGTTCTCAGATTAACCTCAGACATTAAATCATCCACCTGATGTGTGGCCGGGCGCACTTCAATTTGAGGATCAACCAATCCGGTTGGACGCACCAATTGTTCCACCACTTGCCCGGTATGTTCTGCCTCAAAAACAGCCGGTGTAGCAGAAACAAATATAGATTGACGCATTACGCGTTCAAACTCATCAAAGCGTAACGGACGGTTATCCAGAGCGGATGGCATTCGGAAACCGTAGTTGACAAGATTTTCCTTGCGCGCCCGATCACCTTTGTACATACCACCGATCTGCGGGATGGTCACGTGGCTTTCGTCTATAAACATCAGCGCATCGGGCGGTAGATAATCAATCAGCGTAGGGGGTGGTTCACCCGCCTTGCGTCCAGACAAATGGCGCGAATAATTTTCGATGCCTTTACAAAAACCGATTTCGTTCAGCATTTCCAGATCGTGGCGGGTACGCTGTTCGATACGCTGCGCTTCCACCAATTTATGCTCGCGCTGAAAGAAATCTATGCGTTCAGCCAACTCAACCTTGATGGTTTCTATGGCTTGTAATGTGGTGCTGCGCGGCGTGACGTAATGACTGGACGGGTACACGGTAAAACGCGGCACGCGATTAATGATGTGGCCGGTAAGTGGATCAAATAACGACAAGCTTTCCACTTCATCGTCAAACATCGTCAGTCGCAATGCATGTTCGCTATTTTCTGCCGGAAAGATGTCGATTACATCGCCGCGCACCCGAAAATGCCCATGTGAAAAATCTACATCGTTACGCTCATACTGCATCTCTGTGAGACGCTTAATTGCGTCCTGCCGTACTAATTTCTCGTGCTCACGCAGGTGTAGAATCATGCCGTGATAATCTACCGGATCGCCGATACCATAGATTGCCGAGACGGTGGCCACAATCACCACGTCCTGTCGCTCCAGCAGGGATTTGGTAGCCGACAAGCGCATCTGCTCGATCTGCTCATTTATGCTGGAATCTTTCTCAATAAACATATCACGTGACGGAACATATGCCTCTGGCTGGTAGTAATCGTAATAGGAAACGAAATATTCCACTGCATTCCCAGGAAAAAAATCCCGCATTTCAGAATACAGTTGTGCCGCCAATGTCTTATTTGGCGCCATGATAATGGCCGGTCGCCCCAATTGGGCGACAACGTTCGCCATAGTGAATGTTTTACCGGAGCCCGTCACACCAAGCAGCGTTTGAAAAGCTAGCCCCTCATTGACTCCCTCGACCAATTGTGCAATCGCAGTAGGCTGATCACCCGCTGGTTCAAAAGGCTGATGCAAAAAATAGGGGCTATTGGGAAAAGTCTTAATCACGGTATAATTTCAGTCAAATTTAAATTAAAAATTTTAAACTACGGGACAGTTTACTCTGAACCCATAAGGATACAATCTTGGAACTATCGAAGCGCGTACAAGCAATCAAACCCTCCCCTACTCTCGCCGTTACCGCGCGAGCTTCTAAATTAAAGGCAGAAGGGAAGGATATTATCGGATTGGGAGCAGGCGAACCCGATTTCGATACTCCGCAACATATCAAGGATTCGGCTATAGCCGCGATCAACAAGGGTTTCACCAAATACACCGCAGTGGGTGGTACACCCTCTCTGAAGCAGGCTATTATCGCCAAGTTCAAACGCGACAATGGGCTGGATTACACTGCAAAACAGATTCTGGTTTCCTGCGGCGGCAAGCAAAGTTTTTTCAACTTAGTACTTGCTGTAATCAATCCCGGCGATGAGGTAATTATCCCGGCACCTTATTGGGTATCTTATCCGGATATCGTGATTATCGCAGAGGGCAAGCCAGTAATCGTGCAGACAGGCATCGAACAAAATTTCAAAATGAGCGCTGCACAATTAGCCGCGGCTATCACAACCAAAACAAAAATAGTGGTAATCAATAGTCCAAGCAACCCATCCGGCGCAGTTTACTGCCTGGAAGAGTTACAAGCTTTGGGTGAAGTGTTGCGCAAATATCCTCAGATACTGATAGCCACCGATGATATGTATGAGCACATTGCGTTGCGTGACGAAAAATTCGTCAACATTCTGAATGCCTGCCCCGATCTTTATTCACGCACTATGGTTCTGAATGGCGTGTCCAAATCTTATGCAATGACAGGCTGGCGGATCGGTTATGCCGCAGGGCCAGAGCACATCATCACGGCAATGGAGAATGTGCAATCACAAAGCACCTCCAATCCCACTTCGATTTCCCAAGTAGCTGCGGAGGCAGCCTTGAACGGGGATCAGGGCTGCATTGCGCCTATGCTAAAAGCATTCCGCGAGCGACATCTATTCGTAGTGGATGCACTGAACAAAATTCCCGGTGTCAAATGCATAATGAGCGGAGGGGCTTTCTATGCTTTCCCCGACGTGCGTCCAGTTATTACAGCTTTGTACCAGAAAAGCATTATCAAAGAAGCTACCGACGTAGCGTTATCCGAATACCTGTTGGAGCAGGCTGGTGTGGCCATAGTGCCTGGCTCGGCGTTCGGCAGTGAAGGCTACATTCGTCTGTCTTTCGCCACTTCAATGGAAAATTTGAAGAATGCGATTAGCCGAATCTCCAAGGCATTTTCATAATTCCATTTTTGTTTCATTCCTCGCAAATGCTGCCAATTAACGCTTCGTGCCCCACACTGGTTCCGTAAGAGTACCGGACAATACCAGCGGCACGCTGCCTAAGTCAGCGCGTATTTTTAAATCGACATTTAACCGTCCTGATAATTGCTTGTTCTCTGAAATGTCGACATAGCCATTTGCACTCATTACACCAGCTGAAATTTTGATCTGACGCAGGTGCTTTTTGTTGTTATCTATCTGTAGCACGCCACTTAATTCGTCAAAATGTGTACGACCATTGGACGCAACCTTGCGGGTGGGCATGCGTGAAGTTTCTACCATATCAATGGTATTGATAAGCCCCTTCTTTACCAAGAATTTGCCATCCAGATGCGGGGCTTTAGCCAGTAAAGGAAGTTTCTCCCCACGCAGAATAAAATTGGCGTCACCGTCCATTTCACCAGCAATGCCGAATTGCGGCAACGCATCATGCAGTTGCATAGTTTTCACATTCACAAGCCCCTGCATTTGCCAGCCCTTCAGCCAAGTCAGGTGCGCACTGCCTGTCAGCATGCCACCGTACAAATTCCCATCGATTTCATGGAACTTGATTTCGCCTACGCCCAACTCGCCTTTCACGGTCAACTCGTTGAACAAAATATCCGGCAACAGCGGCACGTAACCTTTCTTAATAGCCAATGCGATTTGCCAGCGAGACTGCTGCGGCAGCAACTCTATGCTAATTTTGCCATCCTCGCTTTTCAATATCGCCTTAGCGAAATGTCTCTGTCCATCAAAATCCACCACGCCATTTACAGACGGCAGACTAAGTCCATCGTCACTGACACGTACACGCTGCAACACCATGCGCGCTACTGGGTAATGAGTGTCCCCGCCTGCTGTCTGTAGCCACAACAATGCCTTATCGAAAGGCTCAGCATTCAGTATAAGATCGTTGATTTCCAAATTGTGAATCGCTTTAATCTCGCTTAATAATGCAGAAAAATTGAAATTCAGCACAACACTGCTCGCTTTTAACTCCTGGCTACCACCCATGGATACATCTTCCAACTCCAGTTTCGGCTGGGGAAGCAATGTCACGTGCAAATGGCCGACATGTACCGGTTGCTGCAATTGAGCGGACAATTTCTGCTCGATTTGCGCGACATAACCCTGCATCGGCAAAACATAAGGCAGCAAAACGGCCAATAAAAATAGCAGCACAATCAAGCTAGCCGTTATCTTGCCCCACGGCAACGGCTTGCTGCGTGTTATGGCGACATGCTGAACAGCCTTAATTTCTGGCACTTGAGCGGCCTGCTGTGCCTTAACTGCCGCTGCCGCTTCCGTTTTTGCCTTGGCCACGGTCTGTACCGCTTCTTGTGCAACTCTATTTTTTTCCGCATCCTTCTCAACCTTGATGCGCACCGCAGCTTCGTCACGTGCCTTCGCTTCCGCTTTTTCTTTGGTCAGCGTAGCTAAATGTTCCGCCTTGACTTTTATCGTTTTCTGCTCTTCTTCGATGGATGTTACTTCAGCTTCGGCACGCATCTTAGCGTCCATTTCCATTTTTACTCTGGCCTGCGCAGCTTCCTGTTCCACCTTGACTCTTACCGCTTCTTGCTCTGCTTTGAGGCGCAAAGCTTCAGCTTCAGACCGAGCCTTGACTAAAGCTCCCGCTTCCTCTTTTGCCTTAACTAGCGCAGCTTCCAATTCCGCTCTGATTTTTCTGTTTCTTGTTCTGCCTTGAGGCGAGCCGTTTCAGCTTCCGCTTTTGCCCTAGCCAATACAGCTTCCTGTTCCGCCCTGGCTTTTACCGTTTCTTGTTCTACCCTGAGACGGGATGCTTCAGCATCAGCATGCGCCCTGGCTTCCGCTTCCATTTTTACTCTGGCCTGCGCAGCTTCTTGTTCCACCTTGACTCTTGCCGCTTCTTGCTCTGCTTTGAGGCGCACAGCTTCAGCTTCAGACCGAGCCTTGACTAAAGCTCCCGCTTCCTCTTTTGCCTTAACTAGCGCAGCTTCAATTCCGCTCTGATTTTTCTGTTTCTTGTTCTGCCTTGAGGCGAGCCGTTTCAGCTTCCGCTTTTGCCCTAGCCAATACAGCTTCCTGTTCCGCCCTGGCTTTACCGTTTCTTGTTCTACCCTGGAGACGGGGATGCTTCAACATCAGCATGCGCCCTGGCTTCCGCTTCCATTTTTACTCTGGCCTGCGCAGCTCTTGTTCCACCTTGACTCTTGCCGCTTCTTGCTCTGCTTTGAGGCGCACAGCTTCAGCTTCAGACCGAGCCTTGACTAAAGCTCCCGCTTCCTCTTTTGCCTTAACTAGCGCAGCTTCCAATTCCGCTCTGATTTTTTCTGTTTCTTGTTCTGCCTTGAGGCGAGCCGTTTCAGCTTCCGCTTTTGCCCTAGCCAATACAGCTTCCTGTTCCGCCCTGGCTTTTACCGTTTCTTGTTCTACCCTGAGACGGGATGCTTCAGCATCAGCATGCGCCCTGGCTTCCGCTTCCATTTTTACTCTGGCCTGCGCAGCTTCTTGTTCCACCTTGACTCTTGCCGCTTCTTGCTCTGCTTTGAGGCGCACAGCTTCAGCTTCAGACCGAGCCTTGACTAAAGCTCCCGCTTCCTCTTTTGCCTTAACTAGCGCAGCTTCCAATTCCGCTCTGATTTTTTCTGTTTCTTGTTCTGCCTTGAGGCGAGCCGTTTCAGCTTCCGCTTTTGCCCTAGCCAATACAGCTTCCTGTTCCGCCCTGGCTTTTACCGTTTCTTGTTCTACCCTGAGACGGGATGCTTCAGCATCAGCATGCGCCCTGGCTTCCGCTTCCATTTTTACTCTGGCCTGCGCAGCTTCTTGTTCCACCTTGACTCTTGCCGCTTCTTGCTCTGCTTTAAGACGAGCCGTTTCAGCTTCCGCTTTTGCCCTAGCCAATGCAGCTTCCTGTTCCGCCCTGATTCTTATCGCTTCCTGCTCTGCTCTGAGGCGCACAGCTTCCGCTTTTACCTGTGCAACCTCTCGTTCAGCTACACTCCTAATACCGATAGGATCCTGCCTTTCCTCCCGATTTTCAAACTTGGGAGAAGATACAACACTCCTTTGAATAGGCATTCGGGGAATCGCCATCTTAACAACGCTATTTACCTTATCTTTATCTTGAATGAAGCCACCATCAATCAGCTCTTGTAGCATATCGTCAAGTGATTCACGTAAGCTAGGCGCAGCCCGTTTCATCAACTCTTTCACCGTGGACTTATTATCGATCAAACCCAAGGCACGCTTAATATCGCTGGATAAATGATTGGTTATCCTTTTGCTTTCGTCCTCACCTTTGCTGGTTTTGATAAATATAATTTTTATATCCATACCAACCCGTTGCACCTGAATTATTTAAATTTTCGTTATTTAATTTTCACAACAACTAACCACATAAAAACACCTATCTATTGACTGAAAAGCAGACAGCCAGTAGTATGGCGGCCTTATCAATTCCCTGATAGCTCAGTTGGTAGAGCGACGGACTGTTAATCCGCAGGTCCCTGGTTCGAGTCCAGGTCGGGGAGCCAAATATAAAGCCTTGCTGCGATGCAGGGCTTTTTTATTGTTTGAATCAATGGCCTGTGTAAGGGGTGCTTTGGATTTCCCGTAACCATCCGATAACGTGTTCGATAGCACGTCAGTAAATTGCCTTAGCTACTTATTATTATCGGCATCTTTGATCTTTAGTTAAGGGGGAAATTGACTAGGCGAGACTGTAGTGGTCTAAGGCGGATTCAACTCTGAAGTGCAACTTTTGTAAGTGAATTTAGGTGGCGCGAGTTCAAGTTTGAAGTGCAACGCCTGACTTGAAGAATACCTGACTGGGTGTTTTGTACTCAAGCCTTTTTCTGGGTCGGTTGTTCAATCTGAACATTGCCATATCAATCTCCTGCTGCGTAATGGTGGTGAAGTCCCGGTTTTTTGGGAAGGGCTGCCGTATCAATCCATTCGTGTTTTCGTTAGTGCCTCGCTCCCATGACGAGTACGGGTGCGCGAAATAGAAATCTGCTTTCAGTCTTTTAGCAATTTCTTCGTGTCCGGCGAACTCGCGCCCGTTGTCTGAAGTAATGGTGTGAACCTTTTTCCGATACGGCTTCAGTAGCGCGATCATTGCCTGGCTGACTGCTTGAGCTGTCTTTCGCTCAACCTTGTGTATCAGCGTGAATCTCGTCTTGCGTTCAACAATGCTTACGATAACTTGCTTGTGGTTCTTGCCGATGACGGTGTCAGCCTCCCAGTCGCCAATCCGACTGCGGGTCTCAACGATAGCTGGACAATCCTCAATGGAGAGGCGGTTCGGAATCGTGCCTCGCCGGTCGATCTTGCCGTAACGCTTCTTGCGTTGCTTCTGGCAGCGCAGATTCTTCCATAACAAACCACCAGCACGCTTGTCGGCATAAACACGCTGATACACCGTTTCCAGGCTGATGGCAGCATGCCCACTAATTTGCTCCGGACTCCATTGCTCCAACAGCCTCTCTTGGGCGAATTGCCAGGTGGCATCATCTATCGTCCGTGCATTCATTGAGCGCCGTCCTATTGCCATGCTGTGTGCCTGTTTCGGTCGATAGCTGAGCCGCCCACAGTTACGCGCTAACTCTCTGCTGATAGTTGATCACTTCGTTTCAACACGTGCGCTATCTCGCGTTGCTTGTGCCCCGCTTTCATTAAGGCATAAATCTGGTATCGTTCTTCTCGGGGAGAGCGCAGCGGGGGGCGCAGCCTGTGTGTAGTTCATTTGTGTAATTTCGACTGGCTGGTCAAAGGCATGGATGCTGCCGCATCCCGCCCACCTGACCTGCGTTATTCAAAATTGCACTTCATCCTAAAATTCGCCCATTAACTGTACATACGTTGTCAGTCATAACAATAGCTCAACTAAAATTTGCTACACTACACACTTCATGCATAAGTATGGAGATACACAATGTTCAATTCAAAATTCTTCGATGAAATTTCCACCAAAGTAAGCAAAGCGGTGGCTAATAGCCCGGCAAAAGATGTTGAGAAAAATGCCCGTGCCTTACTGGCGCAAGGTTTTACCAAACTGGATCTGGTGACACGCGAAGAGTTCGATGTACAAACCCAACTGTTATCACACACAATAGAAAAATTAACGGCACTGGAGGCACGGGTCGCCGCCCTTGAAGCACAAGCAAACCCTAAAGAAGCACCAGCAACCCCTCAATAAATGAGCCTCGCGGTTTTATATAGCCGCGCTCTCTCCGGCATGGATGCCGCGCTGGTCACTGTCGAGGTGCATCTCGCCAATGGCCTGCCCAGCTTTACCATTGTCGGCCTGCCGGAAACCGAAGTGAAAGAAAGCAAGGATCGAGTCCGTGCGGCCTTGCTGACTTGCCAGTTTGAATTTCCCAGCCGCCGCATCACGGTTAATCTCGCGCCTGCCGACCTGCCTAAGGAAAGCGGACGTTTTGATTTACCCATCGCGCTTGGTATTCTCGCCGCATCTGGGCAGATACCCTCAAACCACCTTGCCGAATATGAGTTTGCCGGTGAACTGGCGCTTACCGGGGAGCTACGCCCGATACGCGGTGCGCTTGCAATGACCTATCACGCAGCCTCCAACGGGCGGGCATTTATTCTTCCTGAAATAAATGCGGTCGAAGCGGCGCTGGTAGAAGATGCGGCAGTATATCCAGCACAATCTTTGTTGCAGGTGGCGGCACATTTGTCTGGTCGCGTTTCACTCACCCGTCAAGTCGCCAGTGCACAGCCTGTTATGCCGGACTATCCGGACATGCGCGAGGTGAAGGGTCAAGGACAAGCCAAGCGCGCGCTTGAGATTGCCGCCGCTGGCGGGCATAGCGTGCTGATGAGCGGCCCGCCCGGCACCGGCAAATCAATGCTGGCGGCGCGTTTCCCCGGCATCCTGCCGCAAATGACTGAAGCTGAAGCGTTGGAAAGCGCAGCCATGCAATCGTTAGGCGGCATGTTTGATGTAAGCCGCTGGAAAGCAAGACCGTACCGATCACCGCATCACACCGCATCAGCGGTAGCTATGGTCGGCGGCGGCAGCAATCCGCGTCCCGGTGAAATCTCTATCGCAATGCACGGCGTGCTGTTCCTTGATGAATTGCCGGAATTCGAGCGACATGTACTGGAAGTGCTGCGCGAGCCGCTGGAGAATGGACGAATCACCATCTCGCGCGCTGCGCGCCGCGCCGATTTCCGCGCGCAATTTCAGTTACTGGCTGCAATGAACCCCTGCCCATGTGGTTATCTTGGCCATTACAACGGCAAGTGCCATTGCACCCCCGATCAAATCGCGCGCTATCGCGGCAAAATTTCTGGTCCGCTGTTAGATCGCATAGACATTCAGATCGAAGTTCCCGCAGTGCCACAGGAAACCTTGCTCAAACAGGCTGATGGAGAAACAAATAGCGCTATTCAAGCGCGTGTGAACGTAGCGCGGCAACGTGCATTAGCCCGCCAGAACAAACCGAATGCACAACTTACGGTAAGCGAGATTGACGCTCTCTGTGCGCCCGATGCACAAGGTGCAGCTCTATTGCAGCTAGCCATCAGCCGCCTGAATTTATCTGCTCGCGCTTATCACCGCATACTCAAAGTGGCGCGCACTGTTGCCGATCTGGCAGGCAGCGAGAATATCCTTGCTTCCCACATCGCCGAGGCTGTTCAGTATCGCAGGATGGGCAGACAAGGATAGTTGGGAACAGCAGATCTATACCTCAAACCTCATTTTGACCAGTATAAGCACCATCAAATGGAGTTCGCAATGAGTTTCCCATAGTGCAATTCTGGCACATGATTTCATGCAAAAATGCTTCCGCAAAATCATGTTTGCTTGACACAGTTTCTGTACAATTCATACCATCGCAGCTTTTATGTTATTTCCATCGTTTTATTATTGCATCATTGGGGGTTTGTTGTGTCGTTTGAAGCTATAAAACAATCTCTTGTCTCAGATATGTCCGTTGTAGACAGAATTATACGTACCCGTCTACATTCAGATGTGGCACTGGTCAATCAGATGAGCGAGTACATCATCAATAATGGTGGCAAACGGCTGCGCCCGGCGTTGGTGGTGTTATCCGCCAAGGCATTAGGTTACACCGGCGAATATCATCACAGCCTGGCGGCGGTAGTGGAGTTCATTCATACCGCCACATTGCTGCACGACGACGTGGTAGATGAATCAGAGCTGCGCCGTGGACAAGCAACTGCCAGCGCTTTATTTGGTAATGCAGCGAGTGTACTGGTTGGCGATTTTTTATATTCGCGGGCTTTTCAAATGATGGTAGAAGTAAATGACATGCGTGTCATGCAAACGTTGGCTGACGCTACTAACACTATTGCGGAAGGTGAAGTATTGCAATTGCTGAGCTGCCATGACGCGAGCGTAGATGCAACCAATTATTTGCGCGTGATCTATTGCAAAACAGCCAAGCTATTCGAGGCGGCGATGCGTCTGGGCGCTATTCTGGCGCAGGTTGACAGCGCCACTGAAGAGGCTGTGGCAAAATATGGCATGCACTTGGGAACGGCATTCCAGTTGGTGGACGATACCCTGGATTATTCTGGTGACGAACAAGCTACCGGCAAAAACTTAGGCGACGATCTATCTGAGGGCAAGCCCACATTACCGCTTATTTATGCCATGCAGCATGGCAATGCCAGCCAGGCTGCAACGGTAAGACTAGCCATTGAACAAGGCAACATCGAAGATTTTGCCGAAGTGTTGCATGTGATCAAACAAACCGGCGCCTTGGAATATACCCGGCAGCAGGCACAAAGGGAATCAGATGCGGCATGCGCGGCGCTGTCTATTTTGCCCGATACGGCTTACAAACAATCGCTACTGCAACTAGCAGATTTTGCCGCTACACGGCAATTTTGATTCAGTTAATCCTGGGTAAACCATCCTGAATGATGCAAACGGAATTCGGCTGGCTTTCATCCCATCCTTAAATAAAATAGATACCGAACTATTTAACATTTTCCCTCACGCCTATCGCAATTCTGCAACTGACAGCCTCCAAAAAAATTTAACAAAATCGCAAGAACATCCTGCCAACCGTAAAATTAAAAGCGTGACCTGAAGATTTTTCACAATCGTCACGCAAATTTATAAAGCAGTCAGGGTGAATTACAGTGGAAATCAGTTGTTAATCGCGGCTTAACCCGCCTATTACATAACCTACAATGGCTCCATTCAATGACAGACTATGCTTTATGACGTTTTATGACGCTTATCAATTTAATTTCTCTTCAGCACGCTAACGTAAACATTCTCCTGATTCCGACAAGGGAAGCCGTGAGAAAGGAAAATTTCGTTTATTTAATTTTAAATTAAAATTATGATTAATGACTCAATCCTTCCGAAATCGCGCGAAAAACCTTAAGCACTTTGGCTGCACGCAAAATCACGCCAACGCCAGACAACTATACGCGCGTATATCAGGAAATTAGCGGCAAACCAAAGGCCTCTAGCACAGACCCAATCTCGGCATTAAATGTGCAGCCTCCTCCAGAGTCCGACGATAAATTGAAACTGCCGTGGCCAAACCTGATCCGTGACTTGCTCACACAAATGGAAATTTCGCATAAGGGGATCACTATCACACGCAAGAAGCAGAGCGTGGGAACTGTACTGAACAAATTCAATAATGATTCCGGCGTTCTATTTTCAAAATTACAGGGATTAATATCTTCTTGGGGAAATGCAACTACCTCCGAGCCTGTTGATGAACTTATCCCGGCAAAGCTTGAATTAGAAACAGAAAAAAATAATACCTCACCTGCCACGGTAAACATTACTGGCATTCCTGAGAAGATTATTGATACCACAATAGATATTAAGCTGATAGAGCAACTGCGCGAGTTGCTGGCGCAATCGATTGAGAGCACTCACAGCAAAGAACCTGATCTGATGAGTGAAATTCAGGAATTGGCGCAAGAAACACGCGCCACCAGCGATTATGGTCAGGCCATTAAGCTAAATAAGCAGTTACGCAAACTCTGGATCAAGCTGGAATTACGCAGCAACGACAATTTCAACATTCAGGAAGGATTGATGCGTCTGTTTCGCCTCTTGGTGGAAAACGTCAGCGAACTGGTGACCGAAGATAAGTGGCTGCACGATCAGATTCATAACTTGCAGGAAATCATCGAGCGCCCCATCAGTAAGCAATCAATTGCCAGTGCGGAACGCAACCTACGCAGCACGATCATTAAGCAAAGCTTGTTGAGACAAAATATGGTCGATGCCAAGACCACACTTAAAAGCCTGATGACCACCTTCATCGATCGCCTGAGCGAAATGACTGACAGTACGGGGGCATATCACACAAAAATTGAAGGCTATAGCCTGAAAATCGGGCAGGCAGATAATCTTACTGAATTAAACCAGATCCTAAGCGACATTATGCAAGACACACGCATCATCCAGGCTAGCTCCATGCGTTCACACGAAGAGCTGGTCAGCACAAAAAAACAGGCACACATTGCCGAAGAACGTGTCAAGCAACTGGAACAGGAATTGGAACAAGTAAGCGAATTAGTACGCGAAGACCAACTTACCGGAGCGCTGAACCGGCGCGGGCTTGATGATGTACTGGATCGCGAAATAAAACGCGCTGACCGCCAGCAGACGCCCATTAGTATTGCACTGCTGGACGTTGATAATTTCAAACAACTTAACGACTCTTTAGGCCATCAAACCGGCGACCAGGCGCTCGTGCATTTAATCCAGGTTATTAAAAATGCCCTGCGCCCGACCGATGAAGTGGCTCGTTATGGTGGGGAAGAATTTCTGATTATCCTGATAGATACCAGCTTGGAAGAAGCGATGACAACCTTAACCCGCCTACAACGCGAGCTCACCAAAAATCTTTTCCTGCATAACAACAAACGGCAGCTGATTACCTTTAGTGCCGGGGTTGCGCTACATGTTAACGGCGAAGATCCTGAATCAACAATCGGACGTGCAGACAGTGCCATGTACAAAGCCAAACGGGCTGGTAAAAACCGTGTATTCGCGGCCGACTAACAGAAAAATGTAACTCAGGTTTACAAATGCGTACTTATTTAAAGAAATCCATCATCAAAGTAGTACGTTCCACCCCCCGTGAAGGTCTGAATTACTGACTTCGCAGGGGAACCAAGGCTAGTAATTATTAAATGCATTCTATGCTTCAAACAAAAATCAAGTGTGTACTAAAGTTTTTTCCCCTCTTTCCGTTAACTGGACTAACTACGGTTGATTAGCCTGACCAAATGAGGCAAACCAAAGTAAACGGCGATCATGCCGTAAAAAAAACCAGTTAAAGGAGAATTAATATGCCTGCAGTTATAAATACCAACGTTGCATCCCTGAATGCACAACGCAACCTGAACTCTTCTCAAAGTGCACTGCAAACCTCTTTGCAACGTTTATCATCTGGCCTGCGCATCAACAGCGCCAAAGACGATGCAGCTGGTCTAGCGATTACTGAACGGATGACATCACAAATTCGTGGTCTCAATCAAGCTTCACGTAACGCCAACGATGGCGTTTCTTTGGCGCAAACTGCTGAAGGTGGATTAGCTGAGGTCGGCAACAACCTGCAACGTATCCGCGAACTGGCCATTCAATCTGCCAATTCGACTAATTCTGCATCTGACCGTACTTCGCTCAACGCTGAAGTTACCCAATTACTCGCAGAAATACAGCGTGTATCGACCACCTCCCAATTTAACGGCCAGAATATACTTGATGGCACGTTTACTGCAGCCCAGTTCCAAGTCGGCGCAAACGCCAATCAAACTATTACAGCCAGCACAGGTAATTCCCAAACATCTGCGCTTGGTTCTTACCAAGTCGCCAGCAACAGTATTTCAGCGGTTAGCGGCACTGCACTTACAGCCGGTCAGTTAACATTCAACGGCATTGATGTGGGTAGCTCAACCTCTGGCTCAGCCGAAGCAATTGCTGCCGCCATCAACGGTGCATCTAATCAAACCGGTGTATCCGCTTCAGCCTCCACTGTAGTAACTAGCTCGGTCTCCAATCCTTTACTACGCAACCAATCACTGCAATCCGGTGATTTGGTCATCAATGGCGTAAGCGTGGGTGCAGTTGCAGGCTCCAGCAACGTTGCGACCCAAGGCAGCAACGTTGCTGCCGCAATCAATGCTGTGTCTAACCAAACCGGCGTCACGGCAGTGGCTAACGGCGGTACTGGCGCGCTAACATTAACATCAAGCACTGGCAAAACCATCGACATTACTACCAATGCGGCCGTAACTGCTGACGGCGCTACCCGCGTGGAGAATGCCACGGGCCTGGAATTAGCAGGTGCCACTAAATCTTTCGGCAACAGCGTCATTACCGTTGCCGCAGGTGCCCGCCAAGTGGTCACCAATACTTCAACTAACACAGCCAGTACCTCTGATACATTGACTGTAGCTGGTGTTACTTTCACCTATAGCGCGGCTGCCAATAGTGCGACTAACATTCAGATCGACAACACTACCGCTGCTGCCCAAGGAGCCAATGTCAGAGCCGCACTTGCCTTGAACAGTACGGTAACAAACGCATTCACCATTACGGGCGCGACAACTGACGCAATTCTGACCGCAAAAACCAATGTGTTATCAACTGGGTCTGCAGACGGCCTGGCTTCTGCATCGGCAACTGCCAATGCCAGTTCATGGGCATCAACTACAGCAGGTGCGGGGGTTGCGATCGGCGATACCTTGAAAATTGGTGGCCTTACTTACGAATTCACACGGCACGATGCGACCGCTGTGGCTACCGCGGGTAACATTCAGGTTAAACTGGGTACGGGCGGTGCTAATGCAGCCGCTGACGATATTCTGACGGCCACCAACCTTGCTGCGGCCGTCTCTGCCCAGCAGGCTGCGGGCAATGGCACTGTAGGCTTCACCTCCAGGACCGCTGGCGCGGTTACCGTGACCAATACTCTGTACGGTACCGCTGGTGTCGTGGCAGCACCAACGGAACCGGTAACCCTCGGTACCGTTGGTGCAATAGCCAGCGTTGATACGGCAGGCGTCAGCGGAGTCTACGCTAGTAGCAGCACCAAGGGAACGCTGAGCCTTAACTCAGCCAATACATTCAGTATTGGTGGAACATCCCCCGCCGCCGCGGGTTTGAGTAGTGCCAATGTTGGTCTGACCGCTATTAACACAGTGGATATTTCAACGCTCGAAGGTGCAAATAATGCAATCTCGCTGATTGACGGTGCGCTAAGCCAGGTCAGCACGATACGTGGCAGTATGGGTGCCTTGCAGAACCGCTTTGCAAGCGTAGTGTCCAGTTTGTCTGCATCGTCAGAAAATCTCTCTGCTGCACGTAGCCGGATTTTAGATGCAGACTTTGCGGCAGAGACTGCACAGCTAACTCGTAATCAAATCTTGCAACAAGCAGGTACGGCTATGTTGGCGCAAGCAAACCAATTGCCTAACACAGTGTTATCCCTATTAAGGTAATACGTTAGGTGAATAATCCCGGCCGAAATAATTCGGCTGGGTTTTTGATATTAAAGGAGAGGCAGCATGCTTATCCAAAGCACTAGTAACTTGGCTCAGGCTTCACCGACTAACAAAATTTCAAGCAACGGACTCATCAACGATGGCAAGCCTATTGCCGTTCCTTCTTCATCTTCTAATAGTCCAGTCCAATCTGGCGTGCCACTTGAACTACCCCGGGTCGCGGTGGTGCAGGTTGCCGAACAACAAACCTCTTCTCAATTACAAAATGCTACAGACAACGTCAACAAGGTGTTGAAGCAATCAAACAAGAGCTTAGAGTTCAGTGTCGATACTGGTACTAAAAAATCAATAGTTAAGCTGATAGATACCGATACTGGCGATTTGATTCGTCAATATCCCACGGAAGAAATGTTGGCTATTTCTAACGCAATAGACCAGTTTCAGCAGGGCGTATTACTGAAACAAAAGGCCTAAGGAGACAAAAATCATGGAAACCGCAGCCACATCATCGACCAATCTAGACGTTAATAGCATTGTAAATCAATTGATGACGGTCGAGCGGCAACCCATCAACAAACTCAACATCACGGAAGCAAGCTTCCAAACCAAGCTTTCTGCCTACGGTAGCATAAAAGGGGCAGTAGCCAGCTTTCAAACTGCAATGCAGAATTTGGGTAGTGCGATCAAGTTTACCAAACTTGATGCTATTCCTTCTGATGACACCATTTTGTCTGCTACTGCCAGTAGTATCGCGGTAGCGGGCACATACTCTTTGGAAGTGACCAGCCTGGCTCAAGCGCAAAAACTTGTTGCCGCTGGGCAATCCAGTAGCACTGCGGCCATCGGCGATGGAACTCCGACTACCGTTACTTTCGATTTTGGCACCATTAACGGCGGAACGCTGGATCCGATAACCAAAAAATATACTGGTGTTACGTCGTTTGGCTCAAACGGCAATGGCACCAAGAGCATCACCATAGACAGCAGCAATAATTCTCTGCAAGGCATTCGCGATGCCATCAACGCTGCCAAGATTGGAGTAACGGCGACCATCATCAATGACGGTAGCGCTTCGCCCTATCGCCTTGCGTTATCATCGGACAATAATGGCGTGAGCAATAGCCTGAAGATTTCCGTAAGCGGTGATACAAGCGTGACTAACCTGCTGGCGCACGATCCAGCGGCTACGCAAAATTTGTCCGAGAATGTCACCGCGACAAATGCCAACTTCAAGGTTAATGGCGTATCCGTCAGTAAGACCTCAAACTCTGCCACCGATGTGATACAGGGCGTTACGCTCAATCTGAAAAAAATCACCACGACATCGACAACTGTGACCGTGGCTCATGACAATGCCTCTGTAAGTAACTCAGTCGCTGGCTTTGTGAAGGCTTACAACGAACTTGCTAAAACACTAAAAGATATTTCCGCTTACAATCCCGCAACCAAACAAGCGGCAATTTTGCAGGGCGATAGCACTGTACGTTCGCTACAATCGCAGTTACGAAACGCGCTTGGATCACCAGTCGTAGGGGCTTCCGGTGCACTGACCACGCTGTCTCAGATAGGCATTTCTTTCCAAAAAGATGGCTCTCTCGGGCTGGACACCAGCAAGCTCAATAGTGCAATTACCAATAATGTTAGCGACATTGCCAGTTTGTTTTCCGCTGTCGGCAAGGGAACAGATAGCTTAATTACCTTTAACTCCGCAACCAGCAACACCAAGGCTGGAAGCTATGCAGTGAATGTTACCCAAATTGCCACTCAAGGCAATACCGTAGGGAATAGTGCGGCCAATACCACCATCACAGATACAAATAAAGCGCTCGACGTAACCGTCAATGGAGTTAGCGCTTCAATCACTTTGAATGCGGGAATTTACACAGCTCAAACTTTGGCTGCCGAATTGCAAGCCAAGATCAATGGCGCAAGCCCATTTAGCAACGCGGGCATTACGGTTGCGATTACGCAAAATAGCGGTGTGCTATCAGTAACCTCGTCCAGCTATGGCTCCAAATCCAGCGTTACTATCGGCGGGGCTGGTGTTGTTGACTTGCTCGGCGCGGCTCCCACGCAAACCGCTGGTGTTGACGTTGCGGGATCCATCGGCGGTGGGACAAGCACTGGCTCCGGCCAGGTTTTAAGCAATGCACAAGGCTTGAATATCACCATCAACGGCGGGGCATTAGGCGATCGTGGTAGCGTGAATTATTCAAATGGTTATGCATTTTCACTTGATATATGGACAAGTACAGTATTAACAACCGATGGCGCGCTCGCCAGTCGTACCGGCGGCATTAACAATTCCATCAAGGATCTAGGAAATCGCCGAGCTGCAATTGAAACTCGCTTAGTGGGTATCGAGAGACGGTACCGCGCCCAATTTTCCGCGCTGGATGGCATGCTAAGCAGCATGAATCAAACCAGCAATTATTTAACCCAACAACTCGCACAACTCGCCAAACTATAACTTAGGGGAATTACCATGAACACCAATACTGCAATCAATGCCTATAACAAAGTCGATATTGAATCAGGCGTAAATGCAGCTAATCCACATAAGCTTATTTTGATGCTATATCAAGGTGCATTACTGGCAATAATATCGGCCAAGAACCAAATCTTGCGCGAGGAAACCGCTGCTAAGGGCACATCCATTTCCAAGGCCATAACAATTATTGATGAAGGGCTAAAAGCCTGTCTCGATAAAAACGCCGGTGGTGAATTAGCGCAGAATCTCTCCTCTCTGTATGACTACATGAACCAGCGCCTACTAATTGCCAACCTAAAAAATGACACCGATATCCTGGACGAAGTAAGCCAATTGTTATCTGAACTCAAAGGAGCGTGGGAAAGTATACGTTCTGGAATTCCCTCTGCCTTACCAGCCTCGCCCCTAGTTGGTCGACAACACACTATCCCTGCTATTAAGCCACAAGTACTCATTGCTCAATCAACTACGCCGCAACAATCAGCAATCGGCAGACATGCAATGTCGACTTATGGCAGTGTCTAAGTAATAAATACTAAGTAATAAATAAATGTTTATTCACTCACGCCCTCCTTTCACATACTACGGAATAAAAATGAAAAAATTCTTGGAACCAAGCTATAGCTATCAAAATCTTACCGATATGCCGAATAGCGACGCTTAATTGCACCTACAAGATAAGCCGAATCAAAATCATCAGTGGCACAATACCGCAATTAACAAACCAAGGATAAAGGATGTAGACCATGGATCCAGTCATCGAAAATTACGAATTTCTATCATCTATAACTTCCCAGATGCGTGTTGCTGCAACACATGGCCAGTGGGAACAGTTAGTAGAATTGGAAAAAGTGTGTAGCCGCCATGTAGAAATCATGAAAACTCAAGATATGGGCATCTCACCTAACATGGGCACACAATTGCGTAAAATGGAATTGATCCGTAAAATCCTCGCGGATGACGCTGAAATCCGCAACCATACTGAACCGTGGATGGCTCAATTACAGCGCATTATGCATAGCACAGGGCAAGAACGCCGTTTGCAGCAAACCTATTCCAGCGAATATTAACAATATAGAGTGCGCGCGGACATGACCGTGCTTCAGGAAAGTGGCGTGATGCCGCAACACTCTGCATAAAATGCAATGCACATGCTGCCTGTCAAACTCCTGAGCACACTCAAGGCGCTTGCATTAGCGCAAAAAACACTTCCGGCAGCTGCAGTTGACGCTACGCCCAAAACAGGGCAATTTGAACCGGGACAAAAAATTCAGGGCATCGTGCAAAATCAGGTGTCCCCCGGTTTGTTCAATGTGCGTATTGGCGAGCAGCTCACTCAAATGCCACTTCCTGCTTTTATCCGCACTGGTGACACAATCAAACTGCAAGTCATCGCCACCACCCCCCGCCTGACTTTCAGCATGTCCGCTTCGGCCAACCCGTTATCCACAGATGAGAAATTAAGTTCGGTAGCACGATTGCTGTCTGCCATGTCACAGCAACCACGCGAAAAAGCTGATATGCGTGCGATGCAAAGCACACCATTATGGACAGCACCGCAGACCATGCAAAGTGGGCAATTGGCCGGACTCTTACATGAGGCTTTAGGTAACAGTGGGCTATTCTACGAATCACACCAGGCTCAATGGTTAGAAGGTGCGCGCAGTACGACACAACTTCTGCAAGAACCACAGAACGCCACACGAGCAAACCCTTCCATCAACATGGAAGTATCATCCATGCTGGGTGGAAATGTATCCCCTGCAAGTCAAATGGATACGATAGCCCCAATAGAAGGAAAAACACCAATTATTCCCGACCATCTACAACCACTCGTACAGCAGCAAATCAACGCACTTGAAACGCGGCAGGTGCTATGGCAAGGTAACATCTGGCCAAACCAGGCCATGCAATGGGAAATTCACGAACAAACTTCACAAACTCCTGCTACTGAAAACGAGCAGCAATGGACCACACAAATTCATCTTGATCTGCCCAATTTGGGCATGGTTTCTGCCACTTTAAGTTTCAATAGTGCGGGCCTGAGCCTAACTCTGAATGCAAGTACCACGGCGACACGTACCGCACTAGGCAATGCCAGTTCGCAACTGGTCGCCACTATGTCCGACCGTGGAATTCCAATTGTCAGTACGCTAGTCACTCAGTATGAAACCACCTAATAAACAGCAAATGGCTGTCGCACTGACTTACCAAAGTCACGACCCAGCTCCCAGAGTTGTTGCGCAAGGTCGTGGCCTAATCGCACAGGCAATCATCCAACGCGCCAAAGAGCACGGCGTGTTTGTGCATGAATCGGAGGATTTGGTGGGATTACTGATGCAGGTTGAGCTGGATCAACACATTCCACCACAGCTTTATCTGGCTGTAGCAGAACTGCTGACTTGGCTCTACCGCTTGGAGCATGGGGAAATTCCCGCTAATTTCAAATCTGACTGAAAATGTGCACGTCCGTAAACCGAGAAGCTTGGTGGTTCGGGTAATTGAAAGTTGGACTAAATCAATATTTACTGCCGCGATTTTACTTTGGCCGTAGCAAAATTCTTCAATTGGCTATTCTATTTGGAGCATAAAAAAACCACCTCTTATTTAAGTATCGCCACAAATAACGCTTCGGTAAAATTAGACGATATGTTGATTTTTATTTTTAATTAGGTGCGGCATGACCACAAAAAAAGATATTCCGTTAAAAATAGAGCTACTTTCTGATGGTGAAGATAGTGAATTCCGCATACACTCAAGCAAGGAAATTCAGTCTATTCTACGCGGCATTGCGAGAACAACCGCGTTCGTAGCACTATATTACGATAATGAAAACGATTTCATTCTGACCACACTACTTGGGACTGACGAGCAGCATGTGTGGCTCAACGTCAGTCCCAGGGAGGCGGACAATCGGCGTATTCTGTCAAGCCATAAAATAATTTTCGTCAGTTCGCACTTACAGGTAAAAGTGCAGTTTGTAGCACACCGCATTGAGAACACCTGGTTTAAAAACCAGAATGCATTTTGTTTACCGATACCCCATAGCCTCTTACATTTACAACGACGCGACTATTTCCGCTTGCTCGTCCCCGTTAAAAAACCGCTCACTTGTGTTATTCCAGCCAAGCCAGGCGCACCACTTCTCAAGAACTGTCCAACCATTATGGACATCGGTGGCGGAGGCGTGGCTCTGGTATGCCAAGAACACGACACCGAGTTTCGGCCGGGAAAAGTTTATTCGGCCTGCCACATCCTTCTGCCAAATATTGGCACGCTGACTGCTACGATACTGGTAAAAAATATTTTTATAATAACCATGCAAAATGGTGAGATCAAAAAACGTGCAGGCTGCGAATTTATTCACTTGAATGGCACGATGGCAATCCTGCTACAGCGCTATCTTACCCATCTACAGAGCGAAAATCTAACTCAGCGGTAATATGTTAAGCGTGTATTTCCATACACAAAACTACACGCTAGAGCGTTACTGAATACCGCATTACAAACACTCAAATTACACAGTGATCACCCGCACTCATGCTGCACCACTGAGTTTATACCTGCATGTTCATAATATCGTTATAAGCGGCAATCACCTTGTTGCGGACCTGCACCGTAGCCTGGAAAGAAATGTTCGCTTTTTGCCCTTCTATCATCACGTCTCTCAAGCTAACCTTATCATTACCCAATACAAATTCCTTTTGCATGGCTTCGGCGTGATTTTGCGCCTGAGCTACACCGTCCAATGAAGATTTCAGCACGCTGGCGAAATCTGTCGTTGTAGCTGCAGCGGTTTTCGGTACAGTCCCGCCCTGCGCCAAGATCATTGCAGCGCGCATTTCAACCAGCAAGCTATCCATTCCAGAGACATTCATAATTTACCTCCATCGTTCGAATGTGCACCTTATCACCTACTTTTTCCATTTTAACCTCAGAAAAGCTGGAGAATTTTATCGCTTTTCACAGTACCGCATTTGAGACGTCTGGTGATAATACAGAGCATGCGTATTACTAAATTAATAATTCAAATGTGCACTATGAAACAACAGCAATTTGCAACGGGCAATTTTCCCACCGCACTTTAGTTGTCTGATGTACTGGTATAGCCAATATGATATTTAAAATAAACATAAGTTGCGGCGAAATAAAATGGCAGAAAACAATTTAACCCCTACGCTGCTGCAATCGTTTGGTGGGTTCAACAGTAAGCAAAGCATAGGCCTTCTGGTCGCTGCCGCAGCCACAATCGCATTGGTCTTCGGCATGTGGACATGGGGAAAAACGCCTGATTACCGCGTGTTGTATGGCAATCTTTCCGATCGCGATGGTGGGGCTATCATCGAATCTCTTCAACAAATGAACGTACCTTACAAATTCGCTGAAGGAGGCGGTGCGCTGCTTGTTCCCGCCGATCAAGTACATGAGGTACGCTTGCGCATGGCTTCACAGGGCTTACCCAAGGGAAGCTTGGCCGGGTTCGAGTTGATGGAAAATCAAAAATTCGGCACCAGCCAATTTCTAGAACAGATGAATTACCAACGCGCTCTGGAAGGCGAGTTAGCGCGTTCGGTGCAAACACTGGCTTCCGTACAAAGCGCACGCGTGCATTTGGCTATACCCAAACAGACAGTATTTGTAAAAGAGCAACAGCAACCCGGCGCATCTGTGGTACTGACACTGCATCCTGGCCGAATTCTGGATGGAAGCCAGATTAGCGGTATCGTGCATTTGATTTCCAGCAGCGTGCCTAATATGCCCGCTAAAAATGTTACCGTAGTAGACCAAAGCGGCGCGCTATTAAGCTCTGTCAAAGAGGGTAGTGCGGGTCAAATGGACGCTACTCAAATTAGCTATGTGCGGAAAATTGAGCAAGACTATATCAATCGTATTGAAGCGATCATCACGCCATTAATCGGCGCAAATAATGTACGGGCACAAGTTACCGCTGACGTCGATTTCGCACAAACTGAACAGACCGCAGAAAGCTACAAACCCAACCAAGATCCAAAAGAATCCACTTTGCGCAGCCAGCAGACCATGGCTTCGACAAATGGCGGTGCCCCAAGCGCGTCTGGCGTTCCAGGCGCACTATCGAATCAGCCGCCAGTCCCTGCTACCGCACCTATCGTCACCCCGTCCAGCTCAGTTGCGGCTGCAACTGTTGGCACAACAAGCTCTCTCAAAGAATCCACCGTCAATTATGAAGTGGATCGCACTATCCGCCACACCAAATTGCCTGTAGGCAGCATTAAGCGTCTGTCAGTTGCAGTGGTGCTAAACAATCGCACCATTACCGACAAAAATGGGAAAAAAAGCTCCAAACCGCTTAATGACAGCGAGAAAGAGCAAATCACCGCACTGGTGAAAGATGCCATGGGCTTTAACGCCAGCCGCGGTGACAGTCTGAACGTCCTGAACAGTGCCTTCAATGTTGAAAAAGAAGTGTTAGTTCCAGAAGAACCCTTTTGGAAACGGCCAGAAATGATTGCCTTAGCAAAGGACATACTGAAATATCTACTAATCACAGGTATCGCGCTATACCTGATACTTGGTGTCATTCGCCCCGCATTAAGAAATTTTGCTGCCGCCGCTGCACCCGCAGTGGAGAGCAAAACTGATGATGTTCTGCAAACTGCGGCTTCGGAGCACAGTACTACGCAAAACACAGCACAGCAAGCAAAGAGTTCTTATGAAAACAATTTGGAGATCGCAAAAAAAATAGCAGGACAAGATCCCAAAATCGTGGCATCAGTCGTTCAAGGATGGGTGAATAGCAATGAGTGACGCAGGCATCAATAAAAGCGCGATTCTTCTCATGACACTTGGTGAAAGCGAGGCCGCAGAGGTACTGAAATATCTCGAACCGAGGGAAGTACAAAAGATCAGTTCTGCCATGATAGCGCTCAAAAACCTGACGCACGAACAGATTAGCAATGTTTTCGATGAGTTTCATGAAATTGCCGCACAAAAAACAACCGTCGGCATGGATGCAAGCGATTATATCCGCAGCATGCTGACCAAAGCGCTGGGAGACGACAAGGCGGCAGGCTTGCTTGATCGCATTTTGCACAATAGCGATACCAGCGGAATAGAAAGCCTTAAATGGATGGATCCGGCATCAGTCGCTGAACTGGTGTCCAACGAACACCCACAGATCATAGCCGCAATACTTGTGCATCTCGAACCAGACATGGCTGCCGGCATCTTGGGTTTATTGACCGAACGAACGCGCAGTGACGTCCTATTGCGTATTGCCACGCTTGATGGGGTGCAGCCCACCGCCCTACGTGAGCTTAACGATGTATTAACCAAGCTTTTGACTGGCAACGCAGTTAATAAGAAGCGTATTAAGGGCGGCGTTCGCACCGCAGCGAATATCCTCAATTTTATGGGCAGCGTGCAGGAAGGTGTCGTTATTGAAATAGTCCGCAGCCATGACGCCGATTTGGCGCAAAAAATTCTTGATGAAATGTTCGTATTTGAAAACCTGCTAGACGTCGACGACCGCGGTATTCAGGTCGTTCTGCGTGAAGTTCAGTCCGAATCCCTGATTGTGGCACTGAAAGGCGCGAGCGAAGAACTACGTGAAAAAAATCTTTAAAAATATGTCGCAGCGTGCCGGTGACATGCTACGTGAAGATTTAAGTGGAAAAGGTCCGGTTAAAGTCAGCGAAGTAGAGGCGGAACAAAAAGAAATTTTAAGGATAGTACACCGACTGTCAGACGAAGGGCAGATCACTTTAGGTGGCAAAGGAGGGGAAGAATCCTATGCCTGATACTGTCACCCCCAAGGAACAACTCACCGCCTATCAGCGCTGGGAGCTACCTGCCTTCGATGTGGTGAAGGCAGTGGAGCCCCCCCCGATCAATCTGCCTACCGCAGCCCAGATTGAACACATCCACATGCAGGCGCATGAAGAAGGCTATCAGGCTGGTTATGTTGAGGGCATGAAACAGGCCGGTACAGAAGCACAACGCATCGCAAAGATACTGGAATCGCTGAACAAAGAATTGCAAAACGTGGATCAGCAAATCGCCCAGGACTTGCTGAACCTGGCGTTAGAAATTGCTAAACAGATGTTACAACAAGCACTCAAAATCAAGCCAGAATTGCTGCTAAGTGTGGTGCATGCAGCTATTGGTGAGCTGCCCTATTTCAATCAAAATGCCCATCTTGTATTGCATTCCGATGATGCAGCGCTACTGCGCACAAGCATGGGTGAACAACTGCTTCATGCCGGTTGGAAAGTTTTCGAAGATAACCAAATTGAACGCGGTGGTTGCCGTGTGGAAACAGCACACAGCCAGATTGACGCTACTTTGCCCAAACGCTGGCAACGAGTTGTCGCCTCTATCGGACAAGACAACGCATGGCTGGAATCATGACCTCCCCTACCCAAATCCCCCCAACCATTCTGGCTTCCGTAGGTGACCATGCCCAGCATTGGCAAGCCTGCCTACAAGACAATCAAGAATTAATCGCACAGAGCAAACCCTTGCTAATCAGTGGCCGCTTAACCAAGGTCACCGGGCTAGTGATGGAAGCCGTTGGTTTGAAGATGGCGGTTGGCAGCACGTGTGTTATCGAATTACCCAACAATCGAATCGAAGCGGAAGTGGTCGGATTCTCTGGGGAAAAAATATTTCTGATGCCAGAAAATGATGTTCATGGTCTGATACCCGGCGCGCGCGTAGTACCGCTAGAACCGGTAAGTACACCATTGCTGGGCAGCAAACAGCGTACATTCCGGCGGCGTGCGACTGATCACACACGCCACTTGCCAGTAGGTGACAAGCTGCTAGGCCGAGTGCTGGATGGAGCGGGCCGTCCACTGGATCAGTTGGGACCGCTAGTGGCAGTAACAACCGCTCCTTCGCAAAGCCGTCCCATCAATCCACTGAACCGCGCACCGATCAAGGACGTTCTGGATGTCGGCGTGCGAGCCATCAATAATCTACTCACTGTCGGACGCGGCCAACGCATGGGCCTATTTGCTGGCAGTGGTGTAGGAAAAAGTGTGTTGCTCGGCATGATGGCACGGTACACCAGCGCCGATGTTATCGTGGTGGGATTGATAGGCGAACGTGGCCGCGAGGTAAAAATTCATCACTCACATTCTCGGAACAGAGGGTATGGCACGTTCAGTTGTAGTTGCAGCCCCTGCCGACACCAGTCCACTCATGCGCTTGCAAGGTGCAGCCTATGCCACAACGATCGCCGAATATTTTCGTGGCCAGGGCAAGCATGTATTGCTGATTATGGATTCGCTTACCCGCTATGCCATGGCACAGCGTGAAATTGCACTGGCGATTGGCGAGCCGCCCGCCACCAAGGGCTACCCGCCATCGGTATTCGCCAAGCTGCCCCAGTTGGTGGAGCGTGCCGGTAACGGTACGGAAGGCGGCGGCTCGATCACCGCGTTTTATACTGTATTAACTGAAGGCGACGACCAACAAGATCCCATCGCCGATAGTGCACGTGCCATTTTGGATGGCCACATCGTATTATCCCGCCGCTTGGCTGAACAAGGCCACTATCCGGCCATAGACATCGAGGCCTCCATTAGCCGCGCTATGAGCAGCCTTGTTTCAGAACAGCATTTCACTCTGGTACACCGTTTCAAACACCTGTATGCACATTACCAACGCAACCACGATTTGATCAGTGTTGGTGCATATGTCAGTGGCAGTGATCCGCTATTAGACGAAGGGCTTGCGCGCTATCCCTATATGGAGCAGTTCCTCAAGCAAGGCATGTTCGAACGTGAATCCTACTCTAGTGGCGTCGCCGCTTTTAGCCACCTATTTGAAAATCAGCACTGAGGCAGCTAAACCATGACCAAGACATTTTCCATGCAACCACTGGTACATTTAGCCCATCAAAAAAACGAAGATGCCAGTAAAAAGTTTGGCTAACTAATCCAGCAGCAAAAGCCGCGCAAACCAAGCTGCATACATTGGAACAGTATCGTGAAGATTATCAGGCACGTCTACAACAAGCGGTAATAAACGGTATCAACCAAACTAGCTTGCGTAATTTTCAAGACTTCATCCTCCGTCTGGATGAGGCAGTTGCACAGCAACGGAATGCCCTTGAACATATACTCCGCTTGATACAAGCCGGGCGCAACGAGTTGGCAAATACACAGCGCAATATGAAATCCTTCGATACGTTGGCACAGCGTCATCTAGAAAGCGAAAAAAAGCTGCAAGACAAATTAGAACAGCGACAACAGGACGAACATACTGGGCGCCACTCTGCACTCAAAGCCAGGGCCGCACAAAACGAAACTTAACTTCAGAGAGGAGGCATCATGCAAAATACAATTACCCCAGTAGCCGTACCTGCCGTACCTGCCGCGCCAGCATCATATACACCCACAGAAGTGGATGGCACAGCGCAGGTCGAGCTTTTCGGTAACGTGCTGGCGCGCCAACTTGCGAATAGTGTCCAGCTTGGCGAACCCAATATTCCCGACACTGGCCTATCTATAACTTCCACCACAGATAATATACTCACGATTACGCCCAGCAACGAGCAACCTAGCGAACCACAAGCGCCCATCCCGGACGGTACCAACCCTTTACCCAGCGATATGCTGGCAGCATTATTACCGCATAACATTGCCCCACAAATATCAATCCGCAGCACGCAGTCTATTCAACCAGAAACTGTTACAGATGATAATCGGGCACAATCCATCAGTACGCGAAAAATGCCCTTGGGATACGAGGCACCAGACATTGCAAAAGCAACTTTAAAATACGACACTTCTGACACCACACTGGAAATCATGAATTCCTTTGATGGTAACAAAAGCGTAACACCATTGATCGAATCACAACTTTCCACCCAATCCCTTACCCAGGTCAGCGCGCCACAGCCTAATACAATAGCCCTGGCCACGCTACAAACCCAAACATCAAGTGCCGATAACCTGAATGTACAAACACAACTTACTGTAAACACGCCATTGGTAGATGGTGCCTGGGCTGATGAATTTAGCCAAAAAATCACATGGATGGCTACCCAGAATGGACAAAGCGCTGAATTGCATTTGAATCCGCCCCAACTCGGCCCGCTGGATGTGTTAATCAAAGTTGATGGTGACCAGGCTACTGCACTATTCAGTTCACCACATGCCGCTGTACGTGATGCGATAGAACAGGCGCTACCTAAGCTTCGTGAAATGCTGGCCGATAACGGAATCATGCTGGGCAATGCCTCGGTAAGCGATCAATCTGCCAGGGAACAGCAGGCGAAACACACAGACCAACAGCACAAAAAAGAAGGCTGGCAAGCTAAGATCGACCAGTCTGTCTTCGTCAGCGGCACCCAAGCCAAATCTGGGCACCACCATCAGGGATTAGTAGACACATTTGCCTAATGGAAAAATCGATAAGCACCGTAAATATTCAAGTACCTATTTTTAAAAATTGCCCTGGTTTTATTTCACTCTATTTTATGAACAAGAGGGCTACCCTACTAAACCAGGTCATGTTTAATTGCCAAGTTAGATGGGATTCTCCGCCTTATTCCGTTTATCACACCGATTGAATTTCTCTGATAATCCCACTCAGAAGATAAGGAGCAGCAATGGCAAAACCAACACCAAAAAAAGACGCATCGGACTCCGCGCCAGCTGGCGCTACGGCAAAACCAAACGGCAAAAAAAAATTATTTATCATTATAGGTAGTGTCTTAGCTTTAGGGATTGCAGGCGGCGCAGGATGGTATTTTACCAAGGGTGGCGATCACAATGACAAGAATGCCAAAAAAGCGCCACAACACGCCGAGCAACCAAAATTTATTGCATTAGAGCCTTTTACGGTTAACTTGCAACGTGAGTCAGCTGACCAATTTTTACAAATTGGCATAACACTAAAAATATTTCAGCCAGAACTAGAAGAAAAAATTAAGCAAAATTTGCCAGAAATCCGCAGCCGCCTGCTGGTACTGCTATCCGGCAAATACGCTTCAGAACTGGTTGCATCCAAAGGCAAAACAAAACTCGTCAAAGAAATTATTGCAGAAACTGAGACCGTGCTTGGCCTGCGTACTAGGCACGCCCCGCACCCTAAACCCATTGCCCCTCCCCCCCCCCGTGGAAGCGGCAAGCTCGGTAGACGGAGCTAACCCAGAGGAATCACCCGCCACAACAGAAGTTGCAGAGGGCGGGGCAGAAGGAGCGGCAGCAGCAGTAAAAGAAGTCGTACCTGCCAAACCAAGTAACGAGACGAATGAAAACATCATAGACGTGTTATTTACCTCGTTTATTATCCAGTAAAGAATCCATGAGCGATTTTCTCTCCCAAGATGAAGTTGACTCACTGCTCAAAGGAGTAACTGGAGAAGCGGATGAAGTAGCTGCGCCAGCTGAAGCAGCAGGTACTGTACGCCCGTATAACATGGGTACGCAGGAGCGTATCGTACGTGGGCGCATGCCCACGATGGAAATTATCAATGAACGCTTTGCGCGTCTATTCAGAATTTCTTTATTCAATTTGATCAGGCGTACTGCAGAAATTTCAGTGGGACCGATACGCGTCCAGAAATTCAGTGAATTCCTCCGCAATCTACCTATACCTGCCAACATCAACATCGTGCAAGCCAAGCCTTTACGTGGCAATGGGCTGTTTATCTTTGATCCCAACCTGGTTTTTTTGGTGGTCGACAACATGTTCGGTGGTGATGGGCGTTTTCACACCCGGGTCGAGGGACGCGAATTCACACAAACCGAACAGCGCATCATCCAACAACTGTTGGCTGCCGTATTCGAGTCTTATAACAAAGCTTGGCAAGCTGTATATGCGTTGAAATTTGAGTTTGTGCGTTCGGAATTAAATCCGCAGTTCGCCAATATCGCCACACCAAACGAAGTAGTAGTGACCACCACTTTCGACATTGAATTCGGCGGACTAGGCGGGGCATTTCATGTATTGACTCCTTATTCAATGATAGAACCGCTCCGCGAGCGGCTCTATAGCACCATGCAAGGCGACCATATGGCTGTAGACAAGCGCTGGCTACGCACTATCCAACAAGTGCAGTCCGCAGAAATTGAGCTGACTGCGATTCTCGGCCAAGCCCAAATTACATTTGAGAAAGTACTGGGAATGCGCAGCGGCGATTTCATCCCCTTGGATGTGGAAGATAGTATTACGGCGCTAGTGAATGAAGTACCCGTAATGAAATGCAAGTACGGCATTTTCAACAACCAATACGCCCTTAAAGTAGAAAAAATGCTGAGCAGCACAAGTGGCGATTCGGCTAATGGAGACAATGATGACTGACGAAAACACAGACGAAATTAGCGCCGATGACTGGGGTGCGGCAATGGCTGAACAAGCCACCACCACACCATCCGAAGCCGATGACTGGGGTGCGGCAATGGCTGAACAGACTACCAGCGCGCCATCCCAACCCGCCGCCCAACCGCATGCATTCACGCAATTCGCCAGCACAACTGGCACAGCCGTGAATAACGATCTTGATATGATCATGGACATTCCGGTTCAACTAACGGTCGAGCTTGGCCGTACCAAGATGCCCATTAAAAATCTGCTACAACTGGCACAAGGATCGGTGGTGGAATTGACCGGCCAAGCAGGTGAACCGCTCGATGTAATGATTAACGGCTTTCTGATCGCACAAGGCGAGGTCGTAGTCGTGAACGATAAAATCGGTATTCGCCTGACCGACGTTATCACTCCATCTGAACGCCTGCGCCGCCTCAGCCGCTGAAATGAAAACTGTCGGCAACCTATTTATCAAACCGGGGCTCATCTGGACGCGCCTCTGCCTCATCGTCGGCTTTTACACGCCCCTGCTCGCAACAGCGCAAAACACACGCCCTGCTTACACGCCTCCCCCACCCCCTGCGGCAATGTCGTCCGGCAGCATACTGCAGGTTATTTTTAGCTTGCTACTGGTATTGGCGGCGGTAGTGCTGGTTGCATGGATATTAAAACGCATCAACCTGCCTCAACATGCCGCCGGAAATCTGATCAAAGTGCAAGCTGCGGTGGCGGTTGGCCAACGCGAACGTATCGTGCTGGTAGAAATCAACGATACCTGGCTGGTAGTTGGCGTTGCTCCCGGGCAAGTGCGCACCCTGCATAGCATGGCCAAAGCCGAATTACCCGCAACACAAGCGGGCATGGCTACCGGTGCAAATGGAAAATTCCCGGAGTGGCTGAAACAAATAATGGAAAAGCGTAATGCGCCTTAATTCACTTCTGGGGGCAACCCTGCTATTTAGCCTGATCCCCGCAGCATTTGCCGCCGATCTTGCTTTACCCGCATTTAACAGCAGCGCCACGCCAGGCGGTGGGCAAACCTACTCGCTTAGCTTACAAACGCTATTACTGCTCACATCGTTAAGTTTTTTACCGGCTGTAATGCTGTTGATGACCAGTTTCACCCGCATCATCATCGTGCTATCGCTGTTACGTTCTGCCCTTGGTACGCCCTCCTCTCCCCCCAATCAGGTACTGATCGGACTAGCCTTATTTCTCACTTTTTTCGTTATGTCACCGGTGCTGGATAAAATTTATACGGATGCCTACCTGCCATTCAGTGAAAATAAACTTACGCTGGCACAAGCATTCGACATTGGCAGCGTACCGCTCAAGGCATTTATGCTGAGACAAACGCGTGAAAAAGACCTCGCCCTTTTCGTTCAAATTTCCAATAGCGAACCGTTGCAAAGCGCGGATCAGGTACCCCTAAAAATCCTGGTCCCCGCCTATGTCATCAGCGAACTAAAAACCGCTTTCCAAATTGGTTTCGTAATATGTATCCCGTTCCTCATCATCGACAAGGTGGTGGCCAGCATCCTGATGTCTATGGGTATGATGATGGTGTCGCCAGCGATGATTTCATTGCCATTCAAGATCATGCTATTCGTGCTGGCAGACGGCTGGAATCTGCTCATCGGATCGCTAGTACATAGCTTTTACACCTGAGGCCGAACAACGATGACCCCCGAAAGCGTAATGACACTTGGCCGCCAAGCATTGGAGTTGACCCTGATGGTATCAGCACCGGTACTGCTAACAGCCCTAATTATCGGGCTGCTGATCAGCATTTTTCAGGCCGCCACTCAAATCAACGAAATGACCCTATCTTTTATTCCAAAACTAATTGGCATGTTCGGTGTGCTGATCATCACCGGCCCGTGGATGGTGGGCATGATGTTGGATTATATCCAGCGCCTGTTCAGCAGCATTCCCTGGTTGGTTGGGTAATAGCGTTCTATTGATCCGGCATGGTGAAGTATTAACCCCATGATTACCGTCACCAGCGCCCAGTTACTCTCCTGGCTCGCCCTATTCATTTTTCCATTTGTCCGCATCCTGGCCATGATTGCCAGTGCACCGATACTGGGCAATAAGCAAGTTCCGGTGCGTATAAAAATAGGTTTGTCCATATTATTGACCATCGTTATCGCACCTACCTTGACTATGCAGCCCAATGTCGATCCAGCTTCTGCGCTTGGATTTTTAATTTTGATTCAACAGCTTCTTGCCGGGCTGGCAATCGGTTTCACCATGCGCTTGATCTTCACCGCAATAGAAATGGCCGGGGATATTATCGGCATTCAAATGGGGCTGGGATTCGCCGTTTTCTTTGACCCTCAAAATTCTTCCTACACGCCAGTGATAGCACAATTTTTAGGCATCCTCGCCGTACTCGTTTTTCTCAACATGAATGGACATCTCATCATGCTGGAAGCGCTAGCAGACAGCTTCCGCACTTTTCCCATCAATAGCGCAATCCCTGCGGCAATTGCGCTGCATACGCTGGCCTCATGGGGCGGTAGCATTTTCTCTAATGCACTGCAATTAAGCATGCCAGTGATCGGCGCGCTGCTAATCTCCAATTTTGCGCTGGGCATCCTGACGCGTAGCGCACCACAACTTAACATCTTCGCGGTCGGCTTCCCGGTTACTTTGACAATCGGCCTTGCTACAGTGATGCTATTACTGCCTTACCTCGTTCCGCTATTGGAAAATATCACCCACACCAGCTTGGGCACGGTGTTACGCGTCATGCAACAATTTGGCAAATCGTAAATAGCGCAATACTCAGCAACCTATTTCAGCAACTAAATGAAGCCGGGTTTGGGTGGAAATAGTGATTTATAGCGGCGTTTATATGCAGTTATGCTATATTTTTCGTTCTAACCAAAAAATCTATGGAGAAATCATGAAACGTTCCAAATATTACTTCTCATCCCGAATCGCAATGGCCGTATCCGCCTTCTTGACTATCGCTATTCTTAGTCAGGAAGCCCAAGCCGTTTGCAATGAATGCGGAACGGTTACCGATGTAAAAACCGTAACAGTCGAAGGCCAGGGAAGCGGTGTTGGCGCCGTAACAGGCGGGGTATTGGGCGGCGTCGTAGGCCACCAAGTCGGAGGAGGAAGGGGTAAAGATTTAGCGACTATCGGGGGGGTTGTAGGTGGCGCTTATGTCGGCCATCAAGTCGAAAAAAAATCAAAATCCGGAACCAGATATCACGTCTTCGTAGAGATGGAGGACGGTACTAGCAAGACATTCAAATATTCTTCTAAAACCAGCTATCAGGTCGGTGATCGCGTCAAGGTAAAAAATGGCAAACTGATTCGGGCATAAAAACACCACATGCCATCAATAACGGCTATCAGATTTCCGTGAATTTCAGCACGATGGACATAAATGAACTACCACCCTCCTAACTTTAAGAGTTCTAAAATTCAGACTCGTTGTTGAATAAAAATGTTTCGCTGCATATAAATTATATGCTGCGTAAACATTTTTTTCGCGCCTTAGTCTTGTTTAGAATTCTTAGGAAACGCAGATTTATTCAGTATGTGTTCCCGAAAGCGCAGCAAACAAAGCTGGATCCCCCTCCGGGTCCAATAATCTCGTTTCCTATTTGAAAAACATATGGATCGGACAGAACGCTTTTACAAAATTGAACAACTGCTGATTTCACGTCGGATAGTACCAATCTCTATATTTCTGGAAGCGCTTGGAGTTTCGCAGGCCACTTTCAAGCGTGATCTGGATTACCTGCGTGACCGAATGAACATGCCCATCGAGTGGGATCGGAACGCCAGGGGGTATCGGTATGTAACAACCAATCCAAATGACAGATCCTCTACCTTGCCTGGACTGTGGTTCAGCGCATCAGAAGTACACGCCCTGCTAACAATGCAACACTTGCTCGCCAATCTTGGCAACGGATTGTTGAGCAACCATATCGCACCCTTGCAGACCCGCCTTAAAGCCTTGCTTGGCAGTGCTGACCATAGCGTTGAAGAAGTGGAAAAACGCATCAAGTTGGAACACGCCAGCAGACGCGCCCTGCCCCTTCAATGCTTTGAGACGATCGCCACGGCAACACTGCAACGCAAGCAATTGCAGATCACCCACTTCAACCGCCAGAACGGGCAAGAAAACATCCGCATTATTTCACCCCAACAACTTCTGTTCTATCGGGATAACTGGTACGTCGACGCATGGTGCCATCTGAGAGCAGGCATCCGCAGCTTTTCCATTGATGCTATCCGTCATGCCGAATTGGTAGCGGCACCCGCAATTGAATTACCGCAACCTGAACTCCAGGAATACTTCAAAAAGGGCTACGGCATATTCTCAGGCACAAAAGTAGCTTGGGCAAAACTCAGGTTTACCCCAGAGCGGGCACGATGGGTTTCCACCGAACAATGGCATCCCGAGCAAAAATCCCGTTTTGATAAAAATGGATATTATTGCTTGGAAGTCCCCTATTCCGATGACCGTGAACTATTGATGGACATACTCAAACACGGCACTGAAGTCGAAGTAATGGCACCTAAGGCACTGAGAGGCAGCGTCAGTAAATTGCTTGAATCTGCTTTGGCGCAATATAAAACCTAAAATTTATTTCAGTAGCTCACGCCATGAGCTACTACCCCCACTATCATGGGTTCATCCAAATTAATTCAACAAGGAGAAACCCATGTGGAAAGAAATCAAAATTGATCCAGACCGGCTGGTATTTTTCGATGTATGTTCGGGGGAATTGTGTTGGCTGTTGTGAATATGGTTTATTGAGGGGTGTGGACTGTTTTAGTGAAGATTGTAAACACAGAAATTTCCTTGAGACATTGACTGCCAGCGCGTCGTAAATTGGGTCGTTACTACTTCGTATGGTGACGTATGTTCCCAGTCTATTGATAATTACTGAGGAAAAATGCCATAGCGAAATATCTACAAAATGCGCTGGGGCGCTACAGATAAATAACAATGACAGGCTCATGTTTTGAATCAGTGACTGTGTAAAATGCATAAGGTGCATATTACGAAAAGGTGGCTTTGAATGGAGAAGATATTCTGTGGCGTTAGAAATTTCTAATAACGGCCATGTGTACGAGGCTCGACACTGGGGACTCTCCGTTAGTTACCCTGCGCCGACGTATTCCGCAGTGAAAGGCATCTTTGAGTCCATTTTGTGGATACAGGCAGTCGAGATTATTCCAATCAAAATCGAGATATGCACCCCCGTCGTATATCACGGCTACAACACTAATTATGGTGGGCCATTGCGCAAGAGCGCGGTTATCCAATCTGGCGGCAGCTTCCAGCTCTTGGCATCGGCGCTGATTAACCCTTGTTACCGTTTGTATGCCGAAATCCGGCGCAACCCAAGAACAAACGGGGTTATGAGCGAACGTACCAAAACATGGCAAAGCAAAACCACATCGCCCGAACATGCCTATCAGGAAATGTTCAATCGCAGACTGAAACGCGGCCAGTGCTTTTCTATACCTTCTTAGGCTGGAAGGAGTTTGCTCCGACTATTTCGGAGCCTTTCGTCAAACAACCCAGGTGATGCGTGACATTAATCTACGGATACCCAGCATGTTGCGGCAAGTCTTCCCAATGGCCTACATAGTGAGCTTCAATATGTGTATGACAATGATGTGATATAACAGACGGTGTGTCAGCTTCAAGGACGTAACCAATGTTGAATGAACTTTATGATTTGTCATTGAGCTTGGAGAGGCTGAGTAGTGCCTGCTGAATGGCATCCAGATTTGAAAGAACTACCAAAGGTATCGATAGTCAAGCCTTGCTTTAAAGGGTTTACGGCGCAAGACGGCAATTGAGATTGAATCAATCGAAGACAGTGCGCAAATCGAGAGTCTCAGGAAGTGGCAAAGTGGCGGCAATGGCTACTCATTCCCATGTTTCAATGTGCGCCCTTTGTTTAAAATCTATGCAGGAAGTGGTGCTGAAGCTCCTGAGAAGAAAAAATTTGATGATTGGTTAAATGGATTAAAAAAGACACAGGTATTGAGTGATGATGCTGCAACAACACTAGAATGCTATGCAGACAATGGCAATGCTCTGTGGGGTGTTGAAGATAAGAAACGTGTTGCTACATGCCTGGATAGTATTCCATCGAAACTAAACGCGATGCTGGGCGAACCACCTGATGAGTATCGAGCGATGGCCGTGCTAATTGAGCGCTGTCGAAAAACAACGGCAGACAATTTTTTCAAACAACTTGGAGATTTGCTAAAAGATCGTATTCGAAATTATCCAAGCGCTTGCGACAAGTACGCTGGTTTTCTGCTGCATTCCGGTACGAATCCGCCAAAAAACGATATTCAACTTATTCTGGAACTGGCGGATGGACTTTCTTCATTTCCATTGCCTGCGGCAAATCCAAAAATACACCGTTGGCTTAATCAGCAACTGCTGACTCCTATATGTAGAAGTGATGAGTTATCAGGGGACGTTGTCTCAAGAAAAAATGCGGATGCTTTTGGTTTTACAAGTGCAGATTGGGAAAACAAACTTGCGAAAGTCAGCGTGCCTTTATTGGGTGGAGTCATATTGCGCGCTATGAGTTCAGAATCGCCATGCCAAACGCGCTATCGTCGGATTAGCGCAACATCATTTGTAGTGGGAAAGGAAGTTCGCAAGCGAGTTAAGGGTGCATTGGAATGGCTGACCGATGACGAACGGAAGGGCAAGACATGGGGAGATGTCTCATTCGCCCGTGATGATAAAGAGATATTACTTGTTTACCCTTCTGAATTGCCGGAGGCTCCCATCGCTGCCGTTGCAATGTTTCTGGTGCTCCGACAAATATGGCAAACACAATCTGCGCGATTTATGGATTATGTGGAAGATGTGGTCAAGGCGTTGCACAATTTCACGACCTCTAAAGAAGTAGAAATGCGCGTATTTGCTTTGCGCAAAATAGACCTGGCAAGAACACAAATTTCATGTAACCGGCAGTATTCGGCTGAGCGATTGATAGCCGCTGCTACAGAATGGCAAACGAGCTGTGGCAACGTACCCCTGATTGAAATTAGGCAATGGGGTAAAGAGAAAGGAGCCAAGCCGGAATGGCATTTATTGAAAGTCCCGTTTCCGCTGGAGGTGATCTGGTGTCTTAATACCCCTTGGCCAAAGGCAGCGGATGATGCGAAAAAAGAGTCCGAGAATTTTCCAGTTCTGATGGCATCGCTTTGTTGCTTGATGAGGGAGTGCGACTCAAACCACTGCTGGAAAGAGCTTGCATGCCGCCATACGTACGGCGGCAACTGATGATAGTGATGGCACATACTCAGCATCAGGGTGATATACACAAAGTCAATGGAAAGTACGATAAACAGAAACTACTGCTACCTGCGATATTGGGATTACTTTTGGCGAAACTTGAATGCAATAAGGGGGACTACATGAAAACTGCTCCATATTTAATTGGCAGAATGCTGAGCTTGGCCGATCAGATTCATTACCACTATTGCCAGCATGTGAGAAAAGGGGGTGCCCCGTCTCAGTTGATTGGCAATGCGCTGATGGCAACAGCACTGGAAGAGCCGGAGAAAGCTTTGGCACTGTATGCGCAGCGGATATTGCCGTATCAGGCGTGGGCAAAGACCACGGGTGGTGAAGGCGCAGGACGACAAATACTTTCTCGAGCTTATAAAGTGTGCTCTGAAGTCGCACTTATGATGTGCCAAGCCGTTGCACCGATATGGACAAAGCACAGATGTTGCTTGGCTATCTTGCCAAGACAGAAAAATCGGTTCGACCAATACCGCCCAATCACCAATAAAGTTAGAGAGTGCCATGAGTAATACAGATAACAAAATTAAGCGCAACGGGTTTATTAATCATTGAGGTCATCAATTCCAATCCTAACGGCGATCCTGATCGGGAAAGTGATCCCCGCCAGAGACCAGACGGCAAAGGCGAGATTTCGCCGGTATCGTACAAACGAAAACTGCGTGACCTTGTCGAGGATAAGCAAGCCGATGTTTGGCAGATTCTCAATGAGCAGATGAAATTAAACCCTGATGAATTCGCCATACTTGAGTCGCGAGGTCGTAACAGAACAACGATCAACGACGAACTTAAAAACGGTCAATTTCAGAAAAAGTATTGGGACGGTCGCGTGTTCGGCAATACTTTTCTCGAAGATTCAATGGATAAGGGTACGATCAAGACTGGAGTCGTGCAAATTGGTCTTGGCGTGTCCATTGCCCCAATAGATATTGAGCGTCACACCAATACCAACAAGGCGGGAGTAGAAGAAGGCAAGACCGCTGGCATGGCTCCAATGGCCTATCGGTTTGTTCAACACGGTGTGTATTGCATGCCATTTTCAAACCAAGCATGGCGCATAAGTCTGGCTGCACGACGCAAGACATTGAGTTGCTCAAGAAGATCCAGCACGCATATCGCACACACGCTCACACACCCGCCCGTTTGTCGAGATTCGTCACGCCTGGGTATTGAACATAACAAACCCGCTAGGTTCATGTCCGACTTTGCCTTGATTGACGCATTGAAACCGAAGAAGAAAAGTGACGCTAATAAGGCATCTACCAGTTGGGACGACTATGACGTACCGACAGATTTACAGGAGAATTTGAAAAATAAAGTTGCATGTGTTGATCTTGTAAACTTTGCAGGAGTCATCTCCGCACAGCGCGCGGCTGGATCGTGGCATTCCTGTCCAAGAACACCGCGAGCACGTTGTCGAGACGCGGCGTCGTGCACAAGAAAACGCCGCAAAGGCGGGGCACTGTGCAACAAAACATGGCCGTTTGCTGAAGTCGTGGCTGCACTCGCGGGCGAGTTTCATGATATGGGTAAGCCCGATGATGATAATCAGGCGGTGCTTAATGGCAGTGTTTCCGCCAAGAAGCTACCTGTACAACATGTTGATGCTGGAGTGGCTCATCTTTTAAGTTTGGGTGAGCAATGGCATCAACTCGCGGCATTTGTTTCTTATGCACATCATAGTGGGCCGCAATCGTTTTCAGCAGAAGTAAACAAGGAGATCAGTTCCTTCGCGACGAAAAGACAGTTGCGCTGACCAAAGAGCGGTTGCATCAATACTTTGACCGGCACTGCCAAGGCATCGGCGAGTTGGATGTGATGGCACCGAATAACATCGAGTTGCCAAAACCGCAGTTATTTCTACGCATGGCATTATCGTGCATGGTCGATGCGGATCATGGTGATACGGCGCGTCACTACGGTGAGGCGGCGCAATACGAACCCTACCTGCTTCGTCCGCTGGAACGATCAAGGGCGCTTGACCGGTATGTGAGCTCATTAGGTAGCGATACTGATGACCGTGCAAAGGCACGACAAGCAGTATATGAAACGTGTCGTGGCGCAGACACTCAGCCCGCTCTATATGCTTGCGACAGCCCGGTAGGTACAGGCAAAACAACCGCCGTGATGGCACACTTACTTAAGGCTGCACATGACAAAGGCTTGCGGCGCGTGTTTATTGTGTTGCCATATACCAACATCATTAGCCAGTCAGTTGATGTATACCGCAAGGCTCTTGCCCTTGATAGAGAAAAAACCGATGAGGTTGTAGTCGCGCATCACCATCGTGCCGAGTTCTCTGCCGGATGCACGACAGTTCACTGCACTGGCAAGCCCCGATTGTTGTTACTACGGCAGTACAGTTTTTTGAAACCTTGGCGAGCAACCAACCAGCCGCGTTACGCAAACTACACAACTTGGTGGGTTCTGCCGTGTTTATTGACGAAGCTCATGCTGCCTTGCCTGCGCATTTGTGGCCACAGACATGGCGATGGATACAGGAGCTTGCTCAAGATTGGGGGTTTGTTTGGTGTTTCGGCTCCGGTTCGCTGACCCGGTTCTGGGATATCGGTTCGTTGATCCACCAACGAAACTTCCAGAACTTGTATCCGGGAAATGCGAGCAGATCTGTGAAATGAAAAACAGCGAGGATCTATAAGCACAAGCCAGATGCAGTCAACGTGAATGATTTGTTTGCATGGCTGCGAGGATTGGCGGCGTGGCAAGACTTCTGATCGTTAACACCGTTCAGTCCGGCAGTGGATTGCCAAATCAATTCAGGCAGCAGATGGTAAGGGAAAGTTGAACATCTTTCTACCGCACTCATGTCGCTTGATCGCGAGAAAACGTTGGCGCGTATTAAAGCGAGATTGCGACAACATCAAGACAGGCCGGATGAGACGGAATTTTCAGATTGGACACTGGTGGCAACATCTTGCGTGGAGGCAGGAGTTGATTTGTCTTTCCGAACAGGTCTGAGAGAAAGCGCAAGTTTGGTAAGCTTGATTCAGGTGGGTGGGCGCGTAAATCGTCATCAAGAATTTGGACAATCGGAAGTTTGGACATTTACGTTGCAGGAAACCGACTTGCTTCGGCTTCATCCTGGCTTCAAAGTCTCATCAAAGGTTCTCGAAAAGATGTTTGCTGAAGGTCGAGTCACGCCGGATGATTGTGTAGGGCTTCACGGCGGAAATCTGTTTGTGGTTTGAAAGACAAAATCCGCAATTTTGAGGATGCCAAAGATTTCCCAGAAGTTCATTCATTATTCCGCGTCATTGATGCGAACACCTATACGGTTGTGGTGGACGATATTGTTAAGCAACGGTTGAAAAATTGGGACAAGGTTTCATGGCAGGAGATTCAAAATTGCAGCGTACAGATATGGGGAACTCGGATTGATTCATTGTGTGTTCCTCAGTTTGAACGGTATCCGAATCTATATGAATGGAATCTCACCCGACGATGATTTTATCGGTTATATGGCAGGTGTGCTACAGGTTGAGGAGTTTGCTGCAAAAAGGTGAGGCAGTGCTCTGATATATATACATGGATAACGACGAACCCATCAACGTCTCTGCTCTCAACCAGTACACCTACTGCCCGAGGCGCTGTAGTTTGATTTATCTGGAAAGCGAAATTAAATCGCGCGGCAATAATGACCAAAATCCACTTTGTCGTTGAAGATGTTTCAGGGCGTGGATTTATCGCCCGTGCCTTGGGGAAGTACATCTTTACTGAAACGGACAACCTGAAAAACTTGCGTCAACAGGTGCGCGATGCGGGTACATTGCCACTTCGATGAAGGCAAAGCTCCCAGTTTTATAGGCTCACATTTTTCGCCTGAATCTGCTGTTTAACGATTAGTTAACACAAAAAGGAATACAACCATGCTCATCCATACCTTCACCCCAACCGAACGCACTGTAACGGTAGAGATTCCCGAGTCTTTCCTTAACCATCCGGTTGAAATTATGGTGGTGCCGGTGCCATTCGAGTCAATTGAACAGCGACGCAAAGAAATTGAAAAGTTTTTTGCCAAGCATCAGGTGTCTACCACCGACCTGAAATTTAATCGGGAAGAACTGTATGACCGATAAGGTTTTTGTTGATAGCAATGTCGTGATTTATGGCCTGAATGCGACCTTGCCTCAATACACAATAGCGATGGAATTGTTGCTTCAGCGACCCGTCATCAGTGTGCAAGTGATCAATGAAACGATCAATGTTCAGGTGCGCAAACTCAAGCGTTCGCTTGCTGACGCACAAGAGGTGGCGGTTTTTTTGATAGAGAGTTGCGAGGTGATTTCGCTCGAACCGCAGGACATATTGCAGGCCATCGAACTGACACGCCAGTATTCGCTTTCCCACTGGGACGTGCTTATTGTGGCGACAGCATTGCGTGCTGGCTGCAGCGTACTTTACAGTGAAGATATGCACCATGGCTTGTGGGTTACGCCGACGCTGCAAATCCTTAACCCTTTCATGGATTGACGGCGATGATGTACGGTGACATGGTTACCAGTGAAGAACCTCTATTACAACAAATGGTGGAAACCATCGTTCGAGAAGTTTCCCCGGAGGCGATTATCTTCTTCGGTTCCCGTGCGCGAGGTGATGCGCGTCCCGATTCCGACGTTGATTTGCTCGTGGTTGAAACGGAGCCGTTTTCGCCCCAGCGCAGTCGTCGAAAAGAAGCGGCGCGCTTGTATATCGCATTAAGGGGGCAGGCTATTTCCAAGGACATTCTCCTGTACAGCCGGGATGAATTCGAGCGCTGGAAAAATTCCTTGAACCATGTTGCCGGAAGGGCGCATCGTGAAAGGAAACTGCTGCATGGCGGACTTTGAGCATGGGTAACGGCGAACCCATCAACGTTTCTGCCCTCAACCAGTACACCTATTGCCCGAGACGTTGTGGTTTGATTTATTTGGAAAACGAATTTTCCGATAATATCCACACTTCACGTGGCAACGCTGAGCATGAGCGCGTTGATCAAATAGGATATGTGACAACCCGCGAAGGCGCTCGGACTGAATATGCCTTGCCCATATGGTCTGAACGGCTTGGGCTAATCGGTAAATGTGATGTGGTGGAATTCTGGACGGATGGCAATATCTACCCGGTTGAATACAAGCATGGAGCACGCAAGAAGCGTCTCAATGATGACCTGCAATTGGTGGCACAAGCTTTGTGTCTGGAAGAAATGATTGGCAAGGTCATCACGCACGGCGCGATTTATCACCATACATCGCGCCGCCGCCGCGAGATTGCCATCACGCCTGAGCTGCGGCAGCAGGTAGAAGACACCGTTGCCGCCATTCGCGCCATGATGGATTCCGGCAAGCTGCCACCTCCGGTCAATGACGCGCGCTGCAAGGAGTGTTCGCTAAAGAAATTTGCCAGCCTCAGGCTGTCGCTGAACGTGCGGTGCAGCATAGCCTGCTGGAAACTTTGTTCGAGCCGGAGGGTACGTAAAAATGGCGCGCCAGTTACTCAATACCCTCTACGTCATGACACCCAATTCCTATCTCCATCTGGAGAATGACACGGTGCGGGTGGATGTGGAGCGCGAGAAAAAATTGCAGGTACCGCTGCATCATCTGGGCAGTGTGGTGTGTTTGGGTAATATCATGCTTTCCCCTGCGTTGATGCATCGCTGTGCGGATGACGGTATCAGCCTAGTGTTTCTGAATAACCAAGGACGGTTCAAGGCGCGGCTCGAAGGTGCCGTCTCTGGCAACATACTGCTGCGGCAGGCGCAGCATCGCTTGGCGTTGGATGAAAAATTTACGCTGGGCATTGCGCATAGTACGATTGCCGGGAAGTTACGCAATAGCCGCCAAGTCTTGCTGCGCGGCGCGCGTGAAGCGGGGGATGCGGAAGACAGCAACGCACTTACAGCAGCAGCCGAAACACTCTCCAACTCATTACGCAATCTGCCGCACGCCCCCGATTTGGATGTGGTGCGCGGCATTGAGGGGGATGCGGCAAAAAATTATTTCGCCGCGTTGCCGCTACTGGTCAAGCAAGAGGCGCGCAATAAATTCACGATGGATGGCCGCACTCGGCGACCGCCACGCGACCGATTCAATGCACTACTTTCATTCCTTTATTCAATGTTGATGAACGATTGCCGTTCCGCGCTGGAAGCTGTTGGTCTCGACCCCCAGCTTGGTTTCTTGCATACCGTTCGCCCCGGGCGCGCCGCACTCGCGCTGGATTTGATGGAAGAATTTCGCGCCATCTTCGCAGATCGCTTAGCACTCACACTGATTAACCGTGGACAGATCGGTCCCAACGATTTTGCCGAACGTGAAGGTGGCGCGGTGCTACTCGAAGGCAACGCACGCCGAACTGTTGTAGTCGCCTATCAGGAGCGTAAACAGGAGGAAGTGATGCACCCTTTGCTTGAAACCAAGGTGCCAATCGGCCTGTTACCGTTGCTGCAAGCGCGCTTCATGGCGCGTACTCTACGCGGGGAAATGGAAGGCTACCTTCCGTTTCTATACCGTTAAATGCCATGCTAATTATTGTCACCTATGACGTATCTACCTTAACCGCCGCTGGCCGTAAGCGATTGCGCCGCGTCGCTAAAGTTTGTGAAAGCACCGGGCAGCGGGTGCAAAACTCAGTGTTTGAATGCAAAGTTAATCAAATGCAGCTGGAAGAATTAGAGCGGCGACTGCTTGCCGAGATAGACGAAAAAGAAGACAGCCTGCGCTTATATCGCTTGACCGAACCGGTGGAGTTGCACATCAAGGAATATGGAAATTTCCATGCTGTAGATTTTGAAGGGACGCTGGTAATATGATGCGCGAACCTGTAGCAACGACACAAACGCCGCAGGTTCGCGTTGTGGCTAATATATTGACGAAGGATGATTTTTGGTCTTCGTCGTTTGATTGTTCGAACCCTCTGTTTAACGAAAGCAGAG
>JADKHS010000010.1 GCA_016721605.1 Nitrosomonadales bacterium
TAGCTCTCATCAAATACCAATATCAGGCTAAAGCGGATGATGCGCCCTTCACCACTTGGCTTACTTATGTGTTTCAGTTGCAAGAAGGTCAATGGCGAATTGTGCATGACCAAAATACAGCATTAGATTACGCTGCTTTTGCTCGTGTGGCAGGAATAGAAATTAAGTGAGATGGCCTAATTCTTCTATCAACCGGACATCCCCAAAACCAAGTTTTTGGTCTGACGGATATTTCAAAAGTTAGGTGTATGCGGCACCGCTTTCAAATGTCGCACCAAGGAAGCTAGCACATGAAAAACGCCCTCAACCTCGCAACGAATTTTTGTCAAAAGCTTGGCACATGCTGAAGATCTCCATCGTGGAACAAGCCATCCACCTCAAGGCGATGCTCGTTGTGGCGTTGATTGCGATTGCCCGAAAAACGATACTTCTGGAGCCAAATGAGTTACCCGAAGGAACACTGCTGGGCATTGGCGTCGTGGTGCTTGCGCCCACTTTAGGCTACTACTTGGTACGGCGCAGCCGCTGGGGAAAACGCGGTTCAAATTCGGAGCGCACGAAATGATGATCGAATCCATTGGCACCCCGGTGCTCTATCTCGGCTTCACGCTGCTCGTTATCGTCTTGCTGGCGATCGATTTTGTCATGCTCAAGACCCAAGGTAGCCACCGGGTGAGCGTGAAGGAAGCGGCCACATGGTCGGTGGTGTGGATCGCGATCTCGCTCACTTTCTGCGCTTGGTTCTGGTGGTATCTTGACGGGCTTTTTGGGCGGGAGGTCGCCAACGAAAAGGCGTTGGAATACCTCACCGGGTACCTGATCGAAAAGTCGCTCGCGGTGGACAACGTCTTCGTGTGGATCACCCTATTCAGCTTCTTCGCCGTGCCCGCCGCATTCCAAAAGCGAGTGCTGCTCTATGGCGTGCTCGGCGCCATCGTTATGCGCGCCGGGCTCATCTACATCGGCGCGCTGCTGCTCACCCAGTTTCACTGGATTCTCTACGTCTTTGGCTTTTTTCTCTTGCTGACGGGCGTCAAGATGCTGGTGTTCTCTGCGCACGAGCCCGATCTGGAGAAAAACCCGATTCTCCGCTGGATGCGCGGCCACATGAAGATCACCAGCGAGTACCACGGAGAGAGCTTCTTCGTATTCAAGGAGGGAATGCGTTACGCCACGCCGATGTTCGTGGTGCTGGTGCTGGTGGAGGCAACCGACCTTATCTTCGCGATGGATTCAATCCCCGCGATCTTCGCCGTGACCGGTGACCCATTCATTGTCTTTACCTCCAATATTTTCGCCATTCTGGGGCTACGGGCGATGTATTTTCTGCTCGCCGATATGGCGGAGCGGTTCCATCTTCTCAAGTATGGGCTGGCGATAATCCTGATGTTCATCGGGGCGAAAATGCTGCTGCTCGACGTCTATAAAATTTCTACGGGGATCGCCCTGGGGATCGTCGGATTGATCTTGTTGTTGTCGGTGGCAGCCAGTCTCGTCACATCCCGCCGCTCCGGTCCAAAGGCAGAGGATAAGCACTGACTAACCAAGTACATATTTCAAGGGATCGTGAGGCTTCATTTCTATCCCGATTAAGTTCTCGCTCGATTTCGGGTAGGCGAGTCAAAAGTCAATATTTTCTACCCTTTTATTTGGAGGTTAAAATGGCTTCACATGGCAATGTTTATCGTTCTGGCGATGCACCCCCCAGTTCCAAATTCTTCGACCAAGGAAAATTCGGACGAATGTTTCCTGCGCTACCTCCGTTTTCATTAGACTCACCGACGCTACGTTCGGCGCTACTTAAAATCGGTGAGCTCAATGGCATCATGGACGCAAAAGATGATCTGACAGCCGATCCAAAGGATCTCATTTTACAGCCCCCCCTGTTTGTCAATAATTCAGACAATCCTGATATGACTGCGGGGATGACGTTTCTCGGTCAATTTCTCGATCACGACATGACGCTTGATATTACATCAAGCCTGGAACAGCAAGTCGATCCGGAAATGATCCAGGAATTTTCGCGTACCCACATTTGCGCTTGACAGCGTGTATGGTTCTGTCCGGCAGGCTCACCGCATCTGTTTGACCAAACTGTCGATAACGGACTCACCACACTATTGGTAGAGCCCAATCCCGGTTCAGAGGCTATCTCGCGTGATGGTTCACTCAAATTTGACTTACCCCGCAACAGCCAAGGCACGCCTCTAATGGGTGATCCGCGTAACGATGAAAATCTCGTCCTTTCCCAGTTACAGGTCGCATTCATCAAGTTTCATAATGCCCTGGTTGCCAAAGTAAAAGCAGATTTTGGGTTAACTAATCCGGTGGAAGTTTTTCTCGAGGCCCAGCGACTTACACGCTGGCATTATCAATGGATTATTCTGCATGAATTTTTGCCTAAGACAGTTGGTCAGCCATTGGTCGATGACATCATCACAAACGGCCGAAAATTTTATAAATGGCGTAATGCCCCCTTTATTCCAGTGGAATTTTCAGTATCTGCCTACCGGTTTGGACACTCGCAGGTGCGTCCAAGCTATCGAGTAAATTTCGGAGCCAACGATGCGAGCCAATTCTTCGCGCTTTTCTTTAATGATAATCTCGCAGTCAATCCGGTGACTATCGACATGCGCGGCGGCACGCGCGCCTCAAACAGATTCATTGATTGGCAAACGTTCTTTGATTTTGGCGATAGTAAATCACGCCACAATAAACGGATTGATACTAAACTTTCGACCGTCATGTTTGATCTTCCCGGGTTGCCGCCGGGTGGGCCGCAAGCATTGGCCCAGCTCAATCTGTTACGCCATTTAACATTCAAGGTTCCGTCTGGACAACGCGTCGCAGCCGCAATGGGGTTACCGGTCTTGCCCGAGAGCGATCTAGCTGATTTAAAGCCTTTTAATCTACATAACCGTACACCACTGTGGTTTTACATTCTGCGCGAGGCTGATGTAACAGCGGATGGCAAACGCTTAGGGCCAGTTGGAGGGCGTATTGTCGGTGAAGTAATGATCGGCTTACTGCAAGGCGACAATACATCTTATCTCTCGCAAGATCCAGATTGGACACCGAGTTTGGGTGCGGGAGGAAACTTCACGATGGTAGATTTGCTAAAATTTGCAGGTGTTATAACCGTGCTTTAGTATTAGCCTTAACCTTAACGGCGGTTTTATTGACAGGTAAACCGCCTTAAGCGATGTAAAAAGAGGACACCCGATACCGTCTTTAACGCGAAGTATTTTTCTAATGCTACAATTTTGACTGTTAATCAATAAGGAGAGCTCTCATGCCAACACTTAGCACACCCACCCTCACCTTGGGCGCCACCACTAACAATAAGCGCGACGTGACGGTCGCGGGCAACATCACTTTTACCGCAAGCGACGTAGGCAAAACCTACCGCTTGGAAATCAAGATTTTCGGTGAAGACAAGGGCGACGACTCGTTGCCGTCGGATGATGCGGTCGGTGACGACTTGCTCTACACTTACCTGTTTCCCGGCTCCGGCATTTTTCTCTCATTCAAGAACATCACCGTGGCCGCTGCCGGCACGATAAGCTATTCCGAGAAGCGCGCGATCGATACCGGAAAGCTCGATGAAGACAAGGGTATGGTGAAGGTTGGCGACGCTGACATCAACACGCCGGTCTTTATGCCCCGCAAGGACGAGGTATACGCCAAAGTAACGGTGTCAACGGCATCGGTGACGAAGAGGTCAGCGACGGTATCGTCGGGTGCCGGGGTCTAAAAATAAAGGGGGCGCGCTCTTTATGGCCGCGTGCACGTTATCAATATGCGGCACCAACACATTGAAGCGCCGTTTGGTCAAAGTAAGTATCCCCCGGTAAAGCCGGGGGTTTTCATTTGCGGGCCGCCCAAAGTGGTTTAACGGGATCGCTCCCTGCTCTTGTGGCCACTTCAGTGGCCGTTGAAACTTGCCCAAAGTATGGCCTCAACTGCCCGTACAAAGTTTTACGTCTACACTCCTTACGTTTACACCTCGTAATGAGTATCACGTGATATTTGCATTCCCGTTTACTATGGCTTAGGCTTTCGTTGTCGTCCGTATCGATCCTCCCTTCTTCGTTTGCTTGGCGGCTCACGATTCAGAGTGTCGCAAACGGACTCCCATAAATGTCAAACTTCTACTGCCACCCTGCATAGCCGGGGGATTTCCTATGTTGGGTTAAGGTGAACATTCAGTGAACATTATTTCGATTTCTTTGCTTGCCACATTATTGCTAATACTTGCCAATGGCGGAGCACAAGCGGCTGCCAACAAGAACAAAACAGCTGCGCCTTCTGTGCAGAAAAAAGCATTAACGCCTTCTGTGCAGAAAAAAACATCAGCGCCACAAAACGAATTTTCGTTGTTACAAAAATCTGCCGCACAGGGAGTTGCTGAGGCGCAATACAAACTCGGCTGGATGTATTCAAAGGGTGACGGCGTACCCTAAGATACTGCCAAGAGTTTTGAGTGGTTCCAAAAAGCGGCTAACCTAGGACATGCCGAAGCGCAATTCTTCCTCGGCGTGATTTACGCCAAAGGTGATGGAATACCCAAGGATTCCGCTAAAGCCATTGAATGGTTCCAAAAAGCGGCTACTCAGGGGCATGCTGAGGCGCAATTTTTCCTTGGAGTAATCTATACCTATGGCGAAGGCGTATCCAAAAATGCCGCGAAAGCGATAGAGTGGTATCAGAAAGCAGCAATTCAAGGACATACCGAAGCGCAATACAATCTTGGTTGGATGTATTCCAATGGCGAAGGTGTTCCCAAAGATGTAACCAAGACTTTTGAGTGGTTTCAAAAAGCGGCCGCTCAGCAACATGCCGAAGCGCAATACAACCTAGGCATAATGTATCGGGATAGTGAAAGCATACCCAAGGACCTTGCGAAAGCCATCGAGTGGCTTCAAAAAGCGGCTGCCCAGCAGCATGCCGAAGCGCAATATAATCTGGGCTTGATGTATCGGGACGGAGAAGGCGTACCCAAGGACGCTACAAAAGCTATTGAATGGTTTCAAAAAGCGGCAAATCAAGGGCATGCCAAAGCGCAGTTTGTACTTAACATGTAAGGCCTGGCCCTTGGGAAATAACAGTAACGTACTGTCATTTTAAATTTGGACGATGGCTCAGTGTCTAAAATTAGGGCGATCTTATTGCCTACAATTTTTGATCATCAAGGCCAATGATTTCATCAGAAATTTATAGCCAAAGCTGTCGTCACAAAAGCATTGTTGTTAGCGATATTATTATTTTTAATGAAAATACTATCTTTGCTACTTAATGCCCTAGCTTCCACTCTCCACACAATATTATTTGTAATGGCATAGTCAAAATTGCTTGAAAAGCCCCATGTTTTAAAACCATTGGGTGTACCAGTTGCAATGATTACCCCATTTTTATCATCATAATATTCAGCTCTTATAGCGATAGCGGTTTTTGCTGTTGGCGTATATTTCAAGATAATCGTGGGGTTGAACCACGTGTTCATGGCTGATGAGCCCTTATTTTCTTGTTCAGTACCTATATCAAAAGCAAATATTGCGGCAAGCCCATTATTCAGTTGAAAAATTCCATAAAAATTATTGAAATAACGCATTTTCTTATCATTGTCAGGCTTGTCGTTTCCAATAAATGTGCTCCAATTCAGGGTTACTTTTGTGGAAGGCTTATAAGTAACCTGCGTACCAAATGAAGGGGAAGAATTTCCCTCCACACGCCGAATATGTTGCCAGCCATTCAAAACTAATGCGCTCACCAACCAGACATCATTCTCTGACGTATAACTGATTTTTGCGCCAGTTTCATAATAAGGTGTGTTATCTGCTGATAAGCTTCTGGTCAAAGTCCAATTGTCTTTACCAACCGCACTTTCAAAACCTATATGTGAAGAAAAGACACCGGCATCAAGCCATAGATTATCTTTTTTAGAAAGCTTCAGGCCAACATTGCCTTCATAGATATTATTCAACACGCCAGGCTCAGATGCATAATTAGAATTCATATAGCTACCACCCGCCAATGCGAGATTAGCCCTAACACTCTCTGTGTTGTACGATCCCTTCACAAAAGCCAAATTTACTGAAACTTCATTATTTTTGTTATAGCTATAAATAAATGGCGGCTTGATATTGTTGGCAGGGGTATTAAAGTCATGGCTATAGTACGTTTCAGCATAACCGCTAATGGTTAACGCGGAATCTGGGGCTTTTTCTTCCCCGTATGCCAAGCCGCCTGCAAATGCAGCGATTACTGTAATCGTGATAATTAATTTTTTCATGGGATTTGCTGCTTTACTGATGATGATAACCACGCAAGTTTTACGCAACTGAAATTAAAAACACACCAAAATGTAATTTTGCCAGATTATGTCTGGTGCCTGTCCGCCTTAAGCCTGCCGAAAGGTAGTACCCATAAACAGATAGCAACACCTGTAATGGCGACATCTGCGCCACCCGCCGCGTAACCAACCATCCGGCCAAGGTCACCCTAACAATCCCGCCGCCCACGCCAACCAAGCTGCCAGCTCGACGTGCCCGGCATCGCCTTGCCAAAAGAGATTGCCGCCTGAGTTGAAGTGAGACGCTTAAAAACGTATATATTTCGTCAGTACGTTATTGACTGGAGATACGATCATGTCCAAAGAAGCTGTTTTCACCATGAAGTTGGAACCCGAATTGCGCACCGAGTTTATGGCTGCGGCAGAGGCCAGCCACCGCCCGGCCTCACAAATTTTACGCGAATTGATGCGCGATTTTGTGCAACGCCAGCGCGAAGCGCGGGAATATGACGATTTTTTGCGCCGCAAGGTTGAGAAGGCGCGAGCACAAATACAGACAGGCAAGCACCGATCTAATGAAGATGTCTCCACCGAATTCGCTGCCAAGTGGGCGCAACTGCTGGCCCAACTTGAGCAGGCTAACAGATGAAGGTTCGCTGGTCTGAGGCTGCAATCCAAGATCGCCAATAAAAGGGTAGCGTCCCCTTTTTCTTTGCGAGCGGCAACGCATGATGCAGCATTGGGCTGATTATCTTGACGGACTAAAAGCGGGTACGGACGTGATAGCGCTGCACAAAGTGAAAATGGCATACGCCGCTTGACATGAACCTTATTGAGTTATAGTGTATCTACACGGATATACTTAACGGAGGTGTGAGATGAAACTGCAAGTATCGAAGTGGGGCAACAGCTTGGCCGTGCGATTGCCGGTGGAATGCACTCGCGCTGCTGGCCTGAAAGAGGGGGATAGTGTCGAGGCCAGCATCACCCCGGCGGGGGCAATCAACCTGGCACCTGATAGAGCATTCGACAAGGCCGCTTTCCTGGCGCGCATTACCAGGCTGCAAGCTTCCATGCAGATGACTGCGCCGGTTGTGGAAACCATGCGCCAAGAAGAACGCTACTGATGATTTATGTGGATACCAGCGTGATCGTCCCACTGCTGACCGTCGAGCCGAAAACACAGGGTGTGACCGCTTGGTATGCCGGGCTGCGCGATACGCCTGCCAGCTCTGACTGGCTGCTGACAGAATTTTCCAGCGCAATATCCATCAAGCTGCGCACCGGTCAGATCAACGAGGCAACTGCAAAGCGGGTGCGCAAGGAGTTTGAGTTGCTGGTAAATGGCGGCTTGCGCATTGTGCCAGTCAGCCGCGATGCGTTCACACAAGCTGCGGTAATTGTCAGGCGGCACGATAGCGGCCTGCGATCCGGTGATTCGTTGCATCTTGCCGTTGCTCTGGAGTTGGGCGCAAGCCACATGGCGACGCTGGACGGTACGCTGGCAGCGAACGCAAAACACAATGGGTTAGAGTTGGTCGAGTATTGAAACACTGCGGCCTGTGACGGTATCAGGCAAAAGCAATGGGACTGGCAATCGTGTTCGCTGGAGAATAAAGGGTAGCGTCCCCTTTTTCTATTTGAGTGGTGTTGAGCCAGGAAAGGAAATAGATGAACACGCTACGCCTTTTTGCCGCCAAAGATTTCTCCATTCCTGCCAGCACGTCCTGGTATCTCGCCGACCTTGGCGAGTTTCGCGGCAGACAGGAGCTATATACGCAGCAGTCTCCGCAGCGTCTCAAGACCTTGCGCGAACATGCGCTGATTGAGAGTGCGGTTGCTTCCAACCGTATCGAAGGCGTGTCGGTTGATCCTTCGCGGGTGCGCGATGTGCTGGTTGCGCCAAAACCTTTGTTGTTGAGATAGCTGACGGTTTTAAGGAAAGCGATCAAGCGCAGATTTTTGATTCCCTTGTGGGATGCACAGACTGATACACAAGGTGATTTGTCTGGTGACTCGTCCGATGATTCGGCACCGGATTGATCTATACTCTCTCATCCGCCAAAAAAAATGCGTTGTAAATGAAATCCATCTCTTTATTATCATTTTTACAGCTTGTTGCCGTCGGCATTGCCTTGATTGCGTGCCAAACCACCGCCCCGGAATTATCAACAACTGCACAGCCTGGAGTTTTATCCCAATCGGCATCCACACCGGTGCCTCCCAAGCCGCCACGACCGATTAAAATCGGTTTGGTTCTGGGTGGCGGCGCGGCACGCGGGTTTGCCCACATTGGCGTAATAAAAACACTTGAATTACAAGGCATTGTGCCCGACATCGTGGTTGGCACCAGTGCCGGTAGTGTGGTCGGCGCGCTGTATGCTGCGGGCAACAACGGGTTCGCTTTGCAAAAAATGGCAATTGACATGGACGAGGCCGGCATTACCGACTGGACCGTGCCGTTCTTTGCCAAGTCAGTCGGTGTACTAAAAGGCGAAGCGCTACAAAACTACGTGAACAATGCCATTGGTAACCTGACGATTGAAAAATTGAAAATCCCCTTCGGTGCGGTGGCAACTGACCTAAACACGGGCACCTCGATATTATTTCGGCGCGGCAACACCGGCTTGGCCGTTCGCGCCTCATCTTCGGTGCCGGGGGTATTTCAAGCAGTCAAGATTGGCGAACACAACTATGTCGATGGCGGCCTGGTGTCACCGGTACCTGTTCAATATGCCCGTGAAATGGGGGCCGACTTCGTGATCGCGGTGAATATTTCCTCACAACCCGAGACGCAAGCTTCCAGCAGTTCGCTGGAAGTATTGCTGCAAACCTTTGCCATCATGGGGCAGAGCATCAACCGGCACGAGTTGAAGGGCGCGGATGTAGTCATTTCCCCCAGTCTGGCGAAGATGAAACCCAACGATTTTCAGGGGCGCAACCTCGCCATACTGGCCGGGGAGGAAGCGACTATCTCAGTCATGGCGTCGCTCAAGCAAAAATTGAAAGCGCGACGGGAACCGTGATCGGTTTGTGATGAAGGGTTCGGACTGGGGGAAAGTCAGCACTACCGTCAACGATCATTTTCAACTGAGGCCTGACTCTTATGGTGCGTTGTGATGGATAAAACCATTGACATCCTGAATCTTAATACGGGTCAACGGAGTCAGCTTCGAATTAAGGAAACACTGATTTATTCCACAATCGTCGTTCCCGCGAAAGCGGGAACCCAGTTAAATCAATAAGCTGGATCCCCGCTTTCGCGGGGATGACGAATTAATCAGCGTTTCCTTAAATTTCAAAGGGAGTAATGAATGAAAGTGAATCAAAAAAACAATGCGAAGCTGACCCCGTAATTGTGTTCAGGGCATGCGCGGCATCAGTTTGCGCGCCATTTCGGTTGCCGACAACGGTTTACTCGCCAAGAAGCCTTGGTACTGGTCGCAATTCAGTTCGCGCAATAACTCCAGTTGATGGGGAGTTTCAACACCTTCCGCGGTGACCCTCAACTTTAAGCTATGCGCCATCGAAATCATGGCTCCCACAATCGCGGCATCGTCAGCATTGGTGTGAATGTCCATCACAAAAATTCGATCGATCTTGAGCGTTTCAATAGGCAAATGCTTCAGGTAGCCTAAGCTTGAATAGCCGGTACCGAAGTCGTCGATCGCAATGCGCAGGCCCAATTCAGTGAGCTGTCGCAAGGTCGATGTCACTTCGTCGGTATTTTTCATCAAGCTGCCTTCAGTAATCTCAAACTCCAGCGCGCTGGCATCCACTTCCATTTCGCGCAGGATGGCAGCGATGCGCTCGACGATGGATTGGTGATGCACCTGGATGGCCGAAAGGTTGATGGCCAACGGCGGAACCGCAAGGCCGGCCGCGTTCCAGTTGCGGATTTGTGCACAGGCGGTGCGAATCACCCATTCACCGATCGGAACAATCAGCCCCGATGCCTCGGCCAGCGGAATGAACTGCGACGGTGGCACCAATCCACGCTTGGGATGCTGCCAGCGCAGCAGCACCTCCATGGTTTCGATTTTTCCGCCGGCCAAGCCCATGATAGGTTGGAAGTTGAGCAAAAATTCACCGCGCTCTGCGGCGCTTCGCATATCCGAGACCATTTCGTAACGTTCGGCGACGAGCTCGTACATATGCGGTGCAAAGAACATGTAGTGATTGCGCCCCGTATCCTTCACCTGGTACATCGCCGAATCACTGTTCTTCAGCAAGGTGTCAGCGTCTTGACCGTCGTCGGGGAACAAAGCAATGCCTATACTGGTTCCAATGCGTACCTCGTGGCCGTCCACAAAATACGGTAAGGCCAAGTGACGCTGCAGCCTCTCGGCCATCGCGCTGGCGCTGTGTGCATCTTCGAGGTTTGGCATAAAGACAATGAACTCATCACCCCCTTGTCGCGCGACGGTGTCTTCTGTGCGTGCGCACGCCGTCAAGCGCTTGGCCACCTCCACCAGCACGTTGTCGCCGGTCTTGTGGCCCAACGAGTCATTGATGGCCTTAAACTGATCGAGATCGATAAACAGGACAGCTGCCAACGCGGTGGTGCGTTTGTAGATCTCCAAAGTCTGATGAATGCGGTCCAGCAGCAAGCTGCGGTTGGCCAATCCAGTCAGGCTGTCGTGGGTGGCCATGCGCAGCATGTCTTGTTCCGCGCGCTTGCGCTCGGTGATGTCAATGCGAATCGAGATATAGCGATGCACGCAACCTGCGGTATCTTTCAACGGCATGATGGTTGAATCCACCCAGTACAAGTCACCCGCCTTGGTGCGGTTGCAAATCGTGCCGCGCCAGATTTCGCCCCTGTTGAGCTTGGCCCACATCTGCGCGAAAAACTCCTTCCCGTGCGTGTGCGAGCTGAGTATGCAGTGGTCTTGGCCAATCAGTTCTGCGCGATCAAAGCCGCTGATTTCGAGCAACTTGTCGTTGACCTCCACGATCCTGCCCTGACGATCTGCGACCGAAACGATCGCGTGCTGATCGATCGCTCGCATGTACGTAGACAGTTCTGTATAGGCACGTTTGATACCTTGATTGGCTTGCAGCAGGGCGTTCGCCGAGCGAGTTTCGAGTTCGGCGCTCTTCAACTGATTCTCGGTTTCGCGAAGGCTACGCTCTTGGCGAGTCAGCCGCCAATTGAACCAAAACATGGCCAAAAAGCTGGCCACCAGGATGCCAAAGATGAAGATGGCCGTTTCATTGATCTGGCTGCCGGCGAGTTGCTCGGCCCTATCCAGCGGAATGGTGATCGACAGCGCGCCCAGCAGTTGATGTTCTCGCCATTGCTTGCCAACAGGAATGCCATCAGAGACACGCCGAGCCACGACCTCAGGGGTGCTCTCGTAGCTATTGTGGCACACCGCGCAAGACTGCTGCGAGGCCGGGTCGGCCGACAGATAGCGCAACACACGCCGCCCGTTGATACTCTCGATACGTGAGACGGCTTTCCATTCGATAGCCGCGCTCGGCGCTGGCTGGTCCTGCGCTTCGAGTTGAGGCCAGGCCCAGCGCAAAAAATCGTCAGTCAATCCCTGAGTGGGTTCCAAGTTCCAACGGCTGACTGGTCGGTATTCGTACAGGCGGTCGGCGCTCTCTGAGGAGGCTCTGCCCACCATCTTCAGAAACTGCGCTGGAATGGGCACATGACCAGGCATCGCGGCCGAATTGACGCTCGGCCCGAATCCATCCTTGGACAACTTGCCGACAATCTCGCGCGCATACACCGAACGCGCAGTAGCGGCTTGGCTGACCACAATCTCAGCGACCGTCAGTGCTTGGTGCTCGATAGTGCTGTTGACTGCATGCCGGATCACCACATAGGCACCCGCGCAGGCTAGTGCGAACACACCAATCAAAACGGAGGCTATGCGAACCTCACGAATCTTGCTATAAGCGATCATTAAGGATAAGAATTTCAAACGTACGATTTAAAGTATCCACAATCGCCACACTCCGGTCAATGTCAATTTTTTTCGTAGCATTCCCCACAGAAAATCCCGATTGCGTCTGACCCACACGCAAAAAAGAAAGAATTTTTCGTCACTCACTAAAGGGCACCTCTAAAGATTTTCCCCGCACCAAACCGAACGCACCAGCGCATCAATGGCGAATAAAATTTCTCATCACTATGCGATGCGTTGATCGAACTCGAACTCCGGTACAGATTGTGCCGACATATCCCATAAAGAGTCGTTGCCCGTTTGCTCCAAAACACTTGCCGCCACCCAACAAACACATGAAGTCTCTGCTACACTTCATAGATGATCAGTCCCTTCAGACTGGAATTTTCGGGTGCCCTTTATCACATCACATCGCATGAGAATAGTCGAGTTCGGGTCGATTATTTATTCAAAATGTTAGTACAGTGCTCAAGTATCAATTTCAGTTTTATTTTTATTTTTTAATTTCCCCACGTTTTTACTTAAACAGATTGCAACACCTGTAATGGTGACATCCCCGCTACCCGCCGCGTAGCTAACCATCCTGCCAAGGTCACCGTAACAATCCCGCCGCCCACGCCAACCAACCAGATTAACGCGCCCGAATGATAAGGAATTTCCAGAACTTTAATTGCCAGCACCCAGCCCAGCAAGGTTCCACCCGCTGCCGCAAACAGGCCACTCAATGCACCCAGCACGGCAAATTCGGTCAGGTGCAATCGCCGCAAATAGCGGCTGTCGGCCCCCAATGTGCGCAGGATGGCGGCCTGATGAATGCGTTCATCTTGCGTAGCGAGCAGCGCGGCATATAGCACGGCCAAGCCGCTCAGCAGGGTAAACAAAAAGACGGCGCTCATGGTTTTGGCTATCTGGTCCATGATCTGGCGGACTTGTTCGATCACCGCATCGGTATCTATCAGCAGCAGATTGGGGAAGGCTTTGATCAACGCATCACTTGCCTGCGCCTTATCGGCTGGCAAATAAAAGCTGGTCAAGTAGCTGGCCGGATAATCTTTCATCATATCGGGCGCAGTGATCACGTAAAAATTCACCTGCATGGAATCCCACTGGACCTTGCGCAGGTTTACCACTTTCGCGCTGAACGGGCTGCCCGCCACGTCGTAAGTCAAGGTGTCGCCCATGTTGATACCTAACGTTTTAGCTATCCCCTCCTCCACCGACAACACCGATGACGCGCCCTGCCCCCACCATGCCCCTTGTACCAAGGCGTTATCAGTTGGCAAATGGTCTGACCAGGATAGGTTGAACTCGCGTTCCACTAGCGCACGGGCACGCGCCTCGGGGTAATTATTCCCGCTGATCGGGTGGTTGTTGATCGCTATCAACCGCCCACGCACCATGGGGAATAATTCTGGCGCAGGTAATTGCTGCTGTGTGAAGAAATTTTTTATCGCGGCGCGCTGATCGGGCTGGATGTTGACAATAAAGCGATTCGGCGCATCTGGTGGCATGCGTCCACGCCAACTTTCCAACAAATCGGCACGCACAAAAGTAAGCAATAACAAGGCCATGCCGCCTAAACTTAGTGCCACAATTTGCAGCGCATTAGTGCGCCCGTGCCTGGCCAAATTCGCAAAGGCATGACTCCCGCGCAGGGGCAGCCATGTCAAAGTGCGCACGGCAAGCCATGCCAGCAGGCCGAACACCAGCATACCCGCCGCCAAACCCGCCAATACGGTCAATCCCAGCTTGAGCGAACCAGCCTGCCATAGGAATAACGCGCTCAGCACAGCGGCACCTGACGCATACAGCAAACCGGTGCGTGCCGGGGGCATACCCAGCTCACGGCGGATAACGCGCAACGGCGACACGCTTTTCAGCTGCCATAACGGCAAGAAGGTGAATCCAAGCAAAAGCGCTATACCGCTGGCTGCAGCCTGCCACAATGGCAGCCAGCCCGGCGGGGGCAAAGCAGCCTCACGCATGGTCTCTATGGACTGCACCAACGCAGATTGAGCCGCGTAACCGAGCAAGCCACCCAACAGTACGGCAAAACCACCCAGCAGCAAAAACTGGAACATAAAAATGCGCAATACCTGCGCCTGCGTTGCCCCCAAACAGCGCATCATGGCGCAGGTGTCGAGATGGCGCATGATGAAATGGCTCGCGGCCAGCGCCATCGCCACACCCGCCAGCACTACGGCGGTAAGTGCCGCCAACCCTAAAAAATGTTCGGCGCGCTCCAGCGCAGTTCGAATTTCTGGACGTGCATCGCGCACGTCCTCCAGTTTTTCACCCACTGCCAGCTGTCCTTTCAGCCAGGTACGCAAGTCGGCTAGCTGTGCCGAGTCACCCGCAAACAGGATTCTGTAGCTGATACGGCTGCCAGGTTGAACCAGACCGCTAGCTGGCAGATCAGCAGCATTTATCAGCACACGCGGCGCAAAACTGGCGAAGCCGACAGACTGATCCACGTCGCGTACCACGCGCGCAGCCACGCGCATGTGCAGCGCGCCGATAACCACTTCATTGCCCAGCTGTAATCCCATGCGTTGCAGCAAACGCTTGTCCGCCCACACCGTGCCGGGCGCAGGGTTGCCTTGCGCGATATGTTGCGTACCATCATCAATGTGAATTTTGCCGCGCAGCGGATAACCTTCTTCCGACGCCTGAATTTCAGCCAGCACATTCTGTTGGCCGTAAACCACCATGCTGGGAAAAGTCGCAACCTCGACCACGCGCAGCCCCCGTTGCAGTGCTGCGGCCCGATAAGCTGGCGGGAATGGACGTGTGGCGACCAAACGCAGATCGGCACCCAAAAGACTGGTAGCCTCCTGCCGCAAAGCCAGGCCAACCCGGTTGGCAAACAGTCCTACGGTAGCAATGCTGCCCACCGCCAGCACCAAAGCAATCAGCAGCACGCGCCATTCGCCAGTACGCCAGTCCCGCCGCAGCATAAGCCATGACAGACGCAATGTATTCACGGCACAATCCGCCCTGCCGCCAAATGCAACTGCCGGCCACACTGTTGCGCCAAGGCTTTATCATGGGTCACTAATATAAGCGTAGTGCCCTGCGCACCGTTTAACTCCAGCATCAAATCAATGATCTGGCCGCCAGTAGCGGCGTCAAGATTGCCCGTGGGTTCGTCCGCAAACAGGATTTTAGGCTGCGCAACAAACGCACGCGCCATCGCCACGCGCTGTTGTTCGCCACCGGACAAATGTTTGGGTAAATGGCCCAGGCGCGCGGCCAGCCCCACGCGCTGCAAGGCGGCTGTAGCACGCTCGCGCGCATCGGATGCGCCGTGCAATTCCAGCGGCAGCATCACGTTTTCCAGCGCGGTCAACGCTGGCAACAATTGAAATGATTGGAAAACAAAACCGGCCAGTCGACCCCGTAAACGCGCGCGTCCATCTTCATCAAAAGAAAAAATATCAACCCCGTCAAGGTACACTGTCCCACTACTGGGCACATCCAGCCCGGCTAACAGTCCCAACAGAGTGGACTTACCGGAACCGGATGCACCCAGAATCGCAAGGCTGTCGCCCGGCTCGACGGCAAAACTGACCTCGTGCAAGATAACAAGAGGCTGGCCACCACTTTCTACTTGCTTACCCAGATTCATTGCCCGCAAAATAGACGCCATGAAATTTTCTACTTTCTTTAAATCAATTTTATTATGTGCGTGTTGCCTGTTATCTGGGGTGAGTGGCGCACAACAACAAACCATACTGGTGTTTGGCGATAGCCTATCGGCGGCGTATGGCATTCCACGGGCATCGGGCTGGGTCAACCTGTTACAGCAAGAATTACAACGCAGCCATCCACAATATAAAGTAGTGAACGCCAGCATCAGCGGCGAAACAGCCAGTGGCGGCCGGCAGCGCATTACCCCCGCCTTACGTCAGCATTCCCCCGACATTGTCATTCTGGAACTGGGAGCCAATGACGGCCTGCGTGGCACGCCTATCGCCGATATCGAGAATAATCTCAGCGCTATTATCCAACAATCGCAGAAAGGCAACGGAAAAGTGCTGCTAGTGGGAATTCAGTTACCACCCAATTATGGCAAAAACTACACCGATCAATTCAAGGCGCTCTTTTCCCGGCTGGCACAGCGCCACAAGTTAGAGCTGGTTCCGTTTATGCTGAAAAATGTCCCGCCGGAACAATTTCAGGCCGACAACTTGCACCCCACAGCGGCGGCGCAAGCGCTAATCCTTCAAACTATTCTGGACAAACTGAAGCCTTTATTAAAGGCGAAAAATTTATAAAGGCATCTCGTATTTAACGAAGTTTGATGCCAGCCTGTGTAGATAAACCCGGAAAAGCGCTCGCCATTCCCGCACCAAAACGCTTGGCAAGCCGCTCTGCGATACCCTCATGGGTAGTGAAATCGACAATCTCCTCCGCCTTGATCACATCGCGCGCCACGCTTTCCATACTGCCCATTTCATCCGCCAAACCCAGCTCGATGCTTTTTTGGCCGGTCCAAATCAAGCCACTGAATATATCGGGTGACTCTTTCAGGCGCTTGCCACGTCCTTGTTTCACTACCTCAATAAATTGCTGGTGAATTTCGGCGAGCATATTTTTAGCATGTTCCTGCTGCCCCACATTAACTGGCGAAAATGGATCCATAAAACCCTTATTTTCACCCGCCGTCATCAAGCGGCGCTCCACACCCAGCTTGTCCATCGTGCCAGTAAAACCAAAGCTATCCATCAACACACCGATTGACCCAACCAGGCTCGCCTTATTGACAAAAATCTTGTCCGCCGCAGCCGCCACGTAATAGCAGCCGGAAGCGCATATATCTTCAATGACGACATACAACGGGATCTTGGGGTACTTGGCACGTAAGCGGCGGATTTCATCATTTATATAGCCCGATTGCACCGGACTACCGCCGGGGCTATCCATACGCAAGATCACCCCTTGCGTGTGGCTATCCTTGAATGCATCCTGCAAGCTGGTCGTAATGCTGTCGGCATTGGCCGCAGTCTCTGCCGCGATCACGCCATGCATCTCCACCAATGCGGTGTGCTTACCGGTTAATGGCAACTCGGATTTGCCTATCCAACCCATAAACAGAAACAGCAAAATACACAAATAGCCAAACGTCAGCACCTTGAAAAAAATACTCCAGTGGCGCGCCCGGCGCTGCTCCTGAATGGCCGACAAAGCGAGTTTCTCCAGTACGCCCCGTTCCCAGTTATTGTTTTGTTCTGACATAAATTATTCCTCAATAAAAAACTGCATCCAGGGCACCTCTAGAGATTTTTGCGTTTCGATCTGAATTTTAGGATGCCCTTATCAGGCGTACTTTTTAAACCATGCGCGCAATCCAGCAAAATCGTCTAGCAGCACCAGCGGTTCCAGGGCGCGCAACTGGTCTACCGGATGCGCACCGTGCGTCATGCCATGGCATCCACGCTGGCGTTACGCGCCATTTGCAAATCATGCGTGGTATCGCCCACCATCAGCACACGCGGCGCCATCACGCCAAGCTCATCCATGATTTCCAGTAACATCGCTGGATGCGGCTTAGAAAACGTTTGGTCAGCCGTGCGGGTAGCGTGGAAATAAGACTCCATCCCGCTTGTTTGCATGGCCCGCTTTAATCCCTGTCGGCTTTTGCCCGTCGCCACTGCCAGCCAGTGCCCGGCAGCATGCAGCTCCGCAATTGTCTGCTGCGCTCCCTCGAACAATGGAATAGCCTCACCCTGCGCTAAGAAATGATGGCGATAACGTGCCACCAAGTCATCGCGCTGATTATCCTGAACATCCGGCACGGCGTGGCGCAGCGCCTCAGATAACCCCAAACCAATTACATGCTTCGCAACAGCATCACTAGGTTCGTTTAAGCCTAAATCCCGACATGCGGCCTGAATCGAACCCGCTATTATTGCGGTGGAATCCATCACTGTGCCATCCCAATCAAACACAATTAAATCATAACGTTTCGCCATAGAAATCCACCAAAAAATAAGGCGCGGATATTAGCATTTTTGCCGGCATCACTTCCAAGCATTGCCGATCTGCCTACTACCGCCTGGCATTGCGCATTATAAAAACGACTCAACAATCAAATTCAAGCACCCCAGTAGCAGAATTTAGCGTGTTAGCTGCCGGAAATAGATTGATTAACTTGGAGGCATTAATTTTTACCATAGGTTTCATACAATGAAAAAGATATCGATGCTTGCTACGCTGATTCTGCTGGGCGCTGGCGTGATTCTTTTGCCAAATACTGCCTATATCTTCACCGACCTCAGCACTTTGAGCGAAATTAACAGCGAAGCCATTGCCATCCGCAATACCGGCCAAGTCGCAGGGAGTGAGGGTGACGGAGAAGTTGATAAATCGAAAACCTCATAATTTAGCGTGTCGAAAAATTTTTACACTTGCGCTCTAAAATCTCTCCCTGCGAATGTCTATTACCTGTACTTAAATTATTTAATGTAATGAAATTCATGCGGTTACATTTTAATGTTGCTTTCAGGCATGGATTATGCTTGGTCATTTTGGTTAATACTTAATGCATTGACAAGGGCAACACGATAGGAATTAGCGAATGCAGTAATCGTATCTGACATTTGTGTATTTACGCCTTCCATCACCCGATATTAATGTTTCTAATTGTAAGGCGGTTTCTATCACTTCGGAGATTCAGATGGCGAATAATTTACGCGAAAGCGCTGGATTCACGGCTTTTATTGAGCGGTATCATATCAAGTCAAATGTATTGAAGAAAATATTTGTAGCCACGCTCTGTTCGCTGCTTGGGTTACCGCTGGCACAAGCGACGGTCATCGATTTCGAGGACTTACTCGATGGCGATATAGTGACAGCCCAATATGCGGACGTCGCTTTCCAGAACACCTTGGTATTAACAGCAGGGTTGAGCTGAACGATTCTGAATTCCCCCCTAAGTCCGGGGTGAACGTCGTGTTTGATAACGGCGGCCCGATCATAATAAACTTTACTAATCCGATGACAAGTGTGAGCGGGTTTTTCAATTATTTGATGGGCCTCAATTTCCTTGCCTTCGATTCCATCGGGACGCAAATCGCGGCAGCAAGCTCCGCTTTCAGCTCTAATTTAGCCCTGTCGGGCGACGTCGGATCGACGCCCAATGAATTCCTGCAAGTAACAAGCGCCACCGGGATTGCCAGCGTAAGCATTAGCGGCGATCCGCTGGTGCTTCGTTTACGCTTGACGATCTCACCTTCCGGCAGTTTCATTGAATCCTGGGCGAACCCGCCACATTTTCGCTTCTTCCGATCGGACTCGCCGCCATTGGCCTGCGCCGTAGACGAAGGCCTATATTTTAGCGCACAAGCCATCGACCATATCCTCGCTATAGCAGGCGGCTGAAAAACTTTAAATTTTGATTTTTTCACGCTTTGCACTAAATTTACCGTAATTAATCGCCGCCTTGGATTGGAGGCAACGTAAGCGATTTGACAATAGGACATATTGTCCCAAGTTTGATAAGGATTTTGAACGCCGCAATAATAATTTCGGCAGCCTTGTGATGCGATCGCAGATTTGGGAGGGTGTGGAGAGTCCACGTACGGGAGTCGAGTAAACCTTAAGGGGAGTTTCGAATATGCGCAACCGAATTGTGGTCTTATTATTGACCGCGCTGTTACAACTCCTTGTTTCGGCTATGGCCGTAGCAGGAACCGTTGGGGCCACCGGCATCAATCCAGCTTCAACTCCTGCTGGGGTGCATCTGCTTTGTCACGGTCACCTCAGTCATCACCGATCCCTCGGTTATTCCTGCAAGCATCAACCTGCAGAAGCTTGATGCCGGTGGCCGCGTGGTGGCTGTGCCAGGCACGCTGCACGACGATGGACTGGATGGCGATGCTGTGGCGGGCGATAAGATATACAGCATCACCACTACTGTCCTGGAAAGCAATACCGGTACCGTCAAATACCGCGTCTCAGCCGGGTTCTTGGGGGAGCTTGTTGCGGGTTTTCTCGCCGGCGGTAAGCGTTAGCATCACCGGTACATCGACAGGGATCGCCATTACATCTCCGGCCAATGCCGCCTATCTGAATACGCCTATCATTACCGTCAGCGGCACGGTAGGTGACCCAGCCGCTCAGGTCAATATCAACGGCAGCGTTGCGACAGTCAGCAACAAGTCGTTCGTCATCTCGCTGCCCCTGAACGAAGGTCCGAATATTATCACCGCCGTGGCGGCCAACAGTAATGGCACCACCAGCACGGCCAACATATTGGTCACGCTGGACACTACGCCGCCCCATCTCGCTATCTATACCCCGACCAACAACGGCGTAACAACAGATGCCTCGGCAACCATCACCGGCTTGGTCAACGACATCGTCGTCGGCACTGTCAACCCGCAGCAGGCCACGGTTACTGTCAACGGCGTTGCTGCCCAAGTTCTCAATCGCTCTTTCATCGCCAATAACGTCCCGCTGTCGATGGGCAGTAACACCATTCGGGCAGTTACCGCAGACCGGGCTGGCAATACAGCCACAACCTCAGTTTCTGTCACTCGTCACCCCAGAATCAGACCACCCTGAAGGTTCAATCCGGCAACATCCAGACAGGCACCATCAAAACCTTGTTGACGAGCCCCTCGTAGCCAAGCTGGTCAATGCTTCGGGTGCGCCTGTGGCCAACACCCCGGTCGTCTTCGGGTTACCAATCAGGATGGCAGCGTCAGCCTAACCGGCGCCAACGGGTCTGGCCTGAGCGCCCTCGCTGCCAACACCGATGCGCAAGGCCTTGTGTCGGTTTTCTTTACACTGGGATCCCATGCCGGCGTGGGCAACAACGTGGTTGAGGCTTCCACCGCCGGTGTGCCAAGCACAGCGCAATTCGTCGCTTCCGCTACCCCGGCAGCCCCAGGGCTAATCGTCGTCGATTCGGGCAACAACCAGAAAGGCGTCATAGGGCGGCCTCTGCCACTGCCTTTCATCGCCATTGTTACCGATAGCGGCAACAATAGGTTGCCTGGAGTCAAGGTTACCTTCAATGTCAAAAAAGGTGGCGGCAATTTTGCGACTAAATCCAGCGTGGATGTCACCACCGACAGCGACGGGCGCGCCATGGCCACCCTCACCCTCGGCCCCGATGCCGGTGTGAATAACAACCTGGTGGAAGTCAACTTTACCGGCAACACCGGCTTCCCGTCGGCCTTCATCGCCACCGGCATGGCCCCCTCTGGCAGACCAGACCCGCATTAGCGGTGTGGTGCTAGACAACAGCAACAACCCTATCCCCGGCGTCACCATGCGCCTGTACCAGATCAACCAGGGCGCCCGCAGCAACATCCCGCAGGAAGTCGCGCAACCGGTGCGAACCGATGCGCAAGGCCAGTTTCTGATGAAGCCCGTGCCGGTGGGCGTATTCAAGCTCATGGCGGACGGTGGCACGGCTACGCGCTCCGGCAGTTGGCCTACACTCGAATATGACATGATCACTGTCCCGGGCAGGACAACGCTCTGGACTTACCCATTTATCTCCCGGAACTACTGCCGCAAAACAGGCTGTGTGTGAACGAAACCACCGGCGGCACCTTGACTATCCCCAGGCACCCGGTTTTGCGCTGACCATCGCTCCCGGCTCGGCCAGCTTCCCAGGCGGCTCGCGCTCGGGCTGCGTCTCCGTCACCGGTCAACATGGACAAGGTGCCCATGGCACCGGGCTTCGGGCCAGCAGCCCCGTTTCATTGTTACCATCCAGCCGGTGGGTGCCACCTTCAACCCACCCGCCGCGCTGACCATCCCCAATGTGGATGGTTTGGTGCCCCGCGCGGTCACCGAGATGTATTCCTATGACCATGACTTGGCCAGCTTCGTGGCCATCGGCTCGGGCACGGTTAGCGAAGATGGGGACGTCATCCGCTCCGATCCCGGCGTGGGGGTGCTGAAAGCGGGATGGCATTGCGGAGGAGACCCGAGTACGTCGGGGAGTGCGGGGACGTGTCCTACCTGCAACAAGTGTCAGGGAGCGAGCTGTGTGGCAGACGACAATAACAGTACGCCCACACAAGCATCTCCCACTGATTGTAAGCTTCAAAAATGCCAAGGCGGGGTGGTGGCTAGCATCGACAATGATGCTGAGCAACCAACAAACATTTGTAAAGAATGTAAGATTGGACAGCCACAAGATCGCGCTAATGGCAGCACTCCTGCTGACCAAAACAAATGTTGTTTCAATGGTCAGGCATTGTCGAAACTAAATAACCCATACGATATCTTGATAGCTCAATGCCCAACGAGAACGCAAGTTCCAGATTCTACTGCTGGCCGTCTGCATGAAATCGATGGTTGTACTTGGTCACCAGATAATTTGGAAAGCTGGGACAATTTGCCGTTTGCAATTAATTATAATCTTTACGTTACGAATCCAATTTGGGGACAGTTAACAATAAGTGGTAATTTATCATCGATTGCCAATGCCGATAAGATTTTGCCCTGTAACGCACACGATCTCTGTTACCAAACGTGTGGCAATCAAAAAATGACTTGTGATGATGCACTTGTTTCTGGGATAGATTCCAGTTGCGATACTGGATACCCTTTCCCTGCAACAGACCTGATCAAACCGAGTGCGTTGAGTACGAGGAAGAATACAATAGTTGCAAAGGGATTAGTTCTACATTCAGGGATGGTGTAAATAGTGGAAGCGGTATGACTGCTTATAAAGATAGGCAAACCCAATATTGCGCCTGCTGTAAGACTGAATAAGTAATCGGAGAGACATAAATTATGCGTATATTGAGTTGGCTGATTTTGAGCTTATGTTCTTTTAATTTGGCTCTCGCTGAACAGATTGTAAATAAGTATGAATACAATATCGATCAACAAATAATTAAAGTATTTCCCGTGGATAAAAGTATTAATGGAGCTTTGTTTATCTATAAGAAATACCTAGAAAAACGTAAGTCTCGCATTGATCCGGAGCGCAGCAAATAATTGTTTATGAAATTGAAGATACTACGCTTGCGAAGAGAGTCCCATTTTTACTATTGGTTCCGAGGATAAGAATGAAATCGGGGTTATTTCTAGAGTAATTGATGGGTACATGATTCCTATGGTTCGTGGACAAAATCTTGTTGAAGTGTATGGATATGACTCTAATAAACAGGCCGTTCAGAAAGTCAGCCTGCCTTATGCATCTGAAAGGGAGTGGCCGTTTCGAAAAATATTTGCCCTCACAGAGGGCTACATGACAGCGGGTTCTTCTGACTCAAATCCTAGTGCCACATTTTATATGTATAACAACTCGACCAAGCATAAAATTGACCTCCACAGTGCGGTTGGCAATATTCTCAGCGTTGATGATGCTACTGAATTAAATGGTCGTATTTATATCGTAGGCACTTCTGTTGCGGCGATTAGTGGTGATGCAAGTAATGTATGGGTTTACAGTATAGATAAACGGTTTTCAAAAAGAGTATTCATTCTTATTTCTTAAAATTGATATGGCTATGTCACATCATGCAGAATTTATTAAGTCACTTCATTCTTTTCCTCTGTTCAAGTTTTAAGTCGGAAATCCAAGTTTGCGCCCCATACAGTGCGGATATTCAAGTTGTTGGTGAAGCCAGAAATGGTGTGGCAGTTCGATTTGAACAAAATTGAAGGGCTGCAAAATATTGCAAGTGCTGGCGTTTGCAAAGATGAATATGTCATAGCGCAGATAAATAATACTAAGCCATCTCGTACAGCCGATAATATTATATATAGAGAAATTGGTTCAAAGGCAAAGAAAAAAGAATTTGGACTGAAAAAACTGTCACTGGTGGATTTTTGACAAGTATTTATTTGCAACCAACTTCTGAATATTTATTTTCGCTAATGAATTACAGTAAAACAGAGAATGTTAGGCGGCAGGATGGCTGGTATAGCTGGATGGGTTACCGTGTTGATAAATACACTATGTCGAAAGGGTGCATTTAACATGCGTAGTGCTCAGGATAACTGCCCGCGAAACTTAAATTTAGTGGGGCATCAGAGACTATAGAGGGGACTATTGTTATTATGATAATTCGCAATGGAAGAAACGCCCTTGCTTGTAGCTTGCAATGCTGTTACTGCAGTTTTCATCCCTTATTAATGCGGCGGAAACTCTGAATCAAAACTGCACCGTCAGCGTCCTGAACCGCAACGTTCAGGTCAACGCCGATGGCACTTGGGTGCTGCCCAACATTCCGGCCAACTTCAGTGCGTACGCGCCCGTGCCACTTGTGTGCAGAATGGGGTGACGAGCTACGGCCAGACCGACTACTTCACCATTCCTGCCAATGGTTCCGTCACGCTGCCCCCGATGATCCTGGGCTCCACCAGCGCCATTCCAACCTCGGTGACGCTTGCCGCCCCGCCTCCACCGCTGACCAGCCAGGCGCCCACGCTGCAACTGGGGTAACCGCCAGCTATGCCGATGGCCATTCAGCCGATATCTCCTCCTCCAGCGGGCGTACCAGCTGCAGCATCAGCAACCCAGCCATCGCCACCATATCGCCTGAAGGTCTGGTCACCGCCATGCGCAGCGGCACGGTCATGGTTCAGGCTATCAACGAGGGGGCGCAGGGCATCCTGATGCTGCGCGTGGCCTTCGCCGCCGCCGATTCGGATGGTGATGGCATTACAGACGAGGAGGAAATCCGTCTGGGCATGAATCCCAACAACCCCGCCGACGCCTTATTGGACGAGGACCATGATGGCCTGACGGCCCTTGAAGAATACCGGCGCGGCACAGATCCCCATAATCCTGACACTGACGGGGATGGAATCCCGGATGGCGACGAAGTGCACGGCACTCTGGGCTTTGTCACCAATCCTCTGCTGGCGGATACCGATGGCGATGGCATCAGAGACAAGACCGAAATCCAGACTGGCAGCAACCCCACCAATGCCAGCAGTTTTAACCTCGCTCAGGCGCTGACGGGCATACGGGTGAACCCGCTAATTTCACCTTGACTGTGAACTCGATCATTGGCGAGGCCAGCGTTCAACTCTCGGTTATTGGCACGCTGATTGATGGGCGCACCATCAACCTGAACAGTACGCTACGGGGCACAAGTTATGCCAGCAGCAACCTGGCAAACTGCAATTTTGGTTCCCCGGACGGGCGAGTCTTTGCGAGCGCAGAGGGATCTTGCACCATCACAGTTAACAATAACGGGTTTACTGCTGTATCCACCGGGAGGGTGCAAAGCTTTAACCCCACGGCGTTGTCTTACGTGACGATTCCCGGCTTTGCCAATGATGTTGCGGTTTCCGGTGATTATGGCTATGTTGCGGCAGGCAGCGGCGGTCTAAAGATCGTCGCACTCAGCTCCGACCGGAGAACACCGAGCATTGTTGCTTCTCTGAATTTATCGGGGAATGCCAATGCGGTCACCCTCGTAGGTAGTCGAGCCTATGTCGCGGCCGGTAGTGCAGGCCTGCATGTCATCGACATCACCAACGCGCTGGCTCCTCGCCTGTTGGGCTCATTTGCCACCGGTGGCAATGCGATGGGCGTCAAGGTGGTCGGAACAACGGCCTTCGTGGCAAGCGGTCCCAATCTGCAGGTCGTGAATGTTTCGAACCCCACAGCGATGATCACTGTAAGCACTCTGTCTATCGGAGGAACGGTGTGGAACCTGGATATTGATCCGAGCCGTAACTTGGCGCTTGTCGCTGCTGGAAGTTCTGGTATCCGGGCTGTCGACATCAGTAACGTCGCTGCGCTTGTCCTTAGAGGTCAGGTCTTGACAGGTGACGCACGCGGTGTGGCCATGCGCGGCAATTATGCCTACGTCGCGGATTACAACAACAGCACGACCTCCATCGATATCACTAACCTCAATGCTCTAGCGCTATTGTCCAGTACCGCCGAATCTGGGCGGATTCCTGCAAGGCGTTGTGTTGTCAGGAAATTTCGCCTTGGGCGCAGATGTGCTCTTTGTAAATGGCGTTCCGATCGTTGATATCAGCGACCCGACGGTGCTGCGACCACGAACCATACTGAACTTTACCGATCGCGATGACAATGGCATGGGGATCGCGGTGGATGGTAGCTTTGTTATCTTGCAGCCGATCGTTCCAGCCTGAATCGTGGTGGATCTTTCGGTGATAGTCGTTTATATATCGGGCAGTTCCAGCCACGCGTGGATTTGGCGGGTGTTGCGCCTACGGCGACCATTACTACTCAACAAATGGGGCAGTGCTGTTTGAAGGCGAACAAATTACTTTCTCGGTGAATGCTGTCGACGATGTCGCTGTTGCTGCGGTGCAATTTCTGATCGATGGCCATGATGTATTCACGACAACCTCAGCCCCCTATCAATACACGTTCATGGTTCCGACCGGCGTGAATTCGCTCACATTGGGGGCAGAGGCTGCTGACTTGGGTGGCAATGTCGGTGCGGCAACTGGCATCTCTGTATTAGTCAAGCCAGACCCGCTGACGGTTGTAACTGGGCTGCTCGTGGATGCCAACAATACCCCGTTGTCAGGCGCGACCGTACCGCACCGAGGAGGACGCACCGGCGTGACAGGTCCCAATGGCCGATTTTCGATTGCAGGTGTCCCGACGGTGCTGGGTAATATCTTCGTCAACGCAAGCTATGCGGCGACAGACGGTACTTTGTTGACCGGGACTTCAGCATCCCTTGGCCGGTGCGCGGCGGCACTACCGATGTGGGTACGACTACGCTGATCTCGGCGCAGTTTGAAACCAATTATGGTACCTATTTGAGTAACTGCGATGACTGTTCTTTCCTGCGTTTGCTCCTTTTTAGCTTCCCATACTATGGAATTAACTATACAAATACCTTTGTCGGGACGAATGGATATTTGACTTTTAACAGCGGGGATTCAACTTTCACTGAGAATGTGCCGTCGTTTACATCCAGACCAAGGATATCAGCGTTCTTTGATGATTTGTATGGTGCTAGATCCGCTGTGGGGGCTGTAGATCGCAACTTTGACGCCTTGGCTGGGGAGGCTATTTACGAGTACTTTACCACCACCAATCTCTTTGACCTCGATAACGGGTTTGTGATTTTTTCGCCCAATGGCAGCGGGGGATATAACGTTCGTACCATATTGCCCACACCGCCTGCTGCTGCTTCTTTAATTTCCGGTGGGCAGTAGGGTCTAAATGGATAACCTGGTTACTGATGAATGGAAGATGCTGTTACAACTGTTGGTAGAGAGGAGTATGGAATGCTAGGTAGACACAAAATGTTGGGAGTTGTACTTGCTAGCTGCATGGTAACTTCGATAACTCAGCCTGGGCTTCTCAAACTCTCCCGTTAGACTTGTCTTTTGCTGAAGTGGTTGTAACATCTTCGTCGAATATCACGTATGTGGGGATGGCAAACACGGATGCTCAAGGACGCTTCGTTCTGAATGGTGTTCCAGCTGGGGGCATCAACGTGGTTATCCGCCGTAATGGCGTCATCATTGGCCAAGGCGCGGGAGTGACCGCGGGCGGTAATCTGAGCCAAGCCCAGGAATTGAATGTCACAGTTGAGCGCTTGCCCGATACATTGAAGTCTGTTCCTCCCCCAGTGATATCAAAGATGATTGGTACACTTAGCACAGGAGGTGTGTTATGAAGCGGCTCATCGGGATGGTGGCGCTTCTGGCTGCATCGGCATTGTTCACCGGTGCGAGTTACCCATCAGGTACTGGCACAGCCCGAAAGCAGATTGGTCGTGAGGTTGCCATTGAGCAACACCTCCAGGACGATGAAGAATTCAAAATTAACATTAGTGATTTAATCGCTTATGGAAAGAAGCTATTCAGTGCTAATTGGACCGAACAGGACGGGGGCGGGCGTCCATTAACCAAGGGAAATGGCAGGGAGCTTTCAGATCCGAAGGAACCCTTGATTGGAACGCGCAGTTTCAATCAATTTCCGGCCCTGATTCGAATTCTTGTGCGGGTTGCCATAATTCACCTTTCGGTATACCTGGTGGGGGTGGTGACTTCGTCACTAATGTATTCGTCCTTGGTCAGAGGTTTGATTTTGCGACCATGGATCCAAAGGATGTAATTCCAACCAAGGGAACGGTTGATGAGCAAGGAAAATCGGTAGCGCTCGGCAATATTGCTAATTTGCGGGCATCAACTGGAATGTTTGGCGCAGGTTATATTGAAATGCTTGCCCGTGAAATGACTGAAGATCTGCATAAAATTAGAAATAGCATGCGGCCTGGTGACAATCGTATCTTAAATACCAAGGGTATTAGTTTCGGACGACTATCCCGTGGTGTTGATGGCGTATGGGATATTAGTAAAGTGACTGGGCTACCTCGCGCCAGCATCCTGACAGCCACATCCCTGGATCCTCCTACGCTCGTGGTTCGACCTTGGTCTCAGGCTGGAAATTCCGCATCACTTCGAGAATTTACCAACACTGCAATGAATCATCATCATGGAATTCAAACGACAGAACGTTTTGGTAGCGATACCGATCCTGATGGCGACGGCGTCGTTAATGAGTTGACACGTGCGGATATGACTGCATTATCTGTGTATCAGGCAACGTTAGCTGTACCCGGGCAAGTCATCCCAAATGATCCGGAGATCGAGAAGGCAATTATCCATGGGCAACAGGTATTCTCCCAAATTGGATGTTCCGAATGTCATATCCCTGCTTTGCCATTGACCAAGAAAAACTGGATATATACTGAACCCAATCCCTATAATCCATCAACAAATCTTAGAGTAGGTGAGGCGCAAACTCTTAATATCGATCTTAATGATCCTGGCTTGCCTCAGCCCAGGTTAAAGCCAGAAAATGGCAACACCAATGTGATCACGGTGCCAGCTTTCACAGATTTAAAACTGCATGATATTACCGATCCTGCTGATGACTATGGAGTTGAGCCATTAGATATGAACCAGCCAGTCTGGTCTCAAAAGTTTGTGGCGGGCAATAGGAAGTTCATAACCAAGCGCCTGTGGGGAGCCGCGAATGAACCGCCTTTCTTTCACCACGGATTGTTTACCACCCTCAGACAGGCGGTATTGGCTCATTCTGGTGAGGCGTTGAATTCACGTCGGTCATTTCAAAGCTTGGTAACATACGATCAGGATTCATTAATCGAGTTCTTGGAAATCACTTCAAGTCCTGACGCCGGGCGCTAAAGATTTAGTCGTAGATGAGAACTTTGAGAAAAAATCTGGCCTGTAGCCCATCACAATGATCCTGAACAGAAACAACATATGTCTCATCAGAGCATCTTGCATCACGTTTACATTCAGGATGCAGGCCAAAAGCCATAGATTAATCTCTCAGAGTCCGGTAGCACAAGATGAACGGGCGGATGAAAAAACTACCCGTTTCGATGACTTGCGCGCGACCATGAATACTATGACAATAACCGCTTTCATTTAACCGAGAAAAACCTATGGCCACTTATATGTACACCACGTCCGTACCTGTTTTCAAACAGCTATTGAACAGCCTCAGTGTTATTTTGACCAAGGCTGAGACATACGCTACCGAGAAAAAAATTAATCCGACGGTATTATTGGAGGCACGGCTATACCCTAATATGTTCCCCTTGAGCCGCCAAGTGCAAATTGCTACCGATTTCGCCAGGAGCGTATCAGCACGGCTAGCGGGTGTTGAGGTACCAGCATATGACGATAACGAACAAACCTTCGCCGAGTTGCAGACACGAATTAGCAAGACCTTGTCGTTTATTGAAAGCCTAACCCCCTCACAATTCGAAGGCAGCGAAACACGTGAAATCGTGTTACGCCCGGGCACACCGAAGAGAAAAAATAGTTGGCCACACCTACCTATTCAATTACGGTTTGCCGCAATTTTTATTCCATGTCACCACGGCTTATGCGATTTTGCGGCACAATGGCCTGGAAGTCGGCAAAGGCGACTTTATGGGTGCCTATTAAGGTTATTTGAGTTTAGAGCGACGCACGATATAGTCGCCAAATGTTGGGGGATGCGCTTCGTCATAATTCAAGGGTAAGACACTTGCATGCGCCCCCCGCTTTAATGAATTCCGAAACATCAACCTCGATAACGTAAAAATTATTTTTACTGAGCTCAGCTTTCAACTCGTCCGAGGCCTTGTTTAAAATAATATCATTGCCGATATTCACCGCATTGCAGGCAAAGTTATTGGCATCCTGATCCGAAATCCAAATGATTCTGTCGCTGAATTCATTTTTAATTTTATTAACGCTCTGGGATGAGAATGCTTTTTCATAAGCGATAACATATCCATTCGCCAAAGGGCAAAATGCTGTATTAAGGTGATGCCACCTCGGGTCAACAAGAGTCAGCCCGTTTACCCGAGCGTGTAAAATTGTGGCGATTTCATCTATATGCTTCTACATCGCTCCTATGTCCGTAATCAACCCACACTTGCCCATTGGAATCATAAAGCGCTACCGCACCGAGAAAATCCCGCTCAAGTAATGAGCAGACAGTCTATACGTGGGGCAAATTTGGATGTAATTTCTGCGTTTAGTGAGTTAATATTAGGTTCAATTCAATACCATTAGATTTTTATAATAACTGCACAGACAAACTTAAGTCCATGTCTCCTAGCCTTTTCCCACCCATTTTTCACATGAAACACCTGTAGTAAATCCTGGCAATCAGCCAACCCTACCACTCGTCTCCGTCATTGTGCGCAGCATGGGGCGACCAGAACTTCGCGTGGCGCTGGAATCAATCTCACGGCAGGATTATCCGAACGTTGAAGTAATAGTTGTTGATGCAACCGGCGGAAACCACCCGACTCTGCCAGCTATTGCGTGGCAGACCGGCCATTCGATCCGAATCGTCGGCGGCCACCGCCAGTTGCCTCGACCGCAAGCCGCCAACGAAGGATTGCAAGCCGTGCAGGGCGAGTGGTTTTGTTTTTTGGATGATGACGATACTTACGATTTTGACTTCCTCTCGGCAATGCTGAGCGCCTCCCATGAACATCCTGAAACGCTGTTACTTTACGGTCGAACCAGGATGCTTGATGCAAATGGGAACGTCGCCAAATTATTTGGTAGTCCGTTTAACCGCGCAATGATGTACTACGGACCGTTGTTTTACTGGCAGGCAGCAATTATCCGCCGCAAAGTCATTGAATTGGGCTGCCGCTTTGATGAAACATTTGAAATTTGTGAGGATCGCGATTTTCTGCATCAAATTGCAGAGCACTGCGATTTTGTATTTGTTCCTGTGGTGGGATTCAACTATCGGCCCGACTTGGGTACCTCGGGCACGGGGCCTGGAGTGAACCGGGATATATCCCGCACTCTACGTTCGGAAAATCTGTTGCGCGCCAAATGGGCCAAAGCATCTTCCTATCACACCCGCAAGCTCACGGAGATGTGCATGGGCGCAGTTCGCGCCTTCCACGATGGAAATATTGCACTTTCCCGCACCTTGTTCGATAAAACGCTTGAAACGTACCCCGACGACCCCAGTGCCTTGCACGGGCTCGCCCGATTGGACTTGAATGATGGTCAGTTGGATACGGCAGAAATCTTGGCCCGGCGGGCAATCGAAATCAATCCGTCTGCAGCTGAGTTCTGCATGACTATGGCGCTTATTTTAGAAGCTTCCCATAAATATGAAGAAGCACTTGAATTTGTATGGAGAGCGAGAATCAATCCGGCATTTCAAGCTGGCGCAGATAAGCTTGCGCAACGCATATCAGAAATTGCCCAAGCAAATCCACTTACTCAGCCTTCCGTTATAGACGTTAGTTTGACGAGTGTCCCATCGCCAGAGCTTGACCATACTCAGAAAATTGAAAAATTTTTGCTTTGCCGGCCAATTGGAGGCCTGAATGATACGCTCTGTCAAATTGAGCAATGTTGGAGATATGCTGAGAAATTTGGGCGAACTCTTATTATCGACACCCTTAATTCAGGTTTACTTGCGGAGTTTTCAGAATTTTTTTCACCACGAAATAGTTTAACCAAGGTTCATTTTAGTTTATCTGAGAAGCAGCTACGTTTTCTTGATAGCCTTACATGTTTTCCACATTTCGCCCAAGGAAAGTTAAAAACTTATTTTACGGTTTACTCGGTGGATTTGGGAAATTATATGGACAGGGAAACATCTGAAATGCTCACATTTAATTTTGATAAAAATTATGATGAGTTGGTTCTAATTCACGAGCAATGCGGTGGTGGAAACTTATCTTTTAATTTACTTAATAGAATTGCAATTTCTGAAAATATTCGCCCTATCGTTTTAGACCGAATTCAACATCTTGGTCACGATTACCTCGCGATACATGTCAGAAATACCGATTACCAAACTCAATACAAAGATTTATTTCGGAATGTTTATCCTAGTGTAATCAATAAATCATTATTGATATGTAGCGATGATGCAGAAGTCATATCACATGCCAAAAATTTCTTTACGTTATCAAACGTACTGACCAGCAGTCAGACGCCGCAAACAGGAAATAAGCCTCTACACTTGAGTAGCACACACAGCGATGATGAACAGCGCAAGAAAGCGACAATTAACTCCATTATCGATCTAATCGCGCTAGGTCGATCAACCAAACTTTATTTTGCAAACGTAACAGCTGGGCATTCGTCAGGATTTTCGAGACTGGCTATGCATCTTTGTCAAAATAAAAATGTTATTGATGCACTACTCAAACTTGACACTTCTACCCTATCTTCAACGTCACCGAAGCGATCCCTTCAGTTTTCGTCCCAACACAGCATCCGCTGGTGTTAATCGAAAAAATAGCATATTTCGAAGCGGATAAAAATGGTTTTGAAATAGATATATCAATTGGTGGGATTATTTTTTACAGCGCGGTAGATACTGTCTTTGCAGTTGGTGAAAAGTAAGCGGGCAGATAAAATCAAGCTGTTGCCGAAGTGCATTGCCATCATGGATGGCGAACCAGCGCGATGAGAAGCTACATTTGAGTTTAATTAAAATTTTTAGGAGTAATTACTTTGTCTATTTCCATGTACCAGGCTTCAGTTTTCCCTATTATCCGTACTTTAAATAACTTAAAGGCTGTACTTGAAAAAGCTGGCGTATACGCTGAAGCTAAAAAAATTGCCCCGTCGGTTTTAATTAATTCAAGACTTTACCCAGATATGCTTCCACTTTCACGCCAGGTGCAAATTGCATCCGATATTGCCAAGCGCGGCGTTTGTCGCCTTGCTGGCGTTGAACCGCCAAAGCATGAAGATAACGAATCCACCTTTCCAGAGTTAATGGCACGGCTAGACATGACAATTGCCTTGCTTGAAGCGTTCAAACCCGACCAAATTGATGGTACTGAAGATAAAACCATCAACCTGCCTACGCACGAAAAAACGCTCATCTTTAAAGGTTTGCCGTTTTTGCTTAATTACGTGCTGCCAAATGTCTATTTCCATGTCACTACTGCCTATGCCATCTTGCGACATAACGGGGTGGAGATCGGCAAACAAGATTTTTTAGGCAAATTTAACTCTTGATCGAACGGGTCGTGCATCCAGGTTAGCGTGCCAGCCATTTTCATTTCCCTTGTTTAATAGTTTGCAGAGCAACCCACGCCTGTCCTAATGAAATTGCACTGTCATTGGGCTGCATCTGCTGCGCAGTCAACACTTGCAGCCCATGCTTAGCCAGCCTGTCAGACAGTGCGCGCAACAAAATGTCATTATGGAAGCAGCCGCCGCCCAACGCGATATAGGCTATGTTGTACTCACCAGCGGCACGCTCCACCCACTCGGCCAGACCTGCGGCAAGCGTGGCATGGAACAGTGCCGCGCCGTAAGAAGCGTCGCGGCAATCGCTCAGCACGGCGAGTAACGGCGTGAGTATGGCCGCCGCAAAATTCCATCAAGCGATAGCCTGACTCAGCAGTCGCTTCGCGCGCGATGTTGGCGGCAATATTCTTGGCCAATTCACCGTCACGAAATTCGTCTACATATTTCAAGCTTCATCACCGTGCACATCATTCATCGTGCTCAACTCGGCAAACATCGCCAGCGTGTGTATGGCTTCTTCCTGGTCAAGCTTTTACAGCGCGTAGCGGGCATGCACGATCACATAATAGCCCACCGCGATATTCTCCACCAAGGCGAGCGAGACCTCTTTGCGCATCCCACCCAGATTGATGATGGCGCTGTCTTCAGCGATTAATTGTTCGATGCGGGCGGGAATGGCGAGACACATATTCAGATTCCTTGTTTGATCCGAAAAAGGCTGTTGAATCTGTTTTCAACCGTGGACTGCTTGCTTCACCACCTTAGTGATACCGGAAAAAACAACGTCCGTCGGCGGCCGGAATGAAGTGGATTTTTGAAAGAGGTTGCGCACCCTGAATTTAACTTCCGGCAATCCATCGAGAAACTGCGCGCATTGTGCACCTCGTCCAAGATCAGAATCGGGCGGTAAAAGTGCAAAATTACTTCGATGGTCATGATCTCCATCACGCCAGCCAACAGCCTATATTGTGGATAGGTCGTTGAAATTGTTCTTAAGTGTGTGCATTGCTGGATTCACCTGCCGTGAATAGTGGGCATTGAGCGTCTTGACCAGTGATTTACCGATTTCCTCAGCAAGGTTGACCGGAACCGCATTACCGATTTGTTTGTATTGCGAGGTCATTGAACCTTCGAATATCCAATCATCCGGGAAGGTTTGGATGCGCGTACTCACGCACGGTGAAAGGCCGCGTCTCGTCCGGGTGGCAGCGTTCCGTTTGTTTCTGTGCCGGGGCGCAAGTGAGTGTCAGGCAAGGTTCGTTCCACGATATGCGGCGTGCCATGCCGGTCTTGCCGCCGGAAAGATGGAAGCTTCCCTTCATATATTCTTTCTGGATTTCCAGCGGTAACTCGCGCCAATAGCCACCTGGGGGAATCATGGCCATGATTTCGCGCTTACGCTTTGGGTAAGCTTGTCCTGGTGCGGCGGGTACATTGCTGTTGAACAACCGCCCTTTTTTGAGTGCGTCACGCAAGGTGTAAAATTCCTTATGCGGTTTCGGCCACTCGAATTTTAGGCCAGCATCTTTCCTCAATCCAACCACAAGCAAGCGTTCGCGCTTTTGCGGTACGCGATGGAAAATCGCCTTGAGCAGGCGCGGTGGCAAAATTTCATATCCCAGTTCGTCAAGTATGGAAACCATGCCTTGTATGGTGCGCCCTCCATCGTGTGACTGCAGCCCGCGCACATTTTCACCAACACAGATGAGAGGTTTTATTTCCTTCACCGCGCGCGCGAACTCATAAAACATTGTGCCACGGGTATCTTCGAATCCCAGCTTCTTCCCGGCATAGCTAAACGCTTGGCATGGAAAACCACCAGTCAGCACATCAACCTTGCCTTGTAGTGTGAGAAAATCCAGTGTCGCCACATCGCCTTCGATTACATTCCAGTGAGGGCGGTTTTTGCGCAAGGTGGCGCAAGCCTCACGGTTAATCTCATTCAGCAGCACACAGTGCAGTCCCGCTTTTTCCATTCCCAATGCAAGACCTCCCGCCCCTGCGAACAATTCCGCGACAGTGTATGCGCCTTCTGGGGCAGCGGCGACTTCCGGTATTTCTTCATCAAACATGAAACCGATTTGCCCGAATTGCTTAAGGTCGTGTGAACGGTAAACGCGGTAATTATTGATGGGATGGCGCACTGATTCGAGCTTGCCCGACTTATCCCAGCGCCGCAATGTTTCCTTGGAAACTGACAAGATGTCGGCGACTTCTGATAGGGGAAGAAAATCCTTCATTGAATAACCATGTGTAAGGTTGCGTGTGTGGTTATTGTATTTGAATGCAGCGGCTTTGTGTTAGCAAATAAAGTGTGGAGAATGTGCAGCGGCCACACGAATGCAAATGGGGAAAATAATGACAAAAGCTGAACGCAAGCGCATCTTGGAGCAGGTCAAGGAATGGTTTCGCACGGTAATTGTGCCGAATCATTTGGAGAACACACAGAAGTTAATCTCACCGTCCGAATTCAACATTAACCCGTTCACTGTACCTTATTTGGCGGCATACCTGACAGGCGAGCTTACGCCGGAATCAGTGGCAAAAGCCCTGCTTTATCCCAGAGTTCTGGGGACTTCCATCACCACCAGTTTTGGAATGAATATGCAGACATTCATCAGCGACGTGCTGAAGAATTCGTTTGGCTCCATGGTGAGCGGGATAGATATTGAGTTTGAAGATGCGCTGGATGGCAGGCATAAATATTGCCAAGTAAAGCTAGGGCCAAACACTATCAACAAAGATGATGTTGTAACAATTCACAATCACTTTAAGGACGCGCGCAATCTTGGACGCACAAATAACGTCAAGGTCGCGCATGGCGATTTGGTGGTGGCGATAGTGTATGGCGAGCCGGGGCAGGTAAGCGGCCATTACAAAAAACTGCGCGACGAATACGTTTATCCACTTTTCATCGGGCAGGAATTCTGGCATCGGCTGACAGGTGACGAAAACTTTTATGCGGAACTGCGGCAGGCTATTGCCGAGGTTGCCATTGAAGCGCGCGGCGCGACTTTACTGGATGAAACCGTACATCAGCTTGCCGCAACCCCGGAAATCAAGAAGCTGGCGGGTCAATAAGCGCAGATGGTTGGACCGCATTGCCTACCACTTTGCCCAGCTACTCGCGGATAAGCGGGCTGTTCACGTTGTCGTTGTAAGCCCATCCCTCGTTGCCGGTGTTGTATGGCGGATCAATATAGATGCACTTCACCTGTCCGGCGTAATATGGCAACAGCGCCTTGAGCGCGACAAGGTTGTCACCCTGCACAATCAGATTGCCCTCACCCGGATTGCCGCAGGCAAGTTCGGGCACATCCTTGAGCAAATGAAAAGGCACTTGCTGGTGATGATTCACCACGGCCTCTTTTCCAATCCAGTTCAGCGTCGGCATCGTGCGTTCTAAATTCCTTGGTTAATGGTTCAAACAATGCTATTGCCGTCATTCCGGCGAAGGCCGGAATCCAGACAAGTGACAATATCTCCACGCAGTGGGAACACCCTCAATACGGCTTTGTCCGCTGCACGTAGTTATATACAACAAGCTGGATTCCGGCCTTCGCCGGAATGACGGCGGGGTGGGTTTCGCCTACTGTGGCACTCGTTTCAAACGTTGCCTTCAATTATATAAAGCTCAATAACGCGGCGAATGGGAAGAACTTAAAGTACGGTTGCCACAGCAATTAGGGCACTTCTAAAAATTAAGAGTTCTAAACAAGACTAGGCGCGAATAAAAAATGTTGACGCAGCATATAATTGATATGTAAGGAAACATTTTTTGTGAGCAACAACGTATTGTGACGAAATCTGAATTTTTAGAGATGCCCATTACTGCATTGGCTTGTTCCAGTCCCATCAAGCAGCTTCTAAAACACACAAGGTGTGCAAACGCTGCGGAGACAACTCCAGGCCGTTAGGCCAGCACAGTGCGCCTGCGTCAATAAAGAAGCGTTTGAAGAAGACCTCGTCTTGTAGTGCTTCAAGCAAGCTGCCTTGGCGATCTTTGAAGTAAGCTCTCGCATCAAACTTTCCTTCTGTTCCGTCTGAAAACTGAAGGGCGATACATAAGTTTTCGCTATAACGAGCGTTAAGGATTTTAATCACGATCGGCTCCTTGATTTTTTCTAGCGGCTCAAAGCGCTGAGCACGAACCCAATTGTTTTGCAGCTCCTGCTGATGCACCAAGCACCACTCTTGCACAATCGCAGCCACTTTGCGCGGCAAGTCGCCAGCACTCATCCTGCCGCTGGCAATATCGACCAAGGCTTCAAAGCCTTGGTATTCGACATGAATATGCGGCGGCGGATGGTCGTCGTGCCACATGCGAATGATGATGCCAAAGAAGGTTGAGAGGGTGGGCATGCGAATAGTTTACAGGCAGCCAGCAATTGCATAAAGGGGGCGGATCAGAAAAACTGATCGTCAGATCAAGTATCTCAACATGTGTTAGCGCGCGTTGAAAATTGACCAGACAATCCGAGTACGCTGCCTGCTTTTAGGCAGGAATAAACGAACCTGTCTTGGAATATTCAGATTCCTCGTTTAATAGAATGCAGCGCAACCCACGCCTGACCCAATGAAATCGCACTGTCGTTGGGTTGCATCTGCTGCGCAGTTAACACTTGCAGCCCATGCTGAGCAAGCTTGTCAGACAGTGCGCACAACAAGATGTCATTATAAAAGCAGCCGCCGCCCAACGCGACATAGGCAATGTTGTGCTCGCTGGCGGCACGCTCTACCCACTCGGCCAGACCTGCGGCAAGTGTGGCGTGGAACAATGCCGCGCCGTAAGAAGCGTCGCGGCAATCGCTCAGCACGGCAAGTAAAGAGGAAAAATTTAGCACACGATTATCAGTGATCCAATAACCTTCAGCCATCGGTGCAATCTGGCCATAATTCTCCGCCAAATTCTGCAACAGCATCGCGGCTTGTGCTTCAAATGTTTGAATCTCGCACACGCCCAGCAATCCTGCGGCGGCATCGAACAACCGTCCCATACTGGAGGTGTCCGGGCAGTTTAAGTCGCGTTGCAACATGGTTGCCACTGTATTCGCCCCCGGCTGATTGGGGAAACGCTGCGCAATCTCGCCGCCCCGCCCCAAATGGAACAACACCGCCGCCGCCATGCGCCACGGCTCACGCGCGGCACGGTCACCGCCCGGCATGACGAGTGGAGCCAAATGCCCCAGGCGCTGAAAATCCGCTCCCGCCACGCGCAACAGTTCGCCGCCCCACGGCGTGTTATCAGTGCCCAGCCCCACGCCATCCAGAGCCAATCCCAGCACGGGCTGAATGACACCATATTCAGCACAAAGGGCGGCGATGTGCGCATGGTGATGTTGCACCGCCACTATCGGTAATCCGCGCTGAGCGGCGTAGGATTGCGCAAATTGTGTACTGTAAAAATCAGGGTGCAGATCGTGCGCCACCACTTCCGGTTGCACATCAAGGTCTGAACACAAATCCGTTACGCTTTGCTCCAGCATCAGCCTCGCTTCGGCACTATCCAGATCGCCAATAAGCTGCGAGACATAAGCCTGGTTGCCGCGAGTAACGCAGACAGTATTTTTCAGCCACGCACCACAGGTCAATACCGGTGGGCCGGAAACTGGCAGGATAATGGGTTTATTCAAGCAGGACATTCGATTCTGCGGAGCACTGTACAGCGGCGACTGCATTACGGCTGCCCATTGCTATCCAGTCCAGCCATTCCGTCCTTCCCTCGCCACTGCTGGCGGACATGCGGATCACTTTCAATTTGGGGTTAATGCGGCGCGCATAATCAACTGCGAGCTCAGCATCAAATTCCAGATACGGCAACAGATCGCATTTGTTCAGCAACATCAAATCGGCGGCGCGGAACATGTCGGGATATTTGAGCGGCTTGTCTTCGCCTTCGGTCACCGAAAGGATCACGACCTTGTGCGCCTCGCCCAGATCAAAGCTGGCCGGACAAACCAGATTGCCGACGTTCTCTATCAGCAGCAGACTGTCGTCCTGCAAGTGCAGTTGTTGCATGGCCTGACCGACCATGTACGCATCCAGATGGCAGCCCTTGCCAGTGTTAATTTGCACGGCTGGTGCACCGGCGGCGCGGATACGTGCTGCATCGTTGTCGGTTTGCTGGTCGCCTTCGATCACCGCAATTGGCAGCGTGCCATGCAGGGCTGCGATGGTTTTTACCAGCAAGGTGGTTTTGCCTGAACCGGGACTGGAGACCAGATTGAGCGCAAAAATGCCGTGTGTCGAAAAACAGTCACGGTTCTCGGCGGCGTAATCATTATTTTTGGCGAGGATGTCGCGCTCGATCTTGACCATTCTGGATTGGCTGATGCCCGGCGCATGCGTGCCTGCCGCGCCTGCGCCAAAGTCCAGCACTCCATTTCAACACACCGTGTTGATGAGTGTGAGGATGCACAAGCGCTGCACCCTCCTCATGCACCCGATAGCGCATAACCTCACCTGGTTTGCGCGGTTGTTTAAGCGCATGGCCTGCGATGAGCGTCTGACCGATTCCACATCCGCACGTTGTACACATATCTAAACCTTTCAAGGGCCTCAAAAAACAGATCGTCGGTCTCAAATGTTCTTCTCTGCGTCACATTTTTTTCGCGCCTAGTCTTGTTTAGAACTCTGAATTTTTAGAAGGCCCTCAAAAAATCGTTCTATTCAACCTCCAGTTCTTTAACCCGCATCTCGTCGCCACCGATTACATGAATCTCATAGCTCCCGCACTTCGGGCAAGCTTCATAAAGCGCAGCAATCGGCATTTCAATCGAGCATTTCGCGCAACGCCCCTGCCCCGCCGTCTCAGTGATTTCCAAACGCGCCTGATGAGCAATGCTGTCGCGCATCACCACATCGAAGCAAAAGCGCAGAGACTCCTGTTCCACACAAGCCAGTTGACCGATCTCCAGCCACACCGTCTTGACCCGCGTGTATCCTTGCTTGCGCGCGGTATCCTCAATGATTTGCAGCACGCTTTCGGCCAGCGACATTTCATGCATGACTTATTGTTGGGGGGCTGATTTTTTTTGTTGGTTCGGCTGGTGGTCATTGGGGGGGGGGGGGGGTTGGGCACGCCCCCCCCGCAGGGAAAAAAAAAATAGATGATCCACTTCCATGATCGGTTCACTCAACCGAATCTCCTTTGTTCACCAAGCACCGCCGCCAGCGTTGCAGACTTGCATCCATACATAGCTCATGAACCAGCTTTGTTGCCGTATCCAAATTAACAGCAGCTTGTTCGGTCAGTGGATCGCCCAGCGCGAAATCGTAGCCGCGTATGCGCAACAAAAAAGCCGGTGGTGCATCCTTCCCGTACACTTGTCGATAGGCGTATAACAAGGCTGTCGGGCTCATCGCATGGCTGGTATAGCTGCCATCTTTTTCGGCAAAAATTTCGGAAAAATCGCAAGGCTCCGCACAGGACATATCGGCATCGATGAACAAAACCCGGTCACAAGCAGCCAGGTCAGTGACGTGCTCGACTTGCAGTTGCATGTCGTTCTGACACTCGACACCGGCGAGATGCAATTGCGCAATGCGCCCGATCAACTCCGGGCCGAGAGTATCGTCCCCGCGCCCGGGATTACCGTATCCGAACAGCAGCAGCTTTACCATATTGCTCAGACCGTTCGTTCGATCGCGCCATTGCTGCCCTTGGTCAGCCGATCAAGCAGTGTACCGTCGGCATCAAGCAACTCCACCTGCAACGGCATCTTGCCCAAGGCATGAGTGGCGCAGGACAGACAGGGATCGTAGGCGCGCACCGCGACTTCCAGATGGTTCAGCAAGCCTTCGGTGATCTCGTGACCTTCAAGGTATTCATTGGCGACCGAGCGCACCGATTCGTTCATCGCCTGATTGTTGCTGGTAGTCGAGACGATCAGGTTGGCCTTAACAATCAGCCCCTGCCCATCGATCTGATAATGATGGAACAATGTTCCGCGCGGCGCTTCGATCACGCCGACCCCGACACTGCGCTTTTCGCCCAAATCTGCGACCAGATCAGTGCCGGTAATATCTGGATCATGCAGCAACGCCTGAATCGATTCAGCGCAATGCAAAATTTCGATCATGCGCGCCCAGTGGTAGGCCAGCGTATCTTGCACAAAACCGCCCTGGCCGAATTCCCTGAAGTGCTTGCGCGCAGCTTCCGCCAAAGGTGTTGAAATGAAATCGCAGTTGTTCACGCGCGCCAATGGACCAACACGGTACCAGCCTTGCTCCTTGCCCAGCTCGATCAAATACGGGAACTTCATATAGCTCCATGGGCGCACTTCTTCGCGCAGGATGTCCTGAAAGCCGCGATAGTCGAATTGGTCGAAAATCATCGCACCCGTCGCCGAACGCGCGCGCAATCCACCATGATACAACTCCAACTCCCCGCCTCCACCGACCATGCTCAGGAAGTTGCTGCGAATAGTGGCGAAACGGTAATGCTCGGGATGCGAAGTATGAATCTGCTCATTCAGTGCCACCGCATCCTGGCTCCAGCCCAGTATGTTTTTGATATCGGCCAGCAAGGCATCGCGCTCGACAACGGTGAGCGGCTTGTTCATGCCGCCCGGCACGGTGGCGGTGCCGTGGATGCGCTTGCCGGTGATCGCCGCGATGATCTGTTGCCCATACTTGCGCAGTTTCACGCCTTTCAACGCGAGATCGGGATATTTTCCAGCACGCCGAAGATGTTGCGCTGCGCCGGGTCGCTGCCGAAACCGAACAGCAAGTCGGGGAAGACAAATGAAAAATGTAGTGCATGCGATTGCAAGGTCTGACCGAAATGCAGCAGGCGACGCAGTTTCTCAGCCGTGGGCGTGAGCCGCTCCACGCCGACCAACTGATCCACCGCCTTGGCCGCCGCCAGTTGATGGCTGACGGGGCAGATCCCGCATAACCGCTGAACGATAAACGGCACTTCCCAGTAAGGCCGCCCCTGAATGAATTTTTCGAAACCCCGAAACTCGACGATGTGAAAACGAGCCTCATGAATATGGTTGTCTGCGTCGAGCAGTAGCGTGATTTTGCCATGCCCCTCAACACGCGAAATGGGGTCAATGGCAATGCGCCTGAATTGGTCGAAGGAGCAATGTCGGATGGGGGTTTAGCGTTCTGTTCCATAGCCGGTTATCGTTAATCGTAATGCAGAAGGTTCTGGGGAAGTGAGGGCTCCTTGCCTGCTAACAGATCGCCCAATATCTTGAGAAACTCATCGGCCGACGGCGGACAGCCGGGCAGGTAGTAATCGACGCGAACCACATCATGAATAGGATGTACTTTATCGAGTAACAGCGGCAGCTCCACATCATTCGGGATCTGCGGATTTTCCACGCCCGCTCCATTTACATAAGCCTCTTCCAGACATTCGCGTAAATTGAAATGGTTGCGCATTGCGGGCACTCCGCCATTGATGGCGCAGGCTCCGACCGCGATAAGTATCTTGCAGTTCTCGCGAAATTCGCGCAGCACATGCACATTTTCCACGTTGCATACTCCGCCTTCGATCAAGCCGATATCGCAAGGTCCGCAATGCTTGATGTCGGTAAACGGCGAGCGATTGAACTCGACATGTTCCAGCAAGGCGACCAGTCGTTCATCCATATCAAGAAAGGACATATGGCAGCCGAAGCAACCTGCCAGCGAAGTGGTGGCAATTCTGATTTTACTCATCGGGTTGCCTCACTTTTGTCAGGATGGTTTTTTCCAAACCAACCTCGCTGACTTGGTGCAGGTCAAAGGTGCGCTGTCCGATCGGCACTTCATAGCCGTGTTCCTTGATCAGGATCGCACCTACCGGACAAATGTGTGCCGCCATGTCACTGGTTTCAAGATCGCTATCCACCAGCTTGCCTCTCACTGAATTCACGACCAGATGCGCATTGATTCCACGTCCTGCAATCGCGAACACGTCCTTGCCATCCACTTCGCGGCTGGCGCGCACGCACAGCTCGCACAGTATGCAACGGTCTCGATCCAGCATGATGGTCGGATGCGAGGCATCCACTTCGCGGCGCTGAAAGAACTGCGGAAAATGCCCGCCCAGCATTCCCAGATGATAGGCCATTGCCTGCAGCGTGCAGTCGCCGCACTTTTCACAGGATGGGCAGATGTGGTTGCCTTCGATGAACAACATTTGCGTGATGGTCTTGCGCGCCTCGTTCAGCGCCGGCGTATTGTTGCTGATCTGCTGTCCGGCCACGGCGGGCATGGTGCAGGCCGATGCGCTTCTGCTGGCAATATCGACTACACAAAGCTTGCAACTGCCGTGCGGCGTAAGCCCCTGCCGGTGGCACAAATGCGGTATGTAGACACCGGCTGCCAGTGCCGCATCCATGATGGTCTGCCCAGCCAAAAACGGGATCTCCTGCCCGTCAATCGTGATGGTATTTTGAGTGATGGGGTTTTGTTTTGTGTCCGCGCTCATGTTGCCACTCTCATTCAATGTGGGCTGCCGCATCGTCGCGATGGCTGATCTGGCGCGCATCCTCAAGTGCTGCATCCAGATCGAAATGCGGCTCAAAATCGCGCTGCACCAAGCGTTGCTCGAACACCTGCGGGAAACGCTGCAAACCGTCCAAAATAGGATTCGCTGCGGTCTGCCCCAGCCCGCAATGCGAGCGGAATTTGACCAGCGTGACGAGGCGCTGCATTTCATCCAGATCATATTGCGTGCCGTGACCACCGGCGATTTTATCCAAACCGTTTTTGAGAAGCACAGTACCGACCCGACACGGGGTGCAAAAACCGCAACTCTCATGGGCGAAAAAGTGCGCAAAATTGACTATGACCGCGAGCAAATCCCGTGCCTGACTAAAAACCATTAGCGAACCACCCGTGGGCAAATCACCGAAATCAAGCCTGCGATCGAATTCCGCACTGCCTATCAACATCCCGGAAGGTCCGCCAACTTGTACCGCTTGGGCGTCTTTAGCCCCGCAATCGTTCAGCACCTGCCGGATAGTGACACCGAACGGATATTCATAAATTCCCGGTGCAGCACAGTCACCGCTGATGCTCAGAATCTTGCTGCCAGCCGACTTCTCGGTACCCACTGCCCTGAACCAGGCACTGCCGCGCAGCACAATATGGGCGGCCGCGATAAACGTCTCGACATTGTTGACGACAGTAGGTTGACCAAGATAGCCATGTGTCACCGGGAATGGAGGACGCACCCGCGGAATACCGCGTTTGCCTTCCAGTGATTCTATCAGCGCCGATTCCTCGCCGCAGATGTAGGCGCCTGCGCCCACCACGATGCCGATGTCGAAACTGAATCCAGGCTGACCGAGGATGTCGACACCCAGCAAACCCAGTTCGCGGCGGCGCACCAATACCGATTGCAGATGCGGCAGCAGGTAGCGGTACTCACCGCGCAGATAGAGATAGCCCTGATTTGCCCCGACCGCAAAGGCACACACAGCCATGCCCTCGAACAAACTATCTGCATAGCTGTGCAATAACACGCGGTCCTTGAAGGTGCCGGGTTCGCCTTCATCGGCATTGCATACAACGTAGTGCGCGGCACCCTGCGCTTCGCGGCAGAACTGCCACTTCATGCCGGTACTGAACCCCGCACCACCCCGGCCGCGCAAACCCGACTGGATGATTGCGCTCAACGTGTCGGCAGCGCCAAGCGCGAGCATCGCGCGCAAACCCGTACCCGCTGTAAGATCATCTTTGAGCAACAAGCCGCTGACACGAATATTGTCGTCGACCTGGAACCACCCGGCTGGCCAATCCTCCAGCAGCGTCTCTGCCTCAACCAAAGCGGCGATGCGGGCTATCATGGCGGCATCCAAACTGACGATCGGCATGCCGTTAACCAGCAATGCCGCGCCATGGTCGCACATGCCGATGCAGGAAGTCTGGCCCATGCTGACCAGCCCATCGCCGCGCGTATTGCCGGCAACAATGCCGAGCTGCTGGCCGAGCAGAGCCATCAGATCCACGCCCCCGGCCAAATAGCCGCAACTGGTGCAGTTGCTGAACAGAATATCGTATCGTCCGCGTGGAATTTTGTGAAAGAAGGAATAAAACTCGACCACCGCATCCACTTGGCTGGTCGGCAGGTCAAGATGTGCGGCAACTTCGCGAACAGCTTCATCGGAAATATGCAAACACTGTTGTTGCAGTGCATACAACACGTGCAACAAGTGCGGTGATTCCTTATAGGCTTTAGCAATAATCGGACGAATCAAACCGGTCGTACCCGCAGTGTTCGAATCCGCGTCCGAAACATTCTTCAAGATGGCACCCTATTGTTTGCTCTACTGTTATAAAGAATACTTTGTTGGCTGACTCAACTCAATAAAATATTTATGGGCTAGCTATTCAACCAACCAATGTCAGACGGAGGGTTTCCCGCTAATAATGCGGACATCCCGCTGCGGATAGGGAATTTCTATGCCTGATGCCTGGAATTTACGCCAAATTTCCATATTGATATCAGAGCGCAGGTTCAGCTGCCCCTCTTCGGGATCGCTAATCCAGACACCCATTTCCAAATCGATACCGTTGTCACTGAATGACTTGAGATAAACCTTTGTTTCAGGGTCGGCCAGTACCCTGGGTTGATTCTCTGCTGCCTGTTTCATAATTTCCATAGCAAGGTGCAAATCGCTCTGGTAGCTGATCTGTATAGTAATGCCGACGCGTATTTGGCGGTTAGTGAAAGAATGATTGATAACCGTAGAGGTGATCAGAATTTCGTTTGGGATAATTGCTTCGGTGCCGTCATTATTTTCCAATACCACGTAACGGGTGGTTAATTGTGAAACCTTGCCGAAACGGCCATCCACCGTCAAGACATCGCCCGGATGGATAGAACGGTCCAGCAGGATGATGAATCCGCTCACGTAATTGCTGGCAATTTTCTGCAAACCGAAACCTATGCCTACACCCAAGGCCCCACCGAATACGGAAAGCACGGTAATGTCGATGCCGGCCAAAGGTAACGCGATCAAAACACCAACTACGACCAGGCAAGCGCGGATCAGCTTGGATAACACCACGCGCAAATTCATGTCCAGATTTTCTGTGGCCATTACCTTATGTTCAAAGGTCTTACCGAGCCACATCGCCACAAGCATGGTGACAAAAATTGAAAGAATGCCACTCAGAACAAGGAGTAATGAAATTCGCTGTTTGCCGACGTGAAAGCCGAAGTGATCCATTGCATCAATGACTTCAGGGAGATACCCCGTGAGGTATAGGGCGAACCCAACCCAAATTATCATCGCAATGAATTGTTCGGAGCTTTGGAGCCAACTGCTTGACACAAAGACTTGGCGGATGATGTATACGACTAGGCGAATCAGCATCAATGCAGACAGGAGGGGCACAACAATATTCAGAATATTGATGGAATGCCAGTTTTTGAGTACGGCTCTTCCGATCAGCACTATCAATAATGCCACCAACGGAAAAGCGACCCGGGATATGCCACCTAAACCGATTTTCGACACCCATTCTGATTTAGAAAGTCGACCCAACAACAAGTGGTTTATTCCCCAGGCAAGTACGAAGCTCAGTGCCAGCAGAGCTATCTGCCAAAGAATTGCGGTTTGCTCCAGATCGGAAAAAAAATCAATGAGCAGATTGTGGGTAGAACTGGACATGTGCCGAATTCAGTATCAGGTAAACGGCTTGAATTTTAGCATGTGCAGGGTGATGAAATTAAACAACATAAATCGGAAAGTGTCTTATGTGGCTGGTAGTTACGCGCCAGAATCAGCCAGGGAAGTGCGCGTAGCAGACGTTATTGGTATCTTTGATAATTATTGATTCGGCCAGATTATGTTTGAAATCTGTTCGCCTTGAGCCAGCCAGCGGAAATGATCTCCCCGTATAATAATAAACACCTTCCATTTTGTCGGTGTGCGTGTGGCAGTATTGGGGGATGCGAAATTTACCGTGATATGAATTCATTAATTAAATTTTAAAAAAATAATTATGACTATAAAAAATAGTAAGTTAGACAAACTTGTGCTGGATGCACGCCAAAACGCAGAAAAGCGCGCGCTGGGATATCGGGAGCAAGCACTTAAGATGTATCCGTGGGTTTGCGGTCGCTGTGCCCGTACCTTCACCCGTGAAAATCTTCAGTTATTAGAAGTCCATCACAAAAACAATAACCATGACCATAATCCCCCGGATGGTAGCAACTGGGAGCTTTTGTGTACCTATTGCCACGAAAATGAGCACTCCCGGGTTAAAGACTCAGCGGGCCGTTCCGATGGTAAGCCCTCCGAATCCGTGGCCACGTTTAATCCTTTCGCCGACCTTAAAAATATTTTGAAAAAATAATATATGGCATCCCATACGGGGGAGCCATAGCAAAATTTTTCAAGTTTCGGCATTCGAAACTGATATTGCTTGATGCTTACGTTCAGCGGCAAGCAACATATACATACCAGGTACAACAAACAGGGTAAACAATGTGCCTATCGATAAGCCGCTGGCGATCACTAGACCCATATTAACGCGGCTCACTGCACCGGCACCGCTGGCTGTGATAAGCGGCACAACGCCCAGTACCATGGCGGCAGTTGTCATTAGTATCGGACGCAAACGTAAACCAGCCGCTTTCTCAATGGCATCGCGCTTGCTTAATCCAATTTTTTGCAAATTATTGGCAAACTCAACAATCAAAATACCGTGTTTTGAGACGAGGGCAATGAGTGTTACCAAGCCAACTTCAGTGTAAATATTAAGCTTGGTGTGTCCAATGCCAAGATTGATAAAAATCAATGCGCCTGCTATAGACATGGGCACAGAAACTAAAATGATAACCGGGTCGCGGAAGCTTTCAAATTGAGCCGCAAGTGCCAGAAAAATAATAACGATAGCAAAGAAAAAGGTAAGTAACAGTCCACCCGATTCTTGTATAAATTGTCGTGAGGGCCCTGAGTAGTCATAGCCGTATCCGGCAGGTAAGGTTTCCTGCGCTAAAGTTTTAAGCCTTTCCAGTGCCTGGCCTTGCGAGATCGTAGGGAAAGCCACCCCCTGTATGGTCGCCATATTTTGTTGCTGAAAGTGATTGATGGTTTCCGGTTCAGTACTGCTTTTAAGATGGGCTACTGTTGACAGGGGCACCATCTGCCCGCTTGCGGTACGGAGATAATAGTGTTTGAGCTGATCTGTATTAAGGCGGAAACGCTGTGCTACCTGGGGAATAACTTTATAAGATCGACCCTCAAGCTCGAAATAGTTCACATATCCCCCGCCTAGCATGGCAGACAGGCCAGAGCCTATGTCTTGCATATTTAGCCCGAGCTGTGACGCCATATTGCGGTCAATCACTACCGTAGTTTGGGGTAAGTCAATGCGCAAATCCGATTGTATGAAAAATAAATTCGCCCGTTTTCTCCGCGTCTTGCAAAAATTTTTGTGACACGTCATAGAGTTTGGCGAATGGTTCTGTAGTGGTAATTACAAATTGTATTGGCAAGCCCCGTGCACCAGGCAGCGGGGGTGGCTGGAAAAGCGCATTTTGCGTGCCTGCGATTTTCCCCAATTCTTGCTGTATTTCGGGTTGTAGCTGAATCGAGGTTTTAGCGCGTTCATTCCAGGGCTTGAGCACCATACCGGTGATAACCTGTGTCGGCATATTTAGCTGGAATGTGTGATCTGTTTCCGTGTGATCCTTAAAAATTTTCTGAATCTGCTCGCCATATATTTCCCGTTGTTGTAGCGTCGCATCAGGCGCGTTAAAAGAAGCTGCAATCAGCACACCTTGGTCTTCCTGTGGCGCGAGTTCAGACATCGAGGTGGTGTACAGAAAATAAATTCCACCCATTACCACCAACGCGAATATGGCTATTACCGTGACGAAGTTGAGTGTACCGTGCAGGGTTTTTTCATAACGGATGTGTAAACGTTCAAATTGTTTATCCAGCCATATTTCCAAACGGTCTTGCCAGTTGCCGCCCTCGCGTTTAGGTGAACGCAGAAGCCGCGAACACATCATAGGCGAAAGTGTCAGCGCTATCACGGCTGACATCGTTACTGCACCCACCAAAGTAAAAGCAAACTCGGTAAACAACGCGCCAGTAAGGCCACTCATAAAACCGATCGGCACATATACCGCGACCAGCACGATGGTCATCGCAATAATAGGATTAGCCAGCTCACGTGCCGCTTTTAGAGCTGATTCGAAAGGCGATAATCCTTCTTCCAAATGGCGGCTGACGTTTTCCACTACGATGATGGCATCGTCTACGACTAGCCCGATGGCAAGTACGAGAGCCAAGAGCGTAAGCAGGTTGATGGAATAACCCAAGGCCAGCATCACTGAGAAAGTGCCTACCAGTGAAAGTGGTATCGCAACCACCGGAATCAGCACCGAGCGCAGGGAGCCCAAGAAAATAAATACCACTGCAGTGACAATGAGGACGGCTTCCACAAGCGTTTTCACGACCTCGTTAATCGACGAATTGACGAATTTGGTCGAGTCATAAACGATATTGCTATTCAAACCCAGCGGTAGTTGTGCCTGAATTTCAGGCATAACTTTGCGTACCCGAGCGATTACATCCAGCAAATTTGCGCCTGGCGCAACCTGAATACCCGCTTAAACCGCTTTTTTACCGTCAAAAGATACGCTGCTGTCATAGTCATCAGCGCCCAAAGTAACATTCGCTACGTCTGCCAAGCGCACGACTGAATTGCCTTGTTGTTTGATTATCATCTGCTTAAATTCATCTACTGAATGCAATGCGGTAGATGCGTTCAGGTTAATCTGCACCATTTGCCCTTTGGATTGGCCGCTGGATGAAAGAAAATTGTTGGCGGCCAAAAGGGCATATACATCAGCAGCGGTAAGACCAACTGCGGCGAGTTTTTGTGGATCAAGCCATGCCCGTAGGGCGAAGTTTTTTGCACCCAGTAATTCGGCAACTTGCACGCCTTCAATCGCTTGTAGCCTGGGTTGTACGGAGCGCACAAGATAGTCAGTGACTTGATTCGGTTGGAGAACATCGCTGTAAAAACCGATGTACATCGCATCGATGGTCTGCCCGATACTGACCGAGAGTGTGGGTTTTTGCGCCTGTGGCGGCAATTGATTAAGCACTGCATTAACTTTGGTGTTAATTTCAGAAGGCCTTGCTTGGGTCATAATTTAACCGAAGATTGGCACTAATAGTGCTGACTCCCTGGGTGCTGCTGGAGGTCATGTAATCAATACCGTTGGCCTGTGCTACGGCATTTTCCAGCGGAGTGGTGATGAAGCTAGCCACTAGATTGGCATCAGCGCCCGGATACGCAGTGTTGACCGTAACTACCGCGTTCTGGGTATAAGGATATTGCAGTACCGGCAATGAAGCCAATGAGCGTAAGCCCAGAACCAGTATTACCAGGCTAATGACGGTTGCCAGTACTGGGCGTTCGACGAAAATGTCAGTAAATTTTCTCATCACGGCTCCAGCAGTGCTGTTCATTCGTCTTTTACCTCAGGATTGGGATGATTAGACGGTTGCACGCTATTATTTACGATTACCGGAGTGCCATTGCGTAGCTTGTTGACCCGAAGTGACCACAATTTCACCCATTTGCAGACCGCTCAGCACTGCCACCTGATCGCCACGTGTCAAGCCGGTCGTAACAAAAGCTGCGCGGCCACCAGTTTAGGCTTGCCATCTGTTCCTTTTCCTTCACTTTTCACAATAAACACGGTGCTGCCATAGGGGTTATAAGCAATGGCTGAATTTGGCACGGTGACGTACTGTTTTTCTTCCCCTCTCTTCACCCGCGCCGTTGCGAATAATCCGGGTAGCAATTCACCTTTTGGATTGGCAAGACTTGCCCGTACTTTAAGATTACGTGTTGATATATCCACCTGTGGCTCAATCGCGGAAATGGTGCCGGTGAAAACCTTGTTTGGAAATGCATTGGTTTGTACGGTGACGTTATCGCCAACATGGACTAAATCAATTTGAGCCTGTGGTACCGTAAAGTCCAGATACATAGGATCAAGTTTTTGCAGATTCACCAGGGTAGTGCCTGGCGCCAAATATTGACCAAGGTCTACTTGACGTATACCGAGCTGGCCAGCAAAGGGGGCGTGGATACTTTTCTGTGCAATGATGGATTCTTGCATCGTTACCTGAGCTAAAGCACTTTTTAAATTGGCCGCAGCAATATCGACCGCAGCTTGGCTAACCGCTTGTATTTTAAGTTGGGCAAGATCGCGGTCATAATTCTGTTTGGCGAGCCGGGCGGCAGCCTTGAGCTGTTCCAGCTGGGCTTTAAGTGGCGCGGCATTTAGCTCTAATATCAGCTGCCCCGCTTTTACCATTGCTCCAGAATCAAAGTGTATGGCTGTGACTATGCCGCTGACCTCGGCTGCAACATGATGACCATGCGTTTGGTCGTTCCGTTAGTCATGAAAATACTCCATGCTCAATTTGGGTTCCCAAGGTGACGCACAAAATTTGTGTGCCCGGTATTCTGCAATGCTAATTCAGTACGCTGTGGCAGGAGCGCCGTCTCTTTTTTTGACGCGGTAGCCCAACCACCGCCCATAGCTTGATAAAGCGCTGCGGTATCAGTTAAACGCTGAACTTGTGCGGCAATTAAGTTGATCTGGGTTTGTTGTACCTGTTGCTGCGCGGTAAGCAGCTGCAAATAACTCACGCTTCCTAATAAAAATTGTTGTTGGATAAGATTCAGCGACGCTTGCGCCGAAGCATCCGCAGCAGCTTGCGCTTGCAATATTTGTGCCTCGTTGTCCAGTGTACGCAGAACGTCAGCAACATTGCGAAAGCTTGCAGCACGGTTTGGCGATAGTTAGCCGTGGCCGCACTAACCCCCGCTTTTGCTGACTTAACCCCGGCTTTGAGGCCAGCATTAAACAATGGCTGCGCTATTTGGCCTACCAAGCTCCAAACCATTGATCCGGCTCCGAATAAGCTGGATGCGGCAAGTGCCTGCGAGTTCAGGTTAGACGATAAGTTAATTTGCGGATAGGCAGTGGACATGGCTACGCCATATTGTGCATTCGCTACATGCAACAAAGCCTCAGACGCTTGAATGTCAGGTCGCTGACGCACTAATTCTGAAGGTACGACAAGAGGAATATCTGTCGGCAGATTAAAATCCGCTAAAGTAAATTTTGGTATTTGCGCCGCACCGGGTAATTGGCCCACCAACACAGCAAGTAAGTTATTTGCTTTCTCAAGATTGTTGCGCAAGAGCGGAATGCTAGCGCGGGTTTGCTCTACTTGGGTAAGCAAAGTAAATTCATCACTGCGGGGCACAGCGCCCAGTTTGAAGCGTTGCCTCGCAATATCTAACTGTTTATTTTGCGCCGCCAAAATGGCCACAGTGGCATCAATCTGTGCGGCAAATTGTGCCTGTGACATTGCCGTTGTCGTGATATTGGCAGCAAGCGTCAGCCGCGCACCTTCAAGCTGGTAACGTTGATAATCAGCCTGCGCGGCAAAAGATTCGAGCGAGCGCCGGTTACCACCGAAAAGATCGAGGTTATAACTAACCGTTACGCCCGCGTTATACAAATCGAATATTCGGCTGCCGCCCGGCTGGCCAAAAATTGAAGGATTGAATTTTTGTCGCTGTCCATCCAGCTTGCTGTTTACCTTGGGATACTGCAAAGAACCCACTTGCGCAGCATAGGTTTGTTGTGCTTGCAGCAGCGTAGCTTGCGCCGCGTCTAATGTTGGACTGGCGCTTAAGGCTTGGTCGATGAGCGTATTAAGTTTGGCCGAGCCAAAATTTCGCCACCAATCCGCTGGTACATCTTTGCCAGCCACGAAACGTTGCGCTTCGCCAAAGGGGCCTAATGCCGTTGCGGTTTGTTCGGGTAATTTTTGTGTGGTGTAGCTTGTTACAGCGGGCGGGTCAGGTTGCTTAAAATCAGGCCCTACACTCGCGCAACCAAACAGCGATAGTGTAGCTCCCAATAGCAACCCTGCGGTTAGCCGTGAAATAAACCTTATAAAGGCGGGACAGCCCTTTATATATAAATTTTTAATTTTAAATTGCAAACCTGGAACAGTTGTTGTTATTGGATTTTAATAATAACAGATTTTGGAAACCATTCAGATTGTCGGTTTTTCCCCGCATAAACGACCAAGGAATTGACCTGTTTTACCGCACTCCAGCTTCGAGGCGTTATGGAATACGCTCTTCCAAACGACATAAAGTGCCATAAATTTGCTTAACGGGGATCACGGAAAGGTTTCACTGTTCCGCAGTTTTCACTAAGCCATCTGCCGTCAGTGTAAGCGCGTTCACTAACAGGATTGCCCTGTACAACTCCATTGAATTCAGTCCGTCCGGTAAAACTTTCTGGACTCGTAAAAATTCCCTCAGTTACTCCATTTCCCTTAAAGACGGAGTTTTCACAAATAAGGTTTATTTTGTAGTCGTTTCCATTTTGGACAGCATTTTTAACATCACATCCATATTGATTTTGATTCAAAACAGTTGGAATTTTTTGATTCGCCATTTCTTGGGTAATGCAAACCTGGGATGTTGCCGCACCATTACTAATCTTGGGCATATCAAGTCCGTACTGCTTAGCCAAATTCGTCAAATTTTGCATTTGATCCGGTGGAATCATTGGTACAAGCGATAACAAGCCTGATGTCGTCGTCATTTCCCAGAATCCCGGGTGCATATGAGATTCTGCTGAGTATGATGTTGATACCGTGAACAACAATGATATTGAAAGAATAATTTTTCGCATAGCGTTTCCTGAACGTGATTGATAATGAATGGCTCAAACTGAGTTAATTTAGAAAATTGTATTATAGGCTTCTGATCATTTAGGCTTGACCGAATCTCTCGGTGAACCAGAAACAAGTTAATTGTAAGCATTTCTCCATCTATTGATATAGCCAAGTAAAGTTTGAAATGGCAAGGTACATTCACCGTGCAATTTGGCAGTTTGACTGGCCAATAAGTTCAAATATATCCTAACAGACTAATAAACACGGGTGGAGCCTCATCTGTGAGCTTTAATGTTGACGTTACCCGAAAATAAATCTACATTGAATCCCGCCAAAAATATGAAACATTAGGGCACCTCTAAAAATTTAAAGTTCTAAACAAGACTAGGCGTGAATAAAAAATGTTGACGCGGCATATAATTGATATGTAAGGAAACATTTTTGGAGCACGGGGTTAAAGGCATCGGGTGTCGCAAATCTGAATTTTTAGAGGTGTCCATTAACCATACCGAGGAGTGCCATGCCCACCAGTATCAAATCAGTTTTGCAAGAAACCCGCGTTTTCCACCCTGCCAATGAATTTGCCGAACAGGCTAATATTTCTGGCATGGCAGCGTACCAAGCCCTATGCGTGGAGGCGGCACAAAACTATGAAGGGTATTGGGCACGGTTGGCACGCGAGCATATCGTATGGCGCAAATCGTTTAATACAGTGTTGGACGAGAGCCGCGCGCCATTTTACGAGTGGTTTGCGGATGGTGAATTGAATGTTTCTTATAACTGCCTGGACAAGCATCTGGCGACACAACCTGAAAAAACTGCGCTGATTTTTGAGGCGGACGACGGCCAGGTGACCAAGATTTCCTACCGCGAGTTGCACGCCCGCGTGTGCCAGTTTGCCAATGCGCTGAAGTCGCGCAATATTCAGAAGGGCGACCGTGTGGTTATCTATATGCCCATGAGCATTGAGGTCGTGGTAGCGATGCAGGCTTGCGCGCGCATTGGCGCAATCCATTCGGTCGTTTTTGGCGGCTTCTCTTCCAAAAGCTTGAACGAACGTATCGAAAATGCACAGGCGTGCGCTGTCATTACCGCCGATGCGCAACTTCGCGGCGGCAAGATGATGCCGCTCAAACCCGCCGTGGATGAGGCGCTCAGCATGGGTGGTTGCAATGCGGTGCATAGCGTCATTGTTTATAAACGCGCGGGCAATGATGTGCAGTGGAATGCGAAACATGACCTGTGGTGGCATGATTTGGTTGCCGATCTTCCATCCACATGCGAACCGGAATGGGTGGGCGCGGAACATCCATTGTTCATTTTATACACCTCAGGTTCTACCAGAAAACCCAAAAAGGTACAACATTCCAACGGCGGATATCTGCTCGGCACCATGGTTTCCATGCAATGGGTATTTGACTATAAGCCTACTGATGTTTTTTGGTGTACCGCTGACGTGGGCTGGGTGACTGGCCACAGCTATGTGACATATGGCCCGCTCGCGATGGGTGAGACACAGGTAATATTCGAGGGCGTGCCCACTTGGCCCGATGCCGGGCGTTTTTGGAAAATGATTCAGGATCATCAGGTCACTACTTTTTACACTGCGCCCACCGCCATCCGCTCGCTGATTAAATTAGGGGGCGAATTACCGAAACAATACAATCTTTCCAGCTTGCGTTTGCTCGGTAGCGTTGGCGAGCCGATCAACCCAGACGCATGGATGTGGTATTACACCGTAGTCGGCCAGTCTCGCTGCCCCATAGTTGATACCTGGTGGCAGACCGAAACCGGCTGCCACATGATCGCACCTTTGCCGGGAGCAATGGCAACCAAACCTGGTTCTTGCACCCTGCCGCTGCCCGGCATAATGGCCGCTATCGTCAACGAAGCAGGTGACGAAGTGCATGACCAACATGGGGGTTTTCTCGTCATCAAACGTTCTTTCCCATCGCAAATCCGTACCATATGGGGCGATGATGAGCGCTATCGCAAGGGCTATTTCCCAGAAGAAATGAAAGGCGCTTATCTGGCGGGTGATTCAGCACACCGCAACGAGGACGGTTATTTCTGGATACTGGGACGCATTGATGACGTACTGAAAGTATCCGGCCACCGCTTAGGCACTATGGAAATAGAGTCTGCGCTGGCGTCCAATCCGCTGGTGGCGGAAGCCGCTGTCGTCGGAAAGCCGCATGATATAAAAGGGGAGGCCATAGTGGCATTCGTGGTGTTGAAAGGCTCGCGGCCGGAGGATGCCACTACCGCAAAACAAGTTTCGGAAAGCCTGCGTAACTGGGTCAGCAAGGAACTCGGCCCAATCGCCAAGCCGGACGAAATTCGCTTCGGTGATAATCTGCCCAAGACGCGCTCCGGCAAGATCATGCGTCGTTTGTTGCGCGCCATTGCCAAGGGCGAAGAAATAACGCAGGACATTTCGACGCTGGAAAACGCGGAGATTCTTGAACAACTAAAGAACGTAATTTAATAAACTAGGAATTGTGGTCAGCAATGCAAAGGATTTGAACTCATTTGGTGCGGCTAAGTTTGTCAAAATATAGTGCGGTTCGCGCCATGCGTTCCATGGCATGCACCGAAAGCGTGGCGCCGGAAATACCGTCAATTTTCCGATCAAGACCATTCCCACTGCTTAGCGAAACATCAGTAAATTGCTTCAAAAAAGCTGGGAAGCGCACTTCCATCCCCCTATGCTCACGGTAAATCAAAACCTTGGCCTGTTCGATTCGCCCCTCTTTTACAACAAATCCTGCGGTAATTGGATCGGTTTTACCGATCTCTTCCAGAATCCATAACGTTCGCGCACCCTCACTCCAATATCGTTGTCGCAACTGCCTGGGCGCATGGCCAAGGATGCGGGAAACCTCGGACTGCATATCCTTAGTCAATAATAGCAATTTTACTTTCGGCTTTACCTTGAATAATTCATCAATGAATTCTTCCGGCTGTTGGTAAACGTGTTCTTCGGCTTGTGCCAAACATGGCGATAGCATGAGCAAAAAAACAATAAAAAAAGTCAGGGGCGGAATGGACAATTTTGGCATTTTGATTGATCACCTTTTCTATTAAAGCAATATTCCAGCGACTGTGCCAAGCAGCTTGCAGATCGGCGGCAAGCGATAAAAGGTACACCTTGTGTTTGCGCCATGTTACGAAAATGGCGCATTACGTTATGTCCCAAGAAATCAGTGAATAATATCAAAAGTTCCGTATTCCTGGGCAATCCTTGCGGTTTTCGTTGATGTGACACATGCCGTCCCGTGACATGCTGGGTAATGTTTATATCCCAGTCAGAAAGAAGTTTAGGGATATTTCCCAAATGATCTGCACCTATTACCATTGCGTTCATGTTTTTTCCTTTACGGTTGATGCATATTAATTGGCCGCAGTTTCTGCTTATTACCAAATGAAAAGGCAATATGGCCAACGGTTAAGCTGTTATGCATATGATTTTTGTTTGCTTTAAATGATCCTGAGTTAGAACCGCCTATAGCTAACAACCATGCAAACGATAACAGTTATCATTTGCAATGTAAATGCATTTGATAACTATTATCATTTTGTATGTCGGAGTAAACAGCAGGAGGGGCATTAATCACAGCACCATAAATGATGTAATTTCAAGATTTTTTTGTGCCCTGGCTAGCTTAAATACGTTATTTCAGCCCTATAGTTGCGTCGAAATATGGGTATTAATTTAATAGGTATCCGTGCTATAAAATGCTGTTATGTGCGCCCAATTAAACCTAATTCGATAAATGGATATGCAAGAACGCAAATATAAAATCAAAGAAACCTTTAATAATGCGGCAGAAGGCTATGACAAACCCGCGCTGCGCTTTTTTTCAGCGGCGGCAGAACATTTAGCGGACAGCATGAGATTTGCAGGAAATGAATATGTTTTGGATGTAGCCACTGGCACAGGCTCAGTTGCGTTGGCTTGTGCACAGCGGTTGGGCGCAGGGCATGTAACGGCCATTGATTTATCCGATGGAATGTTGGCGCAAGCCAAGGCCAAAGCTCAGAAACAGCAGTTAAGCAATCTCGATTTTTTGTGCATGGATATAGAGGCATCGAATTTTACCGCCGACTCATTCGATGCTGCTTGTTGCGGTTTTGGCATTTTTTTTCTGCCTGATATGGAGGCCGGATTCAAGACGATCGCCAAACTTGTTAAACCCGGCGGCGCTATTGGAATTTCAAGTTTTACGGGTGCGCTTATGGAACCCCTATCGCAAAAATTTATCGAGCGCATTTTAGTCTATGGGATAACTATGCCCGCTTTATCCTGGAAACGGCTGGATAGTGTAGAGAAAATCCACACTTTGTATCAATCAGCGGGACTGGAACGATTGCATACGCAAACCTATCAGGTTGGATACCATCTTGCCGGGTTTGAAGAATGGTGGGATATTTTATGGTATAGCGGTTTCCGGGGTTTATTGAATCAGCTTTCTTCCTCTGATTTAGCACGCTTCCGTCAAGCGCATCAAGAAGAAATAGAGTTACTTGTTGAAGCACAAGGCATTTGGCTGAATATTGAAATTCTCATTAGCGTGGGCTATAAGCCCGTATAGAAAATACCTTTCCATTCTATTACCCGGCCACACACTCAGCCGCCATAGCCACAACAACTTATGCCTCCCCTCCCGCAAGATTCGTTCATGGACTCATTACGCGACCCTGTTGTGCGCGACCTTGCGTGGGTTATTGGTTCGCCGGGATTGTTGGATGAAACTTGGACCGCTTATGCCGGACGCGTGGTGGATGACGCATGGTGCCGTACGCAATTAAATACATCTGCACCGTGGCTGACTGAGTTGGATAATGAACCGCGCAACCTGCATGATTTTATTGCCCAGCATCCGACACGCCGCCTTGGCCAGTATTTTGAATCGCTTATCGCATTCTGGTTAGCGCACATGCCCAATACACAAATCATCGCCACCAATTTGCAGGTTCAAAATGCGCAACGTACTTTGGGTGAATATGACTTTTTATTTCGTGATGCCGATGGAAATATTTGTCATTGGGAAACTGCCGTAAAGTTCTACCTGCAAGCGGAACCATTGCTCGAGCAACGTGCATTCATCGGCCTTGCGGTGCGCGACCGGCTCGATATTAAATTGGATCGCGTATTCCAGCATCAACTTGAATTAGGCCACACACCCGCTGGGCGAGCGGCACTGCCAACAGGGATAGTGCTGAAAAAAACACAGGCTTTCATCAAAGGCTACTTGTTCTATCCTGCGGCACAAGCAGGAAAACCTTCTATTCCCATCCCTGGCGTATCTGACAACCATTTGTCCGGCTGGTGGACACGCCACCCGGTTAGCCCACTACCGCAAACAACACCGGATAGCTACTGGACTATATTGCCACGCTTACGCTTTTTGGCTCCGGTACGCCTGGATGCGGAAGCCAGCGTAATGGAGCGGGCTGAAATATGTGCCGCACTTGATACACATTTCGCGGTTTCCGACGAGTCTGTGCAGGTAATCGAACTCCAGCGCAAGATGGATAATAGCTGGCGCGAAGCGACACGCGGATTTGTGATGTGCAGTAAATGGCCAATCATAAATACCTGAGGTAAGCTGAAAAAACTGGAGTGGGCAAAGACCAAACGGGATCGGTGGTTTAAACTTTATGATTGATAGTTAGTTAGCCAATCAGATGCAAACCCTGCGTGCCGCCACATACAGCATCCGTAACCAAACGCCGGTCAAAAGTTGCCAGCTGCCCTTTGTGGGCACATGCCAGCGCCAGCAAATAGCTATCAGTCACTTGGCCGAAACTCAGCAGACGCTCCGTGTCTATCATCTCGGTGTCCAGCAGGCTGATATTGTCTGGCCAAAACACATAACCGGGGAGTGCCCGCAAGCCCTTCATCAACTGTGCCACCTCCGCTGGCGTACCCGGCGAATTAGGATAGCGGGGATGCCCCACAATGCGCAGCACACCATTCTCCGTCAATGGGCAGGTTGCCCATGCCCGCTTCCCATGTGCCGCGAACCAGTCATGCGCCGCATCGTGCTGGACATGCGCTGGATCAATCAACGCGATCAGCACGTTTACATCAAGCAGAAAAACCCTCACGGTAACTCGTCGCGCAACTGATTCACCAATTCCGGTGTCACCGGCGTTGCCCCGGCGCGGGCGGGCAGCAACGGAACACCATTACGCATAGTACCGCTTGGCTTGGAGGAACGCAGAGCCTGCCGTGTGAGCGCTGAGATAACCTCCCCCACACTCTTGTGTTGCAAGGAGGCCATAGCTTTTACCGCTGCCAGTACGTCGTCATCAATGGATAAAGTAGTTCGCATCATGTATCTCCCGAAGTATCGCATCAAACATCACGCATCTTACATCAATCGGATTGTCATTCCAATTACAGGGCGCAGCAATAAGCAGAGGGTAGACAAGGAATGGAGTCTTACCGATTGCGCCTCATTTAAGATAATGAAGGCACGTGGTATCACCGAGGCATTGGCTCATGATCATCATTTTGAGCAGGCAGGCTTCACAGCATTGCTTCGTCCCTAAGCTATTCAAGAGGTGCGTAAGCCCACTGGGCAATCCTGGTTGAATTGAGTTTGCAAACGCCATGTGGATTGATAGTATGCTTGCAATTTGGACATCATGCGGGGAGTTAAGTCATGCAACATACAATCATTAACCTGGAGCCAGAGGAACAGGACTGGCTCGCCCACCGGGCGCAGGTAGAGCACGTTCCGCAAACGGAAGTGGTGCGCCGGGCTTTGCAACTTTATCGCAAAAAGGCGGAAACCCAAAAAGCGGAAACACAAGTGACGCAATCCTTCGAGAAATTGGCGCGACTCACTAGCGGCATTCGGCAGGGTGAGGATGGGCTTGTTGTGCAGCAACACCTGCGCGACGAGTGGAGTGGGCGTTGAACGGCTACCTTCTGGATTCGGTCATCTTGATCGACCATTTTAACGGGCGGTCTGAGGCGACCCGGTTTCTGTTGGAAAACCACGAATCGGCGGCTATTTCCGTCATCACGCGAGCCGAAGTGCTGACCGGATTCGACCCCGTGGGCGAGGTGCAGGCCAAGGCTTTTCTCAACTTTTTTCCGACCCATGTACTGACCGAAGAAGATGCCGACATGGCCGCAAGTCTGCGCCGCGAACATCGTTGGAAATTGCCCGATGCCTTGCAGGCCGCTGTGGCAATCAACCGCCAGTTGACGTTGGCGACTCGTAACAGCAAGGACTTTGATCCGACCCGCCATTCCTTCGTCACTATTCCTTACATACTAAGCGTGAAGCAATCGTAAAGTAGTGGTGATGTGTATCGAAGAACTTCATACTGCTAAACCTGAAAAGTTGGATTAGGTGCGGATTTTTGCGCCGTAACCCAACAAAAGCCAGTGTTGATGTGTGCGACCCATCCGTCGATGTTGAAGATTAAGTTTGTTGGGTTACGCGATAAAGCCGCTAACCCAACATGACTTACATCAATCGGATTGTCATTCCAATTACAGAAACGCAGCAACGCCAACTATCCGTTCCGTTCGCCCCGATAACCAGCGACTTGGCTATCGTCTTTTGGCAACCTAGTCAAATAGCTAGTGGTGCGTTCTAGCAAAGCCATTACCATTCAACTTTCGACCCGGAAAAGTTTGTGCTGGCGTACTCAAAACTCAATAGCCATAGCAACACGATTATCTGAAAATGCTGGAGGTGGCTGGAACAAGCCGTGTCGGCGTTGTGCCGGGGGAAACGGGGAATAAAAACTGATCAATTAACGACGGTATCTACCGGGCTATTAGCGGCACCAAATAAAATTGGGTGTGCGATGTAGGTATTCTGGTTTGACATGTCGAATATGTACACATAGTATGTAAACATGTACATAAATGGAGGTATGTTATGAAAAAACTAACTTTAACTACCCTGCGCCAGCAGATTTTCAAGATCGCTGATGAGGTCTTGATGACAGGCCAGCCGGTTAGCATTGAACGCAATGGCAAGGTGCTGTTGCTCTGTTCTGCAATCGAGTTAAATAAATCGAAAAGTTTAAAATTGAAACGCAGGAAACTGATTAGTGGTGACGCTGAATCACTGCATACTATGAAGGTCGGAGAATGGCGCGAGTTGGAAAATCTGGCCTAGTTCATCTCGATACGCATATTGTTTGCTGGCTGTATGAAGGCCGCTCCGAATTGCTGACCCCGGCGGCATTGCAGGCCATCGAATCTGGCTTGTTGCAGGTTTCTCCTGTGGTGCAACTCGAACTGGCCTATCTGCACGAAATTGGTCGAATCAGCCGCGAGGGCAGTTATGTGCTGGACACTCTGGACAAGGACATAGGCCTAAGTGTGGCGGATGTGTCGTTAGCACAAGTAATGAAAATGGCCGGCACGCTAACCTGGACGCGCGACCCGTTCGATCGCATGAAAGTTGCACATGCCATGGTTGCAGATGTGGCACTGGTAAGTAAGGATCGCCTGATACGCAAGCATTGTGACAGAGCGATTTGGTAAGCTTCGGTCATGCCTAAATTTTCTGCACTTGCTCCCGCCGCCTGTTCTAATAGTCGCATAGGTTTTGTTACAGCGTGTATGGGTCATCTGGCAGCAAGAGTGAATTACCGAGTTAAACCGCGCGCAAACAGTCCTTAACATTTCGAGCCAATCATTACGATCGCCGTCGCTCAGAAATTCCTCCCGATGATCACCGCGCGAGATGACGTGATAAAGCGCTCCCGAAAATTCCAGCCTGATTGATCCTGTTATGTGCGGAAACCAACATGGGATGTTGGAATGTTAGAACTGACCGTGGGGGGGGGGGGGGCGCGGGGGCCGGCCGGGCCGCGGCCGGCTTGCTGGCTCCGTGCCCCATGGCCGTGCCCGGTGTGCTCCGGCCGGGCGAGCTTCCAAAAATCCCCGCGTCCGGGAGGTGACAAAGCTTTTGGGGAGTGGTCCGCCGGCGCCGGTTAGCCTGGCTCTGTGCCGTCGGCCCGCGGGTGCCAGGCTGCCACGGAAGAACGCAGGCGTCGGTGGTAGGAAAGAAAAAGGACTTGTGGGAAAATCAAAGGGGATTCCCACAAAAAAAAGGGTTCGGGATGAAGGAATTCGGAACGATTAAAGGGCAACGGGGGCGCTAACCCGGGGGGGGGGGGGGGTTTTAATTTCAAGTTTTTCCGGGGGGGGTTTTTTGGGGGGGGGTTTGGCGGGGCACGGGTTTATTACGGCTTACCAAGAAGGGGGGAAAACACCACAAAAACGTTTGTTGGTCCGGCGAGGGGGGGTCTGTGTTTTTTGTGGAAAAAAAATTCGGAGTTTTGTTTTGGTTGGGGGGCCTTGTTCTTGGGGCCCGGGGAGGCAAGGGGGGGGGATGGAGGGGGGGAGGAATATTGGTGGGGGGGAATTTCCCGGGGGGGGGTTGCGAGCATTGCTTCAGCGAAGGGGAATTTAGGGGGGTCCCCCCATACGGGCCCAACATACCAGGGGCGGCGGCCCGGGCATTTCCCCCCGGCGCCACGGCGGCGGGGGGGGGGAGGGCCCCGGGCCTTCCCCGCCCCGTGTTGCCGGTTTTTGGGGGGGAACAACAGGGGGGGTGGGGAGGGAGGAAGGAAACCGGGTGCCGGGGGGGGTGTGGGGCGCAGATGGATCTATCTCTGCCGATCCTCAAGAGAGATTTCGGCTTGTGGTTTGGGGGCGCGATCCGCGCGCGTCAGGGCGAGTCCGGCGCCGGCCCAGAAAGGAGCAAAGCGTTTGTCCTGGCGCTTCCCCCCGCCCCGGGGCCCGGGGAGGTGCGGGTTGCCCGGGGGGGGGATTTGGGAAACCGGGGGGATCCGCCGGGTGGGCCTTGCCGGGGAAGAACCGCCCGCCCCACTTTTTATATAAAGAAGACGGGGAAAGATCCGGTTTCCCCGGCCGTTTGGGGGGGGATAGTGAAACGAAAACTTTATTTCCCCGGGAGAAACGGCGGGGGGGCGTTTTGGTTGTGATTTTGGGGGGGTTTCCCGGGGTTTTTTCGTGCGGGGGTTTTTGCGCGGCTCCGAGATTGCTAACGTGAAAGGGAGGAGCGCTGTGAAGCCGCGCCCCCGTAACCCGGGCTTGGATCTGTGTTTTGGCGCTGAAAAAAATGGGCCAATAGGGGGGGGGAGGGGGGGGGGGGCACGCGGGAAAGAAAGAGGAAATAAAACCGTAGGTTTTAGGGGGGTCAGCCGCCGGGCCTCCCCGGTGGTTGGTCGGATGCGCCCACTGCGCTTGGGGCGCATCAACTGTGCGAGCCCATCAACGCTGGAATAGTTGGCGGCTGTGACAAAGTTGAGCTGCTCCAACTGTGCCACCCAACTCGGTAAGCCTTGAACGAAGGCGATGACGAAAGTGGTTTGTCCAGCGGCCGTAAATGGCGAACCCGAACACCTTCGAGGCTGAACTGCTAGCCATCTTCGGTCTGAAGTCACTAGACGCGTTGAACGCCTGAACGTCGCGTTCCCCCCTTCCCCCGGTTCAATAGCGAAAGCGCATTGAATTGGCTGCGTGATGTTCATCCGATCCATCGATGCCGAGGGCGGGGAGTTACCGATAGAGCCCAGACTTCGCTGTTCCTAGAGAGCCTCGGGCGCTCTGTAGTGTGTCTTTGGGGGGGGTCTTCACGGTCGACACTCAGCGTGTTCGCTTTGCGTGTGCGGGTAACGAAAACACGCATAACGTAAATGGAAAACATTTTCATAAGCCAACAATGCTTTATAGGCAAACATTGTCAAACATCACCAGCCTCCCACTCTTTCAAGATCTTAGCTGTTCATTTGGCTAATTTTTTATAGAACAGCCTAGAATTCTGCGGATAAAGGTTCAAGCTAATTCTCTGGATTCCCCCAAATTACTCGATCGGTTACGTGCCGAAATTCGGGTGCGCCATTACAGTTTTTGTACTGAAGAAGGAAGCAAATAGGTAGAGTAGAGACAAGGCTATCGCCTGCCCACTACGCTACCATTTATTTTTATCCAAGAAGCCATTCGCATTGAGCTTGTCGGAAATGTTATGCTTCGACAGGCTCAGCACGAACGGCTGCCAAGTTCAATTCGTGTCGGATCAATAGCTCTTCATCGGCCAGTACAACTGTCTTGCGATTGACCTTCAATTATCCAACCAATTCAGAAATCTAAATATGTGTCTCGCCATTCCAGCCCGCATCGAACAATTAATCGCTGAAGACAGCGCCATCATCAATCTGGGTGGGATGCGCAAGGAGGTCTCGCTCGCCTTGGTGGAGAATATTGCGGTGGGCGATTATTTGATCGTGCATGCCGGCTACGCGCTGCAAAAGCTTGACCAGGAAGAGGCCGCACACACGCTGGCGATGTTCGCCGAGATGAGCATGATGAATGACTTGCACGGTGATGAAGCATGAAATATGTAGACGAATTTCGCGACGGTGAATTGGCCAAGAATATTGCCGCCAACATCGCGCGCGAAGCGACCGCTGCATCAGGCTATCGTTTGATGGAATTTTGCGGCGGCCATACTCACGCCCTTTCCCGCTACGGCATTGCAGATTTGCTGCCAGCCAGTGTGCGCATGATTCATGGCCCGGGTTGTCCGGTCTGCGTGCTGCCGATCGGTCGCGTGGATCAGGCGATACGGCTGGCACGCGAGCATGGCGTGATCCTGTGCACCTATGCTGACACCATGCGCGTCCCGTGCTCCGATAATCTCACTCTGATGCGCGCCAAGTCGGGCGGAGCGGATGTGCGCATGATCTATTCAACTCAGGACGCGCTGAAGATCGCGCGGGATAATCCGGGTCAGCAAGTAGTGTTTTTCGCCATCGGCTTCGAGACCACCACCCCGCCCACGGCTGTGGCGGTCAAACAGGCGGCAGCCGAAGGGCTGAAGAACTTCAGCGTTCTGTGCAACCACGTGCTGACTCCGGCGGCGATGCACGCGATTCTGTCTGCACAGGGGGGAGTGGCACTGGACGGGTTTGTCGGCCCGGCGCATGTTTCCACCGTTATTGGCAGCAAACCGTTTGAAGTGTTCGCCGACGATTACGGCAAACCGGTAGTAATCGCCGGATTCGAACCGCTCGACGTGATGCAGGCAATACTCATGCTGATACGCCAGATCAATGAGGGCCGTGCAGCAGTAGAAAACGAATTCACCGCGCGGTGACACGTGAAGGCAATCTCAAGGCACAGGCATTGGTTGAAGAGGTGTTCGAGTTGCGCGAGGTATTTGAGTGGCGAGGCCTGGGCAGCATTCCTCACAGCGCCTTGAGACTGCGGCCAGAGTTCGCCGAATTCGATGCGGAGCTGAAATTCAGCATCGATTATGTGGCCGTGCGCGATCATAAGGCATGCGAATGCGCGGCTATCCTGCGCGGCGAAAAACGTCCGCAGGAGTGCAAAATATTTGGCACGGTGTGTACGCCGGACAACCCGATCGGTTCCTGCATGGTCTCATCGGAAGGCGCTTGTGCCGCGCATTACAGCTATGGGCGTTTTCGGGATGCTGCTTAATGAATACGGCATGCCCGCGCCATGGGTAGCCGCGCCAAAACAGGCCGGGTGGATGCCGAACTGATCGCCTGTCCCATCGCTCAAGAACATACGCGTTTACGCCCCCTTATACACCCCCTACAGCCGACCAGCGCAAGCTGGATCGCATGATCCGGCGGCGCGCCAATATCATTCGCATCAAAATCGCTCACGCTGACGATGAGTAACCTGAGTGGTTTTACCGCCGAACTCAACGCTGTCCCGAACAAGCTTGATGCCCTGATTGCCAAGATCGATTCCACCATAACCGCGATTGCGGCGCATTCCCCGCAGCACAAAGAAGCGCCACAGCGTTTGCAAACCATTGCAGGTGTCGGCCTCGTGGTAGGCATGGCGCTAACCAATACATTGGAGCGCGTGCCCTTTCGCAATACGGATGCATTCGTCGCATTCACCAGCTTCGATCCGAGAGCCAACGATTCCGGCAATAAGAATAGGCCGCAGGCGCCTATCCAAACGCGGCTCCGCCGAGTTGCGGCAATGTGGATAATTTGATACGAAAGTATCTGTCATATTAATTGTGGAAACCATTTCAATACGGCAGGTAATATGACAGATGCAATTCAGGCTACATTAAAATAGGGTTCACTGACCTTTGCCATTTCTCAGCTCTCTTGCGATAATCCAACAATAACGGTGTAACGTGGCGTGTATGCAGAAAATTAATCTACTGTATTATTTCCAATTATGAGTGAACTACAAATTAGCTTGCTCGGTATCGGCATCGCCGTGGTACTGACAATATATATTTATAATTGGTGGCAACAACACCGGTATCGGCGCAAGTTTGGTACGGCGTTCAAGCATAAGCATGAAGATGCATTGTATCGCCCAGCTGAAGAAATTCAGACAGATGAACTGCTGGTCGAGAAAATGGAACAGGCCGTGCCCATGAGTATATTGCCCAATGAGCCGCAACATGGGCACACGGTAGATGCTATGTGTACGTTGCTGGATGAGAAAACCGATTACATTGCAGTGATTTCGCCTAAAAACCCGGTGGGTGCGGATGCGCTAACGTTGTTGTGGCAGCAACGCTTTGATTTTGGTAAAAACGTTCATGTGTGCGGTTTGAATGCTGTGAGCGGCGAATGGGAGAAAGTGATTGCCGATAGTCCATTGGCCTACACCTCGTTTAAACTGGCGTTACAACTGGTGAATCGTTCCGGTGCGGTGAGTGAAACTAAATTGATGGATTTTCGCGAGCTCGCGCGAATGATTGCAGCACAATTGCATACCAGTGTGGTACTGCCGGATGTGGCAAAAACTGCCGCGCACGCGGTAGAGTTGGATAAATTCTGCGCAGGCGTAGATCAAATGATCGGCCTTAATATTTTGCCTAGCGATAAACACATACTAACTGGCAACGATATCGGGCGTGTGGCTGAGCAGTACGATTTACGTTTGCAAGCGGACGGTGCGTTTCACTTAATGGATACGCACGGTCAAACTTTGTTCAGCCTGTGTAATGAAGATAACACCCCATTTCAACACCATACGTTGGGTGAACTGCATGTAGATGGCCTGACTTTGCTGCTGGATGTGCCACGTGTGGAGCAACCCGCACTAGGTTTTGACCAAATGGTGATTTTGGCGCGACAACTGGCTAATGAATTGCACGCAACTATAGTGGATGCGAACCATGTGGCATTAAGCGAAAATAGCATTACGCTAATCCGTGAACGCATTGCTGCTGTTGAGGCTGAAATGCGGGCAAGCCACATTATTGCTGGCAGCGCCCAGGCGCGCAGGCTGTTTTCCTAGATTTTTCTTTCAGATTAGGTTCCATTGATGAGTGAATTGGTGCCGCAGCGTATCGCGCATTTGCGTGGAGAAATTGAGCGGCACAATTACCAATATCATACGTTGGACGCTCCACTGATTACCGACGCGGAATTTGATGCAATGTTCCGTGAACTACAAACTCTCGAAACACAATATCCCTCACTCGCTACACCGGACTCGCCTTCCCAGCGAATTGGCGCTGCGCCGTTACTATCCTTTGCCAAAGTAGTACATCGCTCGCCGATGCTTCCGCTTAACAACGCCTTCAATGAAGAAGAGGTGCGGGCATTTGATACCCGTACCCGCGAGACATTAGGCGTGGCCGAAGTAGACTATTCAGTAGAGCCTAAATTTGATGGCCTGGCCGTTACGCTCACCTATCGCGATGGAATATTTGTGCAAGGCGCTACGCGCGGCGATGGCGAGGTTGGCGAAGATGTGACGCAAAACCTGCGCACCATAAGGAATCTTCCATTGCGATTGGACCCAGGGAGATTAACCAAGCCCATTCCGTTTATAGAGATACGCGGCGAGGTGCTGATGTTCAAGGTTGATTTTATCGCGCTGAACCGTGAGCAAGCAGACAAGGGCGACAAACTGTTCGCCAATCCACGCAATGCCGCGGCAGGCTCGTTGCGCCAGCTCAATTCGCGGATTACATCCAGTCGCCACCTAAGTTTTTTAGCCTATGGAGCAGGCGCGGTCGAAGGATTCATATTGCCTGACACGCATGCCGAGCAGTTGGAGTGTTTGCAAAAGTTGTCAGTGCCGGTGCCACAGCAACGCCGTGCAGTGCACGGAGTCGACGGATTACTTGCCTATTACCGCGAAATTGGTGAACTGCGCCATAAGCTGCCCTACGAAATTGACGGCGTAGTATACAAAGTCAATAACATCGCTCAACAAAGCAAACTGGGCTATGTGTCGCGGGCACCGCGCTTTGCCCTTGCGCACAAGTTTCCGGCAGAAGAAGCATTGACCACTGTCCTGGATATTGAGGTGCAGGTGGGCCGTACTGGCGCATTGACTCCAGTCGCGCGCCTGGCACCCGTATTTGTCGGTGGGGTAACGGTGACCAATGCCACGCTGCACAACGAAGAAGAATTGCGCCGCAAGGATATCCGCATCGGCGATACGGTAAGCGTCCGGCGTGCCGGCGATGTCATTCCAGAAGTCGCACGTGTCCCTACTTGAGCGGCGTCCTGTAGATGTGCGTGAATTCAATATGCCACGGACCTGTCCAGTATGTGGCGCACACGTTACCAAACAGCCGGATGAGGCCATTTGGCGCTGTAGCGGCGGGCTATTTTGCCCGGCACAGCGCAAGCAGGCGTTGTTGCATTTCGCCAGCCGTCGTGCCCTGGATATCGAGGGACTTGGCGATAAGTTGGTTGACCAACTGGTAGAACAGCAACTGGTGCATACACCTGCCGATTTATATAAACTGAATTTGCGGGCACTGGCCCAACTAGAGCGTATGGGTGAGAAGTCCGCCCAAAATTTGCTGGATGCAATAGAACACAGCAAGCAAACCACACTCGCGCGTTTCATCTACGCGCTTGGTATCCGTAACGTGGGCGAGGCGACGGCAAAAGAACTGGCGCGTCATTTTGCTACGCTGGATAATTTCATGGCGGCCGACGAAACACGCCTGCAACTTGTACCGGATATCGGGCCTATTGTTGCGCAAAGTATTTCAACGTTTTTTGCCGAGCCGCATAACATTGAGGTAATCACCCAATTACACGCTGCTGGCGTGCAGTGGCCGGAGCAGGCCGAAAAGGCAGTACAGTTGTTACCTTTGAACGCTAAAATTTTTGTATTAACCGGTACGCTTGCCAGCATGAGCCGCGACGAGGCAAAATCCAAGCTAGAAACGCTAGGCGCGCGCGTGACGGGTAGCGTGTCGCAAAAAACTGATTATGTGGTAGCTGGCGCCGAGGCGGGTACCAAGCTCGGCAAAGCGCAACAATTAAATATTGCTGTGCTGGATGAACAACAATTTTTGCAATTATTAAGCACAAACGAAATGCCGTCAGCCGCTGGCTAAATCGTAATTGTTTTTTTGAAAATCTTTAGAGGCGCCCTTTAGCCGGGAAGTTGTGGAGAAATATTATGAATAAAATTACAAAAGCTGTATTTCCGGTCGCTGGATTGGGCAGCCGTTTCTTGCCCGCCACCAAGGCTAGCCCCAAGGAAATGATGCCGATAGTCGACAAACCGTTAATCCAGTATGCGGTGGAAGAGGCGGTGGCAGCGGGTATTACTGACATGGTGTTCATCACTGGCCGTAATAAACGCGCTATTGAGGACCATTTCGATACGGCTTATGAGATTGAAGCTGAACTTTTCGCGCGCGGCAAAAGCGAGCTATTACGTGCAGTTCAGGAAGTAATCCCCAAGCATGTGAATTGCATCTACATCCGCCAGTCAGAAACCCTTGGCCTCGGCCATGCAGTCCTATGCGCGCAGCCGGTAGTGCAAAACGAACCGTTTGCGGTAATTTTGGCTGATGACTTGATCGCCGGTGACAGGTCCATCATTAAACAGATGATAGACGTATACCAACGCTATCAATGTTCCGTGCTCGGCGTGGAGGACGTGCCACCTTCACAGACGGGCCACTATGGCATAGTCAGTAGTAGCAATCTGGAACAGAGTGTGGAGCAGGTACATGCCATCGTTGAAAAGCCCAGCCCGGCAGATGCGCCTTCTACTCTGGCGGTGGTGGGGCGCTATGTGCTGACGCCACGTATTTTTCATCACCTGGCTAAGTTACAGGCGGGCGCGGGCGGTGAAATTCAGCTGACCGATGGGATTTCAGCGTTGATAAAGGAAGAAAAAGTGCTGGCATACCGGTTTAACGGTATTCGTTACGATTGCGGCTCCAAGCTGGGCTATCTCAAGGCAACGGTGGCATTCGGCCTTAAGCATCCAGAACTGGGTGAAGAGTTTGCCGCTTATCTGGCAATAAATAAGTAATGCTCCCTAATCAGCAGACGAACGATATCCTGAATCAAGCCGAGTTAATTGTCTCAGCTGAAAAAGTGCAGGCGGCAGTAATAAGTGTCGCGCAGGAAATAAATACGGTATTAGCTGATATGCATCCACTATTGCTATCGGTAATGGGCGGTGCGGTGGTGTTTACCGGGCAGTTGCTGCCATTGCTTACTTTTCCGCTCGATTTTGATTATGTGCATGTATCGCGCTATGGCACTAAGCAGCAGGGTGGAATCTTGCACTGGAAAGTTGAGCCACGCGAAAATGTAGCTGGCCGTGTGGTGCTGGTGGTGGATGATATTCTCGACGAGGGTGAAACGCTGGCCGCAGTTAAGCAGCGTGTGCTGGATTTGGGTGCCGCCAAATTTTACAGTGCGGTGTTTGCTGATAAACGGATTGGAAAGGTTAAGCCGGTACGTGCCGATTTTGTCGGGTTGGAATTGCCTAACCGCTTTGTATTCGGCTTCGGTATGGACATACATGGCGCGTGGCGCAATCTCCCCGCAGTTTACGCAACAAGGGAAAAATAGATCCAACCACATTCAAGCAATACATGCTATGTATATTTTTATATTTTGATTAAAAACAATAATTATTATTTATACTGCCTGGATTATAGAATACAGGTAATTCGGCAATGAGTGAGTCCTATATTTTCCAAAAGGTAATAACAAATGTTAGCGATTATTGGTGGAACGGGACTGACGCAACTGACCAACTTGGAAATATCACATCGACAGGTGATGCGCACGCCCTATGGAGAGCCTTCCGGAGCGATTACCTTTGGCCGCTTGCGCCAGCATGAGGTCATGTTTATTGCCCGTCATGGCTACGGCCATACGATCCCGCCACATGAGGTAAATTATCGTGCCAATCTGTGGGCGTTAAAAGAACAGGGAGCGCAACGCATCATTTCTGTCGCGGCAGTTGGGGGTATCCGTGCTGACCTGTTGCCCGGTGTTATTGTGTTGCCAGATCAGATTATTGATTACACCTATGGGCGCGAATTCACCTACTTTGATGGGCGCGATTGCTCGGTAACTCATATTGATTTTACCCAGCCTTATAGTCAGGAACTACGCCAACAAATTTTGGATGCTGGCAGATGTGCCGACATCCCTTGTCTGGATGGCGGAGTATATGCCGCCACTCAGGGGCCGCGCCTGGATACGGCAGCGGAGATCAATCGCCTGGAGCGGGACGGTGCCGATATGGTGGGCATGACTGGTATGCCTGAAGCCGCCTTGGCCAAAGAGCTCGGCTTGAATTACGCCGCGATCGCGGTGGTGGTGAACCATGCTGCCGGGCGCGGTAGCAGCCGTAATGGCGTGCATTTGGAAACTATCAGTGCAGTAGCACAACCTGCCATGGCGCGCGTGCGCAATATCCTTGAATGCGTGGTGGATTCTGATGTCGATTAGGGAAGTGTTGCGTATGGGTGATGCGCGCCTGTTGCGTTGCGCGGAAGAGGTAATTGATTTCGATACGCCGGAACTGCACGCTTTATTGGTCGACATGCGCGACACCATGCAGGCATTAAATGGAGCGGGACTCGCGGCACCTCAGATAGGCGTGAATTTGCGTGTAGTAATCTTTGGTGTGCGGTTCAATCCACGTTATCCCGATGCCGAAATTGTGCCAGAAACGGTATTGATCAATCCGGTTATTACTCCGCTAACAAAATCAAGTAGTTCATCAAGTGTAGTAGATTCGCATGTAGATCCTATATTGAATCCGGATATGGTGGAAGGATGGGAAGGCTGCTTGAGCGTGCCGGGATTACGTGGGTTAGTACCGCGTTTTCAATCTATCCATTACCAGGGACGGGATGAATATGGCGTATTAATAGACCGCGCGGTAAACGGTTTTCATGCACGCGTAGTACAGCATGAGTGCGATCATCTGGACGGGATTCTGTACCCCATGCGTATCCGCGATTTCAGCCAATTTGGCTTTACTGATGTGCTGTATCCAAACCAACATTTGGTGGACGAGTAGGGAAAGTGGGAAATGTGAAATTGAATAATAGGCTTTAGGCTATTTTAAATAAATCACGTCATCTTCGCTGGCTGCACCCAGCAGTCAAATTCTTCTTCCGTAACATAGCCTAAAATTAACGCTGTTTGTTTTAGCGTGCCGCCATCCCGGTGTGCTTGCTTGGCGATTTCGGCGGCTTTATCGTAGCCGATATGCGGAGTCAAGGCGGTCACCAGCATGAGCGACCGTTCCATAAGTTCTGCAATACGTTCGTGGTTGGCTTGGATGCCGGACACGCAGTGTTCCTCGAAGCTTGCCATTCCGTCAGCAAGCAAGCGTACGCTTTGTTGGAAATTATGGATGATAAGCGGCTTGAAAACATTGAGCTCAAAATTTCCCGAAGCGCCGCCTATATTGATGGCAACGTCATTACCAATGACCTGGCAGCACAACATGGTCAGCGCCTCGCACTGGGTGGGATTGACCTTGCCCGGCATGATCGAGCTGCCCGGCTCGTTCTCGGGAATACTTATTTCCCCAAGGCCAGAGCGTGGTCCCGAAGCCATCCAGCGGATGTCGTTGGCAATTTTCATAAGGGCGGCAGCGAGCGTTTTGAGCATGCCATGTGCGGCCACTAGGGCGTCATGTGCGGCTAGGGCCGCAAATTTGTTGGCGGCGCTTTTGAATGGCAAGCTGGTACTGCGGGCCAGTTCCGCAGCAACGCGCTCACCGAATTCGGCATGTGTGTTAAGTCCGGTACCCACTGCAGTCCCCCCGGCCGCAAGTTCACAAAGCGAAGGCAAAGTAGCGTTAATGATGGATTCCGCATAATCCAACTGCGCCACGTAAGCGGAAAATTCCTGCCCAAGCGTTAGCGGAGTAGCATCCTGTAAGTGCGTACGCCCAATTTTGACGATACCGTCAAAATTGCGGGATTTTTCCTCTAATGTCGAGCGCAGCTTGCGTAGTGCGGGAAGCAGGGATTGAACGATGCTGAGGCTGGCTGCGACGTGCATGGCAGTGGGGAAAATATCATTGGATGATTGACCGAGATTCACGTCATCATTGGGGTGTACCAGCCGGTCTTTGCCCCATTTTCCGCCTAGCAGCTCAGAGGCGCGGTTAGCGAGCACCTCGTTCAGGTTCATATTGGTCTGGGTACCCGAACCCGTCTGCCAAACAGAAAGTGTAAACTCTTGCGTATGCTGGCCAGCCAGTATTTCGTCCGCCACCCGCACAATGGCATCCGCTTTGGCAGCACTTAATAGATTTAAATCGCGGTTGACCAACGCGCAAGCGCGCTTAACCATAGCGAGTGCGAGGATGAGTTCCTTCGGCATGCGCTCGGAGGAAATATGGAAATGTTCAAGCGAACGTTGCGTTTGCGCGCCCCAAAGCCGGTCTGCCGCAACCTCTATGGGGCCGAATGTGTCGTGCTCTATTCTGGTTTGGGTCATGTAATACTTTTATTTAGTAACAATATAAGCTTGCTGAATGCCAAAACCGCCGCCAGAAAAGTCTTTTTCTATATCAAAAAATATGCGGTTGATCGGATTGAAGCCTGGGTATGCTGCCGGGTCTGTTACTAACTCTCTCAAAAATCTTGATCCCAAGTAATAAATTGATGAAAAATCATTTACCTTAAACGTCAAACCCTTTTGCGTGAAAAATTCCTCTAATACAGCTTTCTTGAAGAATCGATTTGAGTCATGCTCGATCAATGGGGGCATATCCTTAAGTTGCCTCATTGCATTGAGCAATGTAAATGGCTCTAAAAAAGGCTCGGAAAAAATCACTTTGCCGCCTGGCTTAACAACCCGCAGACACTCATTGATAGCAATTTGTTGCTCTTCCCAAGTAGACATAAGGGTAACCACCCGTGTGGCATACGCTACATCAAAAGTATCATCAGGGAATTGTAAGGAATTAATGTCGCCTACTTCAAACTTTATAATATCGCCTATCCACTGAGCTTTTTTCAGCATATTGGCTTGTTTAATCATGTTTTCAGCAAAATCAACTCCCGTAATCGAACCAACATCTTTGTGCCGTTCCAATTGTTGGAACGCGGAATATCCATTCGCACAACCGATGTCAAGAACATGATCCCCACTTGATATATGCTCTCCTACGGCATCGATCTCAAGTTCAATCATGAAGTTATCGCTCCAAGATGCTAGATGTGAACCTTTATGGGTTTTGGCCTGATTTTCCCAATAGTCTTTAGCAACATCTTTTTCAATCTTTTCCACACTGTCTCCTTGTAGACTAAGTACGCTAAGTACTGTTGCCTGCTTAATAATTAATATTGCATTTCGCAAAAAATTTATTTCGTACGATACCTACTGATATGTTACGCACCATCATTGACGTTATTTATGCAAAGTAGGGGGCGGTGGTATTCTAAACAATTCAAAAAATAATTGCCAAGCAATGACGAATAAGGCTAGATCGTGCGGACGAAGGGAAGCCACGATCTGAGCTATTTGTTGGACAAGCCCGGTCTGGATGCGGTTTTTTGCTATAAAAATATCTTTAGCGGTGCCCTTTAAGGTTTAGCTGTACGGTATTTTTATAAAAACTATTTTATATCAAAAATATATAACATAATCATGTGCAAACACTACCTTAGCGCACTATTCTCACCAAAGTCTGTCGCTGTATTTGGCGCGAGTGACCGGCCTGATTCAGTCGGTCAAATCGTGTTTCAGAATATGCTGGGAAGCGGTTTTAATGGTTTGCTTTACCCGGTCAACCCGAAACACGCAGAGGTGCGGGGCAAGCGCGCCTACGCCTCGATCGCCGACATTGGCGAACCAGTTGAATTGGTGGTGATCGCCACGCCGCCGCAGACTGTACCGTGCATCATCGAGAGTTGTGGCATCCACGGCGTAAAGGCAGCGGTCATCATCACCGCCGGATTTTGTGAAGCCGGCCCTGAAGGTGAAGCACTGGAAAGGAATTACTGGAAGCCGCACGCCGCTACGGCATTCGCCTGATCGGTCCGAATTGCCTGGGCATCATGCGGCCATCCATCGGCCTCAATGCCACCTTCAACAAGGGCGGTGCGAACACGGGCAACATCGCGTTCGTTTCCCAGTCTGGCGCACTGTGCACCGCGATCCTGGATTGGGCGCAGAGCAACGGCGTAGGTTTCTCCAGCCTGGTATCCATGGGCTCAGCGGTCGATGTTGATTTCGGCGATATTCTCGATTATCTGGTATCCGACGCCAATACCCACAGCATCCTGATGTACATCGAAGGTATCCGCAACGCGCGCAGTTTCATGAGCGCGCTACGTGCCGCCGCGCGCATCAAGCCCGTTATTCTGGTCAAGGTCGGTCGCCATGCGGCAGGCTCCAAAGCGGCGATGTCACATACCGCCTCGCTGGTTGGAGCGGACGATGTGTTCGATGCGGCAGTCAGCCGGGCAGGTGTGGTGCGGGTGCAGACCATCACGCAACTGTTCGCCGCCGCCAAGGCGCTGTCATGCGGCTTCCAACCGGTCGGCAATCGCCTTGCCATCGTCACCAATGGTGGCGGCCCTGCTGTGATGGCGGCGGATCGTGCCGCCGACTTGGGGCTCACGATGGCCACGTTGTCGGATGCCACTATCAAATATCTCAACCAGCATTTACCGCTCAATTGGCCGCACGGCAATCCGGTAGACATCATCGGCGATGCTCAAGCAGACCGTTACCATCATGCAGCCAAAGCCTGCCTGGAAGATGAAAACGTGGACGGTGTGCTGGCCATCCTTACGCCACAGGCGATGACCAAGCCACTGGAATCGGCGCAGATCCTGATTGAGCTTTCCAATACGCACAGCAAACCGCTGTTGGCCTGCTGGATGGGCGAGACGCAGGTCGCAGATGCGCGCAAGGCATTTTCCAAAGCGCGCAAACCACACTTTTGCACACCGGAGACGGCGGTGGAGGTGTTCTCGCATCTGTTCAGCTACTACCGCAACCAGAAGATGCTGATGCAGATACCCAGCCCGTTCCCGCATCACGTCGTATCTGATGTAGAAAGCGCACGGCTGATTATCGGGGACGCCATGCAGGAACATCGCAAGGTACTGACTGAAGTGGAATCCAAAGCTTTGCTGTCCGCTTTTCATATTCCCGTCGTAAAACCATAGTCGCCCATTCGCCCAATGAAGCGCTACAGATTTCGCAAGAACTGGGATTCCCGGTGGTGATGAAAATCAATTCGCCAGACATCACTCATAAGAGCGATACCGGTGGCGTTTTACTCAACTTGAATAATGCGCATGAAGTTTGCACTGCCTACCAGAAAATTCTCGATAACGTTCTACACAATCGTCCCGGCGCGCAGATTGACGGCATTTCGATCGAACCGATGATCGTCAAACCGAATGGCCGCGAATTGATGGTAGGCGTCACCAGCGACCCGGTGTTCGGGCCGGTAATCACGTTCGGCGCGGGCGGAATTACCGTCGAAATCATGGGTGACCGTGCCGTCGCCCTGCCGCCGTTGAACGGCTTCCTGGTCAGAGAGCTAATCCAGAATACCCGCATCGCCAAGATGCTGGGCACATTCCGCAACATGGCTCCGGCCAATATGGCGGCGCTGGAGGACGTATTGTTGCGCGTGTCGGAAATGGTCTGCGAACTGCCCATGCTCAAAGAGATGGACATCAATCCCCTGATCCTCGACGAGAACGGCGCATTGGCCGCCGATGCGCGCGTGGTAGTGGAATTTCGTCAGCCCAGCGCCGACCGCTACGCACACATGGCCATTCATCCCTAATTGGATTTTTGAAGTTGCCTCAACACATCCTCGGCAACTGCTCCCTGCCAACCAATCAACGATACGACGGCCACCGAGCTTGGTGGTCATTTGCACGAATCCATGGGCATCTTCCGTGACCTCGCCGATGATGGCCGCTTCACGGGCCAGCGGATGGGCGAGCATCACTTCAAGCAAGCGCCCGGCATCCTCGGGCGCACAAATGGCTACCAGCTTGCCTTCGTTGGCGACATATAGCGGATCCAGCCCAAGAAACTCACAGGCTGCTTCGACCGGCTGATTCACCGCAATGGCGGATTCATGCAGCATCATGCCCACGCCGGATTGTTTGGCGATCTCATTGAGTGTCGTCGCCAACCCGCCGCGCGTCGGGTCGCGCAGCACGCGCAACTTTACCCCACTGTCCAGCATGGCTGCGACCAGCCCATGCAACGCCGCTGTATCCGACACGATGGGCGCATCGAAAGTCAGGTTTTCACGTTGCGAAAGCACCGCCATGCCGTGATCCCCTATCGTGCCGGACAGCAGAATTGTGTCGCCCGGCTGCGCAAGATCGCCGGACAGGGTAATGTCTTCACGTGCCACACCGACTCCGGTCGTGGTGATGAACACCCCATCGCCCTTGCCTTGCTCCACCACCTTGGTATCACCCGCGACGATGGGTACACCCGCGATTCTTGCAGCGTTCGCCATGGACGTGACGATGCGTTTCAGATCGGCGAGGGGAAAACCTTCTTCGAGTATGAAAGAAGCCGCCAGATACAACGGTCTCGCTCCCATCATCGCGACATCGTTGATGGTGCCGTGCACTGACAGGCAGCCGATGTCGCCGCCCGCGAAGAACAACGGCGACACGACATGGCCGTCGCAAGACATCACCAGCCGCCCGGTGATTTGCGGCAGCAACGCACCATCGTTGCCCTGTGCCAGATATGCGTTATCAAAACCGGCAGTGAACAACTCGGCGATCAATTGCGCCATGGCGCGACCACCGGAACCATGTGACAACTCTACCCGACCCTGCTTAAAATCAAGCGGGCGCGAGTAATTTGGTTTGACTCTATTCATGGCTCTATATGAAATAGAAGTGGGTAATCAATTTTCAACCTCAACCAACTTGAGAAGAAATTCAGAAAAATGCAACAATCTTTTCGGCCATATAAAAAACCCCGCCAATTTGGCGGGGCTAAGATATATTTTGATACCTAGCAAAATTTGAAATTAGCTATTAGTGACACCCTTGCGGCAATTGGTGAACCTGGTGTGATGTTGTTGTTATTATGGGCAGAGGCATAATAATTTTTATCGAACAGGTTTTCGATATTCAACTGGGCCCGCATATTTTTATCAATTTTGGCATAAACAGCCGCATCTACCCGAGTAAAGCCCGGCAAGCGAACAGTATTGTCAGTCGAGGTGTACATAGCGCCACGGTTGGATTACGCCAAGCCCAACTCCCCATCCGGGGGCAAAATCATATCGATTCCACAGTGAGAATGTGTTTTTTGGAAGCTCCGCCAAAACGGCCCCTTTTTTAGCCGTAGCAGATTGCGAATTGGTGATTTCACCATCTTGATAGGTATATCCACCCATGACGCTCCAAGCCGAAGTAACCCGGCCTGCCAGGCCTAACTCCAAGCCCTTGTTGCGCTGGCCACCGCCTAAAACAGAAATGGCTGCATTATTCGGATCGGGAAGAATCACATTGGTACGGTCTAACTGAAACACAGCTGTGGTCAAAGCCAGGTTAGGTTGAATATCCCACTTAGCCCCAACTTCCACATTTTTGAATTTTTCCGGTTCGAGCGCTTTGTTGGTCACCGTTAGTGAGGTGAGTTGTTCACCGGCTCTAGGCACATATGCCAAGCTATAACTTGTATAAATTGAGACTGTCTCGATTGGCTTGTAAACCAGCCCGACTCTCGGTGAGAGGAAATTATCATTGGTATTTATATCAAGAGGAGGAGTGGCGTTATTCTTACGGAAATCCACTTCATATCTATCGTAGCGCAATCCGAGAATTGCTTGTAATTCAGGCAATAATTTGATCTGGTCTTGTACATACAGCGATGTCTGTTTTGTGACACTGTGTATATCTGCATCTGAAGCCTGTGTCCTGAATGTAATTGGAACAGACGTAATCGGGTTATTGGTAGGTGCGTTAACCGATGTAGTTGTATTGTTGAAGAATCCGGTTTTACGTAAATTACTTGTATCTTGGTGGCCTATTTCAAGACCAACGACCAGATCATGCTTCACCGCCCCTGTGTTCAGGGAAAACAAAAGGTCTGTCTGGTTAAAGAAATTATCCCGCTGGGTTGTATCGTTATAAGCATTAATCGCCACCTCGGTTCCCGCAGCATTGACCGCGTTCGGGTACACGTTTTGATAAAATTTATCTTGGGTTGCAAAACGTGTGCGGTTGCGGATCGTTACTTCATTATCAAACTTATGCTCAATCAGCGCATTGGCTGCTTTAAGTTCTGATTCCGCCGGGCTGCGATTAGGATCACCAAAAAATGTTGACGCGTTAGTGTTGAAAGGACGTCCCTTGAAGGAAGGGATACCCCGGTCTGCTACGCGCTCGTCTTTGAAATACTCCGCATTTAACACAACTTTAGTATTGTCAGTTGGCATAATCGTAACGGTAGGATTAACTCCATACCGCTTCAAATCTACGCCATCACGATAACTGCCCGAATTTTCATACATTGCATTGAGGCGGACAGCGGCAACTTCATTAACACCCTGGCCGACATCAAGAGCCACACGTTTTGTATCAAATGAACCCACCTGTGCCGTAATTTCACGTATTGGGCTCCAGCCAGCTTCTTTAACAACCCTGTTTATAACCCCCCCGGAGCCGCCTCGGCCAAAAATCATCCCATTAGGGCCTTTCAGCACTTCAACTCTCTCTATATTGTAAAGATCACGGTAGTACTGGACGTCATCGCGTATGCCATCAACAAAAAAGTCCGCTGTGGAACGATTACCGCGAAAAACCAAGGCATCACGGTTTCCTTCCCCTTGCGAGATACCCATACCCGGGACATAACGCACTGTTTCAGCCATACTCTGAATAGCTTGGTCTTTAATTATATCCTGCGTCACAACGGACACAGATTGCGGCACATCGCGCAGAAGAGTATTTGTCTTGGTTGCAGTAGTGGTTTTAGCTATTGTGTAACCAGCACTGTTTTTTGCAGAAACCAATATCACTGGTAGCGTGGTTTCATTGTCGGTTAGCTCAGGATTTGATTTAGATGCTTGTGTTTTCTTTACGACATATCCGCTACCCTGCGGCACCGCTTGCAGACCACTTTCAACCAGCAATTGATTAAGGGCCGCTTGGGTGGTGTAATTTCCCTGGAGTCCTTGCGTTGTTTTTCCGCTGAGTTCGGTAGGATCAGAGGAGAGCTTAACACCTGTCTGTTTTACAAAAAGATCCAGTCCAGCTTTCAATGAACCTGCGGAAATGTTGTATGCGTGTTCGGTAGTGCTGGCAACAATGTTTGGCTGCGCAACTGCGACACCCGACAAAGTGATAGTGGCTACTCCCAAACAGATTAACGCGCTATTCATTGCAATAGCGAGCTTAGTTTGGCGATGGTCGCATGAAGCTTGGATGCCAGCATGTTTTCGCGCCGAGGTAGCAATGCATTTGAGGTTACGGGTATACACGGTGTATTTCTCCAAATTTAATTAATATCAAATCAAAAATGCCTGGTACATAATGCACTGCTAACGGCGGGGAAACTCGATATCACATCCTTTAAACGGATGCATTGATAACGATATTTTTATCCTGAAACTAGATGAGCGCTTCGTCTCATACAAAGCATGGCATCACTGTAAATACTCAATTCAATCAAAATCGAATCTTTTTAATATTACAAGTGAGAATAGTTCGTAATTGTATTCTCATGTCTAACACGATGCAAGACTTTACTCAATTTATAATCAATCTAAAGGGAGAACGAATTTCCAACGAAAAATGATTCTGGACAGCTGGGATTCTGAATCAATCACCATCTTGCCGACTGTTCCAAAATCCATACATTTGGCTGTATCATGAACTACCGGTTAGCATTGAATATATGTGTGCCAGCGAACGGATCAAAATTAATAAATTTAATATACTGACACCAGATTCGATTACTGTAAATTTCACTACTAATTAGAAAAGGGGTTGACCATTATGCCAAGTACAATTTCAAATCAAGTAGAAGATGTAGTTGCAGCCACAGAAAACATGGCTCAGCGGACTGGTACAGCACTAGGAAATGTTTTGGACGCTACAAAATCCGCCGGAAAACAAGCAGGAGCACTCGCCAGTAGCGAAATGTCTAATCTGCGTGCCGATTTAGACGATTTAATTTCTCGCATGCCTAACCTATCTGACGTTGATTTAGAAGAGGCCAAGGAGAAGTTGATGACAAAAATGGCCTCGGCAAAGGAAGTCGCGAAAATTGTCGCAGCCGATGCACGCAGACATTTCAATGATGGGGTCGATTGCTCCAGAGGATATGTAAAAGAACATCCTTTGCAAGCAGTGGGATATGCGGCTGCAATTGGTTTTTTACTTGGCCTATTAGTTTCACGGCGTTAATTTGATTCACCGCAGGACACTTAATAATTCTTAAGTTGAGATAAATGTCATGTTTGAAAAAATCAAAAAAGCGAAACAGCTTGGCTTAATTGCGCGTGATCGTATGGGCGATTATATGGAACTGGTGCCGATCTTAATGAAGATCCAGTGGCACTATTTGAGTGCCCAGATAATTAGTCATGTTATTTTATTTTTTTTGGCATTATTAAGCCTGACTTTTTTAGGTGTAGCCATTATCATTAGCTGCTGGGAAACTCCGTACCGTGTGGCATCTGCATGGGGTGTTGTAGCTTTATATACCTTATCAGCTTGTGGGGTTTTTCTGACAAATCAAAATAGAACACGCCCAGACTGTCCATTTGAAACGTTACGTACCGAATTAGAGAAAGATGCAAAGCTATTGAAGGATGCATTATGACAATGTTATCGTCTCTTGAAGAACAAAAGAAAATTCTCTTGGATCGAATGGAAGAAAATCGGCGTAACTATCAAAATAATTTGATCCAACAACTTTCTGTTGCTGAAGATTTAACCGGGGAGTCCGGTAATTCAGGAGAATTTCCACGAAGCCATACCTTCAAACTCTTGACACATCATCCCTATTTGATAGGCATCGCATTAATTGCAGCTCTGGCAGTATCTCGTGGATCGTTGAGAAATATCTTGAAGAAGAATCTTGCCTTTGGTGCCGGTATATTAACAAGCAAAATAAAAATGTTGATTGTGCCCGTAATAATTCGTTTATTCCGATCGTATACTCGCTACTAATAACATAAAATTACTGATGCTATGCTGGCTCCTGATCCAAATCAAATGCCTTATGAAGCACGCGCACAGCCAGCTCCAGGTATTTCTCATCAATAACAACAGAGATTTTAATTTCCGAAGTGGAAATCATCTGAATGTTAATCCCCTCCTCCGCTAAGGTACGGAACATTTTGCTGGCGATGCCGACGTGCGAACGCATTCCGACTCCAACTACCGATACTTTGGCAGTCTTGTTGTCGCCCACCACATTTCGTGCGCCAATATGGCTTTGCACTTGGTTTTTCAGAATATCCATCGCTTTATCAAATTCATTGCGATGCACGGTAAAAGAAAAGTCGGTGGAGCCATCCACACCGACGTTCTGAATTATCATATCCACGTCAACATTGGCTTCACTTACCGGCCCCAATATCTGGTAAGCGATGCCCGGTTTATCCGGTACACCACGCACGGTGATCTTGGCTTCGTCACGGTTGAAGGCTATACCTGAAATAATCGCCTGTTCCATCTTTTCGTCTTCCTCAAAAGTAATCAGCGTACCATCGCCCTCTTCCTCGAAGCTGGATAGCACACGCAACTTAACCTTGTATTTTCCGGCAAATTCAACTGCGCGGATTTGCAATACCTTGGAGCCGAGGCTGGCCATTTCTAGCATCTCCTCGAAGGTAATGGTCTTAAGGCGGCGGGCTTCCGGCACCACGCGCGGGTCGGTAGTGTATACGCCATCAACATCGGTATAAATCTGGCATTCGTCAGCGTGAAGCGCCGCAGCAATAGCTACCCCAGTAGTGTCGGAACCGCCGCGTCCCAAGGTGGTAATGTTTCCCTCGTTGTCTACGCCTTGAAACCCAGCCACTACAACCACATATCCGTTAGCTAAATCGGTGCGAATATTTTGCTCATCTATACTAAGGATACGTGCTTTGGTAAACGCACTGTCGGTGGTGATTTTAACTTGTGCGCCTGTATAACTTTTGGCCTTCAGTCCCTCTTGCATCAGCCCCATCGATACTAAACCAACCGTCACTTGTTCGCCGGTAGAAACTACCATATCCAGCTCACGCGGATCAGGCTGTGCTTGCATTTCTTTCGCCAACGCGATGAGTCGATTGGTCTCACCGCTCATGGCAGAAACCACGACGACAATTTGATGCCCGAGCGCTTTATATTTCGCCACGCGGCGCACCACATTTTTAATGCGCTCTGGGCTGCCTACCGAAGTACCACCATATTTCTGAACAATCAGTGCCACGAGTTTCTCTATCCAAATTACAGAACAGGGTGAATTCTAACCTAAAACCAAAATACAACCCAAGCTCCAAATGCCATTCAGCGAACTATCCCCTTGCAGAACGAATAGGAGACATTCATCTTCAAGTAAGTACGGCCTACCGGCCGCACAAAAAAAAAGAAGGCGGCTTGCGCCGCCTTCTTAAACTTAATTAATCCGGCTTTAATCGCGTTCACCACTAAGTGCCATCAGCAGGCTTAGGAGATTGACGAAAATATTATAAATATTCAAATACAGCGACATGGTTGCCATTACATAGTTCGTCTCGCCACCATGTATGATTTGGCTGATGTCGTAAAGAATGTATGCCGAGAAAAGCAATACGGCGATAGCTGAGATAGTGAGCGACAAGGCTGGAATAGCAAAAAAGATATTGGCCAGCGAAGCGATTACCAGCAAAACTAGACCAATAAACAGAAACTTCCCCATAAAGCTGAAATCTTTTTTGGTAACAGTAGCGATGGTCGCCAAGCTAAAGAAAATCAGTCCGGTTCCGCCAGCAGCCATGCCCACAAGTTGGGCGCCATTGCGCAGATGGAGTGCATGTTGCAAAATTGGCCCAAGGAAAACACCCGCGACAAAAGTGAAGCCCAGCAGCATGGCGATGCCCCACACGCTATTGCGCAGCGCAGAGACAGCGAACAGCATACCCATCATCACGGCGAACATCAGCAGCGGAGCCATGATTGGATTCTGTGCCATAAACGAGAAATTAGTGGATAAGCCGATAAATGCGCCCATGATCGTAGGAAGCATGGTAAGAGCCAGCATCATGTAGGTGTTACGCAGGACTTTATTTTGTACCAGCCCTAATGTACCTGGCTGCGAAATGGTTTGGTATTGCATGGTATTTTCTCCAAAAGGTCTATTTAACAACATACGTAAGAGTATCGAAGCAGGACAAAAGTTGCAATGATTGTGTTAATGGCGCCTCTATTCGTGAACCGAACCTATTAAGAGCACGAGAATCATTTGTCCAGCCATATAAATGTTCCCATCCTTCCCGTCACACCATCGCGCCTATACGAGAAAAATTTGTGCTGTCTGTATAGGTACACAGGCCGCCGCCGTATACACGCGTAATACCCAATGCGTTCAGGCGTAGGCCTGCAAGTTGATAGATGTCTGCGAGCCATTTTCCGGATGTACTCGGTACAAAAGCAGCAGTAGCCCGCGAATCCTTAGCAACAAATTCTGCACGAACTTCATCACCCACCTCGAAAGCTTGCACACCGATTGCAGGCCCCAGCCAAGCCATGAGCGTATCGGAAGGCACACCCATAGCACGCACGGTATGCTCAATGACCCCATCACACAATCCACGCCATCCTGCATGCACTGCGCTGATTACGCTACCTTTATCATTGCACAGCAGTACTGGCAGACAGTCCGCTGTCATAACTACACATACCGCGCCGACATCTGTAGATACACAGGCGTCGGCTTCGGGCCAACACTCAGCCTGTGCCGCATCAACTACTGCTACACCATGCACTTGTTTAAGCCACACGGGCTCGCTTGGCAGCATTGGTTCCAACAGCATGCGATTGCGCGCCACGGCTAAAGGTACATCACCTACATTACTGCTTAGATTAAGACTGTTATAAGGAGCAGCGCTGATTCCGCCGTTACGCGTGGTTTGTAGCGTCCTGACATTTTTTGGAGCCGGCCAGTCAGGGAGAATGCAATGTTCAAGCAGGTTCATTCGATGTACTCCTGATGTTTTTTAGTAGCTGCGTTATATCGTTTGGCATCTGAGCTTGCCATTCCAACCATTCACCTGTTATCGGATGCTCTAGCCCGAGTTGTGTTGCGTGCAATGCCTGACGTGGGAAAACGGCCAAAAGGGGGCGTAATTGTGGCGCGCATTTCTGCGCCCCCTTGATATATACAGAATCACCAACCAGCGGATGACGAATATAGGCAAGGTGAACGCGGATCTGGTGAGTCCGCCCGGTCTCCAGTTTGCAGCGAAGTAAGGTACAGCCGGGGAAGCGCTCCACTATGGTGTAATGCGTGGTTGCGGGTTTGCCGTCCTCCACTACTGCCATCTTCGTACGCAGCGTAGGATGGCGGCCTATAGGTACATTTACCGTACCGGCACGTACCACTTCGCCATATACCAGCGCATAGTATTCGCGCTTTACGCTGCGTGCCTGCAACTGGCGCACCAGCGCTGTCTGGGCGGTAAGTGTTTTTGCAACGACCAGCAGTCCGCTGGTATCCTTGTCCAGCCTATGTACAATGCCGGCACGCGGTATTTCTGAAAGTTGAGGTGCATGATGGAGCAAGGCGTTAAGCAGTGTGCCATTCCAATTGCCGCTGCCGGGATGCACCACCAGTCCTGCCAACTTGTTGATGATGAGTATGCTGTCATCTTCAAACAAGATGTTTAGCTCAATATCTTCGGCCTGATAAGGTTGTTCGGCAGGATTTGATTGCAGCACAACTACAATCGCTTCGCCGCCCCATACCTTTTGTTTGGAAGTGGTGGCCGCCCCATCGAGTTGAACCTGCTGCTGCGTGATCCAGTCTTGCAGACGGCTGCGGGAATATTCTGGCAACAGCTTGGCTAGTACTTGATCAAGGCGCATCCCCGCGCATTCGTGGGGAACCTTAAACGAAAGTGGTGCAGTCATTAGTGTAAGTGAGCTAGTTACAGCAAGGTTTGCGGTATAATTGGATACCATTTTTTTGGATTCTGCCATGCGCCACAGTTTAACTTTAATTGTCCTGCTTATGCTAACTGCGTGCAGTATTTTCACTCCGAAGAACGAAAACCCACTTCCGCGCTGGCAGATTCCGCCGAGGGCGTTTACGCTCAGGCCATGGAGCAGATGAACAGTGCCAATTACCCTGGCGCCATAAAATTATTCGAAACCTTGCAATCCAGATACCCTTATGGCCGTTACGCGCAACAGGCACAGATTGAGACTGCATATGCCTACTACAAGCAAAACGAACCCGAATCAGCACTTTCTGCGGTGGAGCGTTTTATCAAGCAGTACCCAAACAGCCAGCACGTAGACTACGCCTATTACTTGAAAGGCTTAGTTAATTTCGACGAAGATCTCGGTCTGTTTGGCGAAGGGTTTCAACCAGACGTGTCCGAGCGTAATCCCAAAGCACCGCGCGAAGCTTTTGATGCATTCAAAGATCTGGTCACACGCTTCCCTAACAGCAAATATGCGGCTGATTCAAAATTACGCATGCAATACTTGGTGAATGCGCTGGCGCGCCATGAAACGCAAGTCGCACGTTATTTACGCCGCGGCCATAATATCGCCGCTGTCAATCGTGCTAATGGCGTACTCATTGAATTCCCACAGGCTCCGGCCACACGCGAGGCTCTGCAAATCATGGTACAAGCCTACGATGCGATGGGACTGAAAGATTTACGCGACGATTCACAACGTGTGTTAGACAAAAATCTTGCGAAAGATGGAACCAAGCCAGCAGTCAATCCAAACCCGTGGTGGAAATTTTGGAAAAGCTAAGCAAATGCTGGGCTTTTTGTTTTAGTGGCACCTAAATTAGGTTAAGCAAAAAATCGTTCAACCCATTTTATTTTTATTGATTTTTTGTAGATTTACCCCCATGGCTTGAAAATCCAGCGATACCTAGCATTCAATATTAACCCCGTCCTTAAAATATATATACCAAGGCTAGATTCATAGCTCCCACTAACCTGCACCATTCAATTCATCTATCAGACATCGTACCTACATGTTAAAAACTATCGAAAAATGGCTTGAAGCTGCACTCTGGAACGGACGTTTTGTGGTGGTGGTAGCTGTTGTGGCAAGCATGGCCGCCGCCACTGCAATTTTTTATATGGCCACGGTAGACGTAGTTTATTTGGTTGGCCACATGTTGCACTATGCTGATTCTGCGCTGACCGAAGAGGCACGCAAACTTCTTCATGACCAAACCATCTCCCATGTGGTGGAAGTAGTGGATGGCTACCTGCTTGCAACCTTCATGCTGATTTTCTCGCTCGGTATGTATGAATTATTTGTTAGCGACATCGATGAAGCTCATGGCAGCAAAACCTCCAGCAAAATCCTGGTTATCGCAAGTCTGGACGATCTTAAAGCGCGATTGGCCAAGGTGATTCTAATGATTTTGATCGTCACCCTCTTCGAGGAAGCGTTGAACATGAAAATATCGTCCCCGCTTGACCTGCTTTATCTTGGTGGCGCTATCGCCCTGATTGGAGCATCGCTGTTCTTGACCCACAAAGCGGAAGACCACGGAAAAAATAGTGGCCATTCTATAACCTGAAAATAAGTTATGTTCTCGCTACCCTCCATGTGGAACCTGATAATTTCCACCATCGTGTTTTTCATTGTTGCTTGGTATGTTCGCCGTTTTTTGGATGGGCAAGATTTTAGCAATGGTAAAAAACGGGACATACTGGTGTTTATATTTGCCTCCCTGGTGTCATGGGGTGCGGGAGAAGCGGCGGACTGGGCCCAAGAGAAGATAGAAGGAAAAAATCCAACAATAAAAAATTCGGGTGATCTCCCGCAACTACAAAAGGTAATCAATCAAATACCACAGTGACGAATATCACAAACACAAGCACTTAAAAAAGAAGCTCCCCATGAATCCAAAATTATCTGAGGGGCGTCCCCTGAGAATAGTCTAATAATTCACAGGCTATTTTTAGCCTATGTAATCAAATCAGCGGAAATCGTGCTATGCCGAATCAAGTTTCTATTATAGAACAAGCACAAAACACGCTCATTGACTTGGGCATCAAGTTTGGCCCTAAAGCCGTTGTTGCGATCCTTATCCTGATAGTTGGCTTTTATACAGGGCGCTGGGTCGGCTCAGTCTTCCATCGCTGGCTTAGTACACTCCAACTCGAGCCGCCGGTGCGATTACTTCTGGTGCGCGTCGTGCGCCTGATGGTGGTGGGTTTGTCCCTAATCATGGCGCTGCAAAATCTCGGTGTCGAATTACTACCCCTCATCGCTGGGTTGGGTGTGGCTGGAGCTGGTGTTGCCCTTGCGATGCAAGGGGTGTTGAGTAATCTCGCGGCGGGACTCACGATTATTTTCACCCAACCGTTTAAGGTCGGAGAGTATGTCGCCATAGTCGGCGTGGAGGGCAAGGTTGAGGAAATCGACCTTTTTTCTACCCAACTTAGCCAAGCGGATTGCTCCGTAGTTGTAGTGCCTAACCGCAAGATTGTCGGAGAAATTCTGCACAACTATGGCCACATCCGGCAACTCGACCTGAGTATAGCCATCGCCCGAGCCAATGATATTGAGCGGGCGCTCATGGCAATTGACGAAGTGGTCAATGCAAATTCACGTGTATTGAAAGAACCTGCGGCATTCATTGGGGTGATGGCCCTTGCCGACTCATCAATCGGCATCGCTGTCAAACCTTGGGTTAAGGCATCCGATTACCTGCCCGTGGGGGCCGAAATCAACCGGGCGATCATCGAGAAAATTAGCGCTGCTGGTGTGGACTATCCACCCTCCGAGCGCAAAATTCGCATCGTCAGCGCACAATAACGGTGCCAATTGGCAGGACACGTTTAAACTTATCTGCCAGTCTGCCCGTTAAACAACACCGTGTCGGCAGCTACCCGTTAAACGTAAAAAACCATATCTAAACAAATTGTTGAACTTGTTGTAAATACAACTGCTCCACCTTCTTGCGAGCCCACGGCGTTCTGCGTAAAAATTTCAAGCTGGATTTTATACTGGGATCATGAGTAAAACATCGCACTGGCACAGCGATGCCCATAGCCTCCCAGCCCATGTTCTCGGATAGTTGCGTGACGATAGTTTCCAAGGTGATACCGTCCAAACTGGGAGTTTTTACTGTTTTTTTATTTGCGTCCATATTCATATTTTACATGTGATAGCGGGACTTGAGCATTTACAATAGTGTTCCTTTTTTAGTATGCACTTGCCATGACAACCCCCGTTCGTCTCTCAAAACGCCTTGTCGAATTAACCTCCTGCTCACGCAAGGAGGCCGAACTTTATATTGCAGGGGGTTGGGTTATGGTCGATGGGCAAGTCGTGGACAAACCACAGGCCGTGGTGTCGCAGCAGGAGAAAATCGAGCTCCATCTTGAAGCCAGTCTCGCTCCGGTTGCGCCAGTGACCATTTTGTTTCACCAACCGCCTGCCGCAGGCCTGGATGCCAACTCTGCGCAGCAACTTATTCGCGCCGATACGCGGGCGGCTGACGACCTATTCGGCATTCGCATCACCCAACAACACTTTGCCCGACTGAAGCAAGGTATAGCGTTAGAACAGAATGCAAGCGGCCTGTTAGTATTTACCCAAGATTTTCGAGTGGCGCGCAAGCTGATCGATGATGCAGCCACGATTGAGCAGGAATATATTGTGGAGATCGCTGGTGAACTTCCCCCTGATGGGCTCAAGCACCTTAACCACGGACTCAGTTTTAATGGTCGGGCACTGGCCCCAATCAAGGTCAGCTGGCAAAATGAAACACGGCTGCGCTTTGCCCTCAAAGGGGCACAACCCGGCCAGATCGCACATATGTGTAAAAGTGTCGGGCTAAAGGTGCTGGCCATGAAACGGATCCGGATCGGGCGAATGTCGATGGCCAAATTACAGCCCGGGCTATGGCGTTATTTGATGCCGCATGAGCGATTTTGACTCTGACTGTTGCAATAGCTGGAATTTACTCTGTTCGATTTAGTTCACTGACTTTCACGCGCCACATACTCGGCTATGAAAGCAACCATCGTGTTTCGGTGAATTTCAAGCACACGTTCCAACGGTGTCAGATAGCCACCAGTCAGATTCCAGATGACCGGAATACCGATTTCTTTCGCAACAGAAAATACGATTCGATCTCGTTCTGCCAGTTCCTCTGTAGTTAGAAAACCACCAAGCGGATCATCGATATGTTGATCGGCTCCGGCTTGATAAATCAGCAAGTCACAATCAGAAAAACCGCGTACGACTGCCGGTAACTTATCGACAAATCTCTTGGCATCGGATGTGTCGCAGTACTCTTCTGAGACATGACAAATCCAGTCAATAGCCAGTCGTGCAATAATTTTTGCAGTTCCATCACCGTAGTGCTGGTCGCAGTCCAGAATGCCAACTCGCCTGACTTTTCTTTCTGCTTTCAAGACCAGTGCAGTAACCATCAATCCATTAAAAGTGCAGTAGCCAAAGCCTGATTTGTAACTGGCATGGTGAAACCCTGATGTCGGAGAGCATGCGACCAAGCCATTGTCCAATGCGCAACTAGCGGCTGAGAGGACTGAGCCGGAAGTCCAAGGCAAGGATTCGGCAATATCCCTCTGCCGGCCACCAAATCCATTTCTCAAGTCGCAATCTAAAACGCCATCGACGTAACTTCGATCATGTGCATGCGCGATCTGCTCTCGTGTCACTGGAACCGGGTCAATGATACGGATAGGTAGGTTTTTCTCAATCCAATCGGCAACCACCAGCGCCGGCTTGCGAGGGCTTGGAGAAAATGTCACCGGGTTGGAAATCTGCTTCGGTGAGAAATATACGCCTATGAACTCCATGGCTATCCCGATCCGTTAATCCGTGCCTTGCTTAAAAATTTTCGGCCCAGCGGTCCCAGAAACCCGGTTCATCATGATGAGCATTTTCATGGCGGTGTGGAGCGTCAAGGCAAAGAACCGGACACCTGGCCGGCGGGTGCTCCCATCGGGATTTTCCATATAGCCGAGGACTTGCTGATAGACCGGGTTCGCCTCCTCAAAGGGCACGTCGATGTAAATTTGCCCAGCGTAAGACCTCATGGAATTTGTGTCGGCAACTTCACCGCAGGGCTGCCAGCTGATCTGGTTATTGTTTAACCACTCGATGACCCACTGCCGACCTACCGATGACTCCCAGTTGCAACTGGAATTTGGTTTTTTGATTTCCCAATCTGGGTTCTCTGGATCGGAAAATTTGAGGAAGAGTACATCGCACTGCTTTTGACGGGCGATGGCGTCAATGTGTTCAATCAATTGCGGCATAATATTTCTCGTTTGGGGGCAATACCCATAGTTTCCATGCAGGAACGACGAAATGCGTCGCATATCGCCCGATAACGGAATCAGGACATCAGGTCAGGACAGCGGGGGCAGGTCTCGCGCGGCGCTAGATGCCTGAAATGAGCATATCCATCGCACCGAGTATTTCATATCGGATATGTTCCAGTGTTGTCACTTCGGACTTTAAAATTGATTTTGGAACAGACGTTATTTGATGAGTAAGTAGTACAAAGCTTGCACCATCAATATTGATAATTGGACATAGATTCTTAACGTCAGTTTTTTGTAATGCCGTGTGCGGTGACAAAGGTATAACAACCCGTGAGTTTAAGTCATTGAGTAAAGTGTTTTGAATGTCAACGAAATATGGGTATGTCTTATTAGAGGTGCTATCAACATTGCGGAAAAGAGTAAATTGGCTCATTAGAAATTTCGGTATGAATCAGAGAATAAACCATTTCTTTCAGCTAATTCATTCAATGAATCTATAGCTTTTTTATTATTCTTAAGCCATTTGTCTCGCTCAGTAGTTCTAAGCTCATCTGCCAGTGCTCGCTCTAGAGTGGCTGATAGATTAATTTTTAATTCTCTTGCCTTTGATAGCAAGTCGCTGTTAATACTTAAGTTTGTTGCCTTTTTTGAAGCTGTTTCATCATAAAACTGGAGCATGGCAGTGACCTTTGGTTTTAATGCGTATATAGTGTGCGCATATTAAGTGTAGTAGCATGATGTGCGCCCGCTTTCTTGCTGTGCAGCGATCCAATGGGACGACCAATTCTTCATTGCTTATCTTGAGCATGTTAAAAAACGTATGTTTGTTTCGTCCATAATCAGCTCAATTTTCATTGGATATTCCTCCTCAGAAGATTAAAGTTGCTATTAGCCCGGATTGTCCATTAGAACAGTGCATTATTGAAAAACAAGGGAAATTTCTAATGGATACCATTAGAAATCCCATTGTTTCTATTGGATTCGTGCTTCCAATGGACAATCTGGGATTAGTCATGCTCGTTTCGTTATCAACCAATCAATAAGGCCAGCGTGTATAACCAGCTCTGCAACCCTGGATAAATTCCACAAATGGACTCTTGGGTCGCTAATGTTAGCTTTAGCTCCATTCGAGGAATGAAATACAATGTACATTTCGTCGTATTGCTGATATTGACGGAAGGATTCGTAACACTCTTTCATTTGATCCGCGTTGATTGAGGATTTGACTTGGACAAAAGCGCGTTTCTGCGTAACTGGAGAAAACACATCCAGATCGATATCTTTTTCTGTTTTGCCAACCACAGATATTCTTTGCCACCCCGATTTTGAAAATATTAAATCCACAAGCAATTCAAAATCATTCCACCAAAGCCCCTTGATCAGGCTTTCCACATTGGCTTTTAGAATTTTTAACGATTTTTTCGCCGCCTCAACTTCTGGCTGGAGATCGCCATTTATTTTACGAAGAAGATATTCTGGTTGCTCAACGCCGCATATAGTGCCCCGAAATCCTTGAACTTTTGTGATCCGCCCATCGGTATTCTCTATTGTCAGTGGGAAGCCATTTTTGTCCTCACACCTCCATTTGCCAACAACCTTGCGTATTCTGCTGCCATCCTCAAGCTGCTGGACGTCCTTCTGAGCGTGGCACCAATACATCTTTCGCTTGAAAAAAGTAATCCAAATGTCAGCCTCTGAAAGTTCATAGAAATCTTTTATTTGGTTAATGTCTCGTGTGGCTGTTCCTTGTTTACCTTTTTTGACTTCTAACCAGTATTGTCTAACTGGCCCCCAATCACCATTTAGGCACTCTTCATGGTAAGGGCTCTCATAGCCCAGCCGAATGGAATTGTCATCTTCAATACAGCTCTTTTCCCAATTTCCACTATTCCCGAGTTTGATAAATCTAATCTTCATGGTTGCTCCTTTAATGGTGGTATGCGTAACAACAATTTATGAGCAAGCTGAAGAGTTTCAATGAAATCATGATGTTCAGACATGGCTTATAGCTTCAGGTCAGTGCGGCCGGCAAATACTTGCCATAGACGGACCATGGCGTGGGTATCGAGCTTGCAGTAGTCAAGAAGTTGCTGTTCGATTTGGGCTTTGCGCTCGGCGCAGGTGTTCGGATGAATGCCTTCGAGAAAGGCGTCCATCGCCATACCGCCATCTTGCACGCCGTCGAGGGCGTCGTAGCGCAGTTCGGGGATTATCGCGGGCAACACCTTCTTGATGCTCCAGCTGCCTTGCTGGCTGGGATGGTAGTAACGCTCGCGGGCGATGGGCAGCAGATCGACCACACGTTCGTTGAGGGCTAGCAGCGATTCACTCAAGTGCGGGTAACGCTCGGCCAGTTCGCGAATGCGCGCTTTCTCAAATCCAGCGTTGTACACGTACACGGGGCCTTGCTTACCACATGCACCAACCAGCGCATGAGCGAAGGGTTCGGAAGGATTGTTGCCTGAGAGGTCAAGGAAGGCCGTCTGTTCCAGCTGGCCGGATACAGCAAGCGTGTGCAGGCTGAACTGAAAGGTAATCTGCTGGTAAGGGCGGGTACCTTTCCAGATAGGTACGGCGAACTGGATGGTTTCGAAGTCGAGAAAATAGGCGGGAAGATCATGCGCAGCTAAATCTGTTGCGGCACCGGCAGCGTCGAAGAACACCTCATTGGCGAGGGTGTAATCTTTGACCCGTTGTTGTTTGTCGTTGAGCAGGGCATCTGATACATCCTTTAGATCGTAGACACCTTGTATGGCGAGCTCTTTTGCCTTTGTCGAGGAAAAGCGGGGCAGCCAACAGACTGGGTGTTCCGGCTTCGGCTCGTCACGGCTGCAATAATCGTAAAAACCGCATTCAAAGGGCGTGCCGCAATGGTCGCCAGTTCCGATGACAGGCTCGGAGGACTCGGCGACAATGCTTTGGGCTTGGGTAATCCAGCCTTTGACTTCATCGGTTCGAGAGAGCGCCTCGGCTGTAAGATCATTTTCTTTTAGCAGCCCTCGGTAATCCTCATTTCCTGGATAGACCCATGAGCTATCAATGTGCGCCAGGGCAATAGCATCCAGCAGAACACCCGCTGACTGAGCCACAAACGCTTGCACTGCCACGTCATCGCGGTGGTAATCTTTTACGCTGGTAGAGGATTTTACTTCGACCATGCGCCAGACCTGCTTGCCATCCTTTTGCTCCGGCAGCATCACATCGGCAAAGGCAAGTGCGCCAGCGGAAGAGAAGCCTGCCTCAAAGATCGGTTGTGCTGAATGAAGTAATTCTGCACTACGCTCGAACGCACGGTTGAACCCTTCATTTTGCAAGTCGATTGCGACGCCAAGCCCCTCTGGGTCATAAATACGCTGGGCAATATCGCCAACTTGAAAACCGACCTGAAAACTTGCCTGTGTCGCGGCCGAATCTTCGCGCAAGTCTGGGCGATGAACTTCCAGCCACAAGCGTTTGGGGCACTGGCGGAGGGCCATGAGTTTTGATTTCGAGAATGTGCGTATCATTTTTGTGCTGGGAGGGTTAAAGAATAAATGCCATTATCGGTGAGTATGCGTCATTTTGTGTCGTGTCAGAATTGCGCTTTCTTGGCCACAAATTGATGCAGGGCTGGATGCAGTGCAACTGGCGTGCAGTGGGTCAAAGCAGTGGCCTTATCACTTATTCAAGGGCGAGATTGCGTTGACACTGGCGGCTGACCAAAGGGGTTGACCAGTCGCTTCGAGATAGGTGAGGTAAGCCCGCAGGTCAAATTCCAGCTGGTGATAATCAGGCTCCATATGCCGGCACAGTTGATAGAAGGCTTTGCTGTGCTCGCGTTCCTTGATGTGCGCAAGTTCGTGAACAACGATCATGCGCAAAAACTCAGGCGGCATCTCCTTGAACAATTCCGCTATGCGGATCTCACGCTTGGCCCTAAGTTTTGTGCCCTGTACCCGCGAGATGCTGGTGTGCGTACCCAGTGCGTGCTGGATGACATGCAGTTTGCCGTCGAACGCTACCTTGCTCAGCTGCCCGGCATTGCGCAGATACTTGTCTTTGGCTTCCAGCACATAGTCATAGAGCGCCTTGTCGGAGCGCACAGCGTGCGCATGCGGGTATTTTTGCAGCAGCATATTGGACAGCAGGCCTTGTTCGATAAGCCGCTGCACTTGCTCTACTAATGCTATAGGGTAGCCAGCAAGGTAATTTGGCGTAGATTTTTCGCACATAGCAGCCTGTCACGATATTGCAGATGGAAAGATTTCAGCGATATGCGTTTGTTTTTTTACTGCATTAGTCAGCGTGCTTTTTCACCCACGCGACATAATGATCCATCCAGTTTTGGAAGAATTTTTTGCTGGCTGTACCGATGTCGCCGGCCTCGTCAAACAATCCATCCTTTACATGTACGAATGCTTCGGGTTGGCAAAGCGTCGGTACGTTTAGGTGTGAGAGAATGTTGCGCAAATGTTGTTGTGCCATGGCCGTACCGTTGGTTCCGGGAGAAGCGCCCAACACACCAGCGGGTTTACCCGCCCAAGCACTTTGGCCATAGGGACGCGAGGCGTGGTCGATTGCATTTTTAAGTACTCCAGAGATAGAACGGTTGTATTCGGGCGTTACAAACAAAATACCCTGCGCCGCTGTAATTTCCTCTTTCAGCCGCTTGACAGGCTGTGCTTGGTTCGCGTCATCGTCCTGGTTATAAAGCGGCAAATCGCCGATTTGCAATTCTTTGAATGAAAACTCCGATGGCGCCAATTTTACAATGGCGTTAACCAACTTGCGGTTGAATGAATCCTTACGAAGGCTGCCAACGATAACGGCAATTTGATATTGGTTCATGATGATTTCCTTATAAATGTTACAAATGATCTTAAAACGTCTCGACCACGTCAGCATAACCATACATTTTGAATTTTTCGACGTGACCGTTGATTCTTTCAGTTCCGCTTAGTCATATCTCCCACGTGAAATGCATCGGCCAGAAATGCCATACCCTCATCCCACGAAGCCTTATCTGCTATAGCGTTATAGGCCAGCGGCAGTTTGAACTCTTGGCCATATTTATCTGCGTCCGGATTGGTGAAACTGTGCTTCGCACCGGGATAGGTCACCGCTTTATAAGTCACGCCAGCCTTCTCCATCTCCTGCCTGAAAGCGGCGACCTGCGTAGCGGGGATCATCGGATCGTCTTCGCCAGTAAAGGACGCGATCCGCGCCTTGACCTTGCCTGCCACTGCCGGATACTCTGTTCCCAGGCTACCGTGGAAACTCATCACTGCCTTAAGAGGCTTACCGATGCGCGCCATGTGCAACACTACCGAACCGCCAAAACAATAGCCGATGGCTGCAATACGGTTGGAATCCACGGTTTTTTCATTGCTGATCAGGCTGTATGCGCTATCGAACCGGGCCTTGGCTAGCTCAGTATTTTTTGCCACCTCGCTGGCGAATTTGCACGCATCATCCGGATGATGCGCCGGTTTGCCGTCGCCATACATATCAATTGCCAGCGCGGTGAAACCCCGTTCCGCCAACATACGGGCGCGTTTGCGCGCATATTCGTTGTGTCCCCACCATTCATGCACCACCAAAATACCTGGGCGCTTGCCCTGTATAGAATCGTCGTAGGCGATATAACCCTTGAGTAGGGTACCGTTGGCGCTATAGGTTACTTCTTTACCTTGTACGGCAGCATAAGATGCAAAAGTTGCAAACATCAAGCCCACGAACAATAGAAATTTATTCATAAAACTCCCTCCAAAAAATTAGTTTGTTCAGTTTTTTTGAGCCTCAAAATGGAACATCCGGCAGCGCAAATATGCCAATCACGCGTAAGCAGAAAATCGATATCACTTCATACATCGTATAATTCCGTAACTGTAATTGCTTACACTTGATAACAGGCAGTTTATCGCCCGAGGTCTTTAAGCAAAACAGAGCACCAAAAACACCTACCACTGTGTCAAAAATTACTTAATTGTTACATTATACCACTTTAAGTCAATGAATATAAAGCCTGTATTCTCCGATGAGGTTTGCAGAAAACTGGCCGGATTGGGACGTACTGAAGATGTGAAATTTTCTCCAGATGGTCGACGTCTTGCCATCGCCGGATTTAATTGCAACAAGATTCTCATACTGGAACTGGATTGTGACTTTACTGATATTCATAAAAACGTGGTCATTAGCGATTTCGTGGAAATATCATCCCTTAGTTTGAAAAATCCGCATGGGCTCGCTTTCTTGGATGACAAAACTTTGATAGTAGCGAATCGCAAAGGTGGAGCATCAGTACTGAGGCTGCCTCCGCGTGGCGCGGTGAAAAGATAATTGAACTACCAGATCTAGGCGTAATCCCGAGCAACCTGTGGCTCTATTCGCCCGGATCTGTATCTACAATTTGTTTAAAAAATGGGTTGTATGATGTTCTGATTTGTAATAATTATGCTCATTACGTTTCTCGTCATATCTTGGATGTGACTGAATCTTTAACAGTCAAACATAACGAAATTCTGTTGGCCAAGGGCCTGAACATTCCGGACGGGGTGTCATTTAGCAACGATGGTCGTTGGATTGCAGTAAGCAACCATGGAAAACACTGTGTCTTTTTGTATGAAAATACTCCGGAACTAACGCAAGATAGTGAACCATCAGGCATATTGCATGGTGTTTCTTTCCCTCATGGCGTGCGGTTTGCGAAAGACCGATTCGTTCTGGTCGCAGATGCTGGCGCCCCCTTTGTGCATATCTACGAAAAGAGTGGTAACTGCTGGGAAGGTAGATATGAACCAGTCAGTTCATTCAGAGTAATGAGCGATGAGATTTTTAAACGGGGCCGAAAAAATGCTCAGGAGGGAGGTCCAAAAGGTATCGACGTGAACGAAGACATGAATACGCTCGTAACAACTAGTGATTACCAATCCTTAGCATTCTTTGACCTGCAAGAAACGCTTAAAAGAAGGAGGAGGAGCGAATCTGGCCAGACATCGGTTCCGCCGAGGCGCCTGCAAGCTTGTCCCTGCGGTAGTGGAAAGCGCTACAAACACTGTTGTGGGGAGATTGATACTCTCCCGAAACCGAATGCTTCCCGCTCATTCCGTTCAATCATGGAATCTGCGCTAACTGCACAACGCGTTAACGAGCTTGAGAGTGCAGAACGTCTATACCTGGAGGCGCTCGAGTTGAGGGGCGACGATCCCGATGCGCTGCATATGCTCGGGGTCGTTCTTTACTGCCGACACAGAGTTCGGGAGGCCTCAGCACTGATACGACGCGCAGGCATGGCAACCCAGTGGCAGCTTCCAGGCATCCTCTTTAATTTCGGCTTGGCATTGGGCGGTAGAATGCTGGGCCGTGACACAGCAAGAGGTGCCAAGCTGCGGCAGCAATACGATCACTGGCTTGCTACAAGGCCTTATAGATCGGGTTATGAACCCCTGGTAAGCGTTGTTATTCCTTCCTACAACCATGCTTCGTACATCGAACGTTCTTTAGAATCGATATATGCGCAAACTTACCGTAATCTTGAATTAATCATAATTGATGACGCCTCAAGCGATGGGTCGCCTGACATTATTAGAGAAAAGCTGCGGGGTTGCCATCTTCCTCACCGATTTGTTGCTCGTGATACCAACTTGGGTGCCCATGCAACTTTAAACGAGGCCATCGCTCTTGCTCAGGGAGAATTCATTAATCCACTTAATTCAGATGATCTTTTCGAACCCGGACGAATCGCTGAAATGGTTGAGAAAGTCGCGCGAAGTGAATTTGAATGGGGGTTTTCAAAATGTATCTGCATTGATCCACACAATCAGGTCGTTACTCCCCAAAAAAATAATCGCGCTTACATTCTTTCCCGGATAGAGGAGGGTCTCTCTTCATCAGATACGATCGGTAGTGCCTTGCTGGGAGCATTAAATCCAACCATTTCGACCGGGAATCTTTTCTTTTCCAAATCGTTATATAAAAAACTGGGTGGATTTCGTGATTATCAATCGAATCACGACTGGGACTTCTGTCTCCGTGCTTTATGGTATGCCGAACCGCGCTTGGTATCGTCTAATTTGTATCGTTATCGGCTGCACGAAAATAATACTATTCAGAAGTCGCTCGAGCGGAATCGCGAAGAGTACGGCAGATTGTTCGCTGATTACCACGACAAAGCTATTACTTCTTTGCCAGACAATGAGTTCGCTCCGGCCAAGGCCACTGCTGGATCAGCGTACCTGGCTAAAGTACTTGCCGGAGGCCAGATAAGTTTGCCTCAAAAAACCCTGACTGACCTAGATGATGAGCTTACGCGACAGGAGGATGACTCTCTCCTCAAATCTAATATCGGTGTTGGAGAGGGTTTGAATCTTGTTGGCTATTTTAGGGGGGAAGCTGGTCTTGCCGAGAGTGTGCGCACCATGGCGGGAACCTGTTATGCCAAAGATATAAAGGTCAACATTCAGGATGCCGGTGTGATAATGGAGGGCAGGCAAAACAACCGAAGTATGGATCGCTTTCTTACGGTCGTGAACGATCAACGGACAACAATTTTGTTCATGATCCCCGATCAGCTGGAATCCGTATGGCGCCGATATTTCGAGCGGGGAGATCTCCGGGGGCGTCGAGTAATCAGCTACTGGCATTGGGAAATTGATAAGTTTCCGAGAAAATGGCAACCCGCACTCGAGTTAGTCGATGAAATATGGGTTGCAAGCGAGTTTGTGGAACAGCTCGTCAAGCGAGTCACAGATAAACCCGTTGTCCGAATTCCTCATGCAATAGATGTAAAGATTTTGCGACCGTATTCGCGTACTGAATTTGCGCTCCCGGATGATCGTTTTCTGTTTCTATTCAATTTCGATTTTTATTCTTTCGCAGACAGAAAAAATCCTTGGGCTACGATTGAGGCTTTCAGGCGTGCTTTTCCGATTTCTGAAGACCGTGTAGGTCTGGTTATTAAATGCCACCATGGAGAGAGGCACTTAGAAAAATTTATTTTACTTCAAGATCTTGCTGATCATGATCCCCGCATTACCATTCTTGATTGCCTTCTTTCCCGTGAAGAGATGTATGGACTGCAAAGTGTTTGCGATGCCTATGTTTCGCTGCATCGTTCCGAAGGATTTGGCTTGGGAATGGCAGAATGCATGGCCTTGGGCAAGCCGGTAATAGGCACCGGCTACTCGGGAAATCTAGAATTCATGGATAGCGAAAACAGCTGTCTCGTCAATTACACCCTGATACCCGTAAAACCGGGCCAATTCATTTATTACGAGCCCGGTTGGATGTGGGCTGATCCAGACGTAGGCCATGCGGCGGAGTACATGATTCGGTTGTTCGAGGATCCAGACTATCGCCAACGTATTTCAGATCGCGCGGCAGCCGATATGGCGGCTCGATATAATCATCAGACAGTCGGGAAAATTATTAAGGATCGACTAGATTCTTTAAATAAACGGTGACAAACTTGAAAATCAGGGAAGGCATCGTTAAACTGCGCGACCTTCTTAAGACTTTAGGGGGCGGAGTCCTACCAAGCTTAGCAACAGACTCTAAAAGACTCAGAAATATGGCACACGCAGAACCAGCATTCAAACTCAAAATTGCCAATCTCTCTTTATTTGTGCTCTATGTCAATACAACCGACATGGCTCAACTAAAAAATCAATTGGATACGCGTGTTAATAAAACGCATAATTTTTTCTCCAATACACCTGTTGCTCTCGATCTCTCTGCTATCGCGAACAGCAGCATTTCGCCAAACTTTGCTGACCTTATGTCATTCATGCTGGGCCATGGTATGCATGCCACTGGTGTTATAGGGGGATCCACTGAGCAGCGCGAAGCCGCCGTACAATCAGGCTTGGGACTCTTCCCTGACACCATTGTCAAACCCACAGTAAAGACGGCACCGGTTCCCACGGCAGCGCCAAGCATTACTCCCAATATAGAAAAAACAATCAGCCAGAACTGCCCGAACTTGGATTGACGATAGAAACCGATAACAGCAATGTCCTTGACCCAAATACCCAACGCCAAAACCCCGTTTCCCAAGTACTGCCAACTTTCCGTCCAACCATGATAATCAACAAACCGGTTCGCACTGGCCAGAGAATCTATGCCGAAGGTAGCAATTTGGTTGTACTGGGCGTTGTCAATGCAGGTGCTGAATTGATTGCTGACGGAGATATTCACATTTACGCCCCACTGCGTGGCCGTGCTATCGCGGGTGCTCAAGGCAACGAGAATGCGCGTATTTTCGTACATAGCCTAGAAGCAGAATTGATTTCCGTTGCTGGCTGCTTTAAGGTATTCGAGAACGGCATTCCCGAAAATTTGCGCGGCAAACCCGTTCAGGTGCATCTGGATGGCTCTGATTTGATTATCCAGCCCTTGCTTAGCTAAAGGAGTTTTTTAGCATCCCCATTTACGGGTAAAATGTACCTAAATCTTGTTCAGGAATATAAACGTGTCTAAAGTTATTGTAGTTACTTCAGGGAAAGGTGGTGTAGGTAAGACCACAACCAGTGCCAGCTTCTCCAGCGGTCTCGCCCTACGGGGAAACAAAACGGTTGTCATCGACTTCGATGTGGGTTTGCGCAACCTGGACCTCATCATGGGCTGCGAGCGGCGTGTGGTGTATGACATCATCAACGTCATCAACGGCGAGGTGACCCTTAAACAGGCACTCATCAAAGATAAGAACTGTGACAACCTGTATATTCTTCCCGCATCCCAAACCCGGGACAAAGATGCGCTTAACCTGGAAGGCGTTGAACGCATACTGAACGAACTAAAGGAAAGTTTTGACTGTATCGTATGTGACTCCCCGGCAGGCATCGAATCAGGCGCATTCACCGCAATGTATTTTGCAGATGAAGCTTTGGTAGTAACTAACCCAGAGGTGTCGTCAGTGCGGGATTCGGACCGCATTCTCGGGATTCTCGCAGCAAAATCCAAACGCGCTGTGGATGGCCTCGATCCAGTAAAAGAACACTTACTGATTACCCGTTACGATCCCAAGCGGGTAGAGGCTGGCGAAATGTTGTCGGTTACTGACATCCAGGAAATCTTGCGCATCCCCTTGATCGGCGTAATTCCGGAATCGGAATCAGTGCTCCAAGCCTCTAATGCTGGCACCCCAGCTATCCATTTAGATAAGAGCGACGTGGCTGAAGCCTATCGGGATGTAGTGGGACGCTTTATGGGTGACGAGAGACTACCCATGCGTTTTGTTACCGTAGAGAAAAAGAGCTTTTTAAAACGACTGCTGGGGGGCCGCTGAGATGTCCATGATCGCTGGCTTAATCAGCTACCTGCGTGGTAACGAAAAAAAAACCGCCATCGTCGCTAAAGAACGTCTACAGATTATTCTGGCCCACGAACGTGCCGGAAGAAATGCGCCCACTCCAGATTATTTGCCTGCACTTCAAGAAGAACTTATGGTTGTGATTGCCAAATACATTCATATAGACCGCGAATCTATCAATGTTCAATTAGAGAAGCATGGCGAATATGACGTACTTGAACTTAACATTACATTACCGGACAAGATGCGTCTCAACCGATGAGCACTGATTTTTCACTGGAAACAGAAATCAAAACAATAGCTATTTAACTATCACATCCCGGGTGACCCTATCCCGGTATGTAATAATTACTCCACGCATGGCTTCCATGCACTACGCAAAAAAATCCACCGCCTCACTTAAATCCCGCGTACGTTTGAATGGCGGTAAGCTCTGCCATATGCGCTTGCCGTAGGATTTTGCTATCAAACGCGGGTCGCAGATCATCAATACGCCACGATCGGTCTCATCTCGGATCAAGCGTCCTGCACCTTGCTTAAGATTAATGACCGTGCGGGGCAACTGATATTCCATGAAGGCGTTACGTCCCTGGCTGGTGATCTGTGCAAGGCGCGCCGCCAATACCGGGTCATCCGGCGGAGCAAACGGCAGTTTGTCTATTACCACTAACGAAAGCGCTTCGCCGCGCACATCCACGCCTTCCCAAAACGACTAACTGCCTAACAGTATGGCGTTGCCATGTTCACGGAAGCGGCTCAATAGCTCATTACGCGAACCTTCGCCTTGTAACATCAATGGATAGTCAAGTTTCTTACGCTCGAATTCAGCCGTTAAAATCTCATGTGCGCGTTGCATAGCACGCAGACTGGTAAACAACAAAAATGCACGCCCCTTGCTGGCCTCGATCAATGGCAGAGCCGCCAGCACCACCGCTTCGGTATAACCAGGATTATTCGGGTCGAGCATATTTTGGGGCACATATAACAACGCCTGCTCAGGGTAGTTAAAGGGCTATCCCAGCAAGCAGTTTGAGCCTCAAGCAACCCCATTTCAGATTGATAGTGCGAAAAATCCTGCTTCACGGTGATCGTGGCTGATGTGAAAATCCATGCACGCGGGTGGCCATTAATTTGCTTGGAAAATATTTCTGCGATGGACAGCGGCGTAGTGTTGAGCTGCACGGATTGGTGAAATATTTCCAGCCAGCGCACCCTATCCACCTGCTCTTTGTCCTGCCATTGTGAAATTTTTTGCGCCATCACCTGCCCCCGTTGCCAGCAATTCTCAAGCCCCTCGCTGCGCTCTGCTTGCTTCTCCAGCAGACTGTTAACCTGCTTGAGCTTTTCGATCAGCACGGCCATGGCATCTGTCCAGCTGGACAAGTCTTCAATGGCGATGGCAGTCATGCGCCCTTCCCTCTGTTTAAATACCAGGCGCAAATCACGTGCGGCTTTGTCCAACGAATCCGTGGCGGTGGGAAGCGCGGCAAAATCTTTAGCGGAAATTGCCGCCTCCAAACGCGTATCTCGTGCCAATTCGATGATTTGTGAAGTCGAAATGCTTTCGCCAAAAAACAAGCTGGCGGTCTCGGGCAATTGGTGTGCTTCGTCGAAAATAACCGTATTGCAGGCTGGCAGCAGTTCCGCCACACCTTCGTCGCGCAGCATCAAATCGGCGAAAAATAAATGATGGTTTACCACCACCACATCGGCCCGCATCGCCTCCTTGCGCGCCTTAAGTACAAAGCAATCTTTATGATGCGGGCACTCCTGCCCCAGGCAGTTGTCGCGCGTTGAAGTCACCTGCATCCAGATAAGCGCATTCTCTGGCACATCGCTCACACCACTCTTGTCGCCGGACTGAGTGATTTTTGCGTACTTCACAATTTTGGCTAGATGGCGCGCATCTTCCCGTGTAGTAAAGCGGCCATCAGACTGCGTGCGTTCGAGGTGATAATGGCACAGATAATTAGAACGGCCTTTGAGCAACGCTATCGAAACAGGCACTTTGAGCGCATCACGTACCGTGGGCAAATCGCGTTGAAACAGTTGGTCTTGCAAATTTTTCGTGCCGGTGGAGATAATCACCTTGCCACCTGCGAGCAGGGCAGGAACAAGATAGGCAAAAGTCTTGCCTGTTCCTGTTCCTGCCTCTGCGATAAACTGGCCATTCACGGTAATTGCCTGTGCGATGGCTTGCGCCATTTCCACCTGCTGTGGACGCGCGCGAAAATTGGGAATGTGCTCGGCCAGCGCACCATTAGGCGAAAACAGGAATGCGAGTTTTTTATCTATCATTGTTAAAACAGTAGTCCAACGAGCCAAGCAGCGAATTGATTTGCATGGTATCACTGCATGAAAGCAACGGGTGACGGATAACCGGGACAGGTCTGTTTCTTTTGCCGGTTATGGGTGAAACAAATATCGCCGGTGATTTCCTGTAGCCTGATTCCGGGAACGGTAGCGCCGATGCGGTTTGTACCAGAACCCTTTACCCCCCAAACGGCTATTACCGTTAATTGAGAAGGTACGGAACTTCTTCCGCCTTTGCCACTCAGAACTGCTACAATCTGCTAAGTTTTGTAGCAGGAATTTGTATCTAAAGCATATCGAAACCGGGGGCGACTTGGCTTCGACGTGGGTTGCAAAGCAGTGTAGGGCATACCGAGGACCCGCAACCTCGTAAATCAGCTGGAAAACCAATAGTCGCAAACGACGAAACGTACGCTT
>JADKHS010000011.1 GCA_016721605.1 Nitrosomonadales bacterium
AGTGAAGGGAGATTACTAAATGAGCAAACGTCATTTACTTGCATTGTTGCTTTTGATTTTGGTAAAACCGTAAACACAATTGCAGAATTACGCGGATCCAATATCAAGGGTTTTGACATAGACGACATGATTCTTAAGTCGCCCATTGAAGCATCCTGAAGTTGAAGAGGTGTTGGGGCGACAAGCCAGTCAGTGTTTAATGGTTTGCTTTGGTTGGAAGGAAGGAGCCTGGCCTTGGGTGGTTTAACTTTAGCGTTTTTCTTGTTGCGAGCGCGCAGAACAGCTTTTTCTCAAATTAGGGTGGTAAACCAATTTGGCTGCCATTACCGCCTGATTTCGTATTGACGTATGAGAATGTTTTATTCTGGGTGGCGTATTTATCACATTTGGGTTTTTGATTTGGGTTGCCAGCTAAGCGGTCACCGTTGTACTTCAGCGCTAAAGTATCAGAGAGATCAAATTGGAATTTTGGTGAAAGGGGATGAGTCAGCACTAGTTACTTTCAAGACGATTTTTATCCAAGCATAAAGCACTTGAGATCCAAGAAGAGGCGAAAATAATGAGATTATTTTTAGTAATTGTATTACAGTTGATCTGCTGCATTTTGCGCAAGCATGGCCATGGTCGAACGACATGGCAAATCAGATTAGTGATCAAACCACAAGAGTGCGGATTTGAAAAATCCTGGAATGAGGCCCTTACCCAAAAACTCAGTTCCGATTCCTCGACTACATCCTTAGTAAAGGATAGCATGCATCTGGAAGCAGTTGAATCCGATTCCAGCTGACGATAAGTCAGTAGCGTTTTGGCGGAAAGCTTTTCAAATTTATTGCACTCCTTGTCACGGATATTCTGGCGTACAAAAAAAAAAAAAAAAAAAAAAAAGGTGATGGGTAAAAGATGGGTTGGAGAAGTTATTATTAAAACCATGATTTGACCTTCGGCCTGACAGCTGAACAATAAAGAACGGTCTGATGGTTTTATCGGGGCTACATGACGTTCGGCGGTGCAGTTATGCCACCGTACGCTAATGATCTGTCAGTTACCGAGCGCTGGAATGTGATCAACTGTGTACGCGGGAAGGTACTGCAAAATGGGCAATCCGCCGTGGCAATCATGCAGCCAAATAAAGGAGGGGCAGCAAATGATTTCGTATGTTAATTGGTCAGTTTGACAGTTAGTTTTTGGTGGTGCTTTATCTAGCGCTGGGGGTAACATTAGAGTACGGTGTTGCACTTGGTAGGTGCTCAATGGCGCTATGAAGTTCGCCGATTAGCGGTGTCCTTGTTTGCACTTTTTCCATTGGCATTTATATTATTGCTTGTATTTTAATTTTGGCGGCGAAAATACTCTTCCATGGTTGAGCACGGCTACCTGAGCATGGGTACCATCTTCCTGCTTGGCATAACTATACATTTTTTGGTGGCTCGTCGGGTGCTGGGTATGCTCGGTAATGACTATTTTTTGTGTTAAGCGAGCTGAAAGAGGTAAGTGATCGCAGCAAGGAAGATCAGCAACGCTTGCTCTTATGTGCAAATTGGATTCTTATACTTTTGTATTATACGGCACTATGATAGCGTAAAACTTTGAAGGATGACGCTGGTGCCATCTTGGCATAGTGCGATTGGCATGCAGCATTTATTAGTAATTTCAACATGTTCTTGGCTTTCCTGGCGTGGAGTTACGCATTGAATACGTGTGGCAAATTGGCGCGCCCCGTTGAAGATTATGTTTACAACTATCTCGCGCAGATGATGTTCGCCTTCACGTTACTATTTATATACACTTTCTTTGACACAATATTTAGTCATCTGGTATCCCAATCTCCCCAACGAAGTGGATCGCGTGATGGGGATGCAGGAATGGCGACTATAGCGTGCTATGGTGGTCGATGATAACCTTAAATTTATTATTCCATTTACCGTGCTGGCTATGCGTCGGTCATGGCACCTCTGCCCATTATTTTGACAGTGGCTGCTAGTATTATTGGTACTTTGTTTGAAGGTATATTTGGATTTCTGGTGCCATGGACACTGGCAATTATACCTTGTTTTGCCGTTTTAATTATCACTCGCCATTAGCCGTTGGCCGGTATTTTCTGGTGCGGCGGACGACAATTTCCGTAACCATCTAATAAAGGTGTGAGTCGCTATGATGACGCTTTACTAGAAACAACAGACCCGTTCAGCCAGTTTGCCGTGATGTATTGTGTAGAAAAGATGGATTTTCAGTTGCCATTGATGTTGACGTATCAATAGGCCTGAAGATCCCCGTTATAACCATATAATATGGTGTAAGTCTTAGTTAAGCGCGACTTAGTGCTGTATGAGTCTAATGTATTAACGAATATATTGATGAACGTTTTCCACATCCGCAGTTTGATGCCTGCCGACCCGGTGATGCGAGCACGAGCACGATTATTTTACATCGCTTCGAGAGTGAGATGTTCTGTCACATTGGTGCACTGAGAGTGGTGAGCAAAAAACCACGCAGAAAACACGCCAACTAGTACGCGATAGCCTGACTCAGATGCCCCAGTGTTCGCCAAACAAAAATTATGCTGAACGATGAATACCATCTACGCACGTGGCGAATTGCTCCATTGTTGTGGCGATTGGAATATTATGATATTCCAACTTGCAAGGAGGCCGCGCCGCTTTCCACGAAATATGCTGAACGATTATTTTTCGGCGTCCAGCATATATTGAAGCGATACGGCAGCCGAGAAAGTAACCGGAAGTGACTGATTTTTCTACAAAGCCATATTTAATACGTGCCATTTATGACTGGTGTTCCATAGTGCTTTAACCCCCCCTATTTGGCAATGAAAGTGATGAGCAGACGCGAGTCCCAAACGGGTATGTTAAGGATGGCGAAATTGTGATTAATCTTAGTGTGGATGCGGTACGTAATTGCATATAGGTAATGAGGGAATTACTTGTGGTAGACAGTTTGGTGGTGTGGCATGGATTAGTAGTGCCGAGAAGTGCAGTGAGAGGAATTTTGCTAGGAAACGGGCAAGGACTTATGTTTCCGGAGAAATGGTTCCACTAACACTTTCGGATAGGTGGTATTACTGTTTCTGCCTGATACAATCGTCCGATCCTCCCGGTAAGCCCTAAGCTTAGAATAGTGAAATGAAAGTGCCGTAGAGGTCTGTAGTGGTCAAATAACTTCAGACACTGCAATCGTTTGTTTTGCAACAAACTTTTTCATAAACCAATGGTGCGGTATTACCTAAAGCTGAATGCCTTTTACGCAGTTGTAAAAGCCCGACGATATAGTCGGCCACATCTTTAATCGCTTCCAACTGATTCGCTACTTGCGCTGCCACACCCGTTCCATCTTCAAGTTCAAGAAGAAACGCTCCCATCACCATGGACGCTCCTATGTCAAGCAATGGTTACTATCTCTGATAAATCAGCCAGAATTAAAGGATACAGCTCTCGAATAATGTAGCGTTTCAAACAACGATGAATTTCCTTGGCTGAAAGCCCTTCAGAGCTACCGCGGGTGACGTAGGCTCGAGTACGTGGTTCACTTCGCTACACGCATCATCGCGATGGTTCATACGCATTGTTGGCAGCACGATTTCCTCCCCGGTTAATGCGATGCCGTACCGTCTTTCCGGACGATGCTGGCGGGGGATTCGCACCACATAAGGCTGCCAGAGCCGTATATTGACGCTGTCGACTCAACATTATGCAATGACGATGTTGAGCAGGCTGGGCAACATGACATCGGCTAGAGTTTAAGCGGTTAAGCTTGTGGGTCAGATAGGTGCGGTTGCTCATTTCTTGTTCAATCAGACCGAACGGTAACTTGGGCCGTGCTGCTGAAATGCAGCCAGAGCCTGCATACGAGGAGGGTATAAACGATGAACGAACACGCCACCTGCGTTGTTGGAATTGACGTATCCAAGCGCAAGCTCGACATCGCTTTACTTGCCAACAGCAAGATTAAATCAAAAGTTTTTGATAACACAGTCACAGGTCATAGTGAGCTTGTGCAATGGTTGCTTGAACGAGGCGCCGAACAGCAGCGTACCCACATTTGCATGGAAGCGACCGGACCTTACAGCGAAGCCGTGGCCATTGCTTTGGTTGAATCGGGCTGGCACATCAGCGTAGTCAACCCGGCGCGCATCAAAGGCTTTGCTCAGGGAGAGTTGGCGCGTAACAAAACAGATCGTGCCGATGCCTCACTGTTGGCACGCTTTTGTGCGGCTATGCGTCCTAGTCTGTGGACACCGCCTTCCGCCGAGTGGCGCGAACTGCGCGGATGGGTTGATCGACTGCAAGCACTCAAGGATATGCATCAACAGGAGAGCAATCGGCTGGAAGCGCACACGGCAACTGGGCAAGCATCCTTGATTGAGTCGGTTCAAACCCATCTGGATTGGCTCGCACAACAAATCGGAGCGCTGGAGCACGATATTAATGACCACATCATTCGACATCCAGAGCTTAAACACGATGCCGAATTACTGCACAGCATCCCAGGTATTGGCAGTACCACGGTCGCCAAGGTGCTGGCTTACGCAGGTGATGTGCGGCGTTTTGCAAATGCCAAGGCGCTGGCGGCATTCATCGGCGTGACACCACGGCAGCGTTTGTCAGGCAGTTCGGTCAAAGGTCGAACCATGATGAGTCGTACCGGCCATGCAAACTTGCGACGGGCTCTGTATATGCCGGGACTGGTAGCGCGCAGGCACAATCCAGTTCTTCGGGCATTTGGCGATAGGCTGAGTAATACCGGGCTGGCACCTAATTCCATTTCTAACTCAATAAAGCACTAACAATCCATTCCCAAGCCACAATTGACTTGACCATTGGCGCATTGTTCTCGAAGGTATGCAGGGCCACTTCGAGCTGATCCTCCAGTGCATCGAGACTATCGAAGACGCGGTTATGGAAGTGTTTCTCACGCAATTCGTCCCACACATGTTCGACTGGATTGAACTCAGGAGCATAGGGTGGCAAAGGTAACAGTTTCATGTTCTGTGGCGGTTGGAGTAACCGACTGGAGTGCCAGCCGGCACCATCGAGCACCATTACGATTTTGTCGCTGGGATGGCGCGCACCCACCTCATCGAGAAACAACTGCATGCAGTCGGTATTGACGTATGGCAAGATCAAGGAATCGAGCTCCCCACTTTTGGCCTCTACTGCCGCGTAGGCGTAGGTGTACTCATGGGTCAGCATAGCTTGGCATAGTGGCCGTGCGGGCTTGGGAGCCCAGCACCGACGCACGTCGTTGATGCGCCCAAAACGTGCCTCGTCCTGAAACATCAGTCGGATCGGTTTCGTTTTGCCCAGTTCCGGCGGATTTCGGCAAGTGTTTCGGGGAATTTTTTCCAGTCTTCCTGTGCCAGGATTGCTTTGCGGATGCCTTTTTGTCAGGTGCGAGTTTGCGCCAGTTGTATCGATGCAGCAATTTGTATACCGATGACAGCGCCATCCCCGTCCCAGCGCCATTTCGAGTTGAGGCTTGATCTGGCTGACCACCAAATGCCGCCGATACTGGCAGACTCCAGAACGGTTGAGCAGTTCGGCTTCGCTCAGGGGTGAAGTGTTCTCAGTGTCCCTCCGCGCATTGACTTGCCTTTATCACTAAGGCTCCACCCGTAATAAACTGGTTACGCAAACGACACGCCCAAACTTTGGACAATCCGATGGTCTGTGCTGTTTGCTCCAGACTCATGCCCTATTGCAGTGGCAGGACTACCGCCTGTGCTTGTCGTAACTGTTCAATCGTCATCGCTGAAGCAATGGTTTGGAGTGCGCTATCAAGCACATCCTGGCCTCGCGGTGGTCGTGACATGAATTACCTCCTCGGTTTTTTTGATTGGGTAATTATTGTACTATTGATGGGCGGATTCAACTCTGAAGTGCAACTTTTGTAAGTGAATTGAGGGGGCGAGCAGATTGCGAAAACTGTATCAAGGAACTCAAAGCAGATTTGAGTTTGGACAGCTTTAACGTCAATGATTTTTACGCGACTGAAGCGACATTGGGCTTTGCCATGCTGTTATACAATCTGATGAGTTTGTTCCGGCAAGCTGTGTTACGAGGCTCGGTACAACATACCCTTGCCACCTTGCACCACAAGGTATTTGCAGTAGGGGCGTTCTGGCGCAAAGACCCAGACAAGCGACAATTAAATTTGGCGGTGAGCCAACGACGAAGAGCTTGGTTTGAGGAACCTGGACTAATGTTGTCTTGGTTTTTCTATCCAACACCATTACCTCTCCAAGGTTTTGTGGCTGGTTATTGAGCGCGCGTTTGTTTAAATATTAAGCAGGATTCGCAGATTATCTAGTCAAAATTTAACCGGTACAAACAGGTTTTCTAGTCGTTGTTAGATTGGTGTCAAACCTACCCTTAAAGCAATCGATTGAAAGCTTGGCATAAAGTGGGCATTCATGTAAATAGTTAACTGGCGGACAGCATTGTTACTTGCATTTTTGCCATGGCTTTTGCTCGATCTGGCGTATGCGTTCGGCTGACACGCCAAACTCATTTGCAAGGTCATGAGTGTAACGGTGTTGTTTTCGCGAAGCCAACGAGCTTCAATGATTCGACGGCTGCGCTCATCTGCTTGCTATTGCGCGTGTTAAGCACGTGCTTTGCTGTATTTCGAGCTGCTTTTGTTCAAGGACGCAAGATGGTTCGTTATCCACAGCAGATGCCAAATAGGCGATAGGCGTATAGTTATTGTCGTCTTCGTCGTTTGTAGCCGGTTCTAGCGCCACTTCGTGGCCGTTGAAACGGGCTTCCATCTCTAAGACCTCTTTAGTACTGACCTTTAGCTGCTGCCCTATTAAATTAGCTTCTTGCGGTTTGAGTGATTCCAACCCTTGCTTCATGCTACGCAAATTGAAGAATAGCTTGCGTTGAGCTTTCGTAGTTGCAATCTTGACAAGGCGCCAGTTGCGCAGAATATATTCGTGCATCTCGGCGCGTATCCAGTGCAGTGCGAACGATACCAGCCGCACACCATGATTTGGGTCATAGCGTTTGACCGCTTTCATCAGGCCAATATTGCCTTCTTGAATTAAGTCCGCTTGCGGTAGGCCATAACCAGCATAGCCGCGTGCTACGCTGACTACTACGCGTAGGTGTGAGACGATAAGCTGGCGTGCTGAGTCCAAGTCGTTATCGCGACTGAAGCGGGTTGCCAAACTTAGCTCTTCATCTTGAGTAAGCAATGGAAACGATTCACCGCTTGCATATATCGATCTAGACTACTCTCCAGCCGAGGGGGTCGGCAACGACAAAGTGTGATTCAATATCATGTTCCTCCAAATTATTAGATTTTAGCACTCAATGTCCTCGAGTGCCAAATTGCTAAATTAAATGGGCGAGCAGACTGTAGTGGTCAAGTAATTTCGGACACAACGATAGGTTTTTTTGCTGTCCTGTTCCGCTCAAAGACGGAGGGCGACAGATTGCCCAATACTGAGTGTATGCGATTACAGTTATAGAATCCCACGATGTATGCGGTAATATCTGTTTTAGCTTCCATTTGATTGGCATATTGGCGCTGCCAAACGCGCTCCATTTTTAGATTCAGAAAGAAGCGTTCCGCCACTGCATTGTCCCAACAGTTGCCCTTACGGCTCATGCTGCAGACGGCCATGCTTCACAAGCAAAGCCTGATACTGGCCGCAGGCATATTGACTGCCACGGTCGGAGTGGACGATCAACCCCGGCTCTGGTTGACGCTGCTGTATTGCCATGTGCAGTGCGGCGCAGACCAATTCAGCAGGCATGCTCGGCGCCATCGCCCATCCAACCACCTTGCGCGAGAATAAGTCCAGCACGATCGCCAAATAGAGCCAACCTGACCCGGTGCGGATATAGGTGATATCGCCCGCAAGCAATATTGGGTGCGACCGGATTGAATTTGCCGATCCAGAATATTGGCAGCAATGGGCGATTGTGTTTGCTGTCAGTTGTGGCTGAATTTACGCTTCCCATACAGGCTTCAAGCCTGCCTGACGCATCAGGTGGCGCACCCGGTAGCGACCAACTTGAATCCCTTGCGCTTCCAATGCGGTGACCAGACGACGGCTACCATAGCATTGGTGACTGGCCATGAAAGCAGCCCGCAGATGAGTGCTTGTTTTGCAAATCATTGATTTGGCGGAGACGGCTCTTAGCCTCATAAAAACCGGAACGACTCACTTCCAAGACGCGGCAACTCTGCTGAACGGGGATCGCCTTCTGTTGCAACAGGCAAATAAGCGGGTGCTCATTTTTAGTTCCCGGGCAAAGAAGGCTGACGCTTTTAAAATATCAACATCCATACGAAGTCGACGGTTTTCTTGCTCCAGTTGGCGGACACGCTGTTGTTCAGCAGTGAGTGGATTGCCGATGCCACGCTGTCCACTTTGCTCGGCTTTATATTGCGTCACCCAACGACGGATCGCAGTCAGGCCGATTCCCATGCTTTGGCTGACATGCTGAACACTCAGTCCCTGTTCCTGATCATGCGCACAACTTCCAGTTTGAAATTGGTGTCGTATTTCTTTCTGCTTTGTCATTTAGTACTCCCCTGATGGTCGATTTTCCACCTATCGAGGTGTCCGTGTAAATTAGACCACTACAGTTCGCAGCTCAGCGCAATCAGTGGGGTGATTGGCTGCCCACAACAAACACCGACGGCGATCCTGCCTCTGCAGGAAGCTGGAACAATTTCGCGCGGTCAATCCCCGCTGGGCAATCTGAAGACGACGTTCTCTGGAGCTTGCCATGCGTTCGATTTTTCCAAAATATGCCCATCGTTACCTCGTCGAGTTCCAATATCGATTCAACCGCTGTTTCGACCTGTTTGTCATTCTGGCCAGGCTGCTTCGAGTATCGTCCGTCACTTCGCCTTATCCTGAGCGCCTCGTTCGCGCAGCTGAACATGATGGCTAATCAGGGAGAACCAAGACCTCCATTAATTATGGTTTTTTAAAGAACAGTGATATGTGCGTCAATTTATGAATCCTCAGGCTAGATAAGCGAGCCAAAAAAATGGCATAATCTTGATCTATATCAAATCGACTTTATTTTATCCGCGTAGATTCGCGATCATTCACTACCCGATTTTTGTCATTATAAAAATCCATATATTTAGGGTGTGACTGATGTGGCATATACCGAAGAATTAGTTTTTGCAACATGGATGATTGTTGTTTTTTGTTTTAACTTGAAAGTGGTGAATGAAAATTACTCGGATTGATGCCTTAACAAAAGCCGAGAAGATAATTTAATTTAAATTAACATAGGGGTGACTAAATGATGGAAATTAAGAATAACATTGGCAGGCGCAGCTTTCTAAAGCTGTCCGCCACCGCTGGACTAGCTGTAATGGCCAATAACGCCTTTGCAGCTTCACCATTTCTGAAGCCGTATGTAGTTGACAACCCTCTAAAGTCCTACCCGAATAGAGACTGGGAGAAGGTTTACAGGGACATGTTCCACGTTGACAGCGAATTTATATTCCTTTGCGCACCAAATGATACGCACAACTGCCTCCTTAAGGCCCATGTAAAGAATGACGTTGTAATCCGCATCTCGCCGTCATACGGCTACGGAGATGCCGAAGATATGGATGGAAACCGTTCCAGTCACAGATGGGAGCCACGGATCTGTAACAAGGGTATGGTTATGAACAGAAAAGCCTATTCTGACAGAAGGCCAAAAGGCGCGATGGTTAGAACTGGCTTCAAGGCATGGGCAGATGCGGGATATCCACGGACGGGAGCAAACGGCTTCCCGGATCAAAAATATCTGCAACGCGGAAAAGAGCCTTTTATTAAACTACCCTGGACTGAGGCCTATGCGCTGGCAGCAGGTGCGCTGGAGAACATCGCTAGAACTTATTCTGGTGACAAAGGCGCAGCGCTACTCACTAGGCAGGGCTATGACCCCGAGATGATTGCATCCATGCATGGATGCGGCTGTAAGACCATGAAATTCCGGGCAGGTATGGCCGCCCTTGGTGTTTTAAGAATATATTCGATGAAGAGATTTGCGCAAGGCTTGGCTCTTCTGGACGCTTATGTAAGAAATGTAGGGCCGGATGAAGCCAGTGGTGCCAAAGTATTGGACAGTTATTCTTGGCATACTGACTTGGCGCCTGGATGTCCTATGGTTTCAGGTCACCAGATGTTGGATTATGAGTTCATGGTATATGAACATGCCAAGCTGATTGTATTCTGGGGTAACAACTTTGTTTGTACCAAGATGCCGGATCTTCATTGGGTCAGTGAATCCAGGCTCAAAGGATGTCATATTGTCGACATCTCCATCGATTACCACGCAACATCTAACAAGGCAGATGACGTAATCATTCTTCGTCCAGGTACGGATCCCGCTCTTGGTCTTGGCGTGTGCCATCTCCTCATCAAGAATAATCACTATGACGAGAATTATCTGAGAGCCAATACAGATTTGCCTCTGCTGATCAGAACAGATAACTGGAAGAACCTGAAGGCGTCGGACATTATCGCGGACTATAAGCTTGCTGATCTTACGCACCACCTTAAGGTGATGAAACCAGGCGAGCATCCAACGATGCCACCTGCGTTCCAATCCACGGCTTTTGTTGCAGAAGATGTCCGTAAATTCTGGGGCGACAATGTAGTGTGGGATAAAAGACAAACAAGGCAGTTCCGCTAACCCGGGATGAGTGCGGCGCGCTATGCTGCGAAGGGGTTGAATCAGCATTGACTGGCGACTATGAAGTCACCTTTGGTTGATGGGAAGAAGATCAAAGTTGTGCCTGTGTTCCAATTGCAAAGAATACCTTGAGGAATTCACCGCAGAGAACACCTCTATTATGACTGGCGTTCCGGTGGAAGCAATTGTTGACCTTGCTAACCTGTTCCACAAACACAGAGGGCAAGGCATCATCAGTACTGGTGCGGGAACCAATCACTACTTCAATTCAACCCTGAAGGATCGCGGCTTCATGTTGTTGTCAGCACTGAGCGATAACGTTGGTCACATTGGAGGATGTACTTTCGGTAACTATGTGGGTAACTACAGGCAGTCAGTCTTTGGCGGGTTTGGTCAGTACCTTCTGGAAGATCCGTTCAATCCTGAGTTGGATGGCCGTAAGATGGTCACCAAATTGGCTCACTATACCGATGACGAATCTGCCCATTACTACAACTATGGCGATCGTCCATTAAGGAACGGAACCAGGTTGCTGACTGATCCTGGGCATATGCCAGCGCCGACCAAGGTGCTCTGGCAGGCTAACTCCAACTCCTCACTAGGGAATGCCAAGGGTCACTATGACATGGTTGTTAATACCCTCCCAAGATGGGAAGCGATATTTTACAGTGACTGGAACTGGACCGCATCTTGCGAATATTCCGACATCGTTTGGGGTGTGGATTCTTGGTTGGAAAACAAGCATACCGACATGGCTTGTTCCTGTTCTAACCCGTTCCTTACCGTTTCTCTATTACACCATTGAGGAGATTCCAGGACACCGTTGGTGATGCTGAAGTTCCTGCTGGAATCTTTAGGGCATTTACAGCGATGACCGGTGATCAAAGGTTGCTGATTACTTCAAGTTTGTGGGAACCAATCCTGCAGGAAATCCAGCAGACAGGGATTCCGAGGTTTACGGACAAAGGGTTCTCAATGCGGGATCAGCCACTAGAGGAATGGTTTTTGCTGAGATAAGGGAGAAAGCTAAGAGAGGTATTCCTAGTATCTTTATGGCCAGAACCTATCCAAGGATTAGCGGCTGGGAGCAGACAGCTGAAGGTGGCGGCTTGCCTTGGTACACCAAGAGCGGTAGGCTGGAATTCTACATGGATGACCCACGCTTGATTGATGGTGGCGAGAATCTCACCGTGTATCGTACACCGATTGACTCAAGTCACTACGAGCCAAATGTCATCGTTGGTAACAGCCGTGCTTTTGCATTGATGGAAACACCTGAGATGCGTGGTTTGGAAAGAATGGGGAATAGTCTTAAGATTGCCGAGAACCGGATGGGAAGAAACGTAATACTGACGACAAAAGAGCTGATGGCGACTAACCATCCTCTCAGGCCGCACGGTTACGAGTTCTGCTTCAATTCGCCGAAGTACAGGCACGGTGCTCATACAACCCCAATTGATACGGACTTGATGACATTGTGGTGGGGGCCGTTTGGCGATATCTACCGTCATGACAAGAGGCAGCCGTCAGTTGGTGAAGGTTTCGTGGACGTTAATCCGCTCGATGCCAAGAGATTCGGTATTGATGAAGGCGATTATATCTGGGTTGATGCTGATCCTGGCGACAGGCCTTACAAAGGATGGAAAGAAGGAACGCCGGAATACGCACTTGCCAGGTTCATGGTCAGATGCAGATACTTCCCTGGAATGTCCCAAGGCTCTATGCGCATGTACTACAACGCATATGCCGCAACGTATGGCAGTATGGAAGGGGCGAGGACTAGGGCTGATGGATTGGCCAAGAGCCCACGAACCAACTATCAGGCAATGTTCAGGTCTGGAAACCATCAAAGCTGCACCAGAGCGTGGATTAATCCGACTACACGACTGACACCGTGGCCAATAAGAAAGTCTTTGGACAAGAAATTATCATTGGTATGCAGAATGACGTCCACTGCGCCAACGGTGCGCCAAAGGAATCTTATGTGAAAATCGAGCTGGCTGAAAAAGGCGGTGTTAACGGTGGTGTTTGGCATATTGCAGCCAAAGGCTACAGGCCAACCTATGAAAGCCTTCAAATGAGGACATACCTCAAGGGCGGGTTCATAAGTAGATAATTACGGGTGTGCAGCCGCCGCCTTGAATAAAGGCGGCGTTCTTGGAATTTGAAATAATTTTGTGAATGGAGATCTACAATGGCAAAAGTTAGAAATTGGCAACTAGGCAGGGAAATGGATTATCCCTATGAAGAAAACAGGCCGGGTCGGCAAATAACAATGTTATTCGACTTGAATAAATGTATTGCCTGTCAGTCTTGTACTATGGCGTGTAAAACGACTTGGACGGCTGGTAAAGGCCAAGAAACCATATTCTGGAATAACGTGGAATCGAAGCCTTATGGATTCTATCCTCTTGCTTGGGATGTGAAGGTTTTGGCTCTGTTGGGAGAGCAAGCGCAACCGTGGTCAGGCAACAAGTACAACGGTACGACAATCTTTGAAGATCTGGGCATGAATCAGCGGATCAAGGGTTATCTGCCAGATGAAATGGACTATGCGCATCCGAACCTTGGGGAAGATGAGTGTCTGAAGATTCTGGATGGCGAAGGGGATTATATTAAGGGTCCTACTCATAAGAACTGGGGCTTCTTCTTCCCGCGGATTTGTAATCACTGTACTTTCCCAGGTTGCTTGGCAGCCTGCCCAAGAAAGGCGATTTACAAGAGACAAGAAGACGGCATCGTTTTAATTGATGCGTCCAGATGCCGCGGATACAGAGAATGCGTTGCTGCTTGCCCGTACAAGAAATCGTTCTACAATGATACAACACGGACTGGTGAAAAGTGCATATCGTGCTATCCAAAAGTAGAGGCTGGGTTGATGACTCAGTGCGTTACTCAATGTATCGGAAAAATCCGTCTGAACGGTTTCAAGTCAGCTGATTACGATAAGATCATGAGTAAGCAAGTCCGGGAAAACAACCCGATCGACTTTCTGGTGCATGTAAGAAAGATTGCATTGCCGATCTATCCACAGTTTGGTACTGAGCCTAGCAACATGTACTTGCCACCTGTCCATGTTAACCCTGACTTCCTGTCCCAAGTATTTGGCCCTGGCGTTGAGAATTCCATCAAGCAATACCGGAATGCTGGCAAGGACAAGGAGCTTTTAGCTGCGTTGTTACTCTTTGGGACGACCGAACGGATATGCGATACGTTCAAGCTTGAGGGTAATGAGACAGTTGGTTATGATCCACAAGGGAAAGAGATTGTCCGTGTTCCATTGACAGAGCCAGTTTATATCAGGCAAGTCAAGAACTTGAAGACCGGCGCATTTCTTACCAACAACTCATAAGGGGCGGATGATGAAAAAACTATTAATAGCCGCGTCACTTTTGATGATTCCTGTTGCGACTCCTGCCTTTGGGAATGATGCACACGGACCAGCCAAAGATTTGACGATTCCAATTATTGCTGTCGATAATCCTGGACAATATGGGGGTCACGCGTTCCATGGTTCCTTTAAGAGGTTGCCGCCAGTTCGTTTGGATGGGGGTGAAACGTATAATGTTGGCGTTATCAAATCCAAGGCGGTAAAGGGAGAAATCCCGATGGATCCAGTGAATAGGACATGGCATCAGGAAGATCCGGTAAGAGAAACTTCTTACAATCAGTACAATCAGAGTTGGGAGCAAGCGCCGGCAACGATATGGAATGATGCCTCGGCTACTGAAGTTCCAATGGGTCCGCAGAACTTGGTTATGCCAGGTTTAGTTGTGGCTACAGTACCGATGGTGAAGATCAAGTCTGTTCATAACGATAAGGATATTGCTTTCTTGTTAACTTGGTATGATTCAACCAAGTCTGAAACGGAAACGATGGAAGATAAGTTTTCTGATGCAATCGCCATTATGTTCCCGGTGAAAGCTGGATCGGAACCATCATTCATGATGGGTGACGACGAGAATCCTGTTCACATCGTTTATTGGAAAGCTGCTTGGGAGAGGGATATCGAGTTTGGATATCAAGATGTAAGGGACGCTTATCCAAATTATAATTACGATATGTACCCGGAAGTTATCCCGGCGGTTGGTCAAACAATCGATACACCTATCAGACGTTATAACGAAGGTCAAAGGCAATATATTGCTGCCTTTAAGCTCAGAAATATCAGCAGAGTTGACCCTGAGAGGCTAACTCCGGTGGAAGAGCTGAATGCCGTTGGCTTCGGAACATTGACTAGGCAGGCCACTAATAATGCAACCGGTAATGGCGTAAGGCGATTTGGCTACTGGTCAGTTGTTATCAAGCGTCCGTTGAACTCAGGCGATGCTCAGGATTCAGTTCTGACACCTGGATCCAAGACCATGATGGCTATCGCTGCATGGGATGGTAAAAACAAAAATGATGGCGCTGGTGGTAACAGAGGTCCACGTAAGAACTATTCAAATGGAGGCTGGATACCGCTTGAAATTGAATAGTCGTAATTGATGGGCATTAGGGGGGCGGCGTTAAAACGCCGCCCCGCTTTTCATTTAAGGGGATAGAATGGTAACGACGAAATCGGAAACAGAGTTGGCTCTCGCGAGGGCAGATGTTTACAGATTTTTATCAATGGCCTTTGTTTATCCAGATAAAGATAAACTCGCCACATTACACGAACTTGCATCCGATATGGATAGTTCAATAAGCCTTCTTCCTTATGATATGAAGGAAGAATATCTGGCATTTACTAGTCTGATCGAGACAGTTGACGTGACCGCACTACAGCCGGATTTTACAGAGATGTTTTTGACCCGCATGTTTTGTCCTTCGACTGAAACAACGTATGGGAAAAATAGCTTCAATCAGCCGAATATTCTTGGCGATATCAGTGGATTTTATAAAGCATTTGGTTTTGTAATGAATGACGATGCTGCGGTTGCATTTGATCATATAACCGTCGAGCTTGAATTTATGAGCTTTCTAGAATTAAAGATAGCCTATGCCCTGGATCAAGCGATGGAAGAAAATATTGATATTTGTTTGTCTGCAGAAAGACGATTTCTGGAGCAGCATATCGGGAAATGGACTGGCGTATTTTGAGAAAACCTTGCAGCGAGAGCTAATGAGGCCTATTACCGCAACCTTGGCTTGTTGTTATCAAAATTCATGGGTTCGGAACTTAAGTTTTTTGGAATTGAAGTTGACAGCAGAATAAAAGAATTGCCAAAATCTGACTACGAGGGACCTGTAGATTGTCCGCAACAGACAGGCACAGAAATGGATGAGCCTTTACCTCTGCATTAGTTGATTATCTTCGTACAATTGACATTGTTTGTGCATATTATCGATACGACCAAATGAAGCTTGAAGTGGGAGATGTTGGCATTGTACGGTTTGATTGGCAGATAAGTTTTAAGCATATCCTGGCGGGAGCTATGCCTATATGTTTCCTCAGACCTTCATTTAAATAATTTTGCTGGCCAATCGCTGAATTAAGGAGTTATTCATGGACAATGGCAAAGTGATAGGAAGGCGTCAATTTTTTAGTAGGTTTTTCCCTGCCCTTACAGAAACGATCGTTGAAAAAACTAGAGATGAGACACAAGTCTCGGCTAATTCCAGCGTTACCAAGAAAGCGGTTATCTTTGATAAGGCCGAAGTGGTAGAAGAAGCCGGGGAGAACGGTGGAAGGAAGTACCCTTGGGTTGGGATGTGACTGCAGGTAGGGCTATTGGAACGGTTTCATAAAGATAACTGTCTGGTCGTCAATAATCAGAGAGCGATTGAGGATGGAACCCTGTCATGAAGGTAATTATTGATATCACGAGAATGTTTAAATGACGAAAACTATTGAAATAAAGAACATGAGAGACACCCGGGCGGTTGCTGCGCCGGCGAAGGACTGCGGATATTTCCATGGCTGCCAAACATGTGACGAAAATGATACCTGCAAGTTGGACCGTGCCGCTCATAAAAAATGGTTGATCAACAAACGGATGGCGGATATCAAGTACAAAGTCCTTGTTGGCAGCAACAAGGGCGGTGTGGGAAAAAGTACCACCACAGTCAACCTCGCCTGTGCCCTGGAAAGGCTGGGTTACAAGGTTGGCTTGGCGGATGCTGACCTACATGGGCCAAATATTCCAAAGATGCTCGGCATCGAAAATGTAAGACTTCGCGGGGATAAAGACGGCATCGCCCCGCACATCATGCCTGCCGGGATGAAGGTCGCGTCGTTGGGTTTGTTGATAGAAGACCAGAACGAGCCAGTTGTTTGGAGAGATGCGGTAAAGTATGAATTCATCATCGAACTCCTCGGGAATATTACGTGGGGGAAGCTCGATTTCCTGATAATAGATCTGCCGCCTGGCACCGGAAATGAACATATTACGATCATGGATTTTATTCCCAATCTGGATGGGGTTGTTGTGGTAAGCACCCCGCAGGATGTTGCGCTTCTTGATGCAAGGAAAATGATCTCTTTTGTGAAAGAGAGGAATACGCCCATTATCGGAATTGTTGAGAATATGAGCGGCCTGATCTGTCCACATTGTAGTGGTGAGATTGATGTCTTCAAGAAGGGGGGAGGAGAGAGGGTAGCGAATGAATTGGGCGTGCCCTTTATCGGCGCTATTCCGCTGGATAGCGAAATAACAATTTGTGCGGATAAAGGAATCCCTGTTGTACAGGCTTATCCAGACTCTCCTTCAACCAAGGCATTTATGGCGGTTGCCGAACGATGTGCGAGATTTTTGGGCGCAGCATCCCATCCAGAACAGGAAATGTCGGCTACTTCACCGGAGTTTAGGGCGGCTGGAAATGTAACCGCCGATATTACAACTCCACCAATGGTGAGTTAACTATGGTCAATATTCATGCCGTTCGCCGGTGGCATGGCATCGTCGGTGCTGTCATTGTATTTTTTTTATTCTACCTTTTGCTTTCAGGATTAGTTTTAAATCATGTTGATATACTTAAATTAGATAAGCGGGAAGTAAACTATCCTTGGCTTATGCGCTGGTATGGGATTCCTGCTGCTGATCCAGCTCAAGGGTATTTACTTGGAAAAAGCTATTTGTCTTGGGAAGATAGCAAATGGGTTTTAGACGATAAATTATTACCCAATAGTGCTGGGCAACCTGTTGGAGCAGTCGAGATTAATAATATTAATTATGTCGCAACCGCTACCGCCCTTTATCTTTATCAATCTGATGGGCAGTTGCTTGACAAGGTGGAAAAGCAATCGTTACCTGCATTTCCAATTTTGGCACTTGGTAAAATGGGTAGCAATGTTATGCTGAAAACACCATCCGCCGTATTTGCCAGCGTTGATGGTGAAAGCTGGGAAAGGTCAAGCGCTACTGGGATGACGTTATCATCTTTGCAAGATCTGCCTGTTGATGTTAGGCGTCGTGTGGCTGATACTCTTGCGCCGGGCATATCATTACAGCGTATATTGCTAGATGTGCATAGCGGTCGTATATTTGGACGTTACGCGATATGGGTGATGGACGTTGCATCGCTTGTGTTACTTGCGCTGGGGTTAAGCGGGTTTTGGCTTTACTGGAGGTTGAGGTAATACTTGGTGTGCGATCAACAAGGTTCAATTTCAAAAATGGCTGTTGATGGCTGGATTCATGGAAAATTACGGAACGGCGAATAAATGCCATGCAGCATTGGCTGTTTCCGTGTTGGCCTGCTCTGGGTTTGATTGTCCGAAGTGTGGCAGTACGCACCCTGATGAGCAATCGCTGAGTATGAATGATGTCGCGCGCGACTTGATGTGGAACGGTTAACAAAGCTCTCCTTCGTCCGTAGTTTCTTCACGTCTTCACGCGAGGCTCGACCCGGTCAGATCGATGTATCCAACTGAGATGGCTGATCAGGTTAAGCTGTGGTTCTGTGGCCTGTCTCCTGCAAAATACGATGGTAAACCCCTAGCTTCGCATGGCCTTTTGCTTTGTATGTTATTGGGCCACTAAAGTTAGCAGGCGTTTGTCGTACTCTGAGGAAACTTGGTCAACAAGGCGGATCAACTCTTCGGTTTCATGGCCGCAAGCCAAGCATCATGCAGTACGGTCTCCGCTCCTACTCCGGCTTCCCCTGAAATATCTGAGTTCAGGAACAACGCGCCGAATAGTCCTGGTCCAAATAACGCGACCGAGGTGCTGATAGTCGTATTATTCGCGCCCCAGCCACCGTTCTTTTCCACCCATCGATTACCCGCTGAATCCGTCGCTTTATCCCCAACCCATTACCGTTGTTTCCATATCCTGGATCTGTGCGTCAGTCAGAATGCGGTCGTCCTTCTTATTCAGACTGAACAGCACGGCGGCAATATCCTCGATCGCCAGATACCATGCGGCTGCGCCTACAATCAGCGTTCCATCGCCCCAGTCCACACCTTTGCTTGTTCCGGGGAACTGGTAAGAGAACGCATAGCCCGTCGCCTGAGGTCCAGAAGCCGGCGGTTTCGCCAACATACCAGTCACACCAACCGGTGCAAAAACGTTCTTCTCCACAATTTTCACATAGGCATCCGCTAATTTCTGCGCACGATGCGCCAGATCGTCCGTGAACCCGTCGATCCACGGCAATAGGACGCGGAAAATCGCGAAGTTGTAATTGCTGTAGCAGCGTCCTTTATTATTCGGGTTAATTGGATTTGCCGGGTTTACCACCTCAGACCCTTGGCATGACGTGTTTTTAGACTTATCCACCGTCTGTGTGAAAAATTTCTTCAGCTGAGCGTAATCCATGCTGACATTTCCATAATCCTTAATACCGCTGCTCTGCGACAACAACTGCCGGAATGTGATCGACGAAACACTCGCATCCAGCTTCCAGTCACTCGGCAAATGCCCACCAATCGCCGTGTCAAGGCCTATTTTATTTTTCGCTAATACGCGGATCGCCGCCACGGCCGTGACGAATTTTGCGACACTTGCCACCGTAATTTTCGTGGAAGGCAGGAACTGCTTCGCGGGTGCATCAGCCGCCGTTCGCGCCCATCCCTTCGAGAAAGTGCTGACCGTCCCGGCTCCCACCGTGCACGCGTACCCGACCACCTTGCCGTCCAACCTTGCCTGAATTTTTTCGTAGATTTCCGCAATCGACGCGCACTTTGTCGCATCACAGACTTTTTCAGCCTTTGTGACTTTTGACGTGATCGACCATCCTTTGCCATCCCCGTCGAACGCGACGATTTTCACTGGGCCATAAACCGAGCTTTGGAACCGCATGATCATGTGTGCTTCTTCGTCAATATTGCGATTGAAGAAGCCGCCCTTGTCATTGACGATGCTCCAACTGTTTCCCCCTTGTTTCGGGAACGCTACACAAATGATCTTAGCGCCGTTTTTTGATAGCTCGCCCATCTGCGTATGGCATTCATCGGGAATGCCGCGGTTGAAGTACGCGCCTTGATTATTCACGATACTGAAGCGATTTCCACCTTCCGGCGGAAACGCCACGCAGATGATCTTAGCGCCATTTTTCGACAATTCACCCATCTGTTTGTGACATTCATCCGGAATATTACGATTGAAATACTCGCCGTGATCATTAATGATGCTGAAACTGTTTCCGCCAGTCGGCGGAAACGCCACGCAAATAATTTTCTTGCCGTTTTTCGACAGTTCGCCCATCTGCGTGTGACATTCATCCGGGATGTTGCGGTTGAAATACCCACCGTTCTTCGCGACAATACTGAAGCGGTTGGTGCCAGGCGCAAAAGCAACCCAAGCAATACCCCCTCCTGATTTCCCCATAGCCTTCATTTGTTGATGACATTCGTCGGGAATATTGCGGTTGTAGAATCTCACGGCCATAATCGTTTCCTTCTTGAATTTTTGTTAGACACGAATAGAAAATATACATGTTATCAGTAGTACCCGGTTAAAAGTTTACCCATAATTTCTGCTAGTCTTACAGCATACGCAATACAGGAAATTTACCATGATCAACGCCTACACACTCAGCAATGGCCGTCTGAGTAAAATACATCTGGATGAACAAGATGACCTCCGTTCCGATCATCCGATATGGATTGACGTTGTTGCCCCCACTGACGAGGAACGTAAATGGGTAGAGCAAGCTTATCACTTGACTTTGCCAAAGCCCGAACATTTACGAGATATTGAAGCCAGCGCACGATTCTATGAGGAAAACAATGAGCTGCATTTGCGTTCCGATTTCCTGCTCGGCAAAGAGAGTAGTTCACGCAGTGTGACTGTGGCTTTCGTGCTGTCCGGTAACACTCTTTTCAGCGTGCATGAGGAAGACTTGCCGGTGTTTTACCAAAGGCGTTTGACAAACCACGGGCAGCCGGACGACGTGGAAGACTGCAAGGATGTGTTGATTGATTTGTATTCAATGGATGTGGAATTTTCCGCCGATGCGCTGGAAGGGGTGTATGCCGATCTGGGGCAAGTGAGCAGCAAGGTACTCAATGCCAAGCTCAGCGACAAACATGCTTCTTCCGTATTGATCAATATCGCACACGCTGAACACCTCAATGGGCGTATCCGCCGCAACGTCATGGATACCCGCAGAGCAATATCCTTTCTGATGCGTAGTAAATTGCTCACGCCTATGCAAATGGACGATGTACGCAAGATCATGCAGGATATTGACTCACTGGACGGGCACACCAGTTTCCTGTTCGACAAGATTAACTTCCTTATGGTCGCAACCATCAGCTTTATTAACGTCAACCAGAACAAGATTGTGCGCTTGTTCTCCGTATCTTCGGTGGCACTGCTGCCACCGGTGCTTATTGCCTCCATTTATGGCATGAACTTCACACATATGCCCGAACTCAACTGGAGCCTGGGTTATCCGTTTGCACTTTTGTTAATGGCGTTGTCGGTGGTGGTGCCATTCTGGATATTCCATCGTAAGGGTTGGCTGAAATAGCCCGGTTGGGCTTCATCTCATTCAACCCAACCTGGCTACTCTCAATCAGGCGCTCTACGCGCTGACTTCATTCTTTAGCCACTTGATTTCGCTGTCTGCTATTCGTGCCATAAAACTTATCTCCCCTAAAACTGTCAATACGCTAATTTGATATTTTTGTAATCTCTTGTATGATATTTTTCTGTAAGTAGTTCAGGTAGAAAGACTTACCGTAATCACTTATTCGTCACAAATTATTATGCAATATGGAATTTCCATACCATCAACTAAAGAGAAGCTCAGCGCCCGTACCGGGTCGAGGGGATGAAGGAAGGGAAATCATGTTGAATCATCAGTATGAACAGATCATCATTGAAAAACTCAGAGAGCTCCCACCCGCGCAAGTAGCGGCAGTGGAAGATTTTGTGGATTTTCTGCATAGCCGCAGTGAGGCGCGCGCTCTAACGGGTGCGGCAGCAAAGCTTGCGGAAAGCAGCTTCAGCCGTGTGTGGGATAACGAGAGCGATGCCGATTATGACCGACTTTAAGTTCGGCGATATCGTGTTGGTGCCGTTCCCTTTTACCGATCAATCTGCTACCAAGAAACGACCTGCCGTTGTCATCAGTAGTGCGGTTTACCACCAGCAACGGCCAGACCTGATCATCATGGCTGTCACCAGTCAGGTAAAATCTACACAGACCGTTGGCGAAACGTTTGTGCAAGATTGGCAAGGCGCTGGGTTGTTGAAGCCTTCCGCGATTAAGCCGGTCATTACAACGATCGAGCGCGGCTTGGTTATCAGTCAACTCGGGCAGCTAAAAGAGAACGACCAGGCCGCACTCATAGGTGCAATTGACCAAATTCTGGGTCAGAAAAAAATAGCTTAGCTGCTAAATAAAAAATCACTCGCTTCCGGGGTAACGGATGTGGGTGGCAAGTATTTATTCAAGAGAACTTAGAGGATTGTGCTGATGTCAAGACTTGACCCCTTTGTGTTTTCCCAATTGTTGAAATCTTTACCAAAATGAAGGGGTAACAAAATCTGGGCGTCCTTGTGCACAACGCAAGGCCGTTAGTCATACCGAGCTCCGCACTTTCCATTCGATCAGATGTCACAGAATCATGCGCATATATCCCATCTGGCACTCGTAGCGATGTAATGTCGAATGGGCCAATCAGTGCTTCGGAAAGCCGAGTTTTTAAAAAAGGACTCCATTTCCGTTATCGTAATCGACATGGCGGGCAAAATCATGTTCATCACGAATTTCTGGTCAATTCCCAGCCTGTGATGCCATATAGTCGATTCGCAATGAATGGGGCAGTTCTTGCAATCACTATTTAGCCCAACATTGCTCTTCTCTGCAGCCGAAAGAAAGCGATCTTTATTCATCATCCCGTGGTGGAAACTCGGCATCACCTTTAGGTAATGGCCACACGAAGAGTAAATGGAATAGGAACTAATACCCAAGATGTCGATGGCGAATAGGACTACTTCAATTGATCGAATCTCTTTTTTGAGGCGCGCAATGCGTTACGACTCGCTTTGCAGGATAGAATCGACTTTCGCCGACAACTAACCCTTAAGATATTCAGGTCTATTTTTGAGCTTGCACCATCGTTGCGCTGCTGATCAGGTACACTTTCAACTGCTATCGAACTACCAATGACCCAACTGAGACCGCATATGCATCAAATAGGATTGGCCGCCCGCTTTAGCCGACTATTTCTCAAAAAGATTACGGCTCAAGGTAACCCATAGCTATGAGTGCGCAATGGAGTTGAAGGGCCCATTTCAGACAAGGCCTGATTTAGATAGTGACGCTCTTACCAAACAGTTGCGTCAGAGGCTAAGGCTAATTCGCTTAGGCATCTCTTGCCCGTTGGATTCATATAGTTCGATTCTAAACGACCTCTGCCAACGAATAGCTGTCCTTTCGAAATTTTGCATATATCTTTTCCAATCGTCATGTTTAAGTTCTACGATCGTGGTTTAAAAAGATCGTACGATAGAGCCATGAATTCTCGAATTAAGAGATTAGTACTATGCATTCTTGAACTTCATTCACGACATCACGCAAATATACAAAGTGAGTCTTCTGATTACGTGGCCTAGAACATTCTACCCAATTTCGGCCTTAACTCCGGACAAATTTTCGTTCAGGGAAATTTACGAAATCAGCTAGGATATTTCACCATCAAATGGTTGAATTCGATCGAGCTTAACAGACGCCGAGCAATGATTTTTAAATCGATGTAGATGGCATTGGCCTAACATTTGCTCCAGCGGACGTTGGGGGTTTCTCTCTCTAAAGTCGCGATCAAAGTTAAGCTTTAGTCGCAAGGTTGCATCGGCCTAGTATCTGGCATATATTTCGGCCAGTTGATACAATAACTGCCGAAAAAACATCAACAAAGTGGCTAGTTCCGGCTGGGGCGGCTTATAGACGCGGCATAACTATAATCCCAACAATAACTCACAGAGACGCCGAATACCTAACGGAACTCTAAATTCTTCTGTTGTCATTTTCCGACATAAATGCCGCCTAATCTTGTCGATGCCAAACTTCAACCAGAGCTCTAAAAATGCCGATAACGCCTTTGTGCGAGTTGTATCAATCTAACAATATTGTTATTCATTGTTTTGGTGATGCAACGTTTCTTCGTACACCCTAAGTTTTCTGATAAAACGCAACACATCCCCACGAGCAAGCAAAGTAGCGCGTGGCTAGCATCAAGAGAATATTCCGTCATGACACACCTTCTGAACTGGATTAAAGGTTAGATTTGACGCCAAGCGGAGCCACAATCTGGGGACTCAAGGGGATGTCGAGGCGTTTCTGAGGCATCTTGCCCTCAAGGTAAGGTCTACTGCTTTCTCAACCCAAAACCAAGCAAAGGTCAGCATTGATATTTTTATACCGCGAGGTGTTGAATGCAAAGTTACCGTGGTTGGAAAGATAAGGCATCACAAGCGCACAGCCAAAAAATTGCCCGTCGGCTTAACGGTCACCTAGGTTCCGGTGGTGTTGTCGCGGTTAGGTGGTTCGCATTTGTTGATCAAAACGTTACTTGTATGGTAGCGGGTCGCTACATGGAAGAGCAGTGCGGCTGCGGGTCCCGAAAGATGCGGAATTTGCGCAAGAACCTTATTACGGTTACTTGAGGCAAGGGTTTTACAGGAGTAGGGTGACGATGTTGCCTCAGCTGATACTTGGCAACTTTGCGAACAAATTTGGACAAGGCTAAGCTTTACATGAAGCGATTTGGCAGCGGGGTTGGGCTTGAAGTATCCTGGCCCTTGCGCTGGACAAAAATCTTCAATGTGATGCGTAAAGCACGGTCGCAATATTTTTCCGTCAAGAGTTATCGGTTGACCCGCGCTCTGGCAAAGCCACTTGCCGTCATCATCTGGATAGACGAAGGTTGTTCGAAAGCATGCGAAATACAGGCGCTGCCCTACTAATGACTGGTTAAGCCCGCTACGCCGACATACTTTGCGTCATTCGCTTTCGCCACGCATTTGTGTAAAGCGAGTTATTGACATTGAAGCCGTCCAGGAGCGGGACAATCCAGACATTTCGGATGTATCAACTGCTCGATGATCTAAACACCATCTGTTGAACAAGGCGAAGGTTATGGGAGTCCGTTGTGATAGCTGTATGAGGACTCGCTGGAGTGCCATGAATGGTCCACGAAATAGACTTAATTGATTTGCAGAATAGCGTTGTTCCGGCCAGCCATCATAATTTCTAGGTTAACTATAAAACTCTCGACAAGCGCAGCAAATAATCCAGCGCAATTCCCACAAACACCGCAGCACCAAACCAGTTGTTGTGCAGGAAAGCCTTAAAGCAAGCTTCACGCTGACGGTTTCGAATCAACGTGTAGTGGTAGATGGCGATGCCTGCCGCGCACAATAAACCAATGTAGTAGACCATGCCTAGCCCGAGCGTACTGCCGACTGCGGCGAGTATGGCCAAAGTAGCGCCATAACAGATCATCACCGCCGCTATATCGTATTTACCGAAAAACAGTGCAGAGGAGTGAATGCCTATGTGTATGTCGTCGTCCCTATCCACCATCGCATATTCGGTATCGTAAGCAATCGCCCAAAATACATTGGCAAATAACAGCCACCACGCTATGGCGGGAACGCTGCCGAGTTGCGCTGCGAATGTCATCGGGATACCAAAGCCGAATGCGATGCCGAGGTAAGCTTGGGGAATGGCAAAGAAACGTTTGGTATAGGGGTAGCTGGCAGCAAAGAACAGAGCGGGAATAGACAGCAGCAGGGTCAACCCATTGAGCGGCAAAATCAGCAGAAATGCGAGGAGTGACAGCCCAGCCGCCAGCCACAGCGCCTCTTTCGGTGCGAGTTTTCCACTGGTGACAGGGCGATCTTGGGTGCGCTTTACTTGCTTGTCGAAGTCACGGTCAGCATAGTCATTGATAGCGCAGCCTGCAGAGCGCATCAACACTGTGCCGAGCACAAAAATAGCGACGATGTTCCATGCCGGCTGGCCGTTACCCGCGATCCATACTCCCCATAATGTAGGCCACAGCAGTAGCAGAATACCAATGGGGCGGTTGAGCCTGGTTAGATTGATATACAGATTTATTCGCTCGGTGAAATTCATTTTTTCAGCGCAAGAATATCCGGCAAAAAAATTTCCGTCACCAACAGAGGCGCATTACGCAAAATGAACAACGAACGCCGTGCCCACAGTTTTTGTGGTGGCATATCGAGAGCAGCGGCAGCGCGTCGATATAGCGGATGATTCGGTTTAAGTGCGTCAAAATGCAACGCTGAGCGGCACACCAGCGGATGGGCAAACAATAGTGCGCCTAATGGACGATTGCCCAAATTTCGCAGCGCGTGCCATGCACCGCACAAATGCTGGGACGCAACCACGCTATGCGCAAATACCACAGGTTTACCATCGGCATGCAAGAACACCTCACGCGTATAAATTTTTTGCTGGGCAGGCAAGCCAAGCAGCGCCGTTTCATCATAAACCGCAGTTGCCAGATGGTTATGCACGTTACACACGCTGAAATTTTCGCAACGTTGCTGAATGCGCAACGTCAGTGACCCTTCGGTACGCAGCCAGGGCGCATAGCCCGCTTCGATACCAGGCAGGAAGGTGCGCCAGGATTCTACTCCCCAAATCGGCTTCGTAAGCCTCGCTTCGCTCTGCTCACTAGGTAAAACACGCACGCGTGCCAAATAAGTATCAGACATGTAGATAATCTTGTCTATTCGCCATCCATCGCTGCAAGTGTGCGCGTGCTTCTTGCTGAAAATCGCACAGCATTTCGTCAGCAACAGCTTGCGCGCAATTGAGCAATGCAGCATCTTCGGTGACATCGGCAAAACGCAGCATGGGGACGCCACTTTGGCGTGCGCCCAACAGCTCACCCGGCCCGCGCAGGCTCAAATCCTGCTGAGCGATTTCAAAACCATCCGTATTTTCGTAAATGATTTTCAGGCGCGCGCGCGCTAATTCAGAAAGCGGTTGTTGAAATAGCAAAATGCACAAACTCTGCGCAGCACCACGTCCGACACGCCCACGCAATTGGTGCAGCTGAGCCAGCCCCATGCGTTCGGCATGTTCAATTACCATCATGGCGGCATTGGGTACATCTACGCCGACTTCGACCACCGTGGTGGCCACCAAGAGATGAGTTTCACCCGTTTTGAACGCGGTCATCGCGCGTATTTTCTCGGCGGTATTCAGTTTGCCATGCACCAGACCTACTCGCAGATCAGGTAGCGCTTGTGCCAGTCTCTGGTGTGTTTCCAGTGCAGTCTGCAATTCCAGCGTATCCGATTCATCAATCAGCGGGCATATCCAATAAGCCTGCTGCCCTGCAAGGCAGGCTTGGCGAACGCGCGCAAGCACCTCTTCGCGCCTGTTATCGCTCACAAGTTTAGTGATAACAGGCGTGCGCCCTGGTGGCAATTCATCGATTACCGATACATCAAGATCGGCGTAATAACTCATCGCCAAGGTACGCGGGATGGGTGTAGCACTCATCATCAACTGGTGTGGCTCGTCGCCCTTGCCGCGCAGCGCTAAACGTTGCTGAACGCCGAATTTATGCTGCTCGTCGACGATCACCAATCCCAACTTGGGGAATACAACTTGATCCTGAAACAGCGCGTGCGTGCCGATGGCTAACTGCGTTTCGCCTTGCGCGATACGCTCGACAGCGGCTTGCTTATCTTTTTTCTTCAGGCTGCCAGAAAGCCATACGGGACTGATACCAAGCGGCTCTAGCCAATCCCGCAATTTGTGATAGTGCTGTTCGGCAAGAATTTCGGTGGGCGACATCAATGCCACTTGATAGCCATTTTCTATCGCCTGCAAGGCGGCCAGTAGCGCGACAATGGTTTTTCCACTGCCCACATCGCCTTGCAGCAGACGCTGCATCGGATGCGCTTGTTCAAGATCGCGACTGATTTCCCGCAAGGTTTTTTGTTGAGCGGTGGTGAGACTAAAGGTTAAAGTCTGCAACAACCGCTCTGTGTAATGGCCGAGTGCGCGCAGGCGCGGCGCATTGCGACTTTGCCGCTTGCGGTAATGTATTCGCATGGAAAGTTGCTGCGCCAGCAATTCATCAAACTTGATGCGCAACCAAGCATGATGGGTGCGTTTAAGCAGCGTATCCTCGTCAATGTCGGGCGGAGGATTGTGCAACAGTCGTACGCTATCGGCAAAGCTGGAAAGCTTCAAGCGTGCGAGCAAAACTGCTGGTAGCGTGTCAGGCAATTCAAGCTCGTTCAAGGCAGCTTGAATGTGCTTGCTCAGCGTAGCTTGTGGCAAGCCTGCGGTAGTTGGGTACACAGGTGTCAGCGCTTGTTTTAGCGGCGTGCTTTCACCCGCGACGCGACACTTTGGGTGCACCATCTCCATGCCGAAATAGCCCATGCGCACTTCACCCAAGGCGCGGATTTTCTTTCCTACTTCGAGTTGCTTTTGCTGGCTTGGGTAGAAATTCAGAAATCGTAGATGCAGCACACCACTACTGTCCTGCAATTGACAGATCAGGCTGCGACGTGGGCGAAACGTAACTTCATTGTGGATGATCTCGCCTTCCACTTGCGTGCTCACACCATGCACAAGCGCGGCGATTTGCGTCACCCGGGTTTCGTCCTCGTAACGTAACGGTAAATGCAGCACCAGATCGAAGCGGTTGTGAATACCAAGTTTTTCGAACTTGGTTAACGTGGCTACAGGAATGCTGGCGGGAAACACATTTGAAATACTGCAAAGCAGGAATTGCACAGCAGGTGAATGCCTAGTCCTGCAAGCACAATATGCTATCCATCTCCACCAACGCGCCTCGCGGTAGTGCCGCCACACCTACCACGGCGCGCGCCGGGTAGGGTTGATGGAAATAGGACGTCATGATTTCGTTCACTTTGGCGAAGCTGTTCATGTCAGTAAGGTAAATATTGAGCTTCACCACATCGTTCAAACTACCGTCGGCAGCACTGGCCACTGCACGCAGGTTCTGAAATACGCGATGAATCTGCGCCTCTATACCTTCTTCCATTTGCATGGTGTTGGGATCCAGCCCGATTTGGCCGGAAAGGTATACAGTTTTGTCTACACGGACCGCTTGCGAATAAATACCAATAGCGGCGGGTGCATCAAGGGTTTGAATCACTTTTTTGTTAGGCATTACTGGCTCCTGTATGTTGCCAGACACACTTTAGTCTGGGTAATAATATATATAGTTGAAGCGATATGTCCCAAAAGCCTTCAACAAAAAAGGCTTGTATCGGAGTATTGTATTTTCGAGTGCTTTCCTCGGCTTGAACGAAATAATTTCTGGCTGAAAGCGGTTGTACAGCCGCATTAAATCAAAAATCAATGGGTCTTGTGCTATCAAATGTAGAACTCATTCTTGCGGACAGTTTGCCAAGCTTTCCTTTTGGAGCACAACAATTCTATTACTCACAACCTTCCATCTTGTAGATGAAGTACCCATCCTTATTAATTGCTTCAACAACATTGCTGGATGCGCTTTGAATGTGGCAAAAATTGCATTCTTTGCTCGTGATAACTGCCTCACCTTCACCAATTGAAATCAACCATTCTTTAGCGAATTTGATCGCTTGCTGATCGTCTTTCACCGCAGTGAAGACATCAAAATGCATCGTGTGGCCATCTTTAGCTTTTACATAAGTATCATAGACGTGAATGTCCATATTCGCTCCTTAACTAATTTAGAAATTGTCCAGACTATTTAGAATAACTGACAGAATGTTCCGGAAATTATGGGCCAAAAATAATTGGCCGAGGATCGACAACTTTAGTGTTTAGCTCATGTTCATAAGTAGCCCAAAGAGCTTGATCTTCAGGCGTTGTTTTACAAGCCGAAATAATCAAACCGCTGCAAACGAGCAAAAAAATTGTCGCAATTTTCATACAGAACTTCACGGAGGCTAATTAGCGTGGTTACCCTTGCTTCAACCACCGTGCCGCATCTAACGCAAAGTAAGTCAGGATGCCGTCCGCGCCAGCACGCTTGAATGACAGCAAGGATTCCAGTACGCAAGCTTGTTCGTTCAGCCAACCGTTTTGCGAGGCCGCTTTAAGCATGGCGTATTCGCCACTTACCTGATATACGAAAGTGGGGGCCTTAAATTCATCTTTAATACGTCGGACAATGTCCAGATACGGCATACCTGGTTTAACCATTACCATATCAGCGCCTTCCTGCAAATCCAGACCGACTTCCCACAGTGCTTCGTCGGAATTGGCGGGATCCATTTGATAAGTGTACTTGTCGCCTGTACCCAGATTGGCGCTGGAGCCAACTGCATCGCGAAATGGACCATAGAAACTGGAAGCATATTTAGCTGAATAAGCCATGATGCGGGTGTGATTACATCCCTTGCGGTCAAGGGCAAGCCGCACGGCAGCAATGCGCCCATCCATCATGTCGGACGGGGCTACCACGTCAGCTCCGGCCTGTGCGTGGACTTGTGCCTGCTGTGCCAGGACGGTGACGGTCTCGTCATTCATGACGTAGCCGTGGGCATCGATCAGCCCATCTTGTCCGTGACTGGTATAGGGGTCAAGGGCAATATCAGTCATCAGGCCAAGCTCGGGGAAGTGTTTTTTGAGCGTGGCTACTGCGCGCGGTACCAATCCATCGGGATTGAGCGCCTCGCGCGCATCTTCCGACTTGAGCACAGTATCTATCACAGGAAACAGGGCAAGCATGGGTATGCCCAGTTTGACGCATTCTTCAGCTTGCACTAGCAGTTTATCCAGTGTCTGGCGCTTTACCCCAGGCATGGATGCCACAGCCTCCTCGCGGTTAGAACCTTCCAGTACGAATACCGGGTAAATGAAATCTGCTGCGGTCAGCACGTTTTCACGCATTAAGGCGCGGGAAAACTTATCGTGGCGCATGCGCCGCATCCGTTTATGTGGATATTGTCCGAGTGTGTGCATAACTTTAATCCTAAAATTTTTACCTAATATTGGAACTCTTTCATCATTATTTAATCTGACGTTACAGATGGTGAGAAGTCATCTCCCGTTTCTCCTCCCTGAACGGGCTGTCTTGGCTCAATAAAGTCGAGGCATTTTCGCCCCTGGTTTTTCCTTATTAGCCAGGGGCATTTTTTTGCCTGCTATTTGGCAGAAAACCAGCTGGCAATCACCGCTTCCGCCTCATCCATTCCCATTTTTTTAAGACTAGAAAACAACTGCACCGAACAAAATGGAAAATGTTCCGCGAGGTGCAATTTAACACGATTCAGCGTCATATTCGCTTGCTGACGACTTAGTTTATCTGACTTGGTAAGTAGCACATGCACTGGCTTGCCAGTGGGGGCAAACCAATCCAGCATTTGCTCATCCAGCGGGGTGAGTGGATGTCGCACATCCATTATGATCACCAGCCCGCATAATGCCCCCCGTGTTTGTATATACCCGCTTAGCAGCTCTTCCCAGTGTGCCCTTATTTCCGGTGGGACTTTGGCATATCCATAACCTGGCAAATCCACCAAAAAGCAATTTTCGCCCAAATCAAAATAGTTTAAATGCTGGGTCCGCCCTGGTGTTTTACTGGTGTAAGCCAAGCGAACGTGGTTGGCCAGTGTATTGATGGCACTTGATTTGCCCGCATTAGAACGTCCGGCGAAAGCAACTTCTCTTCCACCGTGAACCGGCAAATCGCGTAAATGATTAACCGTGGTAAAAAATGTAGCGCGCGAAAATAACCCCATACTACCAAGCTGCGAAAATTTTGTTGGCAGTCGCGATGGTCTGCGCAATGTCTGCGGATGTATGTGCTGATGACACGAAACCTGCCTCGAATGCGGATGGCGCCATGTATATTCCTTCGTCCAGCATGGCATGGAAAAAACGATTAAACGCATCTTTGTCGCAGGTCATCACTTCGGCATAAGAGGTCGGCGGGGTGGCTCGGAAATACAAACCAAACATGCCGCCGATGGATTGGGCGGAAAATTCTACGCCATGCTGTTTGGCAGCCTGCTCCAGGCCCTCGGTTAGTTGGTGCGCCAGCGCGCTTAAGTGCTCGTAGAAATCCGGCTGCTGCACCAATTCAAGCGTAGCCAGCCCCGCTGCTACTGCCACCGGATTGCCGGACAGGGTGCCAGCTTGATATACCGCACCGAGCGGTGCCAGGCATTGCATTATGTCACGCCTTCCGCCGAAAGCCGCGGCAGGTAAACCACCGCCCATCACCTTGCCCAACGTGACCAGATCCGGCTTAATGCCGTAATAGCCATGTGCGCCTTGCAGGCTGACGCGGAAGCCCGTCATCACCTCGTCCAGAATAAGCACTGCACCATGTTTAGTGCACAGCGCACGCAACGCATCCAGAAATTCGCGCTTGGGGAGAATCAAGTTCATGTTGCCCGCAACTGGCTCAACAATAACTGCGGCAATCTCGCTGCCCATTGCGGCAAAAGTTCGCTCCAGCCCAGCCACATCGTTATAGTCGAGCACGGTAGTCAGCGCCGCGATTTCCGCTGGCACACCGGAGGAACTCGGCTGGCCGAAAGTTAGTGCGCCGGAGCCTGCTTTGACCAGCAGGCCATCAGAATGGCCGTGATAACAGCCTTCAAATTTAATAATCCGGCTACGCCCGGTAAAACCGCGCGCCAAACGGATTGCAGTCATGGTGGCTTCCGTACCGGAACTCACCAGGCGCACCATTTCCATGCTGGGAAGTAGCTTACACAATAACTCAGCCATTTCCAGTTCAGCCGCAGTGGGCGCACCGAAACCCAAACCCTGTGCGGCAGCATCCTGCACTGCCGTGACCACGGCGGGATGGCAGTGACCAACAATCATCGGCCCCCACGAACCGACATAATCGATGTAACGCTTGTCGTCGGCATCCCAGACATATGCGCCCTGGCCGCGTTTAAAAAACAGCGGTGTGCCGCCCACCGATTTGAATGCACGTACAGGCGAGTTGACCCCGCCTGGAATGACGTGTTGCGATTGTTCAAACAAATATTCGTTGCGTGAGCTCATGGTACAGAGTCCTAATTTGAGTCTTACATAAATGACAATTTTACCATTGTTCTTAGGATGTGCTTTATAAGATGAAGTTTCAGCGTTTATTTCAGCTCGCTATATTTGATAAGATTTCTTGCAAAATACATGCGTTAAGAAAACATATCCTGGCTCAAAATCATTCGATCTTGCACGTCTGATATACTTCGCGCCGCTTAAGGTGCCAGACACAGAAATGCGTCTGGTTAAACGGGAAACAGGTGCGGGAATTTAATTCCTCAGGCCTGTGCTGCCCCCGCAACGGTAAGCAGGTGTGGACGTGTTGATAACCTGGATGTTTCATAAATTCGCGTCAGCAAGCGCAAATGCTTGTCGAGTAGATTATGGAAAATTTGAGTTAAGCCACTGTGAGCAATCATGGGAAGGCAATGCGTCTAGTCCTGCAAGCCCGGATACCGGCCTTGAGCACAGGAGCCTCATCTGAGGTTCTTCGGGTCGGGAAATGCTGCGGGTGGCGCATGGACGGCGGGATGACAAACCGTATCGGTTAGTCACCACTTCCTTCCTTTTTGCTTGTGCATTTCCTGTGTTTGAACATTCCAACGGGGAACCTTGGAATTCGCTCAGGAAAATCTTAATGAAACACCAAAAACTTGTCGCCGCTATTTTGTGCGCGGTTACTTCATCAGCTTACGCAATAACGGAAGATCCTACGCTCGAAACTCTCATTGTTACCGGGACGCGATTCGAGGAGACATACGCTGACAAGCCACTCAATGTATCCATCATTACGCGCGAAGCTATCAATAAAAGCAGCGCCCGCACGATACCGGAATTACTTTCGCAACAAGCTGGAATTTCTGCGCGAGATCTGTATGGCAACAATGCCGCATCAGCCACGGTTGATTTGCGCGGTTTTGGTGCTGCTGCCGGACAAAATACGCTAATTCTGCTGGATGGGCGGCGCATCACTAACGCTGATCTTTCAGGTGTGCAGTGGTCGGCTATCCCCTTCGCTTCGATTGAACGTATTGAAATTATGCGTGGCAGTGGTGCTGTGTTGTACGGTGACGGCGCAACCAATGGAGTGATCAATATCATCACCAAATCACCTACGCAAATAGGCAAGATGGGTCAAGTCAGCGTGAAAGCCGGTAGTTATGGATTGGCTGAAGTGCAGGCAAATGCTAATTATTTTTCTGGTACGGCCGGAATTGACTTTACAGCAAGCCACTTAGTTTCTGATGGATACCGTGCGAACAAACGCAACGAGCAAACCAATGTGCAGGCAAATACACGGTGGAAATTGGACGCAGGTGAGCTAGCATTGAAAGTTGGGATCGATCGGCAGGACATTCGCTTACCTGGCGCACGTCTGGTACAACCGAGTGCCGGCATTAACCTGGTGGCGACTGATCCGCGTGGCGCTGCCACCCCCCTGGACTATGCCAGCCGCGATGGCAATCAAGTTGCACTTGAATGGCAGCAACGATTTTCTGCTACGGATGTTAATGTGGGAATAGCACGCCGCACTAAAAGTCAAAAATCCTATTTTGATTTTAACGGCTTCCCAAATTATCGGGATAGCGATTTGAACGTGACGTCGTTTACACCTCGTATCAAGCTACCACATTCATTAGGTGGGGATAGCACTCTGATAGCGGGTATTGATGTTTATCGCTGGAATTATGACTTGCATACTTCGAACGCTGCGGCAAATATCGGACAGCCAATTAACCAAATATCCATGGCCCAGCAAAATAGCGCTTTGTATTTACAGAATACGACGCATCTATCAAGAGCGACATCCCTGTTGGCCGGAGTGCGTAATGAACGGATCACTATAGACGCGAATGATATTTTCAACGCGGCCGCTCCTGGTGCGGCATTTGGCTCCGCTGCTACACCGGGTTCTTTTAAGTCATCAAAAAATGCTTATGAACTTGGTCTGCGCCATCAACTTGATCGTGGAGTGGCATTAAATGGGAAAGTTGGGCGTAGTTTTCGATTTGCAAATGTAGATGAACTTTACGAATCATCGCCAGCGTTTACCAATCAATTTCAGTTTTTGCGCCCTCAGACCTCTGACAATATGGAGTTCAGTGTGGAGCAGCGCATCAATAAAGGGAACTGGCGGGCGGCCTTGTTCAATAACAAGGTACGTGATGAAATTCATCTTGATCCATTCACTACGGGTATTGGCAATACTAACTTGCCGCCGGCACGGCGCAGGGGATTTGAGTTGGATGGAAGATGGCAGGCATTACCCCAGCTTGCATTAAATGCAGCCTATACCTACATCGATGCAAAATTTTTAAGCGGTGTTTTGGCCGGAGGGGCATTCACGCAAACGAATGTGAGTATTGCAGATAAGAGGGTACCGTTAGTTCCTAGGCAAAAGTTGAATTTGGGCGCAGCATGGGCAATAAGTGAACAGACATTATTGAATTCATCTGCCACCTACGTTGATTCACAGTTCATGGACAACGACGAGGCGAATACTTTAGGAATGAAGATTCCTGCCTATACGGTTGCCGATATTAAACTTGTACATAAAACAGGTTCTTGGCAGTTAAGCACGTCAGTGAATAATTTATTTGACCGGAAGTATTTTAATTATGCGGTCAGTAGCCAATTTATTCCGGGAAGATACAACGCCTATCCATTACCGGGACGAACGCTATTTATCGGTGTGAGCTACCAGCACTGAATCATGTGATGTGGGAAGCTTGCAAATACTATCCGGGATAAGCTGGATGTAAATGGAGCTTGACGGAGATGAAGGGTAACGCCTATTTGTCCCTTTATCGCCGTGTCCATCCAGGCTATACGTTCGTCAGATACTCGCCAAGCGCCTCCTTTATCAGGAGTGTGTTCCTTTAAAACACGTTCGCTGCAAATTCAGCAACAACCTGCAAGAAGATCGATTCTTTTGGCAGTTTTTGTTAAATAAATCGAAAACCTATAGATCCCCCACGTTGTGGGCTTAATTAAATGCTGGTATCAATTTTTTAGCCTGCATTATTTTAGGGGTTGTTAAAATGCAGGTTACTTGGCAATTTGCTTTTCGCGGATCTCGTCTAATGTTTTGCAGTCGATGCACAACGTAGCGGTCGGTCGCGCTTCCAAGCGGTTCAGCCCAATTTCTACGCCACATTTTTCACAATACCCATAATCACCGCTATTTATTTTGGCCAACATTTCGTTAATTTTCTTGATCAGCTTGCTCTCCCGATCACGATTACGCAGTTCTAACGTCATATCTGATTCTTGACTTGCACGATCATTTGGATCGGCAAACACAGTAGCGTCATCCTGCATTGAATGCACTGTACGGTCAATATCTTCACCTAGCCCGAGCTTGATATTGTTTAGAATACTGCGGAAATGATCCAGTTGCTTAGGGTTCATATAAGCTTCCCCTTTCTTAACTTTATAAGGGGTAACGGATTTTAAGGGTTGTACTGACATCAAAATATCTCCAGAAACATACAAACAAAATTTAAAAATCGCGCTTTAATATCAGAAATACAGCGCTGCCGCAACTAAATTCGCCACTTTCCGGCATGATAAAAACGCCTGAAAGCCAAGTTAAATGATTAATGATAGCTTGTAGCCTGAGTCAGGTTTTGCTGGTTATTGCTACGCAATTCCCCACTTCGTTCGACTTGTAAATTAACTTTTTTACAAATAGTTATGAAGCATATGGGCTAAATATTAAGTACGACATTTATAAAACTAGAACCCCTGCTTCTTAAGCATGGACACCAATAAAATAAGAGGTAATCCAATTAAAGCAGTAGGGTCGTCACCCTCCATTCGACTGATAAGCGCGATGCCTAAACCTTCGGATTTCGCACTACCTGCGCAGTGGTAAGGCTCCTCCTTGCGTAAATAGGATTCGATCTCATCGTCGCTGAAATTGCGAAAGCTGACGCAATTTTTCGCCATTTCGGTTTGAATTTCGTTATTGCGTGCATTCAAGAGGGTCAGTGCAGTGTAAAAGCTTACGCTGTGACCGCGCATTGTACGCAATTGGCGTACAGCATTCTCATGTGTGAGAGGTTTGCCTAGTTGTTGTTCACCTAATAATGCGACTTGATCTGAGCCTATAATTAGAGCATCTGGATAATGAATTGCCACTGCGTGCGCTTTTTCACGGGAAAGGCGCCATGCGGTTTGCTTAGCACTTTCACCAGGTAGAGAAGTTTCGTCTATATCAGGAGCGGCAATTTGAAATGGGATTTTCAGACGTCCCAAAAGTTCACTGCGGTAAATCGAAGTTGAGGCGAGAATAAGTTCACGATAATTCAATAAATTTACCTTTTTAGGTACCTCTAACAATTGAGAAAATCTCCTGCAGGAATTCCACTACAGCTCATGTAGCGCATGTTATCACTATCTGGTAGCGCGTTGCGCGGAGTATCGATCTTATGCTTGACAGAAGATTTCAGGATTTCTGTAGCCGAAAGGTTTGTCAGAGGCTTAATTGAAGCAAAATAGCGGGAAGATGGAATGAACGTACAACTTGCCAGCAGTTTTTGGGGCAAGGCAGGTATTTTGTCGGCAATACTCTCATCAATTGTTGCTTACTTTAGACAAAATAATAGGGGCACGAAAATCGTGCCCCTATTATTTCTAAGCACCCACTTGCAAAATACAAGCAGGGAGGTTTTTCTAGAACTAGAAATTCATTGATCCATAAACCCAGAATTTATTAGTATCTATACAGGCCGCACAGTTAACATTATCAACAGCATTGTCTGCCCTAAAGCGTGCATACCTGGAACCTACGGAATAGGTTTTGTTGATTGCCTTAGTCGCAATCAAATCATATTCTGTTCCATACTTGTTACCGCCATGGTCTGCTTTGAAATCATGATAATCAGCTCCGAGAACAACCCCCGCTACTGTCGTCCTTGCGCTTACGTAAACATCCCTAAGCCCATTTTTTGGAGTAACCAGGAACACATCAGCCCATCCATTAAATGCGAATAATGTAGCCAAAGGCGTCGAGAGCGATTGTTTTCCATTACTGCTTAGCAATTCATAACCTAATTTGAATTGGGCAACGTTGATATCTATGCCACCCTCCAATCGGGTATAGTGAACATTGTAGTTGTTCGGATTATCTTTATAATCAGACTGGTGCGCATACTCTGCTAGATACGGAAGCTTATAGTCACCTACTGGAGCATTGCCCTTAATTTTACCGCCTAATGTTTTCGTTGAATTAGCTAAACCAAATGCTCTCGCGGAGGGATCGTAATCCAGGAAATAACCATAACCAACCAATTCAGCAAAGCCCAATCCTTTGTAGTTTACGTTAAAGAGGGGAGACCTCATGTGATGGTTGCCCAACAATGCGCCAGTTCCATTGTCAATGGAGGCATCACTGAATACGCGATTAACATTGGTAAGAAAAGCTGCCGAGATTGTAGTATCAGGGAGCGATTTGTTGACAGCTGAAAGGCCATCATAAGTTTGATGGTTTTGGCGCCAATCAACGTTACCAATCCAGCGGTCGTCGTCATATCTAATGAGTTGACGACCAAATTTTAATTTTGTTTGGGGAGCGCCACTGTAACTTAGGTAGGCTTGGTTGAGCTCTGTGACATTCGCATCTGCCACAACAGAATAATTAGTTCTGCCATTTACCCGGCTATTGTAAGCATCGTTGGCCGAAATATGCTCAATTTGAACCATACCGCCGAACCCCATATATTCTGCTGTCTCATAACCCAAGCGCAATCGGAGAGTTGAGGCATTAGCCTCTTTAAGACGAGCGCCGCTTGCTGGGTGTGGTTGATCAACATTTTCATAGCGGTATTGCAAATTGGCGGAAACCTTACCGCCCGTCAGAGCTTCGGTGAAACTGTCTGCTGAATATGCCTCTGTAGCCAGCGCGAGTAATGCTAGCGGCGTAAAGACTAATGACATTTGCTGAGCTAATGTTCTATTTTTGAGCTTCATTGTTTGTTGCCTCCCTGGAAACGTTATGTTGGTTCTTTAGTAAAAAATTTTTAAGTCGTCACTTCTGCATGCATTTTCGGTACGTTAAACTCGATTGGACTGATCAAACTTCAACTGAAGCTACCACAATGGTAATAATTACGTAACCATTTCAATTTGCGAGCAATTTATCAATTTACCAACAATCTGTTTGTAGCTTACTGTTCATGAGTATATAACGTTTAAAGCTATTTGTTCTTATTTATAATAATTGTTGTATTTCTGCAACATCTTCCTTAAATTAAGGAGTTGTGAAATTTATTGGGGTGGGCTTGAGTTTCAATTGCTTAAGGTATTTCTTGAATGACCTCAAAATCGTGCGTAATGTCCGCTGTCTTGCTTAACATAATGGAAGCCGAGCAGTATTTTTCTGCAGAGAGTTGGATAGCGCGCTCGACTTGCTCGGGCTTAAGGTCTTTGCCAGTCACGATAAAATGAAAATGGATTTTGGTAAATACCTTGGGGTCATCAACAGCCCGCTCGGCTTCGATTTTCACCACACAATTTGTCACTTGCTGGCGGCTTTTTTTGAGGATGTGAATAACATCGTAAGTGGTGCAACCACCCGTGCCGAGCAGTACCAGTTCCATTGGACGCGGCCCGAGATTATGGCCGCCACTTTCGGGAGGGCCATCCATTAGGATGGCATGGCCACTTTCGGTTTCACCCAAGAAGGAAACCTGCTCTACCCATTTGATATTCGCTTTCATATCACCGTTACCTTTTTATATTAAGTCTTAAATCTTTAGTTAATGTAATTATTTTCACAGGGCAAAAAACTGCGGACATCTTTTATGGGTGTCCTTAAAAAATAAGTGTGCCATATTTTAACTGATACCCTGGCAGTTCTCTGCATGATATTTAAGGGTTGATGATGTCATGACGCCCACCCGTTAGGAGGAAAAAACTAAGAAGGTGAACAGACGGTTGTAATATTGTTACTGCCCTGTAGGACAGGACATCTAAATTCAGGTTGTGGAACAGGGCAGTATTTTGGTAGAATCGCGCCCTTAATTTTTAAGTTGAAGGGTAGTTTGTTTATGACAACTGTGCGTGTTAAGGAAAATGAGCCGTTTGAAGTGGCTATGCGCCGTTTCAAGCGATCAGTGGAAAAGACTGGTTTGTTAACTGAATTGCGCGCTCGCGAATTCTATGAAAAACCTACTGCGGAACGTAAACGCAAGCTGGCTGCTGCTGTGAAACGGCATTATAAGCGCCTGCGTAGCCAAGTCCTGCCGCCAAAGCTATATTAATTTCCTAAAACGGCTGGTGACTGCGCGTTGATGTGGAGCCTGCCGTTAAATTTCCCGCGAGATTGAACTTAAGTATGAATCTGGCGCAGCAAATCAGAGAAGACATGAAGACGGCCATGCGCGCGAAAGATTCGGTGCGCCTCGGCGCTATCCGCTTGTTGCTGGCCGCAATCAAACAACGCGAGGTAGATGAACGCATCGAGTTATCAGATGCCGACGTCATTGCAGTCATCAATAAAATGATCAAGCAACGGCGCGATTCAATTATCCAGTTCGAAGCGGCAGCGCGGCAAGAGTTGGCCGACATTGAGAAATTTGAAATTAGCGTATTGCAGACATATATGCCGCAGCCGATGACTGAAGCTGAAGTTGAAGTTGCAGTTAACGATGCTATTGCCAGTAGTGGTGTCCAAAGCGCCCAAGAAATGGGTAAAGTGATTGCATTGCTTAAGACGAAGCTGGCGGGTCGAGCAGACATGAGCAAAGTTTCAGCGTTGGTGAAGGTGCGGTTGTCGCAATAAAATTGTAGTCCACCACTTAAGTCTTAATCACACAGTCATTTTCGCGTTCACGGAATAATGGCTGCAGTGAATATGAATCTGTCTCGTATTACGTAAAATCAGCAATCAATTACTCCTCGGTGTACATACCACATTGGTAAAACCAGAGGCGGAGCCAGGATGATTCCAAAAAGCTTCATTCATGATTTGCTCAACCGTCTCGACATTGTGGATGTAATCGAGCGTTACGTTCCGCTTAAAAAAGCAGGCGCTAATTATGTTGCTTGCTGCCCTTTTCACAATGAAAAATCCCCCTCTTTTACGGTCAGTCAGAGTAAGCAGTTTTATCACTGCTTTGGTTGTGGTGCACATGGCACGGCTATAGGGTTTGTCATGGAGCACGGTGGGTTAGGTTTTGTCGATGCTGTGGAAGAATTGGCGCGTAGTGTTGGTGTAACGGTACCGCGCGAAGCGCCTATGCCGGAACAAACGCAACATAAGGTTACACCTGATTTGTATGAAGTAATGCAGTCAGCAACGCGTTATTATCGCGACCAGCTAAAGCAGTCATCACCTGCCATCGACTATCTCAAGCGGCGTGGCTTGAGTGGTGAAATAGCGTTACGCTTTGGTATCGGCTATGCGCCGGAGGGCTGGCAAAATTTGGGAAGCGTCTTTGCAAACTACCAGGACAGTAGCCTTTTAGAGACTGGTCTTGTAATAGAAAATGAGGATGGCAAACGGTATGACCGTTTTCGCGACCGCATCATGTTTCCCATTGTGAATACGCGCGGCCAAGTAATCGGTTTTGGTGGGCGAGTGCTGGATTCAGGTGAGCCCAAGTATCTAAACTCGCCAGAGACCGCGCTATTCGAAAAAGGACGCGAGTTATATGGCTTGTTCCACGCGTTGAAAGCGATACGCGCCAAGCGACAGGTTTTGGTAGTAGAAGGCTACATGGATGTGGTAGCACTTGCCCAGCATGGTGTTGAATACGCTGTCGCCACATTAGGAACGGCGACTACGCCCTACCATGTGCAAAAGATGCTGCGTTTGACCGATAAAGTGATGTTTTGCTTTGATGGCGATGCAGCTGGGCAGCGTGCTGCGTGGCGCGCAATGGAGAATGCACTGCCGCAATTGGTAGATGGCAAGAGCATCGGTTTCCTGTTTCTGCCTTCGCGACATGATCCTGATAGCTTTATACGGGAGCATGGAACAGCGGCATTTGAGCAGTTACTGCAAGAGGCTTTGCCGCTGTCCAGTTATGTGTTGCGTGAATTATCCACACAAGTTGACCTGCATACCCAGGAAGGACGCACTGCTTTATTGCAACGGGCCAAGCCTTTGCTAACAGTTATTTCTGCGCCTACTACTGCGCTGTTGCTACGTAAGGAGGTAGCGGCGCTGGCCGGGGTTTCCCAAGCGGAATTAGAAGCGCTGTATGCGATTAAACCGATAGGCGCTTTGCCGCGTCGCGCGCTACAAAAAGCGGCGCGCCCTGTAGTATCAAATTTGCGCGTATTACTACGCTGTTTATTATCTCAGCCCGATCTGGCGCGAGAGTTACCAGAAAATTGGATATTAGTGGGGGCGGAAGCGGCAGCGATTACTGCGTTGGCCGAGTGGTTGCGCACGCAAGAAGACGCGGTAAGTAGTGCAGCCATAATCCAAAATTTTCAAGGCACAGTACATGAGTCATTATTAGCGGTAGAGCAAGCTGAAATTATGCAATGGGGTGAAACTTTTAATGTAGTCGCAGAGTTTCAAGATGTATTAATTAGGTTACGTAATGAACAGCGCAAACAGCAATTGCAAGACTTACATGTAAAAATGCATGGTGCAGGAATGAAAAGCTTGGACGAAGAGGAACGATCACTCTATTTACAGTTATTACAGCGCAATGAACCCAAATAGCGGCAATGCTAAATTGGCACACGGAAAGTTTTTGAAAAATCGGGTATAATCCGCACCCTTTTCAAAAGCATTGTGTTAACCCGCAATGTGTTAACTCATTTAATTAAATGGGAATCCACCGAACATGGCAACTCAGCAAGACAAGAAAACACCCATTTCAGCCAAACAGGCATCAATTGGAAAGCAAATTGCTGACTCTGTAGAGTTGTTGCAGGATATCGAGGCACGGCGTACGCGCCTGAAGGCCTTGATTATCTTAGGCAAGGAGCGCGGCTATTTGACTTTCGGCGAAATTAACGATCATCTGCCAGAAATGTTGGAAGCCGAGCAGATTGAAGGCGTTGTCAGCATGATCAACGACATGGGCATCACTGTGTGTGATGATGCTCCTGACGCTGAAAATCAGATTATGTCGGATGCGCCCCCTGTGGTGGCCGACGAAGATGCGGTGGAAGCCGCTGAGGCGGCGCTTTCTACAGTAGACTCGGAATTTGGCCGTACTACTGACCCGGTGCGCATGTATATGCGCGAAATGGGAACAGTGGGGTTACTTACGCGCGAAGATGAAATCGTCATTGCCAAACGCATTGAAGAAGGCCTGAAGCATATGATTCAGGCGATTTCTGCCTGTCCAACCACTATTGCCGAAATTCTAACGTTAGTCGATAAAGTGACGCGCGACGAATTGCGCATTGACGAAATTGTCGATGGCTTCATTGAGCCAGAAGATGAAACCATAATCGTCGAAGAAGAGCTTAGCGATGAGGCCATGGAGGATGATGATGAAGATGTAGAAGGCGACGAAGAAGATACCGAGGCTATTGCCGCAGCCAATCTGGCCAAGCTCAAGATTGATGCGCTGGAGCGTTTCGCAATCATCCGCGACCTTTTTATCAAAATCGGCAAAGCTTATGAGAAGTATGGTTATCGAAGTGCACAGTACAATAAGTTGCAGGAGCAGATTTCCAACGAGCTTACGCAGTTCCGTTTTTCTGCCAAGCAGGTAGATTCACTTTGCGACACCATGCGCCATTTGGTAGAAGAAGTGCGCAGCCATGAGCGTATCATTCAAGAGCTATGCGTGACCAAGTCGCGTATGCCGCGTCCCCATTTTATCTCGACCTTTCCAGGCAACGAAGAGCGGTTAGATTGGGTCGTGCGCGAAGTGGCTGCTAAAAAACCTTACAGCGAAACACTGTCACGTTTCCAGGCCGCCATCGTCGAGCAACAGCAGAAGCTGCTTGATTTGCAGCAGCGTGTGGGCATTCCCATTCGCGATCTGAAAGAAATCAACAAGCAAATGACCAACGGCGAAGCCAAAGCACGTCGCGCCAAGCGCGACATGATTGAAGCTAACCTGCGTCTGGTGATTTCCATCGCTAAAAAATATACCAACCGTGGCTTGCAGTTTCTTGATCTGATTCAGGAAGGCAATATCGGACTGATGAAAGCGGTAGATAAATTTGAATACCGCCGTGGTTATAAATTTTCGACATATGCCACGTGGTGGATACGCCAAGCCATTACCCGTTCCATTGCAGATCAGGCCCGCACCATACGTATCCCGGTGCACATGATTGAAACCATCAATAAGATGAATCGTATTTCGCGACAAATCTTGCAAGAAACCGGGCTGGAAGCGGATGCCGCAACGATGGCGCTAAAGATGGAAATGCCTGAAGACAAGATCCGCAAGATTTTGAAGATTGCCAAGGAACCGATTTCCATGGAAACCCCAGTAGGCGACGATGACGATTCGCATCTGGGCGATTTTATTGAGGATTCGAATACTTTGGCACCTATCGAAGCAGCAGTATACGACAGCTTGCGCAATGTCACCAAAGACATTCTCGATTCGCTTACACCCCGTGAAGCTAAGGTACTGCGTATGCGTTTTGGTATAGAAATGAATACTGATCACACCCTGGAAGAGGTAGGTAAGCAATTCGATGTGACACGTGAACGTATCCGCCAGATCGAGGCAAAAGCATTGCGTAAGCTCCGTCATCCGTCTCGTTCAGACAAGCTGAAAAGCTTTCTTGACGGCGAAAGTTAAATATATAATGAACGCACTTTGAAAAGTGCTTCAAACAGTATTGGGTCGTTAGCTCAGTTGGTTAGAGCAGAGGACTCATAATCCTTTGGTCCGGGGTTCAAGTCCCTGACGACCCACCATATAGAATAAGGCTTGCAGCGATGCAGGCCTTTTTATTTCTGGATCATGGGGCACTGGTGGGGCACTACAGGTTAGCAAATGTCAACATATAGGCCTACGCCTGCCGCCCAACAATAACCAGTTTCGCCCGCTTATCTGGGTAGTCACGGATTGCCCTATCCAGCATTTCCTGTAACGATTCACCTTGCACGCGCTTGGTAACCATCTGCCCGATCTGGACGGCATCAGCCGCATCGTCGCCGGGTTGCCAGAAGAAATCCCCAGCACAGGCCTTGTTGCGACTGCATCGTGATGAACTAAAACTCAGATTACCCATAGATTACCCCCTGTTGTTGATCGAGCGAACCCTAGCCGAAACATCGCCGTAACATCGCTATGCCCCTAGGTTTTATTGGGGTATCGCTGACACAAAAAATACACCAATTTTTGGAGCTATTGCCCCATGAGTGCCCCACCATACTTTATATCCATAAATCACATTGAATATATTAGCATTAAGACGTTAAAGCAGAAAACTATCTATTCTCTGTTGCTTTCTTTGCTGCTTTTGCTAGGCTGTTGCCATGAGTTGAATTACTCAGCCTGAGAACAGTCAGGTAACAGGCAAATAACAGGGGGCAATCATGGCGAATATCGAGAAGCGCACTTCCAGTGACAACGAAACCAGCTACCGGGTAAAGGTGCGGATCAAGGGTTACCCCGTGCAATCAGCCACGTTTGAGCGCCTGACAGACGCGAAGAGGCAGTGGCTACCGAGTCCGCCATCCGTGAAGGCAGGCATTTCAAGACCACGGAAGCAAGCGCCATTCCGGGCGAAATGGTTGACCGCTACCTGCGCGATGTCATGCCGACCAAGCCCAAAAGCGAATATGCGCAAACGCGGCATTTGCTTTGGTGGAAGCAGGAGCTTGGGCAATATTCGCTGGCCGATGTAACGCCCGCCCTGCTTGCACAGTTCCGCGACAAGCTCGCCAGCGGCATCACCCCAAGGGGCACGGCACGCAGCCCGTCAACCGTGTTGCGCTACATGGCTGCTCTTTCACATGCCTACACAATTGCCGTCAAGGAATGGGGCTGGGTTGATGACACGCCCATGCGCAAAGTCAGCAAACCCAAGGAGCCGCGCGGAAGGGTGCGCTTCCTTTCCGAAGATGAGCGCGATGCCCTGCTCAAAGCCAGCCGCGAAAGCAAGAACCCAGACCTTTACCTTGCCGTGGTGCTGGCGCTTTCCACCGGCGCGCGACAAATGGAAATCATGACGCTGCGCTGGGCGCAGGTGAATTTGAAACGTGGCGCTATCACCCTGCACGAAACCAAGAACGGCGAGATACGCGCGCTGCCACTGGCAGGCCATGCAATGGAACTCATGACAGAACGTGCCAAGCTACGGCGCATAGATACCGATCTTGTTTTTCCCGGACGCAAACCGGACAAACCGATTGATCTGCGCAACGCCTTTGAAGCCGCGCTCAAGGCAGCAGGCATTGTTAATTTTCATTGGCACGATCTGCGCCATACCGCCGCGAGCTATCTGGCGATGAACGGCGCAAGCCTGTCGGAAATTGCCGAAGTGTTGGGACACAAAACATTGCAGATGGTGCAGCGCTACGCCCACCTGTCCCATGCCCATACCAGCCGCGTTGTAGCCAGCATGAACGAAAAAATGTTCGGGGGGATGAAATGATGGGGCGCAAGTTAATTGAGTCCGATTTGCCGTAGATTACTGGACGAACGTATGGGGATTGCATGATGAACAAAGTGGACATTGGAAGCGATAACTTTCTCACTGGTAGCAAATTCGTCAAGCTCGGTAACGTGGCCTATGCGATAGGGAAAGTATTGCTGGCGAACGGATCGCCCAACAAGTTTCAAGCCGAACGTGATGCTTGGCCTTTATTCATACTGGCATCGTTGCAGGGAAGCTTCACCCACTGGCTCCGGAAACTCTGAACGTACTTTCAATAAACGATTACGGAAATGGAGTTGTGAACTTTGATGAGCTGGTTGAGTGGGGCTTGTGGTGCAAGCGTTTTGAGTTTGTGAAGCAACCAGAACTATCCGCACAGGATGAGTACGTCCCGCTCTCCATCCTGCTTGCAGACTATTGGGATGAGCCTTTATCTGAATTGCCGGAAGAGTTGCGTGCAAGGATAAGCCTACAAAAGGAGAAGAGATTAGTTGGGCATCGGCCAAAGTATGGCGCAAGCGGAGAATTGGAATGCGATGCGGAAGGGCATTATCCAGTATGGGAAGAAGTCTATGCAGAACATGAAACGGGGGGTTGGATTGTTGACTGGGATGCGCTAACGTCTGAGCAACGCCAAATGATGGCAAGCCAAAAAGATGACAGGCACGACCCGGCATTAAAAAATGTGCGGCAGGTTGGCCTAATTCTTGGCTACTATTCGATCAAGGAAGAGTGGCTGCATTGGGCTGGCAAGCCGACACTTGAAGCCGATGAAGCGATACCGCTCATGAATGGGTTAGACCCCAAGTCATGGCGCAACCGCGATGAGCGAAGACAACCCTTGCCGGACGATATGGTGAACGCAATCACAAGGGGATTGCAAATAGCCGAAGCTGACGTAGCAAAAGCGAAAAGCCCAACTGAATGGCTGGCATGGGGGCGCAGTCACGGGCTGGACAAGCCCACCATGAAGTCGGATCAAAGGCTGCGCGAACCGGATATATGTATGTGGCCGTTGTTTGCTGATGCGGCTGCCGAAGTGGAACGTAGGGCGCAGGAAGAAATCGAGCGCAAGGCGAATGAAGAAGCAGAGCAAGCTGCACGGAAGAAGCCCAACAGAATGACTACTTTGGAAGTATGGCGCCGACCCTAGCGCAGAATATACCCAGTGTGGCAGAAGCGGTTGACCGGAAATTTCAAAAGAGATGAAGAGGAAAGTATGTTAAGTCGTTATCCGACCAAGGACAAAGCTTGCAAAATTAGCAGTAGAATTGGTAGAGAAAGATCCGGATGGCAAGGCATGAACGCAAAAGAGAAACGAAAGCACTAGAAAAGAAGTTCGCCAATGTAAAAGGCGCACACGAAAATGGGATTAAAAAATCGTTTGCCCAACTATTTTGTTTGCCTAAATTTTTCTAAATAACACCATGATTAATAATAATAAAGGCAACGTGTAGAACGTTGCGCCTTTTCGTTGCCTTGAAATATTCTTTCAATCGTTGACGCAATACCGTACAACAACGGGACGATACTGAAAGGAAATTACAATGCAACACGAAACCACTCAATCCCACGAAATCGCTAAACGATTCGTGGCTGACCACCAAGCTGCTAGCGAAATTAGAACCCGCTTTCACTGAGCCAGCAATCCGCAACTACGTTTTCAATGCCGCCGACCGAAAATCATCGAAAGGAAAAATCCCCGGCAATGGTCTTGCTCCACACATTCGCCGTGTCGGCTCCAAGGTTCTCATCAATCATGGTGGGTTTCTTTCATGGATTGCCGGGAGTGCAAAATGAAGCGTGCCCTTGAAAAGATAAAAGCCGCACTTGCTGGCAGGCAGGCGGCTTTTCAAATCACTTCAAACAACGACACGAAGCATACAGAAAACGATGCCGGTACGCAACGGATGCGTTTGTTGGAAGCCTTGAAGAAGCTAGGCTCAGTCAGCACGTCGGAAGCGAGAAACGATCTGGATGTTTTCGCACCAGCACCGCGCATACTCGAACTGCGCGCCCAAGGCTACCGGATAGACACAGTAATGGTTCCGATTGAGACAGCCTTCGGCAAGGTACGCAAGGTGGCGCGGTACGTGTTGCTGGGTGACGAGCCAGCCGAAGCCTGCCCAGAAGCCAGCACAGCCGAGTAAGCAGCGATGTATCGCTTCAACTCGAGCACGTCCCGGCTGAGTTGCGCTGCGCTCGCAGTGGGTGTTGTGGGCTTCTCGTCGAAGGGAAGAAAGTTCCCCGGCAAGCCCGCAGCCCGCAGCGCAACGCCAGCACGACGAAGCCCGCGACCTGGGCAGGCATAGACGCGGCGCAGGCCGCTGCTGTCGGTTCCGGGCTGGGCATGGGCTTTGTATTTTCCCATGCCGACCCGCTGGTGTTCGTTGATCTGGATTGGGACGACCAGCCCAGCGAATTGCAAAGCCGGATCATCGCAAAGCTGGACAGCTACACGGAAGTTTCCCCTTCCGGTGCGGGTGCATATTTTCATTACAGCCAACAAGAACCGGATAGCGCGTGCCGTGAAGATTGATGCGCTGGGTGTGGAAGTCTATTTGAGTGGCCGCTACAGCACTATCACCGGCGACATAGCGCCTTATGGGGAGCATCCCATCGCGGAACGCACGGAAGCCCTGCTCGAAGTTATTTCATGGCTCAAGGTACCCGAAGGCCAGCGCAATAACACCCTGATAGCCGCTGCCGGGAAGATGCGCCACGAAGGCATGGGGCGCAAGGAAATCGCTGCTTCCTTGGCTCAGGCAAATGTCGATTTGTGCGACCCGCCACTGCCAGCAGGGCAGGTTGCGGAAATGGCAGGATATGCAGGCGGCTATGACGTGGCGGGTTTCGTGGCAATTCCGCGCCAGATGCTTCTGTCCCATGCTTTCGCTGCACTGAGTTATTCAGCCGTGGCGTTGCTGCTTGATATTGCAGCCCGATACACCGGCAAGAACAACGGGCGCATTACCGTCCCCTTTGTCGCCATGCAGGAACGTGGCTGGAAATCACCAGTGACACTCAACAAGGTGTTGCTTGAATTGCGAGCAAGCGGTTTCCTGAAACTCACCAAAAAAGGCGGTAGCCATCGGCCATCGTGGTACGCGCTGCCATGGGCAAACCACACCACAACCACTACAACCCTGACTTCTACAAGCAATACAGTTATTGAACAGAATTCAGTACAGAAAATGAACCGAAGCGGCGGCGATGGAAACGCATAATTTCCAGCGCAGCAAGGAACGCTCCGAAACTTTGGACGTAAAAACCGGGATCGAGAAAGCCTTGCGCGCCCAACTGCCGGGATTGCTAGCGATCCACCAAGCTGCCAAGGCAAACGACATGGCCGGTATTGATTACTGGATCGAGTTCGCAGGCGGCATCATGCGCAGCGTGGATGTAAAAATGCGCAGCCGGGACTACGAAGCCGAAGGCAAGCCGGGAGCTGGCGCTGGAAACATGGTCAAACGTGGATGCCGAGAAATGGCTGGTCACGCGATCCAAAGCTGTGTGATCACGTCCTGTTCTACTGGCACAGCACCGGGCGCAGCTATCTTGTGGACTTCCGTCAGCTTCAACCGCTGTTCGCCAAAGAATGGCGCAACTGGCGCGGCAAGTATGGTGGGGTAATCCAGCGCAATGAAAATGACGGGTGCAATCTTTACCGTTCGGAATGCCTGTTCATGCCAACCCGCGATTTAGCCGCAGCCTTATACCGGAATATACCAATGCACCCGCTATGGCCGCGTAGGATGCCCCAGAAGCGATTTGCCGAAGCGTGGCGATGGGATATAGGCTGCATCGGCACACGCAAACCGCCCCCAAGGACATTCCCGCGCGTGTAGTGTCAACACCTATCAACAGCACAAGGAGATCAGCATGGAAAAACAGCGACATCAAACCGCCAGCATGTTCAGGCATGGGGCGTTCCGCGCGCGAAGGGGGACGTATGAACAATCTCAAGAGTGAAATCAACAAGGCCGCGCATTATCTGGCACAGGTGCAGGCAGTGCGCATCAAGTACGCGCTCGATGCCAAGTGCCGGGCGATGCTGAAAGATGGCAAAAGCAAAGATGATGTGGCGCGGTATCTTGTCCAGATTGCCACGGACGGCGGGAACGGATTGGATGCGCTGATTGGCAAACGCTATCCGTTCCGCACGGGTGCATTATGAGTACCAGCTACCACGAGAAATACAAGCTGGCCTATGCCGAAATGAAAGCTGCTGGCAATACCTTTACCGTGTTCGAGCATGGCGGGCAATGGTATGAGATAGACCGCAACCGATACCGGGAAAAGCGCGTATGTGGCGCACGAAAAAAGACCGGCGAACGATGCCGCAGTAAAGACCTGCACCGGGGCGGCAAGTGCAAGTTTCACGGCGGACTATCCACCGGCGCACGGACACCAGAAGGTAAGGCCAAGGCGATAGTGGCGATGCGGGCAGGACACGCCAAGTGGTTGTCTGACATGTACGCATAGGCGCGCGTGCGCGTGTTATGACTGCTAACTGACGCGATGGTTATTGCGGGGTTTATTGAATGGCCGACATTGGCGTTTTCGGCAACAACGAATTGTCTGGTAGCAGACAAAACAGGCAATGGGTTTGCAGGTAACGGCAACAATTGCCAAGAACGAAAGGGGTGAAATATGGAAAAAAGTACGCACGACCAGCACGGGGCGCAATCGCCGGTTCCGAAGCAAGTGCAAGAACTCGGTTATCGGCGCTTGGAAATTATCGCTGGCGTTCAGAGCATCGAGCATCTACGGAAGATAGCGGGACTGCGCAAGATGCAGACCTATGAAGCGTTTGAGGGCCGTCAAGCTGCTGGTGCAGTGGCACAACGCAGACGTTGCCGGAAACGCGCACCTATGTTGAAAGATGTTAAGGTTTACTAAGGTTTCCAACCTGTACGCGCAGGCGTGCGGGCGCGTATAGAGTGCCAGACAGGACACTAAAAAACGCTAAGGGCAAGATTACGGCAAGTTTCAGGGAGCCTTGGAGCGGACACGCTTGGAACGGAGCTAAAGCAGATGGCGGGGTTATGCCTTCTGCGCCTGACCGATACCACTGCGCCAGCGGGCGGCCCGCGCTTTCCATCCCTGCAAGCGCCGTGACTAGCTTTCGAGATTGGGGGAATGAGTTTTTCCACTCGCATCTTTATGTACAGCACTTTTGTCTGTTTGTCGTCACCGTTAGCCTGAGCAAATGCTTTTGTCCAAATTCCTTTATCAGGTTTGTTTGAATCCAATTCTTCCCCGACTTGCTCATATGCCCAGTCTTCGAGATTCGTGCTTGGCTCTTGAGTGCTGGTTGATTCTTGGATATTCGCTGTGGCTAATGGTTGTTGTGCTTCAGCCTTTGGTGGAGCAACGCGGTTGATTGGCTCTTTAATGTGAGTGGTGGCTGATGATGTTACTACCATTTCTTTGTCGGCGTTAAGATGCCACCGGTCAGAAATTTACGAACGAGAAATCGTTTTACCAATATGTCGAGTGCTATATCACTAACATCCCTACGATTGACTCTCATTTTGCGAATGCGTACCTTAACGTCGTAAACGGTATTGCAGAATTCATTCTCTATCAACATGGACTCTGCTTCGCTTACGGTGTACTCCCGAACCACGCTGATGGCTTCTGATGAAAGTTTCCATATCTCTTTGTTCAGACCTATTTCATGCCTGTTGCCATCCAATCGCCGTATTAAAAGTTTTTGTTCAACCAGAGCATCTATAGCCACGTTGATTTTCTTGATTTTCACGGGCGCTAGTGATTCAACAAGCTTGTAGCGAAAGTTTGCAGACTCCATGAAATGGTAACGCGAACATTCCAGTAGTCGAACAGCTTCCTGTTGGATTCGGTTACTGATATCAAGACTCTTGAACATCTCGCCCGGTGGGTGGCAACCTGCTCATCGTATGACACCAAAATTATTTACCCATCCGGATATATCGCTGCCGTTAAGAGAAAACGCTTGCTCTTTTCGTCTGCCGTGATAGTTATGGATAGGTCATTCTGACCGTTGATGATATTCGTCATGCGCAAATTTTCTAAATGGCTGCTTGGCAACACGGCGAAATAGCATGAAAGGTTTTTGCGCATCACGAAAACGTAATACGTTTGTGCCGAGTGGTTGAGTTCAAACGCCCTGCGCTTGATCTGGAAACCAAAGCCGCCACTACTTCTTTCGGCGGATGCTTTTACTTGAATATGGAAGTATCTATTGTCTTTGCTGGCAACAATATCAATCCCTTCATCCACGGTCATCAGCGAAGCGTTGTACCCCCAAAATAAAAGCTCACTCATTACGGCGTGTTCACCGGCCTTGCCCGTAAAATTAGTGGAAACAACAGGTGGAATAATCCTTGCTGAAATCGCTACAACGCGCTTTTGTTTGAGCCGATACATTCCTTTTCGTGGACGGCCTTGCTCGTTGAGCGGCTTTGTAAATATCGGTGTTTGTGTATTTAGATGTGCGGATAAAGCTCCACTGAGTTTCGATGCATAATCTTCAGCCGACATAGACTGGTTACGTGCAGACTTTACCGCAACATCGGCAATCTCGTTGACGTGCATCGGCTTGTTGCTGTGTTCTTTAAGGATGTCTCTTGCTGTTGTGAGTATTGGCGATAGCTGCACGTTCCCAGACATAATTATCCCCTTGGTTTATAGCCTTTTCCCGTTCCACCTACACCACGCGCCCTTGGTGTAACCTTGGTGTTCCCTTTGCGACCTGGACGAAGACTGCTTCTGATTTGAAAAACAATCAGAAAAAATCAACTGCTGGCACTGGGGTGGGGTTTTGCTCAAAGAAAACACCAACAGCTCACAACATACTGGAATATAATCTCTGCCGCAACTGATTGATAGAATTGCTGTAGTCTGTTTTGACGTGTTGCAATTTATTGGTTGGTCAAAACTCATAATCCTTTGCTGGGGTTCAAGTCCCTGACGACCCACCATTCAATAAAGCCTTGCGCAATGTAAGGCTTTTGTTTTTGCAATTCGAGGTTCATCAATTGCCTCTCTCCTATGTCAGGCTAGTTGTCGGTGTGCAGAAGGAAAGCGACAGTCGTTACGTCGCTGTACATGCTGTATCCGTGATGAGGCGGCCCCTCGGTTTCGCCTGATCAGGCGGTGATTCCAAACCACCCGGAGCTGCAGTCGTTAAGAGCGGTTGTAGTGAGCGTCAGGGAAAAGGCGGGATGAATCTCGTCAGGTAAGCGGGAATGAGGCGAATACAAGTGAACCATCGAAGAAGTGTCGATAATTGCAATGATGCTCAGAACCGAGGACTCGACAACGCCCGGATCAGTCAAACGGCAACCTGAACGTGGGTTTGACGGCATCCGGCAGAGGTGGCGCGACCTTCCTGCAGGCGAGGATACGGAACTTGGGAACCTGTCGTCTCGATGCCGCGAGACGCTCAAGCGGCGAAACCGGTGAGAGTAAGAGTACCGATGCGAGCACAGGGCGGAGTCATGCGTGGTAGTGTTGAAAGGGTTGTAATGACCTCTGGAGCGAAGGCATGACCTTGTCAGGCGAAGATCACAGAACAAGCGCGATGCGGATGATTCCGGGGTCGACGCCAAGTCGTTCGAAATACCCAAAGCGGTTGATCTGGGAGAAGCTTGGAAACGCGTCGCCAATCAAGGTGACTGGGCGTGGACAAGGAAAGTATTGGGAAATCTTCCGAAATCGTTTGGCCAGAAATTTGTACGCGCTGTGGAATCGAATGAGTTCGGGGGCTACTTTCCTCAACCGGTCAAAGAGGTGCTGATTCCAAAAGGGGACGGGCAGTTTCGTCCTCTCGGGATTCCGACCGTCACAGACCGTGTGGCTCAGATGGCGGTGAAATTAATGGTGGAGCCGAGAATCGACGCGATATTTCATTCATCATCGTTCGGTTATCGTCCCAACAATCGGCATATCAAGCTGCCACGCAAGCGAGAAATAACCTTTGCTGGCGTTACGCTTGGGTAGTCGACATTGATTTGAAATCCTTCTTGACCTATCGACTCGAGCTCCTCACACGTGCCGTAGAAAAAGCGCGTTGCGGAGCCATGGGCGCGACTTACATTAGACGCTGGCTGGAGAGCCCGGTGCGAAAGCAAACCGGGGAGATGGTTGCACCGGATCGAGGGACGCCGCAAGGTGGCGATGATCGGCCCGCTGTTGGCTAACCTCTTTCTACACTACGCGTTTGATCGATGACCCAGACAGTATCCGGAAGCGCCGTTTGAACGGTATGCCGACGATGTGGTCTGTCATTGCAGGACGGCAACAGGCGGAAAAGTTTTGTCCCGCTTTACGAGAACGACCGGCTTATGACCTTACGCCACATCCGGAGAAGACTCGCTTGGTTTACTGTAAAGATGGACGGCGTCGAGAGGAGCACCTTCACACAAAGTTCGACTTTTCTGGGGTTCAGCTTTCACGCTCGGACGATGCACAAAACCGAGAGGGACAATTGTTCACTGGGTTCAGCCTGCGGTGAGTCAAAAGGCATTGAAGCGAATGTCCAGGCCATCAGAAGCATGAGTCTCAATCAAAGTACCTCATCGACGCTGCCAGAGTTAGCGCGGCGTCTGAACCTAATGGTTCGGGGATGGGTGAATTACTATGGTGCTTTCTATCCAGAGGCGCTGAAACGGTTCTTGATCAGAATAGACTTGCGGCTTGGCGGATGGGCGAGAAACAAGTACAAACTGTTGAGAGGGCACAAACGACAATCGTGGCGTAGCTCGGGCGATGTCGAGAAATCTTCCTCAGCTGTTCGCGCACTGGGATTTCTGTTTGGAGAACGGCAGGCAAGAAGAGCCGTATGAATCGAGAGGTTCACGTACGGATCTGTGAGAGCCTGAGGGGGCAGTTCCCTCGGGCGACTCGACCCTCAAAATTTAACTATGAGGCGTGAAGGCAACAATGGGAAGCCGTGAAACGGCTTAGTTACGTATCACTTTACAAGCTGAAAAATGGCTTTTTGCACCGATATAAAGCAGCCGTGAAATCCGTATTGAAAGATGAGAACGACCGGCCAAAGCGTGAATTAACCCGCAAATACAAATATTTGTAGAAGCGGTAGCGTTGCTGTGATCCTGTAAAAAGTTGGGAGGAAGAGCTTAAACGACTTCTCTGCCAGCGCCCACTAAAAATTAAATCAGTTTCTTTAACTGATATAACTTTTCCAGTGCTTGTTTCGGGCTAAGTTCGTCAGGCGTAATATCACGCAACGAGGTTAACGCCGGGTGCTCTGGCAGTTCGGGCAAGTCCGGCACGGCGCTGAACAAATCACCCTGCGGATTTTGTGCTGCACTATTCTGTTCCAGTGTTTGTAATTGTTTCCGCGCGATTTTAATGACACTCCTCGGCACCCCCGCAAGAGCAGCCACCTGCAATCCATAGCTCTGGCTTGCCGCGCCTTCACTCACGCTGTGCAAAAATACGATGCTGTGCTTGTGTTCAATGGCGGCAAGATGGACGTTGGCAAGCTGAGTGTATTCATCGGCAAGTCGGGTCAATTCAAAATAATGGGTGGCGAACAACGTGTGGCTACGATTCTCTTCCAACAAATGACGTGCGATGGCATAAGCCAGCGCCAAGCCATCGAAGGTGGAAGTGCGTCCGATTCGTCTACCAGAACTAAACTATTCTCGGTCGCGTTGCGTAGATATTGGCCGCTTCCGTCATCTCTACATGAAGGTAGAACTGGCGCTGGCAGGTCATCCGAAGCCCGATGCGCGTAATCGGTCAATCTCGCCCTAGCGACTTCATCCGCCTGAACGAAGCTGCCATAGTTCGCGAGCAATGTAATCAGCGCGACTTGGCGCATATACGTGGATTTGCCGCCCATGTTGGGACCGGTGATAAGCAGCATCTTGCGCGCGCTGTGCATTTTGGTGTCATTGGCGATGAATTGCTCCACCTGTGCTTCCACCACCGGGTGACGACCGCCACGAATGTGCAATATGGATTCTTCGCTGAAGGTTGGCGCGCAGAAATTTAACGCTGAGGCGCGTTCAGCGAAGGTAGCAAGCACATCCAGCTCGGCGATGGCGGCGGCAATGCGTTGCAGCGGCGCAATGTAAGGCGCAAGCTGATCCAGCAATTGTTCATAGAGCAGTTTCTCGCGTGCCAACGCACGGTCATTGGCGGATAGGGCCTTGTCCTCGAAGGCTTTGAGTTCCGGTGTGATATAGCGCTCGGCATTTTTCAAAGTCTGGCGGCGGCGGTAATCGTCCGGCACTTTGGTGGACTGTGCGAGCGACACCTCGATATAAAAACCATGCACACGGTTGTATTCGACTTTCAGGGTGGCAATGCCGCTGCGCGCGCGTTCGCGTGCTTCCAGTTGCAGAAGGAATTCGCCGCAATTAGTCTGGATGCCACGCAGCTCATCGAGATCCGCATCATAGCCATCAGCGATAACACCAATACTGAGCACATTGCGGCAGCGCGGCGGAGCGTGTCGCGCAGCCGGATAAGTCGCGCGGACGTGCGCTGCGCAAAGCGATGCGCGCAGTAATGCGTTCTACGTCTACACAGGGTTTGAGCTGGTCAGTGCAGTTTGATAAATCATGCCGCTGCTGCTGAAGCTCCGCTGTCCCTCTCCCGCTTGCGGAAAAGCAGTTGCCTGTAATTTGTCGACTGCATCCAGCCGTGCACGCAGCGTGCTGCGCTCGCGCAGCGGATGATGAAGCCAGTGGTTAAGCAAACGGCTGCCCATATTACTGGCGCAGGTATCCAGCAAAGAAAGCAAGGTGGGAGCGGGCTCGCCGCGCAAGGTCTGGGTGATTTCCAGATTGCGCCGCGTGGCGGCATCCATACGCACGAAATCCTCAGCGGCATAAACCTGAATGGCGTGCACATGGCTGATACCCTGCCCCTGTGTAAGCTTGGCATAGCCGAGCAGCGCGCCCGCCGCTTCCAAGCCTAGCGTGAAATTGTCACACCCGAAACCACTCAGGTCGAGCGTGGAGAACTGTTGGCACAGCGTGCGCCGAGCGGTTTCCAGGTCAAAATTCCAAACAGGCAGTGTCTTGATGGCCGCTTTGCATAGTGTCGGCTGAATGGCATTTTCGGCAAGCAGGATTTCTGAAATCTGCAAGCGTTCCAGTTCGGCTGGCAAATTGTGCGCATCGGTTTCGCTGACGAAAAACTTGCCTGAAGCCAGATTCATCCAAGCCAGCCCTACCTTGCCGGCTCGCTCATGCAGCGCCAGCAACAGGCTGTCTTTTCTTTTCATCCAACAGGGCGGAATCAGTGAGTGTGCCGGGGGTAACGATACGCATCACCTTGCGCTCCACTGGCCCCTTGCTGGTGGCGGGATCGCCGATCTGTTCGCATATGGCGATCGATTCCCCCAGTTTTACCAGCCGCGCCAAATATTGTTCGGCGGCATGGTAAGGCACGCCCGCCATTTTAATCGGCTGGCCATTGGATGCGCCGCGCTGAGTGAGCGTAATGTCGAGCAGCTTGGCAGCGCGAACTGCATCCTCATGGAATAGCTCGTAAAAATCTCCCATGCGGTAGAAAAGCAGCATGTCGGGATACTCTGCCTTGATGCGCAGGTATTGCTGCATCATGGGAGTGTGCTTCGAGCCATCTATGCTGTTAGGCAGCGATTTATTATTTTGATTTTGTTTGTTTTCATTCAATTCTTTTTGCGACTTATTTTGGCTTATGGTTCATATGCCCTCAAGTTCCGACATTTCCCGCAGTAAAAAAAATGATGATTTAAAGGTATTCGGTGGGCGAAGATCAGATACTTTTTTTTTATTATATGGGACAGCCGCCGCAACTCTTTAATGAGCAATAATGGATGAAGCCAACCTAAGCCTAAATCATCCGACGTAAGGTACAGGGCAAACCGATTATACCCACGGTCGTAATTCGCCGATTTAAATAATATCAAGACCGCGTGGGGGAAAACAGCCGGTGTGGCTCGTCCGATAATGGCTTAGGTTTACAATTGATTTTGTAAATTAATTTCAAGATTAATAATGCTGATAGTGCATTGGTGATAATTAGGGAATAATCAAGTTGCCTGCCCTTGATTTGCACACTCGGGGCACAAGCTAAATAGCACAGATGTCTCATGCAAACTTTATAGATCCAAATTCTATCAGTATCTCACCCCATGGTCTGATCTCAAATAACACTAACCCGTAAAGCCAATCGTCAGGTTGTGCCACGCTAACTCGACCTACGAGACTTGAACGTCTTTTCCAGTGGGCACGTTTTGATCATAGACTGAAGCTAACCAGGTTATGTCAGTCCGACTTAATTCACCTAAAGAAAACATTAGATCCGTTGTGTCGCCTAAATAAGCCAGTATCAACACCAACGACCTTGTCCGTAGATCCTGAGGTCCTGATACCTTCCTTTTTCCGGACTCGATTGCGGACTTAATCTTGATTATATTCGCGGTAATTACAACTCCCCCGGGAAAACTTTCTTTATCAGATTTCACCCGCGCAAGGATGTGGAGACTATAGACTTTGCACAAAGAATCTCTAAGCGAAGTTCCTAGAGCTGAATATCGGGTACGGTAATTAATAGTGAGTGAGTCAGCCTCAGTTTCCGTGGCAACATTTCGCAACACGCCAACAAAACAATTGGCTGGTC
>JADKHS010000012.1 GCA_016721605.1 Nitrosomonadales bacterium
ATTCTCGGCCACTATGTAATATTCGGATCTCTAGTCGCGATCTGTGCCAATTAATGTAAAGGATTTGCGGCACTTCGTCGTTCTGGGTACCAAAAGGTGCTCAAAGTAGGCTAGCGTTGGCTTACGCACGATCGGCGCACCGGAAGACTTAAACTGACCTTAAGCGAAGGGTTTACTTCCAGTCTGCGGCCGCACGAAGGCGCGGAATACATCCAGACCCTCCGCCGCGATTTCTCTCGGCTCTTCAGCGGTGGTGGACTATTCGACGACCTTGGCGCAATTAATCGGCATCACCACGTTTTATAATGCCGAAGGCACCAATTCTCGCCTCGCCCGGCAGATCGATAGGGAATTGCCAAAACGGCTCACGGCGCTCCGATGGTAGCGAAAAAAGCGGCTTGGTTTGGCTTAACCGCAATGTTGCGCTGGAACACAAACAAGACTGGCAAGGAATGCTGAAGCTTTCGCAACAGTGGGTCGCGTGTTTCGAGCAGGCGCAGACGCTTGGTTTAGCTTTAGTATCGTTCACAAAACCTCAAACAATATGAGCAAGCAATTGGTGCTTCATCGAAGCGCACTGTGCATTCAGCCTGAAATATGCTGGACGCCTGAATAATCGCTCTAGGGTACATTCATAACAACATCAAACACATTAGCACACCAGGCCTATCGGGAGGCACTACGCATACATCCAAAACATGCCTTCGCCTGGAATAATTTAGGTATCGCCACAAACAAAAAAAAAAGCGCGCCATAAATCTTAAACAATACGAGCAGGCGATTGCTGTTTGTCAAGAAGCGGTCCGCATCGAACCGGAAAAGGCAAGAAGCTGGTACAATCCTGGGCGAGGCCTATTCACGCCAAGGTCGGGCAGGACAAAGTTGTGAGGATTCATCAAACCTTACACAAATTTCGATTTGGCAAATGGTGAAAGCGTATTCAAATGCATTCTCATTGCCTCTAACCTAAGTGGTAAAGTGAACATGCTTCAGCATGCATTCAATACCGTTTTACAATGAACTAAGGTAAGCTGGGAAAATTTCTGACACCAACGTTTTGTTAAACTTGGAACGGAGGTCAGAGATGAAACAGAGGAGCCTACCCAATTTATAACAAAGCATTTTGTGAACAGGCGGTCAAGCAAGTCCAAAAGAAGGGTTGGGCTCGAAGGAAGCGGCGTGGCGCTTGTCAATGCCCGTTCCCCACATTGGCAGAATTAGCTAAAGGCCGCGAAGTTTCGTCTGGCGGGTATTACGCTCATTTGACGTCCGCCATCGAAACAGGCAACATTTTGAACATCTGTCCCGGGTCGTATTGGAGCGCCACCCCATGAAATAGGTTGGCGGCATGAACTGTTGGTGTCCAGTACATTGACAAACCGACCTCACTATTCATTACGGCACTTCTAAAATGGGGATTTCGTCACATGAAAGAACAGTTTCATTGAAAATGCTGCCTTTACATAATACCCAGGTGCTGGCGTCGGCCTTCGCCTTATTCGCGCCCAGTCTTGTTTAGAACTCTTAATTTGCGTATGCCCTTAGGACTATTCGGGGGTACCAAAATTTTCAATATTTACAAGGAACAACTATAAACAATTTGTGCGAACAAAAACCTGCATATGCTTTTATTCATGCGAAGGCCAAAAGCGACTAATCGAGGATACCAAAAATCCCACGTTTTTCAGTAAACCACAACATCCCCGTCGCCTACAACAAAATAACAAAGGTGACGCTGTCATCATGGAACATGGGCTGCCACTAATATGCACCCAAATTGGTGAATAGTTTGACCACAAATGAAATCCAGTCCCAATATAATACCCAAAATACTTTTGCGCTAATTATCACGCCGTTGATAAAGCAAATGGCGCAGCCAGCAGCAGCATCATCGCGAATGGATACACCACCTTTATTCCCATATAGCAATTTCGTAAGAAACAGTCTTCTGATGGTTGTCGTGCGCAGGAAAAATGGGAATATATTGATAAAGATCCAGCACCGACATCTGTCCCGCAACCCACCAGTATCGCCTTCCTTTCTCAAATACCTAAGAAAAGGGGAGCGCCACTCCATGCTTGCTTGATGGTTTACTGTCGCACGGTTTTGTTAAAGAGATTGCGTCATTACCTTCTAGTTGCCAGCGATTTTTTCCGTTATAAGCAGTGTGTTTTTGCTGCAGTTATGGCGCGCAGATGGCAACTCTCATCAAATTATGTTACTGGTTATCTAACAGGGTGGTATCTGCAGCACGTTTTACATTTCATAAACTGCGTTCATCTTTAGCCCATACACCCGAACGGAATTCCTCTCAGCGACACTTCAGCATTTCAGCTTCTTGTCAAGCTCCTGCGCCATACGTTCACCAATAGGATGAACATATTGCCAGACAAATACGTCAATAAAGAAGAGGCAAACCTTATCTAAACAAAGCCAGCATCATTTGTCGCAATGAAACGCCAGAAGAACGGTAAAACATCAATTCCGAATTGGCAGCCATTCCGTGCGGCGCGAAAATTGCGCCAATAAGAACTGCCACTGGGAACAACTCCACAGATACGGCCAGGCACTGCTAACAGAACAAACAGCACGCCGCATAGCCTAGATGATAATTGCCGCTACCCAGTGCATTCAGTTCATGTATCAGGTGGTTAGGAAACAGCATCAGCGCTGTAAAACACCAACGCGATGCTGGCGTACATCTCGCGCGCCAGACAACGGGTCAACAGCCCTCAACGCGCCAACCGCCGCCAAGAAAATACCGACATACGACGACAGAACAGCAATACCATCACTACCCACATCAGCAACATGAATGACCCCAAAACCAATGACTGGACCAATCTTACCCTGCCTAACCAACGTTTTAGTGACACTAATCAGGTTGTTATAAAGCATAAACTATTATCGCCATAATAAGGTTGAGCGAACGTCCGGGCGCGGGGAGATTAACGGAAGCTCAACGGAATTGCCAGCAACGACAAACCCTAGTGCACTAAGCGGAAAACTGAGCCGCCAACAACACTCCAGTTCGGACACGTTCCAGCTAAGTTGGTTCTGTAGTAACTGTAAAGTAGGTAAGAATCGGTAGGGACAGCGCGTTGTCTCGCTTCCGTCGCCTTAAGCGCACCGCATAGCAGCTCAAATTCAACGATCCTTGAAATCAAGCTGGTCTTGCGCGCCCCTTGCGCGTGCCATTCAGTAATACTAGGAAACGATCAACGTTAGGCGCGGTTTCCCGCATGCCCCTTGGCTACCACAGTGCCAACATTTGCCATGCTGCAACGATTGCACAAAATGTTGCCAACCCGGTTTTTCCTGACACTCCACGTTTTCGATAAAAACACACGGTCAGCCTGCTTTGATTCGCGAAATGTTCCAGGCGATGCAGCGGTTAAAGCATCACGGCTATCCAGCCTGCGCTTTAATTCTTCCACTTTGGAGACATCGCCCAAGGCGACACACCAGATCACAGAGCAATCAAGCACACCACCGGCAGGGGCATACATCCGGGACGTATCCAGCGTGCTAGGTCCAATCCCGGAATTGAACCCACCACCATCTCGTCGTCACGATAGCTGCGCGTCAGCGTCAATAACAACGACAAGAACAAACTTAAGGAAAGAAAGCTGGCAGGTAATTCAAAGCACTAAAAACTCCAACAATGCCAGCACGCCATCCACCGCCAAAGAGACCCCAACGGATTGACCGAACAAGGAACTAAACGAGTAAAAACAACAATACCAAGTAAAATGGCAAATACTAACAACCCACGTTAGCGCGTGACCCGCCCTTACCAGCTCACGATGAAAATACTAACGCAAGAACTTAAAGCGCGACGGTTTTGACTTTGTTTTGAACTGCAGATAACCCGACACTTTGTAAAACAAGAATCATTGAGGAGATAAAAGGAATTTAGCATAAAACATGGAGCCCGAAAACAGCGCAGCGGTTGCGTAGTGGGGGGCTGGTTGAGGGGGGCAAGCCATCGACGCGGCGCAAATACTGACAATGCCGCCAGAAAACACGTTCATGGTTATCACGCACGGCGAGCATGAGGGAAAGATCGCTACTACGCTACTGTTGCATAGCGTGCCCAAGATTCCGGCCGCGAACGGGCGCGCCTGGTCGGCCGGCAACGTGATGAGTTCTGCCGCACGCCAATATTCGACAGTGTCCGTGCCACAATGCGCGCACTCATTTGCCACTGGCGCTAAGTGATGTGCCTTTGCTCTATCCGGCTGAATTGCCATTGGCAGGCCGAGATAAAGCTTGCATCAGCCAGGGGCAGCGCTTGCCGCATCTCGATACGACTCATCGTTTTGACCTAGTCTAAAGCAAGGCGGAAAAAATAAAAAGCTTCGCGCAAAATCCAGTTTGGCTTGATGTCTGGCAAACCAACTGCTAAACAAGATGTTGCCTCACCCAGGCTGCAGCAATCGGGACAAGGTATGAAGCTGACAAAGGACTTAGGTAATCTGCCGGGTAATATATGACCCCAAGTTATTTTATGCAATAAGCAGTCGCTATTAGGCGGGCACAAATCGCTCAAAGCTACCGTGCTGAAGAAAAGGACATGCGAAAGTTTGGCATAGGTCGCTACTGTCCGTAACCCGAGCACTGATGAACCCGCCAAGCTGATTACTCCTGAATATCGCGTTGCCGATAAGAAACAAAACCCATCGTACTGGTCGGGCAAAGGCGTCGCTTTTGACACTGGCGGCATTCTCGCCTGCCGGTGCCGGAAATGGATGAAATGAAATACGACACGTGTGGCGCAGCCAGCGTGCTCGGCACACTACAAGCCATTGCTGAAATTGGGGCTGGTTAAATGTAGTCGGCATTATCTACCTGCAGAAAATACGCCCAGCGGTTCCGCCACCAAACCGCGACATCGTCACCAGCATGTCCGGCAGACCATTGAAATCCTAAATACCGATGCGGAAGGCCGTCTTATCTTGTGCGATGCACTAACTTTATGGCCAAGTTTGAGCCAACCGCAGTGATTGAGATAGCCACCTTACCGGCGCCTGCGTCATCGCATTAGGCCATGTTGCCAGCGTGGACTGGATAGTAATCAGGATACCGGCACAGGAACTGCCGGGCAGCAGGCGAACAAACCTATGACCGTGCTTGGCACATGCCGTTGTGGGATGAATATCAACCGCAACTGGATAGCAACTTCGCCGACATCCAAACATCGGCGGACGCGCAGGCGGCAGGGATCACCGCAGCCTGTTTCCCGTCGCGCTTCACCAAAGACCATCGCCGGGCGCATCGATATCGCCGGTACCGCATGGAAATCAGGCAGGAAAAGCGTGCCACTGACGTCCTGTGCCGCTACTGGCACAGTATTTGACTCAACCGTGATCTTGGATAATTAAGTTCATAACTATTTGGGTCAACGCGAGAAATTCGGGTGCAGCGAACCGTGATCCGCTCTGCAGGCCAGGACCACACGACCCCCACCAGCAGCCATAACATACCTCTCTAAATCACATCACTACCACGCATTAAATGACCTGATTTTTATACGGTGTGGATGACAAACTGCGCACCGCTTGCCACCTCAGGCCACAAAGCCACGCAAAACGGACTGCGTGTGGTGCTGCACCCCGGACGAAACCACTACTGAGGCGTTGGACAAATTATTGTGGCAGTATCCCGTTACGGTTTTACGCCGCACTGCCGCAACGATGGAGCAACAGTCGCTGAGATGCAGGTTGTAATCGATCATCGAGGTGAGAATTTCCTACACAATGAAGTGTTGATCAGCCTCCACACCGTGTGTTTGCCATTCTTCAGCCGTTTCGAACGCGTACTTGAAATCGTCAGCCAAGATACAGAAGATGCACGCTTAGGCCGCGAACGCTTCAGCTTTTATCGAGACCATGGCTATGAAATGCGACATTTCGACCTGAGTAAACAAGCCGAATATTGAAACATGAGGCATCTTTTAAAATCCAGACTTGAAAGCATCTGCCACAACAACAGCCCTCAAGAAATTTATTGTGCCTTTATAGACACCTATGAGCCATCCGTCCGAACAGTTAAATAAATTAAGTGACCTTCCTGTACTTATTGACGTAATCGATACTAACTCCCGGAAATTCCCACCCTGACAGAAGCCGCGGCTGAAGAATCTTCAGCGTTCCCAGCGGAAAATAAAGAAGAAAATAAAGAACTCACCCACCTTTATCTGACGCACAATACCAGCATCTCGCGACGCAGATCGCACCGCAACTGGAATCGCTGTTACGCGCGAAACTTGCGCCACAATTCGATGCGCTGCGGCAAGAGGTTTGGTGCAGGCCAAATTAAATCTGCCTGAATTAATCTGCGCGCATTTCCACACCGCCAGCAATTCTCTCCATCCGCTATAATCCCGCCCTTTTCACTGCACCCGACAGAATTAAATCAAATACTATCAACATGGAACTCACAAAAAGCTTTGAACCGCAAGCAATTGAAGCGCGCTGGGTATCCGATATGGGAAAGCGCGGTTATTTCCAGGCTAAACCAGAGAGCGACAAACCCGTTACGCCATCATGCTGCCGCCACCCAATGTGACCGGCACTTTGCATGGGACACGCCTTCCAGGACACGCTTTATGGACGCGCTCACCCGCTATCACCGCATGCGCGGAGACAACACCCCAGGTGGCAGCCGGGCACTGACCATGCCGGGATTGCCACGCAATCGTGGTAGAACGCCAGCTGGACGCACAAAAATTAAACGCCACGACCTTGGCCGCAAAAATTCATTGAGCGCGTGTGGGAATGGAAAGAAAAGTCCGGTTCCTACCATCACATACCCGAGATGCGCCGCCCTCGGCGCCTCGTGGATTGGTCGCGGGAGCGCTTCACCAGGACGAAGGTCTGTCTGAGGCCGTTACCGAAGTATTCGTCAAACTCTACGAACAAGGTTTAATCTATCGCGGTAAGCGATTGCGAACTGGCGATCCGGTGCTGGGTACCGCGTATCTGATCTGGAAGTGGTAGGAGACCGCAGTCATGCGGTAATTGAACCGATGCTCACTGACCAGTGGTTCGTGAAAATGGAAGGTTTGGCACAACGCGGGCTGCAAGCGGTGGCGGATGGTGAAATTAAATTCGTGCCGGAAAACTGGACCAACACATACAACCAGTGGCTAACCAACATTCAGGACTGGTGCATCTCGCGCCAACTGTGGTGGGGACATCGCATCCCGGCGTGGCATGACGAACAGGGTAATATATTTGTCGCTCGCAACGAGGAAGACGCCCGCAAACAGGCAGGCAATACAAAACTTCGCCAGGACGAGGACGTACTCGACACTTGGTTCTCCTCCGCATTGTGGCCGTTCTCAACCCTGGGCTGGCCACACGACACCAAAGAACTCAAAACTTTCTGCCGACCTCGGTACTGGTTACCGGCTTGACATCATCTTCTTCTGGGTGGCACGCATGGTGATGATGTCGCTGCACTTTACCGGCAAGGTACCATTCCGCGAAGTGTATGTGCATGGCCTGATCCGTGACGCGGAGGACAAAATGAGTAAATCCATGGGAATGCCAGACCCGCTGGATCTCATTGACGGTATCTCGCTGGAAGATTTGGCGGCCAAACGCACACAAAATCTAATGAACCCCAGGCAGGCAGAAAGTATCGAAAACAGACACGCAAACATTTCCCAAATGGCATCCCAGCCTTCGGTACAGATGCCATGCGCTTCACTTTCGCCAGCCTACACCTCGCATGGGCGCGACATCAAATTCGACCTGCAACGCTGTGAGGGTTATCGGAATTTCTGCAATAAATTATGGAATGCCACGCGCTTGTACTGATGAATGTGAAGGCCAGGATGTCGGGCTGGACGAATCATTGCCAGTTAAATACAGTGCGGCAGACAAATGGTTGGTTATTCATTGACAGCAGGCGGAAGCTGAAATGGCAGACCACGTTGACGACTATCGTTTCGACATGGCGGCACGTACGCTGCATTATTTAGTGTGGGACACCTACCTTGATTGGTATTTGGAATTAGCAAAGGTGCAACTCCAGCCCTCACTCCGGCAACCCACTTTCCAGCGGAAGACGTATTTAAATGCCGCACGGCAACGCGTTACGCGGCGCACCTGTGGCGTGTATTGGAACTATACTGCGCTTGGCGCACCCTATCATCCCTTTCATCACTGAAGAGCTATGGCAGAAAGTTGCGCCGCTGGCCGGGAAACAGGGCGACAGCATCATGCTGCAACCCTATCCGCAAGCCAACGCTAAGCTAATTGACCCAATTTCCTTGCAACAAATCAGCCTGCTACAGGAAATGGCCACTGCCTGCCGCAAACTGCGCAGCGAAATGAACTTGTCGCCAGCGCAGAGTGCCACTGATTGCGAGTGGCGATGCGACTATCCTGCAAGGCTTCGCGCCTTATCTGCAAGCGTTGGGCAAGTTAAGCGGGGTTAGCCTGCTCGATGAACCGCCTAACACCGATGCGCCAGTCGCAATCGTCGGTAACTTCCAAGTTGATGCTGGAAATCGAAATTGACGTGGACGCAGAGGTGAGCGCTTGACAAGGAGATAGCCCGTCTTGCGGGCGAAATCACCAAGGCACAAGGTAAACTGGGCAATGCCATTTCGTCTTACGCGCCCCACCGCAAGTGGTAGAACAAGAGCGCAGGCGTATGGACGATTTCACCGTGACGCTGATCCAACTACAGGCGCAGCTCGACAAACTTGGTTAAAATCTATCGGCGACGCAATAAAATACGAACTCGTCGCCCTGATGCGTAGCAGACAACAAATCATTTCCGGTTTGCTTACAAAAATCGGTGAAATCATCCGGTGATTTTTTGTCTGTAGCAACTACTTTTAGTACCTGCCCACCTTGCATCTGCGATAACATTTTTTTTGTACGCAAAATAGGCAAGGGGCAACTCAACTTGCGGGCATCCAACTCGACATCGAATTCCATTATGTGCACTTTACGGGTAATCGCAATTGACTTGCGTTCTATCAATAACACCACTCTGAAGCTTGTATGTTTCCGCAAACTCAGCGCTGGGGCAAAATCCGAAGCATGCGCAATCGCCGTCTATTTGAACCTGCAATTCTGTCTTGTTAATATTCATGATTTTTACGGCTAATAATTTTTTCAGTGTTTACGCAAACTATCGCAATCATTAAGCAGCACATGTGCAGTAGCAACATTTACAAATTTACCTCCAACACACGGTCATTATACCTTGCGAATAAGGAAACACGGGCATCCCAGCCTCTTCCAATATGAAATGAGTCTGAAAGGTTGACGATTTCCAACATGAAATGAGTCTGAAATTGATTTGCTGGGTCGGTCATTATGCGAAGCATGGTGATCAACATGGAAGAAGCAAAGCTACAGACCTTGGTGCAGATCAAAGGCATTTTTGGACGGGACATCGAGGTGATATTTCGATTCCAAAAGAGGAGCGTAACCAGTTTATCGGACGCGTCCTCAAGCGGTTTGGCTATGCTCCCGCACGGCGGGTAGATAAGGGCATACTACTGCGCTATATCGAGCGCATGACCGCTATCACGCCAGCAAGTAACCCGATTGGTACGGCAATACCGCAAGGATGGAAGCTATCGAAACAACCCTGTACGCCCAAGCAGGGTTTCACTCGTTACACCGCAGCAGACGTGCTCTTGCTGGCCGAGATAGATGTGCTGCATGACACGCCGTCCGGGCCCCACCACCAAGCTCATGGAACGCGCTTCTTTGGTTTTTGGTGATGCGCGCTTTGAACGGCTGGCGGGCATCTCGGTTTCCCACCTTAACCTGCGCGGGAGCACACCGTACCAGAACAAACGGCGGCACTGGAGCAAGACGCGCCCCACCGGCATTCCCATCGGCAAACGCCGTGCACCGCAGCCAAACGGAGTGCGGGCTACATCCGCATAGATAGCGTGCATCAAGGCGATCTGGATGGCGTCAAAGGGCGTGTACCACATCAACGCGGTGGACTGTGTGACGCAGATGCAATTCGTCGCCACCTGCGAGAAGATCAGCGAGGCGTATTTGCTGCCGGTCATCCGGCAGTTGCTGGATGGATTTCCGTTTGTCATCCTGGGGTTCCATTCGGATAACGGTTCAGGTACATCAATTATCAGGTCGCAAAGCTGTTGGAGAAGCTCCCGGATCGAGTTCACACGTCACGGCCACGGCATTCCAACGATAACGCCTTGGCGGAGTCAAAGAACGCCGCCGTGGTACGCAAACATCTGGGCTATGCGCATATCCCGCAATACTGCGCCAGTTTGGTCAATGCTTTCGCGCCGATTATCTCAACCCTTATGTCAACTTCCACCGCCTACGCTTCTTTCCAGAGACAATTACAGATGCCAAGGGAAAAGAACGAAGAAATACAGCTACAAAGACATGATGACACCTTATGAGAAACTCAAATCAATACCCGAGGCCAGTCAGTATCACGAAGGATGGAGTAACCCTCGAACAACTGAATGCGCGGGCAGCAGAAATGAGCGACAATGATGCCGCCTTGGCACTGAACAACGCAAGAAAAAACTGTTTAAAGACATCTCTGCGGCGATAAAAACGGGCTTGAGAAATAAAATCGACAAGGCAAAACGAAGAAGCACCTATCAACTAGATCGAACCAGAACAAGTTAATTTACTCAGACTAAACCCTTCGTTCAGACTCATTTCTGAATTGGAAAATACTCCCACCGCTAGCTATACGGTTCACGCCAAAAAAATACACCGCCAACCTCCCCAAGGGTTACGATTAATTTGAGTACACCAAGATAAATTTTTTAACCGCCTATACTCACATATTGACCATTGGTCAGTATCTGGCCGATAGGTTTTGAAGAATGACCGACTTCTGGTAAAGTTGCACGCTATTCAAAAATAATGCCCACAACATTGAGATAGTGAAGGTAGTAGCTAGGAGATGTAAGTAAATGCTAAACCCAAACACCCTGACACGAGAAAAAAAATAAAGCTGCGTTGGTTTGTTGCTTTATCTAGCCTGCCGTTGCTTGGCGTGGTGACTGCATTTGGAATTGTACCGCAGCCTGACCTCCCTATACATCCCCTTACAATGGTCGCGGGAAGAAATCGTCCTGCCGCACGATACGCCAACTGTTACTGGCATCACCAATTCCAAGGCCGCCACATACTGGCGCAATGAACGCGTACAACGTGGAGATACAGTAACTGAACTGCTGCGCCGTATGCAGGTAGATGACCCCTCCGCAAGCGAATATCTACGTCGCGACCAAGCTGCAGCATCCTTCCGTCAGCTTGCCACAGGTAAATTCGTGCAAGCTGAAACCAATGCAGATGGTAGTCTTCTAGCGTTGCGTTACCTGGATAACAACGGTAGCCAGATTCTTATTGAGAGAAGGGCTGGCGACTTCAAGACCAGCATACAGCCACCCCTGCTTGAACAACGTTTGCTCATGCGTACCGGAGAGATTAGCAGCACACTCTTTGCCGCGACTGATGCAATTGGCCTGCCGGAATCTACCGCTAACCAATTGGCTGAAATTTTGGTAGTAATATCGACTTCCATCGTGACCTACGCAAAGGAGACAAATTCAGCGTAGTTTACGAAATGGATTATAACAACGGCGAACCGGTTCGTGCCGGACGCATTCGGGCGGCCGAGTTCGTCAATCAAGGCAAGAGCTATCGTGTGGTGTACTTTAAAACTGACAGTAGTCACGGCGATTACTACACGCCGGATGGTAAGAGCATACGGAAGGCTTTTTTGCGCTCACCACTTGAATTTTCACGCATTAGCTCCGGTTTCAGCCTATCGCGCTTTCACCCAGTACTGAATACATGGCGTGCGCATAAAGGTGTGGACTATGCCGCAGCGCTAGGCACCAAGGTTAAAGTCACTGCCGATGGGACAGTATCTTTTGTCGGCAAACAAGGCGGTTATGGCAATGTTGTGATAGTGGAGCATCAAAGCCGCCACACCACCGTATATGGGCATCTATCACGTTTTGCTAGCGGCTTGCGCCGCGGCCAGCGTGTGGGGCAAGGGGACATTATTGGCTTTGTCGGTATGACTGGCTTGGCCACGGGTCCACACTTGCATTATGAATTCATGGTTAATGCTCAACATCGCGACCCCTTGCGTGCCGCATTGCCAGATGCCGCCCCATTAGACAATACGCAGAAGCTTGCCTTCCAAGAAGCTACCCGCAGCCTGACCGCCCGCTTGGGCGTGTTGCGCGATACTAACTTGGCTAAACTTGACTGAACAAAATCGCGCTGAGCAGACTCAAATAGTTCAGAACCATTCTGAATTTTATATAGGCATCATGTCCGGCACTAGCTTGGACGGCATTGATGTTGTCTTGGTTGATTTCTCCACCAGCTACCCCAAATTGCTCGCTACCTCCTTCCAAGCTTACGGAAGGAGGCTGAAGGACGCGCTGCTAACCTTGCATCACCCTACAAATGACGAGCTGCATCAGATGCAGTTAATCAGTAATGAATTGGCGACTCGCTTATGCCGCAGCAACGGCAACCTTACGCGCACAACCAATAATATCGCTCGGTCAAATACGCGCTATTGGCTGCCACGGACAGACTATACGTCACCGCCCTAGCGAAGGTTATACTCTACAACTCGGTAATGCGGCCTTACTGGCCGAATTGAGCGGCATTACTGTAGTTAGTGACTTCCGCAGCCGTGACATCGCCGCAGGAGGACAGGGCGCTCCGCTCGTTCCTGCTTTCCACGACAAAGTATTACGCCACCCAAGCATTCATCGCGTTATTGTCAACATCGGTGGCATCAGCAACCTTACTAACCTACCACCCAAGCGTCATACAGCAGGCTTCGATTGCGGCCCGGGCAACATGTTGATGGATGCATGGATTGCTCTACAGGGCGGAGAACCTTACGATCGTGACGGTGCATGGGCCGCCAGCGGACAGAGTATTCCAGCGCTGCTACATAAGTTGCTGGACGAACCTTTTTTGCATGCCATACCACCGAAAAGCAGTGGGCGTGATTTGTTTAACCTAGCCTGGCTAAACAGTAAGCTACGTGGTGACGAATTACCTGTCAACGTACAGGCCACTTTGCTCGCATTTAGCAGCCGCGTTATTTCAGACGCGATCCATCGTTTTTGTGATGGCGCGCAAGAAATTTATTTGTGGTGGTGGTGCGCGCAATCAAGCTTTAGTGCGAAGCTTGGGTATCTCCTTGCCAGATTGCCGTATTCAAACCACTGACACATTAGGCATGGGAGCTGATTGGCTGGAGGCCATCGCTTTGCCTGGCTGGCACAGCAACGTTTATATGGCTATAACGTCAATTTGGTCGCGGTTACTGGCGCACGTCACCCTGCATACTCGGGGCGATTTATTCAGCTTAATTTTAATTTCATTTGTAATGACATAGGCAATAGTGAAATCTGCGAGTTACGCAAGTTGTTATCCCTTTAAAGCCAACAACCGCACCGTCTGCTCCAAGCGAACCCGTACAGCGAATGATATAGATTGCAATTGGATACCTTCCGGTCACAGCAGGGTGCGAAAAAATTTCTTGCGCCTATGAATTAAACGGAGTCCAATTTAGCGGACGGACAAATCATCTGAATTGTGCCGCAAAATGTTGCCTGCGGGCGTAAATTAGCGAATGAAATAAGCGGGCACTGCCCTGTAGCACGTACATTACGTGACGCGACTATAATACGTCTATTAATAGCCTCTTCCAATATGAAATGAGTCTGAAAGGTTGACGTATTTCCAACATGAAATGAGTCTGAAATTGATTTGCTGGGTCGGTCATTATGCGAAGCATGGTGATCAACATGGAAGAAGCAAAGCTACAGACCTTGGTGCAGATCAAGGCATTTTTGGACGGGACATCGGAGGTGATATTTCGGGTTCCAAAAGAGAGCGTAACCAGTTTATCGGACGCGTCCTCAAGCGGTTTGGCTATGCTCCGCACGGGCGGGTAGATAAGGGCATACTACTGCGCTATATCGAGCGCATGACCGTATCACGCCAGCAAGTAACCCGATTGGTACGGCAATACCGCAAGGATGGGAAGCTATCGAAACAACCCTGTACGCCCAAGCAGGGTTTCACCTATCGTTACACCGCAGCAGACGTGCTCTTGCTGGCCGAGATAGATGTGCTGCATGACACGCTGTCCGGACCCACCACCAAGAAGCTCATGGAACGCGCTCTTTTGGTTTTTGGTGATGCGCGCTTTGAACGGCTGGCGGGCATCTGGGTGTCCCCCCTTACAACCTGCGCGGGAGCACACCGTACCAGAACAAACGGCGGCACTGGAGCAAGACGCGCCCCACCGGCATTCCCATCGGCAAACGCCGTGCACCGCAGCCAAACGGAGTGCCGGGCTACATCCGCATAGATAGCGTGCATCAAGGCGATCTGGATGGCGTCAAAGGCGTGTACCACATCAACGCGGTGGACTGTGTGACGCAGATGCAATTCGTCGCCACCTGCGAGAAGATCAGCGAGGCGTATTTGCTGCCGGTCATCCGGCAGTTGCTGGATGGATTTCCGTTTGTCATCCTGGGGTTCCATTCGGATAACGGTTCAGAGTACATCAATTATCAGGTCGCAAAGCTGTTGGAGAAGCTCCGGATCGAGTTCACCAAGTCACGGCCACGGCATTCCAACGATAACGCCTTTGGCGGAGTCAAAGAACGCCGCCGTGGTACGCAAACATCTGGGCTATGCGCATATCCCGCAATACTGCGCCAGTTTGGTCAATGCTTTCTGCGCCGATTATCTCAACCCTTATGTCAACTTCCACCGGCCATGTTTCTTTCAGAGACAATTACAGATGCCAAGGGAAAAGAACGAAAGAAATACAGCTACAAAGACATGATGACACCTTATGAGAAACTCAAATCAATACCCGAGGCCAGTCAGTATCTGAAGGATGGAGTAGCCCTCGAACAACTGAATGCGCGGGCAGCAGAAATGAGCGACAATGATGCCGCCTTGGCACTGAACAACGCAAGAAAAAACTGTTTAAAGACATCTCTGCGGCGATAAAAAAAAAATAAAATCGACAAGGCAAAACGAAGAAGCACCTATCAACTAGATCGAACCAGAACAAGTTAATTTACTCAGACTAAAAACCCTTCGTTCAGACTCATTTCTGAATTGGAAAATACTTTAATTTTCCTCACATCATCATGCGCCCCCGTCCTGCTTCCCTACCCTGCGCCTCATGGCGATTGGAATATCATTCGCACCCTTCTGCCTTACCTGATGGAATTCAAGGGTCGTGTTGTGCTGGCGTTGTTGCTGCTGGTGCTGGCCAAACTGGCTAACGTGACGGTGCCGCTGTTGCTCAAGGAAATCGTGGATACGCTGGGTAAGCCACAGGCAATGTTGTTGGTGCCGGTGTCACTCGTGGTTGGCTATGGCTTGTTGCGGCTCTTCAGCACACTGTTTGGCGAGTTGCGCGACGCGGTATTTGCCAAAGTAACCCAGCGTGCCATACGGCGCGTAGCACTCAAACTATTCGTTCATCTGCATAGCTTAAGTCTGCGCTTCCATCTGGAGCGACAGACTGGTGGCGTATCACGTGATATTGAGCGTGGTACGAAAGGGATCAGCTTCTTACTCAACTTTATGCTATTCAGCATTTTGCCGACGCTGCTGGAAATTGGCCTGGTTGCAGGAATTTTGCTTTATAAATACAACGCGTGGTTTGCGGTTATTACTTTCATCACGCTGATTGTGTATATCATCTTTACCTTATTCATTACCGAGTGGCGCATGATATTTCGCCGTACCATGAATGATATGGATTCAAAGGCAAACACGCGCGCCATAGACAGCCTGCTTAACTATGAAACGGTAAAATATTTTGGTAACGAGGACTATGAAGCGCGACGCTACGATGAACACATGAGCAAGTGGGAAACATCGGCGGTGCAGAATCAAACTTCGCTGGCAGCGTTGAATTCCGGGCAGAGCGCTATTATTGCCATCGGCATGACCGCGTTGATGCTGCTGGCATCGAACGGCGTGGTAAAAGGAGAGCTGACCATAGGCGACTTGGTTCTAATCAATGTCTTCATGTTGCAGCTTTATATGCCACTGCATTTTCTTGGCTTTGTCTATCGCGAGATCAAGCACTCTCTGGTGGACATGGAAAAAATGTTCCGCCTGCTCGATGAAAACCGTGAGATACAAGATGCGCCAGATGCGGTTGCGCTGAAGGTTGATCAAGCAGCAGTACATTTTGAGCAGGTGTGTTTTTCTTATGAACCAAAACGGCAGATTTTATTCGATGTTAGTTTTGATATTCCGTCTGGACATACGGTCGCTGTGGTGGGCTCAAGCGGAGCGGGCAAATCTACCTTGTCACGGTTGCTGTTCCGTTTTTATGATGTAAATTCAGGACGCATCCTTATAGACAATCAGGACATTCGCAAGGTGACACAGGCCAGTTTGCGCGCCGCGATTGGCATTGTGCCGCAAGATACCGTGCTGTTTAACGACAGCATTTATTACAATATAGCTTATGGCCGCCCCGAAGCCTCGCGTGAGGAAATATTGCATGCGGCGCAATCGGCCCATATTCACGATTTTATAACATCGCTACCGGATGGCTACGACACCATGGTGGGCGAGCGTGGATTGAAGTTGTCTGGTGGAGAGAAACAGCGTGTGGCGATTGCGCGCGCTATCCTCAAAAATCCAGCTATCCTGATTTTTGACGAGGCGACTTCAGCTCTGGATTCAACATCCGAAAAGGTAATTCAGCATGAATTGCGCAACGTTGCACATAATCGAACCACGCTGGTTATCGCTCATCGCCTATCTACCATCGTGGACGCAAATCAGATATTGGTAATGGACAGTGGGCGTATTGTTGAGCGTGGTACGCACCGTGAGTTACTAGGAAAACAAAGGCATATGCGCAAATGTGGGCGCTAACAACAAGAAGAAGAAGAGTATCAGCCGATTACACCTATAACGCCCTGAGCTGGATTGGTCCAATATTGTTGATATGCGACCCATTCACCCGGAAATCGATTTAAATTTTTGTTCGATTTCGTGTTCTGCAAATGTCTCGTATATACTTGTCTGGCGTATGTTTTCTATGTGCATTTTAGATCATTCGATGCCTGTATATTGTTGCAAGAAAGTATGTTGAATTTAAAAACACACATTTCAATTGAAGTTTTATATTAAATAACAATTATTAATAAAATCAATGTATTATAAACATAAACAAGGGCTGATTGGTTAATATTGTGTCTGTAGCGCATCGCCTAGTTGCGCACGAAATAGGTACTGCATCAAATATGAAAATTCACGAATATCAGGCCAAAGAAATCCTCCGCCAGTATGGCGTGCCGACTCCACGCGGATCGGTGTGTTTCAGCGTGGATGAGGCCATTGCCGTCGCACAGCAGTTGGGTGGCCCGGTGTGGGTGGTGAAAGCGCAGATTCATGCCGGTGGGCGTGGTCAGGGTGGCGGGGTGAAGGTGGTGAATTCGGTGCAGGATGTAGGTACGTATGCTGGAGAGATTCTTGGCATGCAATTGGTTACACACCAGACTAATGCTAATGGGCAATTGGTCAGACGCCTGCTAATTGAGGAGGGCGTGCAGATTGCAAAAGAATATTACGTAGGAATGATAATCGATCGAAGCAAGCAGCGTGTCGTGCTGATGGCCAGTAGCGAGGGCGGAATGGAAATTGAGGCAGTCGCTGCGCATACACCTGAAAAATTCGCAAGGTCTGGATAAATCCTTTGTCGGGACTGATTGATGCTGAGGTAGATGATGTGGCGCGGCAGATTGGCATCCCGAGTGCAGCACTTGCTCAGGCACGTGCCTGTTTTCAAGGCTTGTACCAGGCTTTCGTGGAAAAGGATGCAATGCTGGCGGAGATCAATCCGCTTGTGCTAACTGCGGATCAGAATTTACTGGCGCTGGATGCAAAAATCAATTTCGATAGTAATGCGTTATTTCGTCATTCAGAAATTGTAGCGTTGCGCGATCTGGATGAAGAAGACCCAGCCGAAGTTGAAGCTTCACAATTCGGCCTTAGCTATATCTCATTGAATGGCAACATTGGCTGCTTGGTGAATGGTGCCGGGTTAGCCATGGCGACCATGGATATCATCAAGTTATATGGCGGCATGCCAGCGAATTTTCTTGACGTAGGGGGAGGCGCCAGCAAGGAAAAAGTAACTGAAGCATTCAAATTGATGTTGAGAAATCCGAATTTACGCGCAATTTTGGTAAATATATTTGGCGGAATCATGAAGTGCGATGTGATTGCTGAAGGAGTGGTGGCAGCGGCGCGTGAAGTGCATTTGAAAGTACCCTTAGTGGTGCGTCTGGAAGGTACTAACGTTGATCTCGGGAAAAAAATTCTGGCTGAATCTGGCCGCTGCCAATTATTTCTGCCGGTGATATGGCAGACGCGGCAGCGAAGGTTGTTACTGCGGCAAAGGGGGCATAATGTCCATTCTTATCAATAAAGATACTAAAGTAATGACGCAAGGCATGACTGGTAAAGTCGGCCAATTTCATACATTACATTGTAAGAATTATGCAAATGGAGCAAATTGTTTTGTCGCGGGAGTGACTCCGGGCAAGGCCGGGCAAAGCTATGAGGGCATTCCAATATTCAACAGCGTAAGGGAAGCGAGTGCGCAAACCGGGGCAACGGTCTCAGTGATTTACGTGCCACCTCCCTATGCTGCTGCGGCGATTGACGAGGCGGTGGAAGCAGGACTGGAGTTGGTGATCTGCATCACAGAAGGCATACCCGTTCATGACATGTTACGCACTCGTTACAAAATGCAGGGCAAGAAGACGCTGCTGATTGGCCCGAATTGTCCAGGACTGATTACACCGGACGAAATTAAAATTGGCATCATGCCCGGGCACATCCACCGTAAGGGACGTATTGGCGTAGTGTCACGTTCGGGAACGTTGACTTATGAGGCAGTCTGGCAGCTGACTGAACTGGGTTTCGGACAATCTTCCTGTGTCGGAATAGGCGGTGATCCGATCAATGGCATGAAGCATTTGTCTGTAATGAAATTATTCAACGATGATCCGGAGACCGATGCTGTGGTGATGGTGGGCGAAATCGGTGGCAGTGATGAAGAAGAATGCGCGCGCTGGATTAAGAGCAATATGCAAAAACCTGTGGTCGGCTTTATTGCTGGGATTACCGCGCCGTTGGGTAAGCGTATGGGACATGCTGGTGCAATTATTTCCGGGGGTCAGGGCGGTGCCGAGGACAAATTGGCAGTGATGGAAGAATGTGGCATCCAGATCACGCGCAACCCGGCTGAAATGGGCAAAGTGATGAAGCATGTTTTAAAAGGATAACATCCTGATAGTGTAAATTTCTGTTCACTTTGTAATCTAGGCTGTCAAGAAAAAATCATCGCTCCTGATTTGTTACTCGTCTATTTGGTAATTTTAAGAAGCTACGATATCCATGTAGCTCGCCGTACAAACAATCTCACAAAATTTGCTCTTCAAGCTGAAATCTGCCACTGACAAAAGGAAGAAGAATGATTTTAGTAACAGGTGGAGCCGGTTATATCGGCTCGCATACGGTTGTTGAGCTGATGTTGGCTGGATTCGAGATTCTGATTGTTGACAATTTTTGTAACAGCAAGGCAACGGTTCTTGATCGTATTGAGCGTATTGTTGGGCGCCGACCGGGATTTGTAGAGGCTGATATTCGTGATCGACAAGCAATGCAGGCACTCTTTGCAGGGCATCATTTTGATGCGGTAATCCATTTTGCTGGTTTGAAAGCGGTAGGCGAATCTGTGGCACAACCGTTACGCTACTATGACAATAATGTCTATGGTAGTTTGGTGTTGTTTGAGATGATGACCGAAGCGCAGGTAAAAACGCTGGTTTTTTCTTCTTCTGCTACAGTTTACGGTGATCCTGCTACCGTTCCAATTCTGGAGAATTTTCCACTTGGTGCGACCAATCCATATGGTAGAAGCAAGCTGATGATCGAGGAGGTGCTCCGTGATCTTGCGATAGCTGATCCTTCATGGCGAATTGCGTTGCTTCGTTATTTTAACCCTGTGGGCGCGCATGAAAGCGGACTGATTGGCGAAGATCCCACTGATATTCCGAATAATTTGATTCCTTATATTGCCCAGGTAGCACAAGGTCGGCGTGAGGTGCTGTCGATTTATGGTGATGATTATCCAACCATTGATGGCACGGGTATGAGAGATTATATTCATGTTGTTGATCTTGCTATTGGTCATGTCAAGACTTTGGAAAAGCTGGCTGATCAAACAGGAGTGGTTACTTATAATTTGGGCACGGGGCGGAGTAATAGCGTTTTGGAGATGGTGCGCGCATTTGAGCAAGCCAGTGGGCGGAACATACCCTACCAAATAGTAGAGCGTCGCCCCGGGGATATTGCAACATGTTACGCAGACACTACGTTAGCGGAACGTGATCTGAGTTGGAAAGCTGAGCGTACTATAGCGCAGATGTGTGCTGACTCTTGGAGATGGCAATCTTTAGGAAATCTCGATAAATCCGATGATGTAACTGGTTCACTGTAAACAGTCGCTTGGCAAAAAATTGTCAACACAAGCGAGCGGCAATACCATACCAAAAATAGCCAACGAATTAAGGCTAATCCCAAACGATTGGTTTGGCCTATTGAAATTCTCATGCTGAATGCCTCACACGAGAATCCTGAAATTATTTTTTGACCGGCTCAGGTGAGTTTCCCAATTTCAAATTAGCACCAATCCACTCTACCGGGTTTTATATCTGGTTATAACTGAGCAGGCAGAGCAACTTGATTTTTTCTTTATGCCTCCTCTCTCTTGTTTTTGACAGATTTGCTACGATGTACCTGCAAGTTATCGAGTGTCAGGAATACTTCTTTCTTGCCTATTTCAGCGTGCATAGATAAGATTAATTGGTTATGTCGCTGCAATCTACCAAGTCAAACTGATAGTATCAACACAATGTTGTCGATATTATTCCACACGACGGACATCCAAGTTCTTTACAATAGCCGCAGTCTTTCAGGTAGCACATCATGACCAAAATCCACGAACCTCATTACACTGAAAACGTGCAAGAGCATCTACAGCAGGTGCAAAGCCTATTGGATAAGCACGTTCTGGTCGAAATGCTGGCGCGCAAGCAGGAAATGCCACGCCAAGAACGTCATGAACTGTTGGGAAGCATACTGCACAAGCAGCATCTAGCCGAGCTACAAGATAAGCTGGGCAAACTGCATTCCTCTGATATCGCCTTTATCTTGGAGGCTCTGCCCATCGAGCAGCGTTTGCTGGTATGGGATCTGGTCAAGGCCGATCGTGACGGCGAAATTTTAATCGAAGTTTCCGATTCAGTGCGTGAATCATTGATTGCCACCATGAGTCGCGAGGAACTGCGCGAAGCGGCGGAGCAACTTGATACTGACGAGATTGCCGATCTGGCGCATGATTTGCCTCAGGCGGTAATGCGCGATGTATTTAAATCTCTCACCATTGAGGAGCGCGAGCAATTGCGCGCGGCGATGTCCTATCCGGAAGATGCGGTAGGTGCGCTGATGGATTTCGATATGGTGACCATCCGCGAAGATGTCACGCTGGAAGTAGTGTCACGTTATCTGCGCCGTTTTGATGAAATGCCCGATCATACTGACCAGTTATTCGTAGTGGACAGAGATGATATTTTTAAGGGCGTATTGCCACTTAATCGTTTGTTGGTGAACGAACCGGAAGTACCGGTAAGCAAGCTGATGTTGACCGATACCATTAAATTGCATTCGGATGACAAGGCGGAACAAGCAGCCCAAGCATTTGAGCGCTATGATTTAGTTTCAGCGCCTGTGGTAGAAGAAGATGGGAAGTTGGTTGGTCGCGTTACCGTGAACACAGTAATGGACTATATCCGTTCAGAATCAGAGAGCGACATATTGAATACGGCCGGTTTACGCGGCGAGGAAGACATCTTTGCTTCGGTATGGAAAAGCGTAAAAAACCGCTGGATGTGGCTAGCGCTCAATCTATGTACCGCATTCTTTGCCTCACGCGTGATAGGCGAATTCGAAAATACCATCGAAAAACTGGTCGCTCTCGCAGCATTAATGCCTATCGTGGCCGGAATAGCTGGCAACTCGGCAAATCAGACCGCCACCATTATCATCCGTTCACTGGCACTAGGGCAACTTAACCACGCTAATGCAAGACGGTTAATTGGCAAGGAACTCACAATCGGTGGACTGAACGGTCTGATTTGGGGCGGTGTAGCCGGATTGTTTGCTTATTTCCTATATAAAAGTGTGCTGCTGGGCGTGATTTTAACTGTTGCAATGGTGCTCAATTTAATCCTTGGCGCATTGGCTGGTTTACTGATACCTTTATCCATGCAACGTATGGGGCGCGATCCGGCTATCGGTTCCAGTGTAATGCTTACCGCTATTACCGATAGTGGCGGCTTCTTCATTTTCCTTGGGCTCGCTGCCCTATTTTTAATCCATTAAGCTCGATCTTTACGAATTCGTGCCGAGATTTCAACAACGAAGTGCATATTTTAGAAAATCTTGAGTCGTAGCTTAATCATGAGGCTAATTCAATTTTGAAGCAGAACCTTTGTAAAGGTAACGGATTCAAGTTCAAAGCCAGCTACAACCTCAAGTAGACTAAAATTTTAAGAACCTATTGACGTTCATCAATAGACTGAATTACTAAAAAATAAGCACTTATGGTAAAAAAAGAGAGGTTTATGCAAAATATACAATCCATTGAAGACATGAATTGGGTTTGAACTCAGGCCGGAGAGGGTTGAAAATTACAAGATTTTAAAAATATCCATAGCGTAATTCTTGCGACTAAAACACAAGAATTAGTCATCCATTTTTCATTTCCGCCTCTTTCGAAGGTTTTATCATCCACCCCGCTACTACGACGCCAACTTCGTACAACAACCACAATGGTATAGCAAGCATGAACTGCGATACTACGTCCGGCGGGGTGAGGAGAGCACCGAGAATAAATGCACCGACAATTACATAAGGTCGGATTTCCTTAAGCTTGGCGATACTTACCATATCCATTTTAACCAATACCACTACTGCCACCGGCACTTCAAAAGTAGTACCAAAAGCAAGGAACATCCCCATTACGAAACTCAAGTATTTGTCAATATCAGTCATCACCGCAACGCCTTGCGGCGCTACACCACTAAAAAACCAAATACCACTGGAAATACCACAAAATATGCAAATGCCATGCCGAAAAAAAACAACAACACACTGGCCGTAACGAGCGGTAACATCAAACGTTTTTCATGTGCGTGCATCCCGGGCGCAACAAAAAGCCAAGCTTGGTACAATATGTAAGGTAATGCAATTAGGAATGCAGCCATCATCGCCACTTTAAGTGGCACAAAAAATGGGGTAATAACATCAATAGCGATCATCTGCCCACCTTTGGGCAACTTAGCGAGCATCGGTTCTGCCAGTAGCGCATAAAGATCACCCGCCCATGGAACAAGGCATATAAACACTAGTAGCAACCCCCCAAAAGCATATAGAAGGCGGGTGCGCAATTCGAGCAAATGGGAAATGAAGCTTTCGCTAGTACTCATTAATCGATGGGGAATCTTTTTTGCTCAGCAGCCATCCGCAACTCGGGCTGTACCTGCTGCATGCTAGCTTGTTTGGGTTGGATTACGGCACTATGAGGTTGCTGCATTAACTGATCTTGCAGCACCGTCTGATCGTTAACGCTGACTTGCTGATCGGCATTTTGCCTCAATTGACGTAATTTTCCTCCTGAACATGCAAATTACGTGCTGCCTCTTGCTGGGCATATAGATTACGTGTCGCTTCTTGATACGCTGATGAAATCGTTTTAAATTCAAGCTCATCTACCAGATTCACACCGCTCGCACGCGCTGAACCTTCGATGTTATCGCCACCCTGTGTGCTCAATGATGGCGTACCCTTCTCTCTTTCGCCAGCCGCAGGGAAAATTCTTCTGCCCTGAATTAGCCTGCTGTACGGTGGATTGCACCTCAGAATTCAATTGCGATTGCTGATTAACACTCTCCCTAGCCTGCTCTACTTGCTGATTGAGAGACTGCGTGACTTCTTGCGCATGCAAGTTAAGCGTTTGCGTGACCTGATTCACCGCCTCTTCAGCGCTCTTATATTCGTTTTGTACTTTTTCCTGCAGCTGACGCAATTCCTCAATTCTTAAATCCCGTGCTATGTCAGCTTTAACACCGCTGATATAGCGTTGCCCACGACCCAACAAATGACCAAGAGTACGCGCTACCTTAGGTAAACGCTCCGGGCCGATGACAAAGAATGCTACCACCGCAATCACCATCATCTCGGAGAAATTAACGTGAAACATGGCTGCTAAATCGATCTATACGTTGGTGTGACTCTTGTCTTTAACTTCGCCTTCAATGGTTTGGCCACCCTGTTCCACTTGCTTTTGAGTATCATCCCTAACCACCTCTGGATCTGAGCGCATACCTTCCTTAAAACCTTTCATCGCCCCCCAGATCGCTGCCCATATTGCGCAATTTCTTGGTACCAAATATGAGAATAACCACTAACAATACAATCAACCAGTGCCAAATACTGAATGAACCCATTTTTATCTCTCCTAAAAATTTAAGTGGCGTTAATCCCGCCGCACCATAGGTGGAATATTTCCGCCTATGATATGAATATGCAGGTGAAACACTTCTTGCCCTCCACCCTTGCCAGTATTTATTACAGTACGAAAGCCGTTGCTTAGCCCCTGCTCTTTTGCCAGTTTAGGTGCCAGCAGCAACATCCTTCCCAGTAACGCCTCATGACTGCCATCAGCTTCCATCAGTGAAGCCACATGCAACTTAGGGATCAGCATGATATGCACTTGCGCGACTGGGTGGATGTCATGGAAAGCAAGCAACTCGCCGTCATCATACACCTTTCGGCAAGGTATATCACCGCGAACTATCTTGCAAAAAACACAATCGTCCACTTTTTTCTCACTGATCTCACAACTCTATTAACCTGGTGACAGGAACCAGTAAACACTCACCATACTGACAAATCCCCTTCTAACCATGAAAAATGGAATATCAGGAGGCGCTACTCTTACGACCGGCCTTCTCATCAAGCCCGGAAACTCCTACCCGTTGCGCCAGCTCTTCCAGCACATCATTTACGCTCATGCCATGCTGCGCCAGCAAAACCATACAATGAAACCATAGATCAGCGGTTTCGTATACTAAATGTTGTTTATCACCGCTCTTAGCGGCCAACAGTACTTCCGTGGCTTCTTCACCAACTTTTTTCAGGATAGCATCTTCGCCTTTGCTAAACAATTTGGCTACATATGAGCTTTCAACTGCGGCATCTTTGCGCGCCACTATTGTTTCCATCAATTCTTTAAGAATCTTGTTTCTCATTGCTTATAATTTTTTTTGATAAATTTCATTGGGCGCTTTAAGTACCGGGTCAATTTCCACCCACCGATCCTTTTCCAGACGACTAAAGAAGCAACTGGCTCGCCCGGTATGACAGGCGATTCCGCCAGCCTGCTCCACTTTCAATAAAACCACGTCGCCATCGCAATCAAGGCGGATTTCCTGCACACGCTGAGTATGGCCGGATTCTTCACCCTTGTGCCACAGTTTTTTACGCGAGCGCGACCAATATGTCGCTTCGCCCGACTGGACGGTACGCTTAAATGCCTCGCGGTTCATCCACGCCATCATCAGCACGCATCCTGTACTTGCATCCTGTGCGATGACTGGCACCAAACCATCTGCCGCCCAACTTATTTTATTCAACCAGGTGTCGCTCATAACCGCACCTCAATACCCTGTTGTGCCATATATTGCTTGGCTTGTCGTATCGTGTATTCGCCATAATGAAAAATACTGGCCGCTAACACTGCATCCGCACCGCCCAGCTTCACACCGTCCACCAAATGCTGTAGCGTGCCCGCACCACCGCTGGCAATAAGGGGAATTTCCAGCGCATCCGTCACTGCGCGAATAAGTTGTAAATCATACCCAATTTTGCTGCCGTCACGATCCATACTGGTAAGTAGAATTTCTCCCGCGCCCAGTGCCTGCATCTTTTTAGCCCATTCCACCACGCTCAAACCAGTAGCCTTGCGTCCGCCATGGGTGAATACCTCCCAACAACCAGGCTGAATCTGTTTGGCATCTATTGCCACCACGATACATTGCGAGCCATAGCGCCCTGCCGCATCCGCCACCAATTGCGGATTGAGCACAGCAGATGTGTTAATACTTACTTTATCGGCACCCGCGTTAAGCAGGTTGCGCACATCTTCCACTTGGCGCACACCACCACCCACAGTGAGAGGAATAAAAACCTGCTCGGCCACCTGCTCAATGATGCGAAACAGAATACCACGGTCATCGGAACTGGCGGTGATGTCAAGAAAAGTTAACTCGTCTGCGCCCTGCTCGTCGTATCGACGCGCGATTTCTACCGGGTCACCAGCATCGCGCAACTCTAAAAAGTGGACACCTTTGACCACACGACCAGCGGTTACGTCCAGACAAGGAATTATGCGTTTGGCCAGCATGTTATTCAAGTGAGTGAAGAGCGAATAGAAACCTCAACACTTAGCTCTTCACGTTTCCATTTGTAGTTAATTTATCCGCCAGCTTTTGTGCTGCAGCAAAGTTCAAAGTATCTTCATAGATTGCCCGGCCAGTTATCGCACCAGTAATACCGTTGTCTTGGACCGCACACAACGCATGCACATCGTCAAGATTAGTGATGCCGCCGCTGGCAATGACTGGCACCGTAAGTTCACGAGCCAATTCCACAGTAGCGGGAATATTTACGCCAGATAACATGCCATCACGCCCAATGTCAGTGTAGATAATGGCCTCAATGCCATAACTTTCAAAACGCTTAGCTAAGTCAAGCACGTCATGTCCTGTCACCTTAGACCAACCGTCCACCGCCACCTTGCCAGCATTGGCATCGAGTCCTACCATGACGTGGCCTGGAAAAGCATCGCAGGCCTCATGCAAGAAACCAGGAGTCTTCACCGCCGCAGTACCTATAATGACATACGCAACTCCAATATCGAGGTAGCGTTCTATGGTTTCCAGATCGCGAATGCCACCACCTAACTGAATTGGCACATCCAATCCAACCGCTTCCACGATGCTGCGGACAGCCGCCTCGTTCTTAGGCTTGCCGGCAAATGCGCCGTTCAAGTCAACCAGATGTAGACGGCGCGCGCCCTGTTTTAACCAATGCAGCGCCATCGATGCAGGATCTTCGGAAAACACCGTGGCGTCTTCCATCACGCCTTGACGCAGGCGTACGCAATGTCCATCTTTTAAATCAATCGCAGGAATAATCAACATGACAGCACTATACAATATGAACAAAAATAAAAAAATTAAACCGGCACCCAATTCACAAAGTTTTTCAGCAACATCAATCCAGCACCTTGGCTCTTCTCTGGATGAAACTGCACAGCAAATAAATTATCACGCGCCACGGCACAGACAAACGGCTGTGGATAGCAACTAGTAGCCTGCACAAACTGCGCATCCTGTGGACATACATAGTAACTGTGTACAAAATAAAAGCGCGCGTTTTGATCTATGCCTTCCCATAGCGGATGGTTGCCATGCTGCACTTGATTCCATCCCATATGCGGCACCTTCAGCTTATTATTTTGCGCATCGCGCAAATTGCTGGCGAAGCGCACTACTCTGCCCGACAGGATGGCCAATCCCGGAATGTCGCCTTCCTCACTGTGCTCAAACAGCATTTGCAGGCCGATACAGATACCGAGAAAAGGCTTGGTCTGCGCCGCATGCAGCACCGCCGCGCGCAATCCGCGCGCCTCCAGTTCGCGAATACAGTCTGGCATCGCACCTTGTCCAGGGAAAACCACACGCGCTGCCTGTACAACTTCTTGCGGATCATCGGTCACCACGATAGACGCAGTTGGCGCAATGGCGTGCAATGCTTGATACACCGAGCGCAGATTGCCCATGCCATAATCAATTATCGCAATATCTACCATAGTTATACGTGACTTTTATAAATCTAAATCCACAATATGCAACGCTCAATTCTATCGGGCACATTATCTCATTTATTACTTCATTTTATTAAAGCGACTTGAGAATCTTTACAATGTACCCTTCGTGGAGGGCATCATACCTACCATACGCGGATCAACCTCCAACGCCATGCGCAAAGCACGGCCGAATGCCTTGAACACAGTTTCCGCCTGATGGTGAGCATTTTTACCAACCAAATTGTCGATGTGCAGTGTCACCAGCGCATGATTGACAAAGCCTTGGAAAAACTCATGAACCAAGTCCACATCAAATTCACCTATATTGGAACGCACAAAATTTACATTGAACACCAAACCGGGGCGGCCAGAAATATCCAGCACGACGCGCGACAGTGCCTCGTCTAGTGGGACATAAGCATGGCCGTAACGACGCAATCCCTTTTTGTCTTCTACCGCTTGGCTGAACGCTTGACCAAGAGTAATGCCGATATCCTCGACAGTGTGATGCGCATCAATATGAAGATCGCCCTTAGCAACAATATCTAAATCAACCATGCCATGACGTGCAACTTGATCAAGCATGTGCTCGAGAAAAGGCAAACCGGTATCAAATTTAACCTTACCGCTCCCATCTAAATCCAGCTTGATGGTGATTTGAGTTTCCAGGGTGTTACGAGTAACTTGCGCACTACGCATAATTTTCCCTAATGAACAGCCTAAACAAATTGATGAATACTTTCCTGCAATGCCCGTATAAACTGCTCGTTCTCTTGCGGAGTGCCCACTGTAACGCGTAGACAATCAACCAGCAACGGATGGGATTTGCTCAAATTCTTGATTAACACCCCCCGTTTTTTCAGTCCATGAAAAATTTTATCCGCATGCATCACACGAAATAAGATGAAATTGGCATCACTCACATAAGGTCGTACATCCGCCACCCCAACCAGCCGCTCATATAACCAAGCGCGATCCTGTTTGATCTGCTCGGCTTGCCGCAACAGCACATCGTGATGCTGCAACAATTTCTCCGCTACCTGCTGCGTCAACACGTTTATATTATACGGCAAACGGAGCTTTTCTAACTGCGCTAGCCACACCTGACTACCCACCATAAAGCCCAAACGCAAACCAGCCATGCCAAGCTTGGAGAATGTACGCATCACCAGCAGGTTTGGATAAAGCGTCAGCATGGGCATAAAACTAGCATGGGCAAAAGCATAATAGGCTTCGTCCACCACCACCAAACCAGGGGCGGCCTCAATAATTTGAGCAATAACTTCCGCATCAAACAAATTTCCAGTGGGATTATTTGGATAGGACAAAAACACTAGCGCGGGCTGATGTTGTTGCATGGCAGTCAGCATGGCAGGCAAATCCAGCGCAAAATCTTCTGTCAGCGGCACACCTACATATTGCATCCCAGTAAAAGCCGCGATCATTTTGTACATCACAAATGATGGCTCGACGCTCAGTAATGTAGCATTCGGCTTAGCGACCGCCAGTGCTAACAATTGAATGATCTCATCCGACCCATTTCCAAGCAATATATCCAAACCCTGTGGCAAGCCAGTCACGGCGCGGATACTGGCCTTTAGTCGCTGGGCATCGGCGTCAGGGTATCGATTGATGGCGACATCCGCCACCAGGCGGGAGAGCTCCTCGCGCAATGATTGTGGCAATGAATAAGGATTTTCCATTGCATCCAATTTGACCATACCAGTGCTATCGGACACAGGGTAAGCTTGCAAATCGAGCACTTCTTGGCGGAGCAAGCTTTCAGGTGTTGCCCCAAAATTGGTAGAAGACATAAATTATCGACACTGTTAGACAGCATCATTTTATCCTAACCGTGCTACATTCTGGTCAATTTTCCTTTGATAGTGCAATTTTTTGCTCAAGCTCGCACCTTTCAATCACGCCATAGATACTCTGTGCCACTTTGATATCTATCGATCCACTACCCGGACGGGTTAAGGGACAGCCAGATATGCGGTTACCCTGCGGCATAGGTGGCCACTAATAGTGGTGCCGGGCGCGCAAGCTTGGCGTGGTATCGACAGAGGTAGGTACTTGACCCATAGAAACCACCTAAATTTCATGAAATGCTGGCCGATAGTAGATTTATACGGGGCGATGTCCCCTTCACAGAAACAGTAGATAAACAGACTGATCAACAACACAAACGGGCTGACTGACAAATACAAGTGGATAAAGCTATCATTGTCAGAAACGCCTGGGCATATATGAACGCCACCCTTGGACGACGATATAACGAGCACGGTAACAATTTGGCCAATATTTTAAGAAATGAAAAATAATTACGATTTCATCCTTACCCCTCAATATAAAAATAAGGTTGCGCTACCGAAATTATGTATTACTCAAATGCCAAGCTAGAGGCAATTTTCCACCTTGTTCTTCTTATCATGCCCATTAAATTTCTCTGACAATGCAACTTAAAAAAATAAATTGTAATGGTAAAAAATGATACCAAAATAAAATCGAATCCTTCACACAATGAAGTCAGACAAAACCGAAAAATCAAAAAATGAAAGTCTCTGTGGTCACTAACCTCAACAAATCATTCTTACTGTTCGCAGCACTTTGTTTAAATTTTTCGTCTCTTTCATGGGCCGATCAGGTAGATGCACCACTTCTCTTGCCAAAGGCAGAAGCTGCAATAATTCCCAGTCGTCAATCAATATTAACGATGAAGGATATTGGCGCTTCCCGCCCAATCGAGTTGAGAGGGGTGAACAGTAATGCCTATCTTTCTTTAGGCGTGCGGCTGGACGAAGTCGTCACCAAGGCTAAACTGCACCTAAACTACACGCTATCCCCCGCACTACTACCAAATATCTCTCATCTCAAGGTATACCTGAACGATGAAGTATTGGCCACGTTACCAGTAACCAAAGAAAGTCCGGCTGGCCCACAAAAACTTGATGTTGAGCTTGATCCCCGTTTCTTTACAGACTTTAACAAACTACACCTGCAATTCATCGGCCATTACACCAATGATTGCGAATTTCCGCTGCACTCCAGCTTGTGGGCCAACATTAGCAACACGAGCACGCTGGAAATAAATTTGCAATCAATCGCTCTACGCAACGATCTTGCCCTGCTGCCAGCACCCTTCTTCGATCAACGGGACAATCGTTTACTTAACCTGCCTTTCGTGTTTGCCACCAAGCCATCCCTCAATTCCCTACGGGCGGCGGGCAGCCTCGCCTCTTGGTTTGGTGCTTTGGCGAGCTATCGCGGTGCCCGCTTTCCGGCCTATCTGAATCGTCTACCAGAGCGTTATGGCGTGGTTTTTGCGACCAATGACGAACGGCCAGAATTTCTTGCCAAATATCCCAAAGTGGACGCACCAACCATCTCACTGATGCAACACCCGGAAAATCCTACAGGTAAGCTACTCCTCATCCTTGGCCGCAATGCTGCCGACCTGCAGCTAGCCGCAGACGCCTTAGCCCTAGGCAAGGCTGTCATGACTGGTACTTCAATTGCCGTTAAAAAGCTGGAATATCCACCGCGCCGTATCGCCTACGATGCACCCAACTGGCTGCAATCAGGCCGCCCCGTACCATTGGGCCAACTCGTCAATAGCCCCGCTGACCTACAGCGCCAGGGCCAGCCTCTCGAACCAATTCTCATCAACGCCCGCTTGCCAGCTGATCTGTTTACCTGGGAAGTAAAAGGAATACCGATTGACCTCAAATACCGTTACACGCCACCGGCAGAACAAGGCGACGCCAATTTGAGAATTGAAATAAACGACCAATTTATAGAAGCAATACCGCTGCTATCCAGCACAGGAACCCGAGAAAAGAACCACCTGATACTGCCTATTCTGGATGACGGTTCCTTGCGGGAGCAAAGCGGCGTGGTGATCCCCGCTTTCCATCTGGGCAGCAATAACCAACTACAGTTTTCATTTTCCATTCCACCCAGTGACAATGGCCGCTGCAAATCTTCACCACAAGAAAACATGCGCGCCGCCATCGACCCGGACTCAACCTTGGACCTCAGCCACTTCTACCACTATGCAGCAATGCCGAACTTGGCATTTTTCGCTAATAGCGGATTCCCCTTCACCAAATACGCCGATCTAGCCGAGACCGCGATCGTCATCCCCGACCAGCCCAACACCTTTGACATGGAGGCCATGTTCGCCTTACTGGGCCATATGGGTCGCTCTACCGGTGTTCCCGCCCTGCACTTCAAACTCATCCAGACAAAATCCATACAATCTGCAAAAGATTCAGACTTATTGGTAATTGCCAGTGGTGCCAACAAGGATCTTCTCGCTAGCTGGGGTAAATCCCTCCCAACCCTGCTGGAAGAAGGAAGCCGCACCTTTACGCCTTTAAACAAAGCCATGGATATGGCTTATGACTGGTTCGGAATGAATGAGAACAAAACATTCAAACCTGGAGAAAGCAGCATATTTCTTGGATCCGGCCCCTTGGCCGCCATCATCGGCTTTGAGTCACCGCTCAGTCCATCACGTAGTGTCGTAGCCCTTACTGCCAATACCCCAACAGCTTTGACCTCAGCTCTGGACGCCTTAAGCGATGGCGGAAAGGTTCAATACATCCGCGGTGATATCGCTTTAATGCGGGGAGGGAATGTCGAAAGTTACCGCGTTAACGATGTGTATTACGTTGGCGAATTGCCTTGGTGGCGCTGGATATGGTTCCACCTGCATCACCATCCTCTATTCTTGACTGCTATCGGCATCGCAATTGGTCTTTTTGTTGCCCTGCTTGCGTTTGGTGCTCTACGTAAACTGGCTACCAGACGGCTCGGCCAACACAAGAAATAAGCACCTGGAAATGACCTATTTATCCATGGGTATCAGATGCAAAATTGGTATTTTGCTATATCGTGGATGCCAAGTTCTCGCTACGCTCTGCGTCTGCTTGGGAACCGTTCAAGCAGTAACAACAGAGTCCACTTGCCAGGCAGATTGGCCCGCTTGGCAAAGCTTCAAGTCAGGGTTCATCAACGAGGGCGGACGGGTAGTGGATGGCAGTACCCCCCGCAAACAGACCGTATCAGAAGGACAGGCCTATGCGCTGTTTTTCGCGTTAGTGGCCAACGACCGCAAAACCTTCGACAAAATTTTGCAATGGACCGAAAATAATCTGGCAAATGGCGATTTGACCAGCCATCTGCCAGCTTGGTTATGGGGTCGCAGAGATGACGGCAACTGGGGAGTGTTGGACAGTAATCCAGCATCGGATGCCGATCTATGGATAGTCTATGCGTTAGGTGAAGCGGGTCGGCTCTGGGGCGAGCGCCGCTTCGTTGCGCTTTCGTCGCTGCTGGCCAACCGCATCTTGCGCGAAGAAACCGCGGACCTGCCGGGTCTAGGCTCCACCTTGTTACCTGCACCGCGCGGATTCCAGACGGGGAAAAAAACCTGGCGCCTCAATCCCAGTTACCTACCCATGCAGCTCATGGATTGGCTAAGCAACCGGAGTCCTGATTCCGCTTGGCAACGAATCTCGGAATCCTCCCAACGAATCCTCTTGGAATCCGCCCCACAGGGATTCTCGCCTGATTGGACAGTCTATGAGGACAGCAAAGGATTCCAAATAGACCGTACGGGGAAAGAAAAAGGCGCAGGTGGATATAACGCCATCCGGGTTTATCTGTGGGCTGGCATGCTTGCGCCTGACGCTCCTGCCCGGCCACAACTGCTTACTGCTTTTGCCCCCATGGCCAGCTTTATCGCCCGCCACGGCTACCCGCCAGAGTCTATCAACATAACGACAGGTGAAGCCAATGGTCCAGGGCCATCAGGATTTTCCGCCGCGCTGCTACCCTTCCTGGCCGCCCGTGAAGATAGCGCCACCCTGCAAGGACAACAGGATCGTTTAACGGCTCGCCCACTGCGCCCAGGTGCCTACTATGAGCAAGCACTTTCCCTTTTTGCCCATGGCTGGATGGAAGGACGCTACCAATTCACAAAAAATGGCAGCCTGCTGCCCTCTTGGCAAAAATCATGCAATTCCGCCTCATCCCGCTTGCCTTCGCACTGACCCTGGCTGGGTTGTTGAGTGCGCCAGCTCTTACCAGCCAGAAAATAGCGACGCTGGTGCCGACCTGCTGCGCAGCGCCCGCATGTGGGAAGCCAAGGATCGACCAGATTTAGCACGTGTCATGCTGGAAAAATTACTGACAATTGAATCCAATCCGGAAGTGCTGTTTATGTTGGGAAGTATTGAACTACGCACAGGAAATATAAAGCTTGCCGGTGAATATTTACGTCGCCTGGAACAGCATTATCCCCAAAACCCCAACACTCTAGGCCTGCGCAGCCTGTATCGGGTTAATACCACTGAAAAACAGGCTCTGGCAAATGCACGCCTGATGGCCCGAGCAGGCAACACCAAAGAAGCCGCCAAAATCATGCGCCAGTTATTTCCGGAAGCCCCTCCCCCAGGTGAAGTCGGACTCGAGTATTACCAACTCGTGAGTAACACTGCCAAAGATCAGCAAACGGCAAAATCTGCCCTCGACAAGCTTTACCGGGATACAGGAGAAGCGCGCTACCGCCTTGCCTGGCTTAAACTACAAAGCAATCAAGGCAATAAACAAACAATTTTGCAAGGTTATGAGTCCTTGGCCGCTGCGCCTGACGTTAACCGGCAAAAATTACGCGAAAGCTGGTGGGCTGCCATAAACCGCCTTGCGGCAGCACCGGCAACCCTACCCTGGGTTCGCCGCTATCTAAAAGAGTTCCCGAATGACCAGAATGCCATCGAGTATCTGGCAGAGCTACAGCAATTGCATGAAAAAGCGTTGCGTATCGCCAACGACCCTGCGGTACGTGCCCGTCAAACTGGGATCGTATTCCTGGAACAAGGGCAGCTGGAAAATGCCCAGCGTGAGCTGCAAAACTCTCTAGCCAAACGCCCCAATGACCCCAAAGTTCTGGGTAACATCGGCTTGCTCCGCTTGCGCCAGGGCGTCACGAAGAAGGCTAAGGGCTGGTTTCAGCGTGCAGCAAGGGCTGAACCGGGCAGCAACAAATGGCGTGGCCTGATCCGTACCGCAAATTTCTGGAGCCAAATGAAACAGGCCGATGAGCTACTCGAAGCGGGCAAGCTGGCTGAAGCGCAAAAATCTGTACGGCAAGCCCTGAGTATTGAGCCGAATAATGCAGATGGATTTGCCCTGCTAGGCAATATTCTAGCCCGAGGCCAAAATTTGGCCGGTGCCGAACCACTCTACCGTGAGGCACTCAGACGGGATGCGGGCAATACTTCGGCTATGCGCGGCCTAATTGAACTGCTCTCCCGTAACGGACGGCGCGATGAAGCCCAAACATTGATCGCCGAATTCCGTCAGAACAACCCCAAGGAAGCCAATCGATTCAACGAAAGCCAAGCCAGCCTGCTACGGGATGAAGCCGAAGCATTCATCAGCGCTCATAGCCCCAGCCACGCCCTGCTGGCATTGGAAACCGCTGTACAACTCGCCCCCCGTGATGCATGGATTCGCTATGACCTGGCAAATCTTTATGGGAATCTGGGCTTACAAACGCTCAGTCGCCGTGTAATGGCAGAAGGTGTTGCGCTGACTCCGAACGACCCAAGCATGAACTATGCCTATGCTTTGGTACTGACAGCACAAGAGCGGGAAATAGAAGCTCTGCAACGCTTGGCCCGTATTCCCCTATCGACACGTTCCAGCGCCATGAATGAACTGGAAACGCGTACTTGGATCAAGTTACGCATCCGTCAGGCCACAAAACTCCAAGCTGGCGGCAGGAGAGATGAAGCGATCCGCATGCTGCTCCTTGCCGAACAACGTGCCGCTGACAAACCCAAATGCGATCAAACAAGTGTCAGAAGGCTGGTTTAGCCTCGAGCAACCAGCCCGCGGCCTCTCCCTGATGAAGCGACATCTAACTGACGTGAAGCCAGCAACGGCAGACAGCCAGCTTTATTACGCCTCGTTGCTCAATCGGGCTAAACAGGATGACACACTGGGCATTTTTTTGCCGGAACTACAACAACGTCCCGACTGGAATGACGAGCAACGGGAGACTATGTTGGCAATTGAAACTGACCTTGCCGCCCGGCAAATCGAACATCTTCTGCAACGTGGCGAAACAGCTCAAGCCCGGACTCTTGCTGCCCGGGCGGTTGTTTCAGGGCGGGCAGGCGATATTTCGACCCTGAAAGCCCAGACCCGCCTACTGCTGGAGGCTAACGATTCAAAAGCTGCCCTGCTAATCTTGCGGGCGATACTGGATAAACATCCAGACGATTTGGAATCACGTTTAAATCTCGCGCAGGCTCACGCCCAGGCAGGAGAAAAGCAAGCTGCCCAAGAGGCAATCGATCAGCTGCTGCCCCGTTTGCATGAAAATGATGTAGATACCAAATTGTCCGTTACCCGGCTAGAAACTCGCCTTGAAAATATGGATCGGGCCAGAAAGATAATTACGAATCTCCTCGCCAGCAACCCCAACAATCCAGATGTACTGATCCAGGCAGGCCGTATTGAACGCAGTGACCGACGGTACCATGCTGCCCTGGCCTATTTTCGCCAAGCACTAGCTTTGGAGGGACGCGCTCCAAGCGTGATAACAACCGCTGAATCAGTGCCTCTCCTCGACCTGGATCCCAAGCACCCAATAACCCAACCTAATTACGCCTCAGGGTATCCCAATGTAGTTAAGGGTATAGCTACCGCTGACAAGCAAAAATCTGCAGCCGCTACACCTCTCGTGCCGACCATACCAGAGCTAGGAAAAACAGATTTAATTCGTCGCCCCACCAGAGCGGAGGAGGAAATTACCCGTATTGAGGCCAGGCGAGATCCCCGTATTGAAGTAGGGTTCGAAAAGCTCAGCAGGAACTCTTCAAACGGCACATCTACCTATCACGGAACAGAGATTCCAATAGTCGGGTGGTGGCCGGTGGGTTATGACGGGCACGGTTTTATCCACGTGGATCAGGTCAGTGTCAATGCAGGTGAGCTTACCCAAGGCGATGCGCCTCTCTTCGGCAAGCTGGGTGTAAGGCCTTCCTCTCTCCCCCCTCCATTTGCGCAGAAAGTAGATGGTACCTCGGTCGGTGTAGGCTATGAAGGTGATGAATTACGCTGGGATTTGGGCATGGTCGGTATCGGTTTTCCGGTCCAAAACATGGTCGGGGGCATTCGCAAAAGCTGGGAAGCAAACAAAGTGGACTACGCCCTTGAAGTTTTCCGTCGCCCACAAACTAACAGCCTACTTTCCTATGCCGGCACGCGCGACCCCGCTACAGGTGAAATCTGGGGAGGTATCGCCTATACCGGGGTTGGCGGTCGGGTCGCCCACACTTTTGGCCAGTTTAATACCTTCGCCAGCGCCGAATATGGTTTATTACGGGGGAAGAATGTACTCGATAACAATCGTCTCGCCCTGCGTACCGGCATAGATAAAGACGTGCTACATCGGGAAAACATGTGGGTCAATCTGGGATTCACCCTGACCTACTGGCGCTACAAGGAAAACGAATCTTTCTACACTTTTGGTCATGGCGGTTACTACAGCCCGCAAAGCTACACTTCAGTGAACTTGCCGGTAGAATGGGCAGGCCGCAGCGGGAAGCTTTCTTATTTGGCGCGAGGTTCAACCTCTTTCGCTTGGACCAATGAGAAACGTATGCCTTATTACCCAACAAACAGCGCTTTGCAAAGCGATGCTGTCACTAGTGGCAATAACGTCGACCTTGGATTTTACCCTGGGGGAGACGGCGGTGGAAAAGGCTTTTCCCTGCGGCTGGCAGCCGAATACCAGGTTACGCCTCACCTGGCCATTGGTGGATACCACAACATGGACCGTACAGCTTTCTATACTCCAAACTTAACTTTCATCTACCTGCGCTACCTGTTTAAGGCTCACTCAGAACCAGTGCGCTTCCCACCGATAACGGCTAGGCCTTACTCCCGCTTCTGATCACAACCCAGGCTGATAATCGATCCATGTGCCCTCAGAGCGCATCAGGTAACCGTTGTCACGTCCAATGACAACGATATCCTCGTTTTCGCTCACAAAAGGTGTACCCGGCAGATTTTGTACCCGTTCCGCCAGCGGTTTGCCGCCAGTTCCGGCAAAAGGGCTATCCGCGATAAAGTCCGCAAGAAGCGTGCTAATTGCAAAGTAACTCACCGACTTATCCACCTGCAAGGGTTGGTGTGGCGCATCCCCGGACTTGGCCTGAAGCCTACCAGTTTGATGGCGGCGGGCACCAGTGTGATCTTGGGATTAGGAATTTCACGCATACCGGATATCTGCACCTTGTCTCCCCGCAAAGCGGCACCGTGTTCTGGCACTAAAATCACCACCACCGGCCTTCCTTTGCCCTCTAGGAAAGTAATAAAACGATCAAAATCGGACATCAATTTATCCAAACGCGGTTTGAAGGTTTCCAAACTAGAACGCGATTTAACCCCAGAAATACGGTTTCCATCATGCAAGGCAATCGTATTGTAGTACAAGGCTCGGGGCCGGACTGATGGCGGCAGGGGGTATTGTCAAAACTGTGCATCATTACGGGTGCGAAGCGGATTGTCATCCAGTTTTACCCCAAGACCAGATGACTTTTGTACCATATCCGTGAACTGGTCGAAGTGTCCATCGTGGTTAAGCAGACCCCGTACTTCGAAGCCGGCAGCCTCAAAATTGCGGAAAAGGTTGCATTGGGACGCATCCACTTCATATAGCTTGCGGTGCGGAAGCTGACCGCAATTACTATGAAACAGACGTAGAACACCGGGACCACTGTAACTAGCGGCCGTATTAAAACGGCGGAACACGACGTCAAAACGGTTTAATAGAGTTACGTTGCTTTCGCCGACATAATCCATGTCGTCCCATGAAAGGGAACAAACGTGCAGAAACACCACATCAAAGGGCGCGGTAGAATCTGCAATAGATGGGAAGCCCACCCGCTTGCCCTGTTCGGCGGCATAAAAAGCTTCCAATTGGGCTGTCGGCTCCTGCTTAATTTGCGAAATTGCGACATTTCCATCCACTAGCGCCGGGCGGGAAGAAACAGTCTGGGCGACATTGGCACCCTGCAGGCTAGCAATAGGTGCGCTCAAAATACCAAGAAAAGCCAAAGTGGCAAAACGCAGACGGCGACGTAGCAACAGGTAAACCACTAGCAAAAGTCCCAGCGCAGCAAGTATCCAAAGATTTACAAAGCGACCCAGGAGCTCCAAAAGATAATCATTGCCGAACCCTGTCAAAGCGTCCTTCTGGGAAAGAATGCGCGAAATCGGCGGCAGCCATGAATCATGATAAAGCAGTGTTAGCCCCACTGGCATGGCTAGCACCGTGCGTATCAGACGATACCGGGTAGACGCCAACGGCAACACAAGTGTAATGGCAAAAGCCAAGTTAGGTAGCCAATGAAAGCCAATAAACCCGCTGTAAAACAGGCCCAGCTTGGTAATAAAATAAACACTCCAGTAGCCCATGAGTACTATTAGCTCCCGAACTTTATATTATCTGCAACTATCAAATCATTGGTCTCCCAAGCCAGCCCCGCAGCGACTGATGCTGCCTTGTGAAGCCCTTACCCAGGTTACGCCACAAACTGCGGTAACCCTTGAACCCGAAGATGGCAATTTCTTTCAAACTTTGCAGCGGGCGATCCACACCCTGCTCGTCCGACCAATTGCTCCACGCATCTGGCCGGGCAAACGTACACTGAACAAAATTTGCTTCTTGCTCTATGCTCAGATTATCGAACTGAACTCCAAGTTTGTGACCATGGCTCGCAATTACTCGTGCAGGAAAGGCGAATTCCACCTCATCGTTCCAAAGTGAAACCCAAACCCGCTCTCTCACCGGCAATTTCAATTCCCGGTCGAGCATCAAGCCAAGGCCAGTCATGGAATAATCTTCAGTACGGCACATCTTGGTGCTCCCGTCCTTAAAATGCAACGCAACCAACAAATTAGCGGAGACTCGATGGGATACCCGCACTTGTCTGGCTTCAGTGGCGACGCCAATAGCTGCACCTAATATCAGAAGGTTATAAATTGTCCAGCTCAGGTTGAGCAACACTGTTCCCGTCTCAAAAGTATTCCAAAAGAAAAGTCGTCCCAATCCAATGGACAATCCGAGAATATTAAGTGTAGCGAGCACGATATACGGTTTGGAAATGGCCCAGTCAAAAAAGGAATTCTCAATCAAGCCTCCTTTGGCCGTGACATTGAATTTCCCTGCTTTCGGATTGAAGACGGCGACAGCGGTGGGCAAAATGATGTACCAAGCCAAAACTGATTCATACACCTCAGCCCAGAACGAGTGCCGGTGCGGCCCTGAATGTGCGCATTGGCCAAATTAGCCTGCAACATGTGCGGCAGTACGTAAAGGGCAAGCATGGCGGCGGCGGCACTGATTATGTGGACTTCGAAATAAAGATAGGTCAGAGGGGCGGTCAGAAAAATAAGGCGCGGAATACCATAAAAGAAATGCAGCATTGCATTGCTGTAACAGATGCGCTGAAAGAAGCTCAACCCCTTGCCCAGGAACGGATTGTCGATTCTAAAAATCTGCGCCATGCCCCGTGCCCAGCGGATGCGCTGGCCGATATGGCTAGAGAGGCTTTCTGTGGCCAGTCCTGCTGCCAATGGAATATTAATATAGGCGGTGGTATAGCCAAGCCGATGAAGTTTCAAGGCAGTATGGGCATCCTCGGTCACCGTTTCAACGGCAACCCCTCCCACCTCTTCGAGTGGTCCCCGACGCAACACTGCACAAGAACCACAAAAAAAGGTGGCATTCCAAAAATCATTACCATCCTGGACCAGGCCATAGAACAAGGCGCCCTCGTTGGGAACCCGGCGGAAAGTGCCAAGGTTACGCTCGAAGGTATCAGGGGAAAAGAAGTGATGGGGCGTCTGCAACATAGCGCAACGCGCGTCCTTGAAAAACCAGCCCATTGTCAACTGCAAAAAGGAGCTGGTAGGCAAGTGGTCACAATCAAAAATGGCCACATACTCGCCACGGGTCAATTTTAGTGCATGGTTCAAATTGCCCGCCTTGGCATGAGCATTGTCAGGTCGAGTGATGTAGCCCACCCCAGCTTCCTTGGCAAAGCGACGGAATTCATCCCGCCGTCCATCGTCCAGAATATAAATATTGATCTTGTCGCTTGGCCAATCCACCCCCTTGGCGGCAAGAACCGTCGGCTCCAGCACCTTGAGCGGCTCGTTATAGGTGGGAATGAAAATATCGACAGTAGGCCACAGGGATTTGTCCGCTGGCAAGCTCAAGGTTTGCCGCTTGAGAGGCCACGCATTCTGAACATAACCAAGCAACAAAACCAGCCAGGTGTATATCTCCGCAAGAAGCAAACTGATAGAAAGAAAGGTCTCCCAACCCGCATCCAGTGGGCTGGTTTGGGTCAATCGCCACCAGCCGTAGCGGCATGAAGCCAGCACTGAAAGAGTGATTAATATCAGGGCCGGCAGGTTACCGGGAATGCGCCGCACGAACAGCGCAACTCCCCACAAGCACACAATAAATAAAAGCTGCCCAAACCAGGTAAATGGAGTAGTGACCACCAGCCAGAAAAAAAATATTGAGCACAAAACCAGCAACCAAAGTAACCAAGGCTTTTGAAAAGCGGAGGTCTCCAACCAGCCCTCCAAGCGGTGGCCGACCAACTCATAGTTCACTGACGGCAGAAAAGAAAGTAACCGCTGCCAAAACCAGCGCAAGACCTGAACGCCTGCCAGTACAATCCGCACTGCGATTGAAAATAGCAGGCCAATAGTTCGAACCAACAAGACAAGAAACGTGTTTCTGGAGGGAGTTTTAGTGCGTGTGGCACGATCTGGAGGATAAATAAATAAAAACAGCACCCACTGCCAGACGCTATGCCTATCAACCACCCCCAGTTCTTCAGCCAGCCAGCCCAGCGGATCAGGACGTGGTCTAACTTCCACACGGGCTGATACAGCCAGCCCATCTGCCTTTGGCAACGAGAACGGTCGTTTCAGCAAATGGCGCATCAAACTTGTACCCTTCCGTCAAGACTGCTTGCAGGCCCAGCAAGCAACCAATTAAGCAAACCGTTTAAATCATGGGCAACTAAGGAATCTGGACTCAAGCCCTGCAAGTTCGCATAATTTGCGACTGCACGGGGAACCGCTTCATCCCGATGTATAGGATAAGGTGATAACCGCATTTGTAGAACCGACCGGAATTGCGCCAATAAATCACTTTGAAGCGTCCGTGTGCTATCCAGACCGTTCATCACATAAATGGGCTGACGCCCTGGAGCACACCGGGCCAACGCAGCTTCCACCGCTGGCACCAGAGCCAGGGAGCGAGTATCTGGCGCCAGCACAGCCAACACCAGGTCTGCTGCAACCATGGCTTGGCGCGCATAGGGAGACGGAAGGCGGGGCGTATCCATTATTAGGAAAGCCCCTGGCGGATAATCAATCTGGGCAATACATTTTTTGAGCCACTCGGATTCTGTACGCAAGTGTTGCTCAAAAGTGGCCAGACTAGCTTCATTAGCCCGACCAAACGGCAAACAAGCCACTTCGTTTGAATTGATAAGCGCGCTCTTACCGAACTCTTTCTTTGTTAGAAAATCCGGCAGCAATCCGCCTAAACTAATTTCATCACTACCGAGCAGAGTGGATAATAGGTTTTGGGGATCAAAATCTAAAGCCAAAACGGCAATTTTGCGCTGGGTAAGTAAAGTAGCTAAGCTAGCCGTCAGGGTAGACCGGCCTACCCCGCCTGCGGCTGAAACAATGGCAATTTTGAACATGGGTCAGTCCCTTGCGCCAAGCACCCGCTCGGTGTGACCAGGTTTATAGGGCACTATGCAACGCAAATGCCGACGCAAAAATAGGCGTCGTAACAACCGCTTCAGCACATAATAGGCAAATGCGGCTAGCGCTACGCCTAAAAGGAGGGATAACAAGAAATTATCAAGCATCATCAGGGGGCTTGTTTAGATAAAGTGGAAAGTATGTCAGCCGTTGCATGCCGAGGCAGGGGGAAAGGCCGCATGGTCCGGTGCTTAACCACAGGACATGTCAACTTTGGCTCAGTGATTTCAATCGATGAAAGCCGGGAAATCTGCACCACTTTCTCCTGGGGGCCAGTTGTTGCGGTCGGGCGTTTGGCTTTGTCTTCCAGAATCGGCAAACCGAGTTGCAGCATCGCCGAGTAGTCGGATATAGGTGAGTTTTCATTGTCTCGCTGTAGCTGACCCAGGCTTTCCAAAATCAGTTCTGGTGTCGGTTCAATAATATGGGAAGAAAACAGTTCCGCCACAGGCACGGAAAAAAGCCGATCGAGCGTCGAATCCACGTCCGACTCCCGGCAAGCAAATAAAAATAGATAAACACTATGCTGATCAGCAGTAAAAATGTCGCCAAATCTTCGCGCCTGGCAAGCCTGGAGAACATCCAACTGCGCTAACCGGGAAAGAATGGGGAGACGTATCAGGCAATGGCCCAGATTGATACGCTCGGAACGCTTGAGCATCGCCGCCACTTCGCGACAAAAAATGGACGGCGATAAATAACCGCAACCCGGTTCGGCTCAGCGGCCTGCACAGCAAGAAGATATTCGCTCTCAACCAGACGACTGAAAGTCTGGGTAGCCATGTCATTTATGACCTGCAATAAGCGAGAGAACGAAGTTTCCTTATGCACCATCAAGTTGGCCCCCAAACGCAAGAGCACCAACTCGTTGTTATAACGGAGCTTGTTGCCGACTTCCCGCACAATAATTTTTAGGGAACGGGGACGGGACAAGCGCATACGATGAACAAACCGCGATAACGTTTCGAACTCCTGATCACCATCCGCATGCAACAAGATGGTAGCAGCCACCGCATTATTACAGACCGCTTCCATGGCAGATAAATCATTTACCACTGTCCATTCTGCCGGTACTCCCCTTACCCCAGCCACGGTAACGGCTGTCACTATGACCCTGCCCTGGTCAGGCGCATAAAGAATCGCCCCTCCTCTTGCATTCATTTCAGAACCATCTGAATGCAGAGATTTATCCTCAGCGGACAATTTCAAGCCGAATTGCCGATGCACACTCCTATCCTGCCCCGCCCACCGCTCAACCGTCAGCAAACCACCGCCACAATCAGCATCCAGCACGGCAAGATTGGGTACAAGTTCCGGCAAACTTTGCAGTAATGGCAATAAGCCATCAGCTCCATTAATATCGTCGATGATCAAAAGAACAGGAGCATGATGGCTTGCAGCCCATGCCTTCCAGGCTCGCCACTGTTTAATAAGCAGATCGTGGTTTTGCCAATCGAAGATCGCCTGCCCGCCCTGAACCAACACAGCGTGCTGTGCTGTCACGCCACAAGCTTCAGTTTCATCAAACAAACGATTAACGCTCAGTCGCCCCATGATCTTGGCGTACTCATCGGTAATACGAAAAAAAAGTGCTCTGCGGCCGCATTCTACGGCGCTATCAAAACTACGGGCGGATTGATCCATAAATTTCTGGCCAGACTCCCCCGACGCCAAGATAGCCAGCGACCCAGCCTGCTGGAAATTGCGTGCTGACGCGAGTACGCAACATTGACCTAGCGCCTCATCCCGCACCAATAAAACACTTGCCCAGCCAGCGCCGCATAAACCAACATCACTGGGCAAACCAAACACTCCCAAGCGAACTTGATTGACCTTAGCTTCTATCGAAACATTGTCTTTGCGCAATAAGCGCATGATCAAAGACGCAAATCGCCCATACATATTGATTTTTACCTCAAGGGCCAGAGAATCATGATCCAAATCAAAATGGCATTCGCCAATGCCAATAAAACGGCAGCGCTGCCCATGTCTTTTGCTTTTTTGGCCAATGGATGAATATCCAAGGACACCCGATCAACGACGGCCTCTATGGCCGAATTGATCATCTCCACAACTAGCACCAACATAACACTGCCCACCAACAACACCCGCTGGATCTCATCCACTGGCATCATAAAGGCCACCGGCACAAGAATGATGGCGAGAATAACTTCCTGACGAAAGGCGGCCTCATCTTTCCAGGCAAGTCGCAGTCCCGACAGGGAATAGCCCAGGGCATTTATCAACCGACGTAACCCGGTAGCTTTGTGGGGATTCACATTTGTCATGTTTACGAATTTCAGGCCATAGATTTAATTTCAAACCCACCCACCCACCTAAGGTGGGGGGGTGTGGGGGCCGGGCCCAAGGGGGGAAAATAAAACACTCAATAGTGGTTTAATTTAATGCATCATTTTCAGTAAAAACTTGTCTTTCCATCAACCATAACGTCAGGACATATTTTCCGTTTATTTTCGCTCTGTGTTAGGCCATAGCGGATGCACCTCCTCATTGGCAACACAAGCACCTAAATAAATGCCTGCATGCCATGCATGATACGTCCTCCCACTCACAGCTAAACATTGAAAACATGGCTAATCCTGCCCCTACTTTAAATTTGGCCCGGTTGATTTTTTTGCACATTTATCAACGGATTGACCCCACTGACCCTTCTCACAAATCTGACTGAACAAGTTGCCGATCACCGGTTTTTTGGTATTGTTATTTTTCTTAACCCAGCAAGAAACTACATCCTTCTAACGCGTTCAACATCTATCCGGTCTTCTGCTGCCTTACCTAGCATTAACCACAAACTTCATAGCGTATTTGCTGGCACATTTGTTTCATCGTATTTTGTTTATCGGTCGCTTACGTCCAAGATTAAGGCAACTTATAACGAAAGCGATTGAGTAACTCAGTTAAAACATCCAGTCCAAATATTTTATTATTGGTCTAATGTTGATGATCCTGACCATTTTTTATATTTCATTTAATTCAAGATGATTCGCACGCATTTTTGGATGGCCGACCATAAAATAGCCAATCTATCACCCCAATAAATCTCAGGCGACAACACTTCCAACAGCACTTCAATCGTTACTGCCTGAGCGTAAAGTCAACTTGAGTCGGTCAGTTCGACAGCATACTGCTTAGAGAAGAGATGTATTCAGGTAGTTATCCCCACGCGCTGCACAGGCACAATGCAAGCCAGTATCGAGCTGAGGTTTATGCAAATGTACACGAAACTATTACCGGCAGCAGCACCGCTAGTTCTCAAAATAACAGGATAGCGTTCCCTTATCCTTTACTTTTTAAAAGTATTGAATGATAATCATTATTAATTACATAATCATTTACTAAATCAGCTAAAAATAAATAGCTGGGCAAATTAATTTTACCTAACCAAATAAACAAGGAAAATTGACATGGCAATCATTATTTATAGCGTAAATACTGAAGAATTTAAAAACCGGTATGTAAATATGAATAATTTACATATCTACAAAGCATTAGCGGCTAGTCAGTTAGTGATTAATTGCGGCTCTCTAAGGGAAGCCCGAGAGAAATTAACAAAAATTATGGGCCCAAACTTTATCTTGCATCAAGGAGGCCATCATTTAGCTATCCGTTTAAGGCAGGAAGGAACGACAGAAGATATTCCGTTAGTTAAACTGTATTCAACGAAAGATAAGGGCCCCCATCAATGGGATGCCTTGCAAGAACTATCTCATGTGGCAACTATTTAGTGCATCGTTTCGGCTTAATACCGCGCGGTTTTAGGATACAACGATAATCATCCCTATAAAAACATGAGGCAGGCTATTGATTCGGCCATCTGATAACTTTTGCGGCTTGTCTATTTCCCTCGCGCCTTTCGCTTGTATCGCAGTCAGTGGCATAACTATTTCTTTTTGACGGTATCTGAGTAGTGAGCATCGTGGCACACCGTTAAATATTAGAAAATTGCAAGAAAACTGTCGGGAACACTCAGGCAACAAAAAACCCGCCATGCTTTTATTTATGCGGGTTGTACGAGCTAATCAGGGACACTAAAGGCAACTCTATCGTTTTTCAGTAAACCACAACATCCCCGTCGCCAATAACAAAAATAACAAAGGCATCGCCACAGCACTCAACATGGGCTGCCACTCATTAAGCGCACCCAAATTGGTGAATAGTTTACCCACAAAGTGAAAAGTCAGCCCCAATATAATACCCAAAAATATTTTTGCGCTAATTCCGCCATCACGCCGTTGATGTGAAGCAAATGGCAAGGCCAGCAGCAGCATCACCAATATCGCGAATGGATACACCACCTTATTCCACATAGCAATTTCGTAAGAAACAGTCTTCTGATGGTTGTCGCGCAGGTGCTGAATATATTGATAAAGATTCAGCACCGACATCTGTCCCGGCTCCATCAGTATCGCCCTCAAAATACCCAAGTTAAGCGCCGAGCGCCACTCCATGCTTGCTTGATGGTTTACTGTCGTGCCGTGGAAATTGCTACGGCAACGCCCCCATAGAAAGTTTCTGGGGATTGCTCAAAAATAAACGGGTACATCAGCGGCGCTTTAAAACCCGCACTGAGGCCATTCAGGCCATCACCGAACACATCGATATTTTACCGGCGGCAGCGCAAACAGGCATGTTTGGGATATCTGTCTCCTGTCGCATTTGAGCACAAATTCTATGAAAATAGGTTGGTGGTATGAACCTGTTGGTGTCCATTATTGGCATCCGATCTCAAACATATAATTATCCATGCTGTCTCAAACCTTCCGAACAACAGGAACTCAATCGTCTTTTGCGGCATTTCCTGTATCAGCAATTTTGATAACGCGCTGGCGGCAAATACACCCGGTGATGGTCATTTTTAAATTCACCTGACACCAATCAATGCCAAATGTCATCGTTTAGTCTGCCGGCGCGTTAGATCAATATCGCTAATGAAAAAAGGGTTCTAAAATGAAGCATTTTTTAATTGTAGCGGCGCTGGTCACTATCGCTGTTCCGGCACTAGCTTCCGATGTCGGCGTATCCGTTAGTATCGGCCAACCCGGCTTTTATGGTCAAATCGACATCGGCAACTACCCACAACCCCGGTTAATTTATCCAGCGCCTGTCATGGTTCAACCCATGCCAATAGGTATGGTGCCCCAACCAATTTATCTGCGCGCGCCTCCAGGCCATCGGAAAAACTGGCGCAAACACTGCCGCAAATATGGTGCCTGTGGCCAGCCAGTCTATTTTGTTCAAGATAGTTGGTATAACAATGTTTATGTTCCTGGCTATCGTGAACGTGGCCATTTCCAACGCGAGGAGAGGGACGGCAGAGGCCATGGTAGGGGCCATGACAGGGATTAAACCGCTTTGATGGGAACTTTAAGGGCACCTCTAAAAATCAAGTTCTAACCTGAAAAAGACCACGGTGAAACTTGGCTTGCAGGTTAAGGCTCAAAGGGAGCTAATTGAATTTTTAGAGATGCCCTTAAGACAAATGGGTAGATTAGAAAATCTGGCTTTCGCCTACCCTTTTCCATCAAGCCGCTGCATTTTCGTTCTTTTGGGTGTTCAAAGTTTGTTACTCTGGAGCTCAGTGGGGGAGGGTTGTGTACGGACTTCGCTTTCAGGCCCCCCCCCCCCACCCCCCGCCCCTGGCCCCCCGGGCACCACGTTAGAACCCAACCAAGAGCGCAAGACCCGCGACCACCGGCGGGGGGCCCCAGCACCTGCAACAAGCCTCTTCAGCTTGCGGCAACACATTTTCATGCCACAGCAGGGCATCCACCCGCCCCGCACGGCGAGACCAGGCGCCAACTGTAACGCCTGTCCAAAGCCTTCCCTTTACGCATCAGTTGGTGGCCTCCCCAACGCCACACTGTGTCTCCAGCACTGGTAATCAATCTTCGGGAATATGCCGACCTTGCTACCCCGGAAGCCGGTGGCTACCACTTCCGTTATTTCAACACCCATCCAGCGGCCTTCCCCTTCTGACCACAGGAATTGATACGGCTGCAAGGCTTGGAGAGGTGCCCAAAAAAATAACGGGCATTTCTATTTAACACTAACAGAATTTTAAAAAAGGATTACAGCTTCGCTGTAATATCCCGCCGTCCACCCGGCAAGGAGATGCCCCGACATGCTGCTCTGGTTGCAACTTCTGCTTTGTCTCGCCGTCATCGGCTACGCGGGTTATTTTCTTTCCCGCTATGGAGACATCATCGCCGAAAAAACCGGCATGTCTGCCTCTTTGGTCGGTCTCATCCTGCTGTCTACTGCCACCTCACTGCCCGAATTAGTGACCGGTATCTCCGCCGTCACATTCGCCAACGCACCGAACATCGCCGTCGGCGATGTGCTGGGCAGTACGGTATTTAATCTCTTTATTCTGGTAATACTGGATGCGCTGTACCGACACGAAACCCTGTATAGCCGCGCCGCCCAAGGGCACATCTTGTCGGCTTCATTGGGCACAATCCTAATCGCTTTCGCAGGTTTCAGCTTATTACTGGATCAGGCGGGAATGAGCCCGGCATTGGGGCATGTAGGGCTTTACTCGCCGTTCATCGTGCTGGTCTATTTCGTTGCGATGCGCGCCGTTTACAGCTACGAACGCCGCACCCTTTCCGAATACACTGAGGTATCCGCCGAGCGTTATCCGCATGTAACGCTACGCAGTGCCGCTAAAGGTTACACGCTGGCAGCTACAGCAGTGGTAATAGCGGGCTCTTGGTTGCCATTTGTCGCCAAAGACATTTCCGACTTGATGGGTTGGGGACAAAGTTTTGTCGGAACCTTGCTGGTAGCGGCGGTGACATCCGCCCCCGAAGCGGCAGTCACCATTTCGGCACTGCGCATTGGGGCGCTGGACATGGCCATCGCCAACCTGCTGGGCAGCAACTTGTTCGACATCGTCATTCTGTCGGTGGATGATATTTTCTACTCCAACGGCCCTCTGCTTGCGCACGTTGATGCCAGCCACGCGCTGACCGCATTCACCGCGGTGATGATGAGTGCCCTGGTGACTGCGGGTTTTATTTTCCGTCCGCAAGGACGCTCCGTACTGGGACTTACCTGGGTGAGCCTGGGATTGTTCATGCTGTATGTACTCAACTCATGGATCATTTTCGGACATGCACAATAACGATAATAATTGGCACACGCTTACCACCGATGAAACCGCGCAACGTCTAGAGACCAACCCGCAATCCGGCTTGAGTTCGGCCAATGCGGCCAAACGGCTGGCGCAATATGGCGCCAATGAATTAAAGGAAAAGCGCGCGCGTTCTCTCTGGCGCATGTTGCTCGACCAGTTCGCCGATTTCATGATCATCGTACTGGTCGGCGCGGCAGTCGTTTCCGGCATCGTGGGCGATGTCGAAGACACCGTTGCCATCATCGTCATCGTGATCCTTAATGCGGTGATCGGATTCGTCCAGGAATACCGCGCGGAGCAGGCGATGGCAGCGCTCAAGCGCATGTCCGAGGCGGGTGCGCATGTGTTGCGCGATGGCCAGGCGGAAATCGTCAACTCATCGGGGCTGGTGCCGGGCGATGTGGTACTGCTGGAGGCAGGCAACGTGGTGCCCGCCGATTTGCGCATCATCGAGACGGCACGGCTCAAGATCGATGAGTCCGCACTCACCGGCGAATCGGTCGCGGTGGAAAAGCAAACCCAAGCGCTGACCATCGCTGCCGCGCCGCTGGGCGACAAAATCTGTCTGGCTTACAAAGGCACCATCGTTACTTACGGGCGCGCACGTGGCCTGGTAGTGGCGACCGGCATGAACAGTGAACTAGGCAAGATCGCCGCCCTGCTCAGCGAAGACAGCGAAACAAAAACACCGATGCAAAAACGGCTGGCACGCTTCGGCAAACTACTGGCGCTAGCGGCACTGGCAGTCTGCGCGCTGGTATTTATCGTCGGCGTGCTGCGCGGTGAGCCGGTGCTGCTGATGTTCATGACCGCAGTCAGCCTGGCGGTGGCGGCCATTCCCGAAGCCCTGCCCGCAGTGGTGACGGTTTCACTGGCTTTAGGCGCGCGTAAGATGGTCAAGCAGCACGCCCTGATCCGCCGCCTGCCCGCCGTTGAAACGCTGGGGTCGGTCACGTTTATCTGCTCCGACAAAACCGGCACGCTCACCCAGAACAAAATGCACGTGACAGCGATTTACGCCGACGGTGCGTTACGCGACACGTGGCAGGATGAAAACAAGGCAGAACCCTGGCCGACACTATTCCATGCATTGGCGTTAAGCAACGACGCGCATCTGGATAGCCACAACAAGGCGCACGGCGAGCCGACCGAAGCGACCCTGCTGCACGCCGCGCAAGCGGCAGGCTGGGACAAGACGGCGCTGGAGAATGAGGCGCCGCGCCTCAAAGAGCTGCCGTTCGATTCCGAACGCAAGCGCATGACCACCTTTCACGGCACCGCTGAAAATGTCATCGCCTACACCAAGGGTTCGCCGGAAGCGGTGCTGCCTTGCTGCGAGCGGGTGCTGATGGCTGATGGCGAACAAAACATCGACCGGGCAGCCTTGTTACAGCAAACCGAATTAATGGCTGCCGACGGCTTGCGCGTATTGGCGATAGCCTATCGCCATTGGCCAGCGTTACCGGCAAGCGAGCGGCCTAACGAACTGGAGAGCGGACTAATATTTCTCGGTTTCGTCGGCCTGATCGATCCGCCGCGCAGCGAAGCCAAAGGGGCTGTTTCCTTGTGCAAATCGGCCGGCATCACACCGGTGATGATCACCGGCGACCATCCTGCCACCGCGCGCGCGATTGCCCGTGAGCTCGGCATTCTCGTTAACGGCGATGGCAAAGTGATGACGGGTGTCGAGTTGGAGCAACTGGATCAAACGGCTTTCGAAGCGGAAGTCGAACATGTGCGGGTTTATGCACGTGTCGATCCCGCCCAGAAGATAAAAATCGTCCAAGCACTGCAAGACAAAAGCGAGGTAGTGGCGATGACCGGTGACGGGGTCAACGACGCGCCCGCGCTCAAAGCTGCGGACATCGGCATCGCCATGGGCAAGGGTGGCACCGACGTGGCACGCGAGGCGGCCCACATGGTGCTGCTCGACGACAACTTCGCCACCATCGTGCACGCGGTGCGCGAGGGACGACGCATTTTCGACAACATCCGCAAATTTATCAAATACACCATGACCAGCAATGCCGGTGAAATATGGACGATTTTCCTCGCGCCATTTCTCGGCCTGCCCATTCCGCTGCTGCCGATCCACATCCTGTGGATCAATCTGGTCACCGATGGACTGCCCGGCTTGGCCCTGACAGCGGAGCCCGCCGAGCACGGCATCATGCGCCGCCCGCCACGCCCGCTCCATGAAAGCATATTCGCGCACGGCATGTGGCAACACATGATCTGGGTCGGGTTACTGATGGGCGGAATATGCCTCATGACACAGGCATGGGCATTACATAGCGGATCAGCACACTGGCAAACCATGGTGTTCACTGTTTTGACCCTCTCCCAAATGGGACACGTGCTCGCCATCCGTACCGAAAAGGAGTCGCTGTTCAGCGTCGGCGTATTTTCCAATCCACTGCTAATTTTCGCCGTGCTGCTGACTTTCGCGCTGCAAATGGCAACGATCTACGTGCCCGCGCTCAACCCGATTTTCAAAACACAACCCCTGAGCATGGGTGAACTTGGGCTCTGCCTCGCTTTATCCAGCGTGGTGTTCTTTGCCGTGGAAATCGAGAAATGGCTAGTGCGGCGGGGATTGATATACCGCTCGAATTGACTATAGACCTGCGACAGACGCCCCGCAGAAAGATTGAATGCGGATCTCAAGCATGTCATCACTTTAAAGGTGCCAGTACGCACCAAGGCAAAACTCAGCGCTGCTGCGACAGATCACATGACCATGCTTGAGCAAAACCCCGAACGCGTGCGCCGCTATTTCGGCGATCCAAAAGTCGCCTATGCGGCTTCATGAACAATTCGTACCGAATCAATAGGGTAATAGCGGTAGCCCAAGTTCCTTGAGGAATCCGTTGTGTTTCTCGGTAGCCTCATTGATCTGTTTTTCCAGCATCGCTAATTCGGTATGGACAGTCTCCAAATCGATCGTTTCTTCCTGCATTGCCGTGCTGATATAGCGCGAAATGTTCAGGTTATAAGTGAGACGAAGCGCAAGAATTTGTTGTTAGTGAGGGGTAGCATACGACCCACACCGGCCCGTCAAGATGCTTGCAGCCAAAGCCCGCTTCTCGGCCTAAGCCGCCGCTCGCAGGCAATCTGATTCACTTGGCTACCGATGTCTGCTTATCACAATATTGAACATAGCTTTACCTGCCATCAGTCAGAAATGACCTGCAAATCATCAAGGAATTCCGAAGCAGGCTCAACGCTGGTCACCAACAGATGGTCTCTAGCACGAGTGCAGGCGACGTAGAGCAAATGGCGTTCGGTGTTGTAGACCTCTTCCAGGTCTGCGTTGTCAGCTACGGTTTCTATGCGAACCTGTGAAGGGATAATTTCATCATCACAGGCCATCACAACCACCACGCGGAATTCCAGCCCTTTGGCTAGGTGCATGGTGCTGATGGAGACATAGCCTCTGGTAGTTTCAACGCGTTCGTCAAGCACTTTGAATGGCAACCCAGCCTTACTGACAGCCGCACTGGCGCGATCAAGTTCAGCGTCAGAGCGGACGAACACGCCGATCTCGTGTGCGCCAATTCCCTCATTGCTCCTATCCATTAGCCATTCGCCGACTGCGTTGATTTCTTCTGCCTGATTGCCAAATGACTTTATGACCGGAGCCGTGCCGTTGAACACCGACACAGTGCCACGTCGGTCTTCTGTGTTGCCGTCCACGTCGAAAACTTCCGGCCCCAACAATCTATCGGCCTGCATTCTGATCTGGTGTGACGTGCGGTAGTTGATGTGTAAGGTTCGAGAACGCCCGCGAATATCCACGCCCATGGACTTCCACGAAAACGGCTGCTGGAAAATCCGCTGACCGAGGTCGCCCGCAAAGAACAGCGCATCGGCACGCCATGAACCCATCGCCGCCAGAAAGCGCAGTTGGGCAATGCTGACATCTTGTGCCTCGTCCATTACAGCGAAGTCGAAAGGCGGGTGTTTGCGCTCGGTAATTTGCGTGGCCAACTGGCTGAACATCATTGCATGGGTAATCAGCCCTTGCGACTTTAATGCACCCCGCACAGCATCAAATATAGACCACAACAAGGCGCGCTGTTGCTCAGGCAGCCGTGTTTTCCCCAGTCGCTTCACGTTGCGATAAGCCTCCCAGCTATCCAACTGCCAGGCGTCCACAATTTCGTCCCACTCCGATTTCAGAAAATGTGTGCTGAATCTTTGCCCGCCCACCTTGCTGGCGGCATCAATAAGCAGTTGCCTGATCTTGTCCAGGGTGGCTATGCTCGGTCGTCAAAGTGCAGTTCATAAAAGCCGCTCGCCTATTGCGTTCATGGAATGCACTTCCAACCGCTCAGCCAGTCGTGGTTCGTTACTGATCAGCCGCCGCAGCTTGGTGCGCAGCGCATTCGCCAAGGTGTCCGAAAATGTAGTCAGCAGCACGCGAGATTCAGGGTGTTGCCGTGCTAGGAACACAGCACGGTGAAGTGCGACAATGGTCTTGCCTGTGCCCGCCGAGCCAGACACACGCGCCGGGCCAGTATATTCCCGTTCCACCCACTGCCTTTGCGCCGGGTGAAGAAAAGTCGTCCACTTCTCCCAAGGGAATTCCAGCGCACGCTCCAACTCCTCAATATCATTCATCACGCGGAATCGGCGTTGGGCATCGGGGTGTGCGAATGGATCAGTGCCTGCTGCGACTGGCGGCACCACTTGCGGTTTGCCTCCGGTAGCCAGCTCCAGCAAGGCTTCTGCTGCCTCAGCCGGTAGGTGTTCAGCCAGATCAAGCAGACTGTCCTCGTCTGCCCGTTGCACATCAAGCAACCACTCTTGGGGTACGCCGTAGCTCAGCAATACCTCTTCGGCGACGTGAGCGAACAGGCACGGCTTCGCAGCGGGATATTGCGTCACCTCGACATACTTGGGAATAATGATTTCCTGTACCGTCTCGCGTATCTCCACCAACTGCGCCGCACCGGTTTGCGGGTGGGTTTCCAGCTTGCGCCGTGCCGCCCAGTCATACGCATTGTCGTGATGATCCACATAACACAGCAACAGGCTGACATCGGTTTTGTGAACAATCAGACGAATGTCGCTGCTGGCTCGTACCGACCAGAAGTTCTTGTCCCGAGCCTTGTCCAGCTTGTGGAAGCTCATGCCGGGATTGGCCGGATTCATTTGCAGATCAAAGGCGGTGGTCTTGACGGATTTTTGCTCATCGCCGGTGAGCTTGGCGAGGCTGTCGGTGAAGGTGTCGGCGATACGAAAATCCATCAGTCTTCCTTCCCTGGCGTTTTAGCAGGTAACCGCTTCACCATCTGGTCGAAGTCCGACTCGAAATGCTGGTCGTCCAATACCCGGAACTTACCGAACTCCTGTTCAGCATGTGCCTTGGCCAACTCAGCCGATACCTTGCCCGCGCCTTGCAAAATCTCGCGGTCATTCAGTGTCAGGAAACCTTCCAGTTTACTGATCCAGTCCTGCATGGTCATGGCAATACGCCGCATCGCCTGACCTTCGGCGAAAATCAAATACTGTTCGGCCAGGTTATTGAGGGCGCGCAGCTCTTCATCGTTCAGGTAATTCTTGGCGATGCTCACATCAGCCTTACGAATGCGCGCCCCCTCCCAAGTCGTCAGCCCCATATTCGGCTGGCTGCTGTCGGCACGAGTAACGATCAGCCCGGCGGCAGTCTGGCCGTGAATGGCGTAATGCACCTTGTTCTGCACCGTGGCAAAAAACGTCTGAGTGAGCGCATGGCTGGCATCGTAATCAACGCTGGTGGTGTAAATGTCCGTGATTTTCTGGTAAAAACGCCGCTCGCTGGTGCGTATGTCTTGCAGGCGGCGTGTCAGCTCGTCGAAGTAATCCCGCCCTTGCCGGGATTCTTCAACCTGCGTCGTCCAGCACAAAGCCCTTAACGATGTATTCCTTCAGCTTGTCGTTGGCCCATTGACGAAAGCGCACACCGACCGGGCTGCGCACCCGGAAGCCCAGAGCCAGCACCATGTCCAGATTGTAGTGCGCCACCTCATACTGTTTGCCGTCTGCGGCAGTTGTTCGGAATAACCGAACAACTGAATTTTCAACCAATTCGCCATCTTCAAAGATGTGCTTGATGTGCTCGCTGATGGTGCCCTTGGCCTTGCCGAACAACTCGGTCAACTGCTTCTGGCTCAGCCACAGGGTTTCCGCCTCCAGCATCACGTCGATGCGGGTGGAGCCGTCTTCGCTTTGGTAGATCATGAATTGTTGAGGTTCGGTCATAATTTCATCTTGTCATTAATTTTGACGGCCTTATGCTCCACGCCAGTGAGTTTGGCAGGGTGTCGGCGATTCGAAAGTCCACGATTAAGAGAGTGACTGTTTTTTTGGCAAAATAGTTTTCAGGTAATCCTCTGTTGCCTCAAATATCGGCTCAGCCTGATTAAACTTTTTCATCAGTGGAATTACCTTGGTGCGCACCCCCATGCCTCGTGAATCAACATAGGCATAATCACGAAGGATTTCCATAATCAGTGTGTTTCGTGGTGATCGTTGCCCTGCAACCATTTTGCTAATGGTCATGGAATTCTGAAGCTTTCCAGGGCTGATAACCTCTAATCGATCCGAATAATTTGTTACTTCTATGTCTACCGCCCTTGTCCAATCACGATGCACTAGGGCATTGATTACCGTTTCACGAACTGCTTCCCAAGGATAAAAGGACATCTTTTCCCTGCGCATGTGTTCATCAATTTCAGGTGATTCTTGTGTAATAAATGGCTCTATGGTTAAAGCAAATTTTTCAATCAGACCTTCATCGACCAACTGTTTTTTCCCTGACTCGTCGATTTTCCATCTGCCAACTAGAGGAGCGTCCAATACAACATCCAGTGTTGCCTGATATTCTTTGTCCGTCCCTGAGAATGCCATCACTCGCAATCCGGCCTGCCGAAGAAAACGCCGAGGGTTTATACCAAAACAAACCACACCAGCTACTGAGCACACAGTATTTCCCAAACCGTCGGAAGCCATCAGACCGAGGCCTAACAAACGCTCTTCCCATTCTGCGTCAGCGCTGGGTATTTCAGGGTCTCTTATGATGCCTGACAAATAGTAGCTGAGCCGATCCATATCAAGATTGGACAAAGAAGTCCCGGTCACAGGAAGCACCTCAACATGCAATAATCCACCACTTTCAAAAAGCCGCAATTGTTGTTCTCGTGAGGCTTTTTCAGAACGATCTCCCATACGAATATAAATTTCCTCCCTGTTGTCGTGTTTCAACATGTAGGGTTTGGAAATGCCGGGGGCAATCGTAATAACAGCAACCCGGTGCTGGTCATCAATTTTTATCTCCTCATAAAATGGGATAATTTGAGGAAATACTTTGTCACGAAATACATTCAGAACCCATTCCTGGGTATTTTTTTGTTGGATTCCTGATATCGTTCCATCATCCTCGACGCCGAGAAGCAGCCTGCCCCCTGAAGGTTTGCCAGAGCGACAATTTCTTTAGCCAACTGTTCTGGACGAATATCATCCCGCTTGAATTCAACCCCAGAATTTTCACCGTTAGCGATGATTTCCAATAGTTCAGCTTTCAACATAGTTTATCTGTATCCGTATTTTGCTTTGCGTTGATTAAAGGCAGTCTTGCCCTTCAAGAATATTGGCGGCTTTATCCCGGATTGTGTTACATCAATAGCGCCTTGCGATTCGAAGGCATTTTCAGCGGGCCTTCTTGTTACCTCAAAACACCTATCCACTCAGCGTCACCAAACACCGGTATATTGGCGTTATGAGTTGCAAAGATGAACTGACGAGCTATCTTGGCAGACCTTAATTCCGTCACAATGCGATCCGCAATAAAGGCGTTATCAAGATTATCTTCTGGCTGATCCATTAGCAATGGATCAAGATTTTGCAGAAGCAGCAAATGCAAAATCGCTGTGCATTGTTGGCCGGTGGATAGTTTGTCCAGAGCCCTAAATGTTTCCGCTCCCTCATGAGCCGTATTCAACTCAATACTAATCAAGTCCGGCAATTCAATCTCTTCCAGTTGAAGAACCTGTTCTGTTGAGAGGCGTGGCAGGGCATCGGCTACAGTGGGCGTAATGCCCCAGCTGGCATCCGCGCAACGCATCTGCGCCTTGTCGCACCATTTCGGCTAATTTTACGGGCGAAAAATCGTCACCGCCTCCCTTCACCCATGAGAAAGTCGGCCCTTCGCCAACATTGTCTGATCTGCAGCCCAAAGAATTGAATCACAGGGGCACGATCAACTTCTGGTTTTACTGTTAATTCAATTTTTCCAGAAAGATTGTCTATTCAAGCTCTTTAGCGATCGTTCAAACTGTGCGGATCGATCCGCACGGATGGCTGACAAATCATCGGGATAGCTTTGCGCTGCTTTGATAAGCTCAGTTACAACCTTAATACGGTTATCAATCATCGTTTTCTTTGGACGAATCCGCTCAATTTCTTTTAACAACCGCTGGAATTCAAGCCCAATTTCCTTGCCAGTTTTTCCTTCGAAGACGAGCAACTCGCCAAAAGTTTTTTCCAGTGCCAAGCTCTTCCCTGTTGTATCTCAGCATCCAATTAGCGAGAAATACTGGGTCCAATCGTGGCTTTCGCAGTCACCATATTTTGCTGCCACTGACTCAGCAGTGCTTCTGCATCCCCACGTAGAGCATCCAATGCAGCTCGTATCTTGCGCAGATTTTCTGCATGAGGAAGGTGACTAATGGCGGATTCATGGGGAATACAGTATCTGTCAGGCTGTCTCTTTGTACAAGAATGCATTATCAAGATTTGGGCATTCTTCCCCTATAGCCCTTTTCTGAATGCGCTTTTCCGTCTCCAGTAACGGCACTATTTTAAGCTTATCTTCCACCCCTAGCACTTTGAACTGGCCTACTTGTTCTTCCAGTTTCGGAAGAAGCGCGACCTCATCTTCAATAGCTGCCACAGTAGCTTGTGCCTCGCTCAATTTTTCTGTTCTCTGCCAGCTTGTGATTCCTGAATTCGGAAACTTCACCCTCCTGCTGTCCAGCTTCCAGAAACCTGGTCAACAATTTGCGCTGACTGGATTTGTGGGCAATTTCGTATATCTCGTTCTGCCCGTAGATTTCAATCTCTGGCAACAGGTCAATCGGCGTAAATGTCGATAGATTACCGTTCTCATCCTTCACACTCGCACTTTCACCATAGCGCCTAGCAACAACAAAACTCTTACCATTCATTCGAGAGGAGCGGATCTAAGTTCTATCCCCGCTTTGGATTTTCAAGATTTTCTTTAATGATCTCATCGTGTTGTTTTTGTGCATTTTTGCCAATTGGTTTTAGTTGCAAGGCACTGTGATCCACTCAAAAGCAGTGTCGATTTTCCAGTTCCCCGTCCCCAATCACTGCCTTCAAATGTTCCGGAGAAACCAATTTGAACTCCATCCAGATAGCCGCCAGTGACTTTCAGGCTTTCTATGCAGGAATAGTATTTTT
>JADKHS010000013.1 GCA_016721605.1 Nitrosomonadales bacterium
CTCGGGGCGGGCGAGGAAGCTGCTCCAAGCCGGGGGCCGCCCCCCCCCAGGGCCCGGGGCGCCCCGCCCCCCGGGGGGGGGAGGGGTAAAGGGGGGGAGTGTCAAATCCCCCCACCAACCCCGGGGGGACCGGCGTTCCCAGGGCGGGGGGCTTGAAACGGGATGACGGTGATAACGGGTACGGCGGAACGCTGGAGGTAGCGCCCGTCCTCGGGGCGGGCGAGGATTGAAACGCAAAATCCATCCACAAGCCCGGCGAACACTTGGCGCGCCCGTCCCTCAGGGCGGGCGGGATAAGCTTCAGCGCCCGTCCTCGGGGCGGGCGAGGCCCGTCCTCCGGGGATGCGAGGATGATAAACTGTTACCTCGGACCGGCAACCTTGCAGCGCCCGTCCCTCGGGGCGGGCGAGGATTGAAACGGCCGCCAAGTCCGTGCAAATTGCGCGCGAGTAGCGCCCGTCCCTCGGGGCGGGCGAGGATTGAAAACATATCATGCCGAATCCAATTTAAGCGTACAGATCAAGGTAGCGCCCGTCCCTCGGGGCGGGCGAGGATTGAAACGGACTGCAATCTTGTGCGTCCGCCTGACTCGTAGCGCCCGTCCCTCGGGGCGGGCGAGGATTGAAACATCCTTTGCTCGCGCCAGTAACAGCCCGCTTGGGTAGCGCCCGTCCCTCGGGGCGGGCGAGGATTGAAAACAAGTGTACTGGTAATCCGGCCCAAAGACCAGGGTAGCGCCCGTCCTCGGGGCGGGCGAGACTGAAACGGATGACGTAAACGCCCGTAATCGGGGCTGGCGTAGCGCCCGTCCCTCGGGCGGGCGAGGATTGAAACATCCACGATCGTCCCGATTTCCAGAGTCCGCCCAGTTGCGTAGCGCCCGTCCCTCGGGGCGGGCGAGGATTGAAACTTGGTATTGCTTGCCAATGCTTACAGCCCGGCGGGTAGCGCCCGTCCCTCGGGGCGGGCGAGGATTGAAACCGCTTAAATTTTATGCACACCCAAACATCGTCACGTAGCGCCCGCACCGTTGACCCTATTGTTGCACTGGTACATCCCATCACCCGCATAGCAGTTGTCACCGAAGCAGAAGCCGAAAAACAATCCGGTGACAACCGCACGATGGGTCGCAAGTTCACCATCCCTTACGGCCTGTATGCCGCCCACGGCTTTGTGTCTTCAGTCCTCGCCAAGCAAACCGGCTTCGATGAAGGCGATCTGGAATTGCTCTGGCAGGCACTGGCACAAATGTTCAAGCGTACCGTCCCGCTGCACCCGGCGAAATGATCATGCGCGGGTTATATGTCTTCAAGCATGGAAGCGAATTGGGCAACGCCCTAGCGCACAAGTTATTCGAGTTAATTCAAGCGAAGAAAAACTCTGATGAACCTGCGCGTGACTTTGCCGATTACACCGTTTCAGTGAAAGAAGGGGCTACACCTGCGGGAGTCACGTTGCAGCGGAAAGTCGGTTGATTGAGATTGTCGTTAGGTAGTGCACGATCATGGTCTAAGACAATGCCGGAATTTCAACGTCTCCCAACCCAATATCCGGGTCGGCGGCTGTGGTGGGCAACGGCAATGACACGGACAGTATCGTCTCGTAGCCGGTAAATCAGGGAATAGGGGAAGCCATGGAGAGGCAACGACCGCGTGTGGTGCATACCACTTTCACCCAGTGCGGCGAACTGGTTGAGAAGGTCGATTGCACCATCAAGCTCTTCGGTGAAATCTTCCGCCGCAATAAACGCGCCTTCGCCGATATACCAATCGACCACTGCATCGGCGTCGGCTTGCGCCTCGGCGCTAAGGCTGACTCGAACCGGTTTTGGCGGCATGGATTTTTGCGCGGAGATGCGCCATCACTTCATCGGCGGGAATCCATTTTGTGCGCCCGGCTTCCATGTCCGCCACGCGCCGCGCAATTTCGTCATCCCATGCTTTGGCGATGGCCTCCGGTGATTCTTCCGGCTCGCCTTCGAGGCTGACGATCAAACGATGGATCAACTCGCCACGCTCTTTAGGCGACAGTTGTAAAGCCTGGTTTTCCAATTCTTCCAAAATTGCTGCCATGCTGTCCTCCGTAAATGCAAAAGTTGTATGCACATAATAGCACCACTGCCATGAACGAATCAGCCGATCCCATCATGCTTTCTGCCGCGTGTTCCCCACATCCGTGGGGATGACCGATGGTGACGGCCAGTATAAGCAGCAACAAACCTATCGTTGTGTCCGAAATTGCTTGACCACTACACACATCCGGTGCCACTCTTAAAAAAACATAACCAGAAGGAGTTTTGTATGGCTAATTTACCTAATTCAAAACGCAACCCATTGACGGCTGATACCGAGCCTACAGACGAAGAATTGTCTGAGGTGATGAGCGAGGCGCGTGATTTTGCAATGGCGCGCAAGCGGGAGTCTGATGACTGGATGCGCCGTAAGTTAGCTGAAGCGGTGAGCGAAGCGCGCGCTAGAGATGCCGCGCCTGCATCATGATATTGGCCGAGCAACCGCGTTTGTTGCTAGTAGCGGGCCGAATGGTGCGGGTAAAACAACCGTGACCGAGCGCGGGCTGGCGCATGAGTGGTTTGCCGGATGTGAGTATGTAAACCCGGATTTTATCGCACGTGACGAGTTTGGCGATTGGAATTCCGCAACTGCTGTCCTTCAGGCGGCCAATGTTGCGCAGGAACGGCGTGAACGTTGTTTGGCGGAAGGACGCAATCTTGCCTTCGAGAGCGTTTTTTCTGCGCCAGACAAGGTGGATTTTGTGCGTCGCGCACAAGCAGCCGGTTTCTTTACCCGCGTGTTTTTTGTAGCTACCGCCGACCCGTCCATCAATGCTGCGCGTGTTGCCCGCCGGGTGATGCAGGGTGGTCACGATGTGCCGATCCAAAAAATCATCACCCGGCATTTTCGCTCGATTGCCAATTGTTCTCTGGTAGCACGTGAGGTAGATCGCCTGTATTTGTATGACAACTCTGTGGATGGCGAGCAAGCCAAGTTGGTGCTACGCGCCGCACTCGCACTGGATTTGATGGAAGAATTTCGTGCCATCTTCGCCGACCGCTTGGCGCTCACCCTGATTAACCGTGGACAGATTGGCCCCAATGATTTTGCCGAACGTGAAGGGGGTGCGGTGCTACTCGAAGGCAACGCGCGCCGCACTGTGGTAGTCGCCTATCAGGAGCGTAAACAAGAGGAAGTGATGCACCTTTCATGTAGCGCCGCATCATTTTGATGCGGTGGTAGCGCCCGTCCCTTGGGGCTCGCGAAGCTGGGCTCAAACCGGTCTGAAAGAAGAAGTTTGTGAATACCACCGACAGCAAGCATGATTTACCTGTAGCGAATAACCTGCTGAAAAGTAAATAAATAAAACCAGCTATGCCGAGAAGCAGATACCCTGAAGTCGGCATCACCCCATGCTCGCAATGTTTCGTCGAGCCGGATTATGAGATCAGATTGATCTTTTGTACTCGGCAGTGGCGCTGTAGCCGACAGATGAGTAAAAACTCACGCCTTGAGTGCCACCTGTAATTGTTGTGAAGGAAGATTAAAGAATCAAATGGAGCGGCTCAAATCCACCCCTTAAATTTTGTTTATCCGCGTTTCAATAGCGTCCCTGTGTTTTGTTGATGTAATTGGAAAGCTGCTGGGTTTCCTGGTTCATTCGCATTAAGTTGGAGTGGGTAACTCTGAACAGTGCGCGCATCACTTTATAGGCTAGGCGAGGGTGGGCGTCCACCACTGTGTCAAAGTCCTCCGGTGTGAGCGTGTAGACCGTAGCATCGCCTACCGCACGCAGAGTCGCTTTGCGCGGCGTCTGGTCAACAAATGCGCGGGTACCGGCGCACTCGCCGGCAGTCATTGTGTAGATCGAATTCTGTTTGCCACTAATATCAGCGCTGAAAACGGCAAGCTTGCCAGAGGCGAGAATGAAAAGTGACTGGACGGCTTCGCCCTCGCTGACGAGCAATTCGCCATCCTTTAACTGGCGTACACCCATTTTCCCCGCCAGAACTTTGGCTTCGTCTTCTGTGATTTCCGAACATACCGCTGATTTGCCGATTAGCTTGTAGTCTGCCTTATTGCTCATTTCAAGGTGCTCCTTTTCTTCTATGCCGTCGAGTCAGTAATGTTGCACATTTTATTATAGCTTAAGGGCATTCTCAGGGCATGGTTACAAAAAAATGTCACTTTAGCATGCTCGACATTCAAGGCCGAGCCAACACCAGGCTGCTTGCCATTATTGATCCGGCCAGCTTTATCCGTGAATCACGATCCGAAAGTTTAACGTGAACCCGGAAGTACATTTTAATGCGTTCAGGCGATTGTTCCAGCGCCTGCATGTGTTCGGTTGCGGCGGCCTTCAGCTTGGCCTTCGTGCGCGCCGGAACCTTGGTCGAGATGGCATACTTCAAGTCGGCATTCAGCCATTCTTCCAGATTCAGCTTGGCCGTAGCTGGGCAAAGATCAGTTCATTTTTTCCTAGTGTTCTTCCGCCCATTTCACCGGTTTGTGATGCACTCGCAGGTTATCGAAGATCAGAAACACTTTCCTCCGCACTTTGATCAGAGTTTTCAGAAACTCAATTAAGCTTTCCGGAGTTGAACGCCTCATCTTTGACCATCCAGCGTCCTTGGTTGGTGATGGTGGCAATCATCGATAGCTTCGGCGGTCCGCCGACCGCAAAGGTCACTGGCGTTCCGCCAATTGGCGCGTAACTTCGACCCGCACATCAGTGTTCACGACCGCCGATCTGTCGCCCCAGTGAATCCGTCACCCTCACCTTGCCTTGGGCCGCGGGTCCATCGAAGTGCATGCTGCCGACACACATCACTTCTCGGCAATCTTGGCAATGGATTGTTAAGCAGCCACATCACACCCTTGCAGACCTGCCTTAAAGCCTTACTTGGCAGCGCTGATGATGGTAGCGCCTCCCGGGGCGGACGAGGAATGAAACTTCAACTCCAAATCTAACTTCACTAGCATAACAACGGTCGCCATGTCACAGAGAACATTCTGCTAAAAAACACCGGCGTATGGTCGATGCCGAAAATGTGTTCTGCTATGACCTAAATCTAAAACAAAAATAACTACTCCTGATCAATGATTGATGTAGGTGCACCTGGGATTGCATTTCCCGCAATTTTATTGTTGCCAAATGAAATTATTTGGCCTCCACTTGCAATCAGGCCCTGAGCATTATGGAAAATATTTGTATTCGAGATGTATATTTTAGCAGCCGCTCCTTCTGAATTTATGCCCGCAAATGCGCTATTACTGGCAGATGAGTTTTCAATAGACATTTCGGTTGGAGCACTAGCAGAAAATGCAATAAAACCATTACCAGGATTAGAGTTTGCTGCAACGCTATTCCGAACAGTTGCCTTAGTCCTGTCCTCGATACGCAGACCAAATTTATTACTATCCATCGTCACATTACTAAGAGAAACTGTCGTAAAAATGCCAGCTGCTGGCTTTACGAAAATTGCACCCCCATTTGTCACATTCGCTGCATTTCGAATGACTGTATCTCTTACAAAGAGCATGCTATTCGGGGTGGAATTTTGCGCATCAATCCCTTTTGGACTACATTTTCAATAACACAATTTTCGACATGCAGCTCTTTCCCCGCAATGAAACGAATCCCGTTCAATCCCGTACGTACGCCATTGATGTGGACGCCTCGAATTGCCACCACATCTGATGCTCCGGCGTTGACAATGATGCCATTGGTAAGGGACGACAATATGCTTGCCGGCAGTCCGCCTCCATCAATTGTGATGGCTTTAGTAATAGTTACCGCACCGAAACCACCTGGATCGAGAACACTAATTTCACCTCCCGCAGCAGTCTTTGAAATTGAGCCAGCAAACGTTTTGCAGGGTGCAGTCCGACTGCATGGATTCGCATCGTCCCCTACACCTGATACCCAGGTTCGCGTAGCCTGAGCTGACGCCAGTTGGGAGATAGCGAGCATGATGATAAGGAACAAATATTTAACTAACGGCTTCAACATATAAATTTCCTTTATTTAAAAATAATAAATTAAACATTTTGAAAGTTCAACAATACTGACAGGTGTCTCAATCAGGTACGCGATATTCATTACCGTCCATTGCTAGATGAGTAATCAAACTTAGAACCATAAAACATGGCTTGCTGAGATCAGTTGTCAATGATGGACACCCACGGACTTATGCCGTCAACCTATTTCATAAAATTGGCGCCCAAATACGACAGAAGTCAGATATTCCAGGCATGACATCGATAGCACCATGCCGAACTAATCGAGTAATTTTCTGTACCAGGGCGCAATATGGGCCATCCCGGCAAGTCTTTCTGGAGTTGCTTGACCATAGGTCTTCCTCCTTATCACGTACTTCACCGTACTTCCCTGGCTTTGCTATAAATTGCGCTTGGTGCTTTTTGTTTCATCCCACACATCCGTTTTCAAGTTTAACAAAACGTGGTGAGCCATTTTTCCCAGCCTACCCCAATATGAGTATTTAGAAATAATAATGGCTTAAACCTAAAGGAATTCTGGTGATATGACTGTGCGTAGTACAGCTTGTGTTCCGTCATCGTGCGAACGGCTACTAAACCACCACACGCAGCCCTTCTTGATGCTCCAGTCAGCTTCGGTGCCTGTCAACAATGCAGCAGCTATGCATCCCAAGGTTGGTTGATGGCCAACCACAACCACCGCTCCCTTGGCATTCGGCCAGCCTGCTGCAGCCATTACCGACATGACAGATGCTCCTGTGCCGATTTCTCTTGTGGTCTCGAACTCCCGGCCCAGGGCGCTTGCTGTCTGTTGTGCCCGTTTTGCCGGGCTCACCAAGATGCGCGCACCCTCGGGAAGATGGGATTTGAGCCATCGACCCACCTGTTGAGCTTGTTTTTCACCTTTTACGGTAAGTTTGCGTGCGTCGTCTGGCACACCGTCCTCGGCATCTGCATGCCGCCATAAAATAAAATCCAAAGCCCAACCCTCCGATAATGAAACAGCCATTTTATATCCCGATGATTACAGCCTCAAATTCGGCACTCACCGCTGCATCTCGACGCATCCGCCGCTACAGCCCAATATTCCAAACTTAATGCTATTCTTCTTTTGATATTCACTCCACGCGATGCGAAGAAACGGCAGCATTTTTCACCAGCAACCGCACTATTTCCAAAACACCTTTTGCCGCGTGAAATTTCTCCATGCCTGATGCAATTCTTGCAAGCGCACACGGCTGGAATAGGCTGTCCATCCGCTAACGATGCCAGCCGCTTGCCCGCGCGGTACAGACAGTTCGGAGAGTAGCCGCTGCGTGACAGCGGTGTCGTTTAGGGTACCGAGCACATCCTGAAGCGCAGCCAGTGCCGCGAGGTAGGGACGCGCACGCTTATGCGGGTAGAGGCCAGCAAAAAACTCCGCCGCGTAACGCAGTTTCTTGGCGGCAATACGCAGCGCATGACGTTCAGCCGTATTCAGCGCAGCGTGGCGCCGACCTTTGCGGCGCACGCGTTTATGTTGCCGGGTGAGAATTTGTGTGGCAAATTCGTTAAGCGCAACGGATTCGGCTTGCAGTTCCGCCTGACGTGCGAGCTGAAGGCCGAGCGTCAGTACCAGCCTGGTGTAGCGCTGCGACCGGATGATCTCAAACGCTGCCTGTCGGCGAGCAGCGCGCAATTCGGCGGCGTCCGCCTGCAACCGTGCCAGCGCCCGATTGTCGGGCAGCTGTTCGGCAATCGGCGGCAGCGTTTGGGTAACGAATACGTCCCAGTCCCGTGCTGGCCCCAGGTAACCCATGAGCCAGCGCAACTCCGACATGACGCCGACGAAGGCCTCGGGAAGCACGACGCCAAACAGGCTTAGCGCCGAGAGCAACCTTCGCACCGCAACGCGCGCCTGGTGCATGTATTCCGGGTCGTGCCCCAGTTCCGCCACGTTTCCCTGGAGCTGCGCGAGGCATTCCCCGGCAATGCGCTGAAATGCTTGCACAACCGACATTTTTGGCGCCAGCTCCACGGGCTGCGCCATGCGCGGTGGAGGCGTTTCTCCGCTGCATAGCAGATAGCCGCGCTGGGCCTTGCTTATATCTTCTACCCAGAGCGGTACTTGTTTTTGGATAGCCAGAGCGACCTCGAACAGGCTTGTCACCTCGCCTGCCTTGAGTTCAAGTTCCACTTCGCTGATTGGCTGGCACCTGTTACCCGCATGCGCTTCACCTAGATCCAGCGCCAGCTCGATTTCGGCCCCTTGCGCTGTACGGAGCTGCCAGGCTGTGCGCCAGAAATCAGTAACGAACAGCGGGCACAGCCGTGCCAGCAACTTGGGCGTCAATAGTAGTGCGAGGTCAGGTGCAGTGCTCGGCGCAGGTTCGGGCTTCTCGCTTCGCACCGGCCATTCCCACTCGTTGCGATGGTGCAGCCCCCCTTCCGCGCCCCCACCCCCCTTAACCGTTTGTACCCAATACCCACTTATTCGGCGCAGGCGGAGGGTAAAGCCCGCTTGCAACAAGTCCTGCTCGGGCGTGTCGAAATAAATACTGTAAAGCTTGTGGCGGCGAGGTTTCCCCTGCACCATTGATTTCAGAACAGGATGGTGCCGCAAGCGCTTGACATGTGCCGAATCTATGGTCAGTTTCAACTCGATTTCAGTGGGCATGGGCGCGGTAGATAATAAAAAGCCTTGGGGTAACATGCGGCGAAACGTGGTGATTGAAAGTGGATTGGCAGAAGTATAGCCACTCAGGCCGCCCGAAGCTATTGATCCGGCACGGAGTTAATACTTCACCGTGCCGGATCAATAAGGTGCCGGATCAATAAATCTGTTGCAAGCGGAACAGCAAGAAGTGTGTAGGTCGCCTATGGGCGGATAAAATGTTTGGCATATTTTTCGTTTAGCCTGGACATGGGCAATAAGATGAACAAATCAGCAGTATTGAAATCTGGGTCCCAGGCCGGTTCACCGCCGATGTAAGCGCCCAAGCGTAAATAGCCTTTAATTAACGGGGGGATATTGACGTCGAGCGTACTGTCTAATGCTTCCAGCGGCAACGGACAGCGGGGAAACACGCGATATTCGGCGGGCGCCGCATACAGTTTATTCAGTTTTTTGAAAATGCTGGCTGCGCAATGTCCGCCATCGTTCATGCTGATGCTGGCGCAACCAATCAGGTATTCATGGTTGTTCTTGTGCATATAGTCAGCGAGGCCACTCCATAGCCGGGCGATGGTTGCGCCATCGCGGTAATTTGAATGTACGCAGGAACGGCCAACTTCAACCATGCGGTCGCGCAGGTGAGCCAAGCGTGTCAAGTCAAATTCGGTTTCCGCGTAGTAGCCGCAAATGGTTCGAGCGCGGTCGGGGGGCAATATCCGATAGGTACCAATCACCTTATTGGTGCCGTTATCGCGTACTAGCAAATGTTCGCAATAGCGGTCGAAAATGTCACAGTCAATTCCTTCATGTGCGCTAGCCAGAGAGGCGCCCATCTCTTCAGCAAATACTTTATACCTCAGACGTTGCGCTTCCTCAATTTCTGAGTCGGTTCTAGCCATACTGAGAGTAAACCGGTTATGCGGCAGGTGGTGTTTTTGGTTCAGATTTAACATCGTTGTCTCCATGTGTGGGATAAAGACAAATTTAACGATGGCCTGTTGCGGGGGTATTACAGGAAAATTAAAGATTGATGAAAGGTGTGCTTTATTCGCTTGCTAAATTTTGGGAATGAAGCCCATGTTGGGCAAAAACGTGGGAACTCAACGGAAAGAGCGCAAGATGGCGCTGGCGATTGTGCTGCTACTCTGTTGTATGGCCAGATGATAGATTGGTCAGGGCCGTATGGATAGCTTCCCGCGCCTCGGAGGCCAGCATTCGGCGATTTTTTCCTGTGCATGGGATTGCCGGTAAATAAATCAGCGTCACATGCAAGGAAGGACTGCACAGAATTTTCCATAGTGACCCGATAAATGTCATGTCGCCCACAAAAGCCGCATCGCCATTAGCCGTGCCAGTCCCATCGTGATAGCGGATAGCAACCGGACAAATAATGGAGCCAATATCAACAGGACCTTGCAGTAGTGATGAATGAAAATGGCCTAGTTGAGTGCCATCGGAGCTAGTGCCTTCGGGAAACACGGCGACACGATCTCCCTGTTCGAGCATTTCTTTAATTTGGCCGTTAATGCGTGCTGTCTCCTGTCGGATGTCACGCTTGATAAACAGGGTGTTAATACGGTGGAATATCCAGCCCAAAACTGGCCAATCGCCCACTTCAGATTTGGCGACAAAGTACGCCGGAAGCACTGCGTTCATGGAAACGGCATCCAGCCAAGAGATATGGTTGGCAACAATTAGTTGGCCCTGCGCAGTTGCGTGATGGTAACAACCATAAGTTTCCAAACCGACGTTTAGTAAATCCAAAAACTTGCGTGACCAATATTGAACGATGTGCTGTTGCGTTGATTTGTTTAGTAACGGAATTGCACTGGCAAGTAACATGCCATAAATAATATGGAGTGCTATGCGGCTACCCCGGAAGCAGGCAGCTGGGGTGCTTGTCAATTGTGGTGTTTGATAGGGAGTTGCGCAGCTGTGAGAGGTGGGATTCATAATAGCCATGTTATTTTGTCCGCATAAGGAATGGTTTCATGGCATTAAACGCGCAAAATGTTACATCCGTATTAATGTTGTTTGTTTGGGCGGTTGCTGGAGCACAAAGTACACGTAGAGCTGTTTTGCCTGCCAAGTGAAGAACGGTTTAACACCAATCTTGAACACACTATCTGTAGCAAGTGTCAATACGTTCCGTGGCAAACTTCTCCAAAACTTCGCGCTCAATCTCTTCCACCGTGACATGGCGCACATCCTTGCCCCTTTATCATGTAAACCACGTATTCAGATATGTTTTGGCATGGTCACCGACGCGCTCAATGGCTTTGGCGATAAACAGAATTTCCAGCGCAGTGGAGATGGTGCGCGGGTCTTCCATCATGTAGGTGATGAGGTAGCGTAGGATGGTACGAAATTCCTCATCAACCAACTCATCCTGACGCACCACTTGGGCTGTGTAATGAAGATCAAGACGGGCAAAGGCATCCAGCGATTTGCGTAGCATATCCAAAGCCAGTTCAGCGATATGCTTGATCTCCGTATAACGCGGTAAGACGAGGCACTTCCTCTGTGACAGCAATTTACCCATGCGTGCTATTTTTGCTGCCTCGTCACCGATACGCTCAAGGTCAGTGATAGTTTTGACCATCGTCATTACTGTACGCAAGTCCCCTGCGGCAGGCTGTCGCCGTACAATGATCTGGCTACAGTTTTCGTCAATTTGCATTTCCATCGCGTTAACGCGGTGATCATCATTAATAACACGGTTCATTGATGGCACGTCGTCACTAATTAACGCCTCAATAGCGAGCTGGATCTGACTTTCCCCAATCCACCCATTTGTAATACTTGCGTTCTCACCGTATCCAGATCGGCATCAAATTGCTTAGAGGTATGTTCAGTAGAAATCATGTTTAAAATTCTTTTTGGATAGAAATTAGTGGTGATACTACTCGCGTACTATGACAATTTTGTTACGTACAAAGCAAAAAGTGTACGTGCCCAGACTGCGGATTTATGAGGATTTTCACTTCCGAATAAATGCTCCCTCACCAATAAAAAAAGACCGCTAACTGCGGTCTTTCGGTATTAACATTTGACTAAGAGCCGAAATAAAACCACCCCCTACCCAAACATAATTCCCATCTTGAATAAAATATTATTTCTTGATTTTAAATCCCGTTATTTTGATGATGTCATCGGTGCCATATCCATCCACCATAGGCATATTCGTGTCATCTGAATGCTGGATCGAAACATAAGCCGTAGTACCATCGGCTGAGAAAATAAAGCCGGTTGGTTCAGCGCTGGAGTCTTTCACCGAGAGCATCTTTACACAGCCATCTGTCTTGATATCGCGGTCAACACCATCTGGCAGGCAAGCAAAAATGTCACCATTTGAGTGATCTTCAATCACGTACAAATTGCCAGTTTTTGGTTGAAATTCAAGATTGTCAAAGGCATTAAAATCAGTATCACCTTCAACAAACCGATTTACGTCAACAGTGCGCTTGGTTGCATCGGCGATTAACGGTTTGTCGTCCACACCACAAATAACTTCAGCAAAATTAAACGCATCTTCATTGCCGGTGTTGGCCAAACAGAAACGGACCGCTTCCGGGTTAGCGGAGTCGGTATACATCAGATCCTGATGCAAATCTTCAGGGCGGTAATAGCCGGTCGCGCCTTTCGCATAAGCGTCAGCCCGTGCAGTAGCTGCATTGACTGGCAACCAAGCCGCATTGCCGATTTCACAGCCTTGGCCATACTGCTGATTGTTATTCACGCAGGAAACCTGCATGGCATAAACAGCGCCAGCGGCAAGCGGCGAATCGGCCAGATTTTCGATTTTGTCATTTCCGGTGCGGGGCGTTTGCGGCACAAACTTGAAAATAGCGCCGCCATCGGCGTCAGCAGGCGTGCCAGGGCGCAGCTCATCGCCAGCGATCACCACGCCGGTCGGCAGAATCGCCAATCCTTCCCAAGCCATAGTCGGCAGCGCATTACGCTTGGCAATGCGGGCTGAGTCAGTCACAGCTCCACTGATACGATCAAGTACCGTTTGATTGGATACATTCAGCGGATCAAGTATTTCATAAGCGCCACCATCGCTACGCTCTTCAGTGGCCAGGATGGTGTTCCACGGTGTCGTACGGATACCGTCACAAGAACTCATGCCGCGCAAGAGCGTTTCAACATGCCCGGTTATCAGGTTAATGCTCTGAACGGATGGATTGTATTTGCCAGAGGCGAGCACAGCACGGCCTCCTTCAACACAAGTAATTAAATGGGTAGGCTTATCTATAGGGAAAAATGCCATCATGTCCGTGGCATTAGCCGCGTTACGGGTCAAATATTCCGCTTTCAGGCCTCCAGCCACCAACACTTGGCTTGTCGCTTTCTGATCCAGTGCCCGATAGGCACCTGTCGTTGCCGGTGCGGATTTTTGTAGCGGCTTATTAAAACCGAATAATTTCTCGGATTGCGCGTTCAGCAAGTGCTCTGTCATAGCGCCAAAGTCTTTCTTGTTGTCAGAACCGTTGAAATCGTCATCAGCTAGTGCAATATTTGAAAAAATAATCGAAGTAAGAGCAATTGCAAGCGTAGAACGTTTGAGCATAAAGTTCATCTTGAAACTCCTTAATAAAATATTAACAGGCAGATTATTGAAATTAGACATGGGTGCAGTTATCCGAATTACTACTGCGAAGCCAGTCTAATCAAGCAACGTGACAGAAATATTAATTAATCCGTACTTCCTGAATGGTGTGCCATCTTTTTTAAAGCGGCTATGAAAACAGCTTGGGATTTTTGTTACGGCGAGCGATGTGTTTATTAATGGAAGCAAAAGCATCAGCGCAGAAGTATTATCAAGAACGTTATCTGCAAAAAATCAACAATCACTTAGCCTAAAAAATCGCTTATAGCGGCTCAGGCGTCGGATCGGCGAGCCGCTGCAATAATGAAAATTGCGCGCATTTCCGCTCATAACGGCCAGGGGTCTTCGCTCGATAATGGCCATTCGAATCCATTTGCCAAGCTTGAAAGTTGTCCTGCAAATAAATTTTCAGTCCTTCATCGATCACGCGTTTTTTCAGCTTCTTGTCGAGCACGGGAAAACATACCTCTATACGACGGAAGAAATTACGGTCCATCCAATCGGCACTGCTCAGATACACGTTATGCGCCAGATTATTGCGAAAGTAGAATATTCGCGTGTGTTCCAAAAAACGGCCAACTATCGAGCGCACACGGATATTTTCGGATAATCCTGGCACGCCCGGACGCAGCGCACATACTCCCCGCACAATAAGATCCACCTTCACTCCGGCCTGCGATGCTTCGTACAGCGCCCTGATAATTTCTGGTTCAAGTAACGCGTTCATCTTGGCGATAATGTGCGCGCGCTTGCCTGCCTTGGCGAGTTTGGTTTCATTCTGAATAGCGCGCAGAATCTGGCTGTGTAACGAGAACGGTGATTGCCACAAATAATTTAATTTGCCCGCTTTGCCCAGGCCGGTCAGTTGTGTAAATACCTCATTGACGTCTGCACACATTTGCTCATTGCTCGTAAACAAGCCGAAATCCGTATAAAGCCGTGCAGTGCGCGGATGATAATTACCGGTGCCCAGATGTACATAGCGGCGCAGTTTGCCAGCTTCGCGCCGGACCACCATCAGCATCTTGGCATGTGTCTTGTGCCCAACAACGCCATATACCACGTGCGCTCCGATTTCTTCCAAACGGCTTGCCCAGTTGATGTTGGCTTCCTCATCAAAACGCGCCAGCAGTTCCACCACGACAGTCACTTCTTTACCATGTTGGGCTGCGCTGATGAGCGCTTCCATTAATTCTGAATCCACACCGGTGCGGTACACGGTCTGTTTGATGGCAACCACACTGGGATCGGCGGCGGCCTGCTGAATAAGATCAATAACAGGTTTGAACGACTGAAAAGGGTGATGCAGCAGTACATCGTTTTTGCGGATGACTTTTGAACATATCCGCGCCCTTCTTCAGTAGGTCGCTGGGTATGCCAGCAGCAAAAACAGGGAATTTCAGGTCATCGCGCGCGACCTGGTCGGGAATGCCCATCAGGCGCACTAAGTTTACCGGGCCATCTACGCGATACAGGTCATCTTGCCCTAGCTCGAATTGCTGCAACAAATACGTGGCTACCTGCGGCGAACAATTATCTGTAATTTCCAGGCGCACGGCATTGCCGAAGTGCCGCTGCGGCAACTCCCCCTGCAAACTGATACGTAGATTTTTTACCTCTTCTTCGTCCACAAACAGATTGCTGTTGCGCGTAACACGGAATTGGTGGCAGCTCAATACTTCCATTCCGCCGAACAACTCGCCGACATGGGCATGCAAAATAGAAGAGAGAAATACAAAGCCATGCGCGCATCCGCTGATTTCAGACGGCAACAGGATAGTACGCGGCAACACGCGCGGCGCCTGCACAATGGCCTTGGCAGAATTGCGCCCGAAGGCATCTTTGCCTACCAGATCGACAGCAAAATTCAAACTTTTGTTAAGTACACGGGGAAAAGGATGTGATGGATCAAGGCCGATTGGGGTAAGCACCGGCATTACTTCACACAAAAAGAAATTTTTAATCCAGGCGCGCTGAACGTCATTCCAATTAGTGCGGCGCAGGAAACGGATACCATGCCTATCCAATACAGGCAGAATGTCGCTGTTCAGTATGCGATATTGCCGCTCGATGAGATGATGCACCTGCTCCCGTACGCGCTTGAGTGTCTGGCGCGCATCCATACCGTCTGGCCCGGTGGCAACACTTTTAAGATTAATTTGTTCCTTCAACCCGGCGACACGGATTTCAAAAAACTCATCCAGGTTGCTGCTGACAATACATAAGTATTTGAGGCGTTCCAGAATCGGACGCTGGCATTTTCTGCTTGCGCCAATACGCGCTGGTTGAATTCAAGTTGGCCTAGTTCACGATTAATAAAATGCTGCGGGCGAAAATCTTTATCTGTTGTACGGTTCATTTATAGTTACCAAGCTGCAAACGAAAGTCAGTCAGATCAAAAAGCTTCCTGAACCCGTCGCAGTCAATTTTGAAAATTTTAGGGCACCTCTAAAAATTAAGAGTTCTAAACAAGATTAGGCGCGAATAAAAAATGTTGGCGCAGCATATAGTTGATATGTAAGGAAACATTTTTTGTGGGCAAAATCGTATTGTGACGAAATCTGAATTTTTAGAGGTGTCCTTTAGTTAATGCGGCAAGGCCATTCGCCCGCCCATGATGATCATGCCGATGACCATTCATCACATTTAATTTGATTACAACAATAATATATTGCAATCAATTGGACTTGCGATCTCCATTTTCAGGATCATTGCGACGGTCGATAAACAAGCTGTTGCCGTTGATTTTCTTTGCCTGCTTCTTCGCGTCGGCTGCTGCTGTGGCAATCTGGTGGTGTGAATAGTACTGTCCCGGACAGACCTTGACCACGCCGAGCGACAGGCTGATCAACGAATAGAATATTTTTCTCCCCTGCCGGTCTTCGCTGACATAACCGCCACGATCCTGGTCCTCGATACTATAGTAGTGCTGGATCGCTGACTCAAAGTCGGCCAGTATCGCGCGGCAGCGCTCTTCCCAGTTCTCGCTCTGGAACAGCACCATAAAGTCATCCCCTCCAATATGGCCGATAAAATCACGGTCGGGATCACAGTGACCGCTGAGAATCTTGCCCGTCATCTGAATGATGTCATCACCCTTGCGATAGCCATGTACATCATTGTATGGCTTGAAATAGTCCAGATCGCAGAAGCACGCGCAAAACCGTGTGTCATTTTGCAGCAAGCGGTCTATATGCTCATTGATCGGCACATTGCCGGGAAGTTGCGTGAGCGGGTTGGCATAGCGCGCTGCATTGATCTGTATTTGTGTGATCTCACGCATCAGGTCGTGTCCGGTACCCATGCCAAGATATTTCCCCTGATCCATGATGATGTAGCCATTGGCCAGGTGGCGTGGATCCCCTTCCGTAATGAGGCGGCTCAAATCCTGCAAGCATGTATCCTTCTCCGTCAATAGCGGATTGGCACTCATGAAAAGGTACAAGATTTTTGCCATATAGCTCGCGTTCATAGGGGCGGGCGAAATGTTCAATCATATTGATCCGGTTAATCAGGCCAAGCGGCTTGCCGTTGTCAACCACTGGGATGATTTGCAGATCCGGTTCGTTCAAAAGAGTTCATAAACCTCGTTGTTGAGAATGTCGGATGTGATGGAGGGCACTTTACGCAGCAGTTTCTGAACAGTCGCAATGTTTTGCTGGAATCCGTTTTTTTGTGGATAAACCGCAATGCCGTTACGGATCAGTGCCTTCGCCACTTCCGCGGATAGCGTGGTGGCCGGGGTGCTGTGGGGACGGGCAATGTGATAGCCTTGCCCGCAGGCAACGTCCAGGTCGCGGATCAGGAGCAATTCTGCCTGTGTTTCTATCCCTTCGGCGATCACGATTGTGCCGGATTGTTCTGCGATTTCCTGGATAGAACGCACGAACTGGAGCTTGATGGGATCGCGGTTGATCCTCTGGATAAAGTGCATGTCAATCTTGACATATTCTGGCCGTAATTCGGACCACAGCCGCAGACTGGAAAATCCTTCGCCCAAATCGTCAATAGCAATCTGGAAGCCCATGTTCCGGTAATGCATAACCGCTTCGAGTAGCAAATTGTAATCGTAGGTTGGCTGGCTCTCGGTCAGCTCAATAATCACGTTTCCCGGATTGATGCCAATCTCGTGGATGTAATCGAGCGTTTCGCCATGCTTCGCATCTCTTTGAAGCAGGCTTTCCGGACTGACATTGAGGAATAATTTTCCCGGCAGACCTAATTCCGCAAACCGCTCCAATACTACGCGACGGCACAAATGTTCAACTACTACGGTCAGATTGTTCATCCATGCCATCTTGAACAGACTTAGGGGCGAATGCATTGGGCTGTCAGAGGGGCCACGGATCAGGCCTTCATAGCCAATAATTTCACCGCTTTGAAGACATATGATCGGTTGGAAAATCGCATTCAACAAACGCTTTTCGATGATCTCATTCAGCTGTGCCAGCATCATTTCGTCGCCGTCATTTTTCAAAGAAGATACCAGCCCTTCGTTTGCAGGAGATTGTTCAAGCGTATATTCAATGTTGGTCGTACGCTGTTTGGCATACAACATGGCTGTCATTTTCTGAAAAGTCCGTAAGGTTGCCAAGGGCACTCCCAGCGCGTCACTGGCGGGCGATGCGCACGATGTATCTTGTGAAATCATCATCCCCCTTCGTACCTTTGAACTACGGTTGTTAAAAATCTTTGCTTTATTGGCTATAAAAGATATAGCGGTTATGAATGGTAATCGACATTTATTACAATAATATGACGCTTTGTAGTTTTCCCCTTTTATTGATGAAAATAGGCGGTATCGTTATAGAGATTATGTTTGAAATCCGTTCGCATTGAATCTATCGAAAGGTTAATGCGCTTCGACAAGCCCGAACGGGGTTAATACTTCACTATGCCGGGTTAATCGTATTAAGTTCCAGCAAAACACTGACAGATTAGCCTACATCCCGAAAGAGACGCAGCCTATCTTGGTATTCCGATGGAGCAAGTTTGGTCTTGGGGTGGTTTAACGTGTAATGGTTTTACTGGAGGCGGAGTTAACTGCTAGTCATCACGCTCAGGAGCCGGATGCTTCTGCAATTTACGTTGTAACGTGCGTCGATGCATATTAAGTGTGCGTGCGGCAGCGGAAACATTACCGCCACAGTCAGCAAGCACCTTTTGCAAATGCTCCCACTCTAGGCGATCTACTGACATTGGTTTGGTTGTAATCGCGGCTTCAACAATACCTGGCTGATGATCGAACGCCGCGACAATTTCATCCGCATCCGCAGGCTTGGCCAGATAGTATGTCGCCCCTAGCTTTACTGCCTCCACGGCGGTTGCAATACTCGAATAGCCGGTGAGCACCACGATACGCGCATCAGGCTTTCGCTCCTTGAGATGCGCTACCAGTGTCAATCCTGACGGCCCCGGCATCTTTAGATCAATTACCGCGTGAGTAGGAAGATTTTGTGCAATCACTTGAATAGCTTCATTCACATTATTTGCCACACTTACCGCAAAACCACGCCGGGTAAGGGCCTGCGCCAACACCGTGCAATAAGTAACGTCATCGTCTACCAACAGCAACTTGCGCGGCAACGGGTTTTCCAAAATTGGTAAGGTCATATTGAATTCATCACACGTAAACTTGCCAAGGGCAATATCACGCAAGTGCATACCCCCCCGCCATCCCGATTCGATAGTGAAAGTGTACCGCCAAACCGGCGCAATGCGGCATTAACCAGAAATAATCCAAGCCCTTGCCCACTTTCTTTGGTGGTAAAAAATAATTCTCCGGCATGAGTTTCCGCAGTTGGGGTCAAACCTGCGCCCCGGTCGGAGACTTCGATTTTCAATTGCTCTGTAGTGCAGCTAACTTCCACCTCAACACTGTGTTCCGAAGCATCGGCAGCGTTATTTAAAATATTGGTGATCACTTGCCCCAACACTTGTTCAGCTACGATCTGCGGCGCGGGAGATGGGCCATTCCAGTGATAACTTGCCTGCGCCGAGGGACGCATACTGCGCCATTGCGCCAACAAATCTTCAAAATAACTATCAAGCGCAACACTGTAACCACTTTCCGCACGCGCTTGTTCTGTAGACGACAGCATCTGGGAAAGCGTATTTTTACAACGCGTAACTTGGTCGCGCAACAAGTGCAGCTCTTTCACCAATTCTGGCTGCGTCGCATATTCATGCTCAAGCTCTTTAAGCACGACCGCCATCGTCCCCAAAGGCGTGCCTAATTCATGCGCCGCACCCACTGCCAGTGCGCCAAGCGCCACCAGGTGTTCGTCACGCAGCGCGTTTTCACGCACCTCCGCCAGCATGCGCTCACGTTCACGCAAAGTGTTACCCATCTTCACCACATAATAACCAACCAACCCTACTCCCAGAACGAAACCGCACCACATGAGCCAAGCACTTGAGTCAAGACGGGCAACGTGGTCAATATGAAAATGCGGCAGCGGAATATAAACGAACATCAAGAACGTATAACAAGCCACGATTAACGCGGCCAACGACCAGGCATAGATAGCCAACAGCGTGGCGGAGGCTATCGTGAGCGGTAACAATAACAACAGCACAAACGGATTGGTGGTGCCCCCAGCCAGATAGAGCAATGCACTTAATAACAGAACATCCAGTACCAATTGCCCGAACACCTCAATTTCCTGTACTGGCCATGGCAGTTTGAACCGGACCCAAGTAAGTATGTTGAGAACCAGCAACACGGTGCCAATCACTGCGAATGGCAACGGCATCCCCATACCTTTGGCAACCACTAATACCGCCAAGGTCAGGCCAACCACGGCGATATTTTTGAGCACCAACACGCGCCGCAGATTCACTGGCGACGGCGTTGAAAGGGAAACAAATGGTTTCATTAATTAATCCGGTAATTCAATTTCTTAAGAAAAACATAGGAATAATAGCATTTCGTACCCTGTCGCCTGTGTACCTACTCACTAACCAATCAGAATTGACGCACTCCGATCATAAAAGCTGAGCAGGACGAACGCTGTAAAAATAGAAGCAGAAAAAACTTAGATAGAGGTCGTAGTGAAAATGGTGACTGGGCCTCGATGTCTACTAACCAAGGCACATCTGGGTTGGCTAGCGCCCCAAATTGTACCTGCTTGTCCGTCACAATCAATGCAAACCGACGCACGCGCACGGACCGAAGTTTGCGGCCCAGCCGCCGCCGCAATGACGACCCCGGATAGGCTAAGCGCGGTACCGCACAGGCTGAGTGAAATAAGCACGATGTCCCACAAGGCGTCTTTCCAGTAGTGGCAGCCAATCCCAGCTATGCAACATCGCAAATAGCCAGCGGCTCAGGCGTTTCGTACTGTCTGTATGTCCGAGCACTGTGCCGGTCGCCGGGTCAATATGTACCCAAGTCGCGTGGGCATTGTCGAATACGACGCGCCACACCTGCAGAAATTTTTCCGAGCCACCCGTCATCGTGTGCGGCTCCCGTGAGTAATAATACAAATCGTAGTCGGTCAATACATCAATGTGTGCAACGGGATCGGGAAGCAAGCGCGCAACATTAGTTTTCAATGCCTCGAAATCAGGTACATAAACATTCGCCGATTCTGCATTGAATACGGTTGGCCGAGCGCTGCCACTAATATTCGCAAGCACTAAAGTCTGACCCGAAGCGCGTATCCAATGCAGCTCACGCACGCCGTTCGGCGCAGCCGCAAGCAACTGTTGCGGAGAAGCTTGCTGGCTGGAAATATTCAACGGCCCTCCGTTCATCGCTACGATATTTAAGGCTGGTGCCCCACTGTCAAAAATTTTCCAGGGGTTCATTGACATAAGTCCACTGAATATCCACGTCAACGTGGCCAGTGCGAACAACAGTCCTAGAATATGATGCCAGCGCATCACAAAACCATGGTAGGGAGAATGTGAGCCACGTTTATAAACACGCGTAAATCGCCAACGCATGATTCCGACTGTTGCGCCGGTGAGGGCTAAACCAATACCAAGAATCGAGAGCCAGATGACGATGTCGGTCCAATATGCGTTAAACATATTGCCCCGAAAGGGATAGAGCCAGTGGATCCACGCGCCAACGTAGTTCCATAAACGCTCGATACGCGAGGCATCCCGCACCACTTCGCCAGTGGTACTTGAGACATACAGCAACGTGGCATCAGCGTCAGCCAGCCGTACCTTATGTAGCGGGCGGTGTGCGTCCAATGCACGCGAATGGGTGAAAGCGTCTTCGTCGATGATCCCCCCATAATCGGTGGCAACCGCCGAACCGCCAAACACAGCGGCACTCGCCAACACATGCGCGCGATCAACCTGCCGCAACACAACGCCTGTGCTGGCGTCTATCACCACCGTACCGCTACCTGGTGCCACCCGGCGCCGACCACTCGCCAACCCGACATTCAGATCACGGGCCGGTACGGCCAAATAGACCGCACGGCCACCACTAGCCACCGCCAACCGAAGTTCTTGCAACGACCCCCTGATACCGGCCGCATCCAACGCTTGTCTTGGCGTCAATGTTATGGACGCGACATTTAGCGGCGGTAGGTGTTGTATTCGTTCTGCGGCAGTTAGCTTCGGATAGCCCACGTACATCATGACTATTCCCGAAATAAACCACATCGCGAAAAAAATACAGATGGCGATTCCAAGCCAGCGATGGATCAGGAATAACCAACGTTTGGCATACGCCATCAGTAACGCGTCCTTAAAACGCCGCACTCAAAGTAATATCGGCGGTGCGCGGCGGCCCCAGGTAAGCCATCGTACTACCGACGTTCGCGGCATAAATACGGTCCGTTACATTACGGACGCGGCCTATCATCGACACTGTCTTACTCATTTTCCAGCGCAAACCAAGATCAAGCAGCGTGTAGGCTGACCAATTCATTGTGTTGTCAGCGTCCGCATAAACTTTGCCGACGTGACGCACCCCTGCACTTGCTTGCCAAGCTGGTGTGATGTCATACGAAGACCACAGGTTAGCAACCGTCGATGGCGTGTTGATTGGCGTTTTACCGGCCAGTGAAACGCCATTTTGAACAAAGTTCTCAAATTGCGCATCGACATAGGTGATATTGCCCTGCAACGACAATTTGGAGGTAGGTTGCAGCCCAACGGCCAATTCCACACCTTTGGCTGATTGCTCCCCGACCAAAACGGTGAGTGCGCTGTTGCCCAACACCGGAGTAGCAATATTTTTGCGGGTAATACTGTAGGCCGCGACCGTAGCCGTGCCTTTGCCTTGCCAGAAATCAATTTTACTGCCGATTTCTGCCTGCTTGCCTGTCGTAAGGGCCGTGTTATCACGCACAGCCGCAAAGTGGCTGTCCGTAAGAATGCCCGACGGAGGGTCGGCCGCCGTTGAATACTGCGCGTACAGATTGGCGCCTGGCGCAACATCCCATACCAAACCAATGCGACCGGTCGTTGGGTTATATGTACGCCCAAGGGTAGCTGGATTAGCTGCTGTCACCGCACGGCGATTGGTCAAATCAAGCTCGATGCGGTCATGGCGCAGCGCAGTGGTGAGGTTTAAAGTCGGCATGAGCGCCGTGCGGTTTTCAAGATATAAAGCGGTTGAAGTGACCTTGACTTCCCGGTCAGGGTTGAAGCCTGGCGACATGCCGGGCACTTAAAAAAACTTTCGGTAACAAATTGTACGGATCGACTGTACTTACGACAGCAGACAGGCTATTCGGGAATCGCGTCTGCTTGTTTACGCTCACGTCCAGCCCAAAAGACCAATCACTCCTAAGGCCAGCGAGTTGCCCCTTGTATAGCCCATTAACGCGGTCACCAAAAACTTGATGGTCATGCCGCTGTAGAAAAGTATTCGAACGGATCACGGCTGTGTTGGCCGGATTGAAAACATAAGTTTCAACATTACGGTAATCGCGCAGCGCATCATAAGCATACGCAGTATTTTGGAATTGCAGCGCATCGGTCACACGCCAGTCGGTCACCGAGCGCAACCACTGCACACGCTGGGCATAAATACTATCGGTGCTATTGTAATTTTTGAAACGGGTGCCGGGATCAACGCGCAACGTGCCCGATGCCGGGTTGAGTACTGGCGTTCCCCAGTATGGCCGGTCGACATCCTCATCCTGGTATTCATAAGCCAATTTATGGGTCAGTCCACCGCCAAAGTCCGACAACAGTGAGGCGGCAACTTGTGTGGCCTTGCTTTCAGTGCCATTTATCCAGCTGCCAGCGTTACGGCGGTTAACATCAATTCGCGCATAGTGGCTGCCCGCTCCGCCATCGCCAATGATGCGGCGATTTAATCCAGAGACACCTCCTTGAGGTTATAAGCGCCAAACCGTACTCTCGCTTCTGAAAAATCGTCTCTTTCCGCGATTTTGGTGATGTAATTAATAGAGCCGCCAACCGCACCTGAGCCGAAAAGAAAACTGGATGGACCACCGATAACCTCGACGCGGTCGTAAATCCAGCTATCCACCGGGCGGGCTGCAATCGAATATTGCACATTAATACCGTTGAATAATTGACTAAGTGACCCACTGCCAAAGCCCCGATAAAAAACACCGATATTGCCTGGCGCATCGTGCGCAGTGACACCAGGAACTGCCCGAAGTATCTCCTGGGTGTTTTGCGCACCACGTGCATCAATAGTAGCGCGATTAACAACCGTAACCGAGGCTGGCGTCTCGCGCGGCGTCAGCCGAGGCGGCTGCCGGTTTCAGCAGGTTCGTCAAGGTTGAGGAGGCCATTGGCGGCTGGAACTACTCCAACAACCTCAACTTGCGGCAATGTTGCTATTTCAGGCTGGGCATGGCTGGGAGTGGGCGTCATCACCAAAGCGGAGAAAATACTGATAGACAAAACCGTAGGAACGACCGTTGATGGACGGTCGCGCGGCAACTGCGCCGTTTTAGATTCCTGGGAACGCTGCTTACGCACTTTAAATGCGAGCATGTATGTACGCTGGGTGCGGCGTGGTAATTTTTTGGCCATAAGAAACTCCTTCTTGTTGTCGAGACCGATCCCGGTCAAGCTAAATGCCAAGAGTTTTCACTTATAGCGCTGCTTAAACAAACATGGTTACTTCCAATAAAGTAGCCACGTTTATTTGCGCAACTTTCCCCGATTTACAAGTGAACTCTGGATGATTTGCCAAATGTGCAGAATTTTGTCCACGGCAGAAAACGTCGCTTGCGATAAATGCAGAACCACGGTGGTTAACTCGAGGCGCACCAAAAACTTCACTTAAATATGAAGCGCATGAATCATAAGGAAGAAAAATCATCTTGAGAATGTGGCAAATTGTCGCGCGGCAATTTGCCGCACTATGGCCAATCAGCCTATGAGGTCAGCGTGAAAAATACAACCTAATGTTTTTAAATATTAAAATGTAGGTGTCAAAATAAAGCACCCCGCAGCTTGCTGCGGGGTGCTTTATTAACCGGGCCAATGACAAGATAGCCCGTATGGGATGGCATAAATCCGTAAATTGATATACCCCACGAATTTAGCCACGCTATATGCGCATGATTTGAAGTTGCGTTATTCCTCCGCCGCTGGTAAACGTATGGTGTACTGACCTGCTTTTTCATCACGTACCATCATGAGCAGATTATTTTTTTGCGCATCTTCCACCAATTCCTTGAACGAACGGTAGCCGTAAGCCGATTCAGCAAAACCTGGTTTGCGCCGCTGCATGGTTGGCTTAACCATGGAATACCAGACTTTCTCTTCGCCCCGTTCAGCAATCAATGCTTCGATGGTTTCGACAATAAAATCGAGTGCTTCCTGCCGCTTATCATCTTCAGGTTTCAATATTGATTTTTTCGTCGCGCCACCGGCAGGTGTTTTTGCCGGAGATTTTTTTTCAGCGCGTTTTTTCTGTGCTTCTTGTTCACGTACCAGATCGTCATAAAAAATGAATTCATCGCAATTGGCGCTAAGTAGATCAGAAGTTGAATCCTTAACCCCAATCCCGATCACATATTTGTTGTTCTCCCGCAGCTTTGAAACCAACGGAGAAAAGTCCGAATCACCGCTGATTATGACAAAGGTATCAACATGGGATTTGGTATAGCAAAGATCCAGCGCATCAACGACCATACGGATATCGGCAGAGTTTTTACCCGATTGGCGCACATGCGGAATTTCGATCAATTCAAAAGCCGCTTCATGCATCGTCGCCTTAAACTCTTTGTAACGATCCCAGTCACAATAAGCTTTTTTGACAACAATACTGCCCTTGAGCAATAAGCGTTCAAGCACCTTCTTGATATCAAACTGTGCATACTTGGCCTCACGCACCCCTAACGCAATGTTCTCGAAATCGCAAAACATAGCCATGTTGGTAATTTCAGGTTGACCAGCCATCTGATACTCCTAAATTAAATTGATCAATGCTGCGGCGCCCGCTCCCCAAACTGATAGAAAACGATCAACTTGTTGCCCGATCCGGCGAACCCAACTGTTGCCAACTAGCCTCGCGTATTCGACTGCGTCTCAAACTGCGTCAGATCAACTAACGGCTGCGCTTGCCAGCCTGGCTTCCGGTGTTCCGCCACAACATTAGTGAAAATTCCGCCACGAACGTAAAATTTGGCGGTAAGGCGCATGAAACGCGGCTGAATGGCTGCGGCCAAATCATCCAGAATTCGATTAGTAACATCTTCGTGAAAATGTCCTTCATTGCGGAAGGACCAGATATAAAGCTTGAGACTTTTCAATTCAACGCAGGCCGTATCCGCGATGTAATCGAGAATCAACGTAGCAAAATCGGGTTGGCCAGTCTTAGGGCACAGACAAGTAAACTCGGGGATTTCCATGTGGATGTGGTAATCGCGCACAGGGTTAGGATTGGCGAAGGTTTCCAGAAATTTGCTGGCCACGGTTTTGCCGGACAGAGCGCTCATTTTGATATGCCTTGTGGGTCAGTTAGAATACAACGCATTATAATGTCCAACTGATTGAAATTGCGTCTTTCTCACGTCAAGATCGCTGGATTCAAATCCTTCGTTGATCCCACCCATATTGCCCTACCCGGGCAAGTTGTCGGCATTGTCGGTCCCAATGGCTGCGGGAAATCGAACATCATCGACGCGCTGCGCTGGGTGCTGGGCGAATCTCGCGCTTCGGCGCTACGCGGCGAATCCATGCAAGATGTCATTTTTAATGGCTCCGGTAAACGCAAACCGGTCTCGCGCGCCAGCGTCGAGCTGATCTTCGATAACAGTTTGGGCAAGGCTGCTGGCCAATGGTCAAGCTACGCCGAAATCTCTATCAAGCGTGTGCTGCTGCGCGACGGTGATTCCAGCTATCACATCAACAATCAGCATGTGCGGCGCAAGGATATAACCGACATTTTTCTGGGCACTGGTCTAGGCGCACGAGCCTACGCGATTATCGAACAGGGGATGATTTCGCGCATCATTGAGGCGAAACCGGAAGAGCTGCGCATATTTCTGGAAGAGGCTGCGGGCGTATCCAAATACCGCGACCGCCGCCGCGAAACTGAACTTCGCATTGCCGATACGCACGACAACCTGCTACGCGTTGATGACATCCTGCTGGAGCTGACCAAGCAACTTGCCCATCTGACCGAACAAGCAGCGGTGGCCACGCATTACCGCGAATTAGAATCGAAGCGCGACACCACACAACAATTGTTGTGGCTGGTGAATAAACAGGAAGCCGAGTCACGCCGGGACCGTTTTGCCCAAGGAATGGAGAAAACAAAAAACGAGCTGGAAGCTGAGGCTGCACGACTGCGTGAAATGGAAAGCCAATTGGAACACACGCGCAGTGAGCATTACGCGCAGGCTGATACGCTGCATGCCAAGCAGGGCGAACTATATGCTGCCAATGCCGAGATTGCGCGGCTAGAGCAGCAGATTGCCCATCTCAACGATCAACGCACGCGCTTGACCCAGCAGACGGCCAACAGCAAGTTGCAGGTCGAGCAGCAGCGCATTCAGTTGCAAGGCGTGGAGTCTTTACTGGCACATTGGCAGCAACAACAACAAGAAGCCAACATCCGGGTTGAGAGTTGGGAAAGCCGCGCGAACGCCGAAGCACACCATCTGCCTCAAGCGGAAGAAGCAGCGCGCACCGAACTGGAGCGCCACAACACGATGCAACGCGAACAGCTGATCTCGCAGCAACAACTGCAACTGGCTGATACGCAACGCGAACATATCCAACGCAATGTGCAACAACTGGAAGCGCGCCGCTCGCGTTTGCTGCTGGAACGGGACAACCTGCCGCAGGTGGATAGCGAAGCGCTGGCAGAGACGCAGTCTCTATTCGTCGAGATGGAGATGGAGCGCAACGCACAACAGCAGCAACTGACACAACTTCAGGCGCAATTACCGGGGGCTGATACGGCACGGCGCGACCAGCGCATCGCAATGCAGGAACTGGAACGGCAACTGTCGCAGGCGGAGGCGAGACTTTCCGCGTTGCAACAGCTCCAGAAACAGCTCGATAACGACAAGAATCTGAAACAGTGGTTATCCAAACACCAATTAGACCAACTGCCGCGCCTGTGGCAATCCATCGGTATTGAGGCAGGCTGGGAAGATGCGCTGGAAGCCGTTTTGCGCGAACGTCTCAACGCGCTCGCCCTGCCCCACCTAGACAATGCTGCACGTTGGAGCGATGCGCCACCGGCCAGGCTGGCCATATTCGCAACAGACGGAGCATCGAATTTCGAAACCCAACAAGATATTGGGCTGACTCCGCTGGGGCAGTTTGTAACCTACCATGATCCACAGACTGTGCCCGTAGTGAGAGACTGGCTGTCTGGCGTGTATGTCACAGAAACGCTGGAGCTGGGCTTAAGCTTACGTGAACAACTGCTTACCGGTACCTGGTTAGTAACCCCGCAGGGACACCTAATTGGCGCGCATAGCGTACTGTTCCATGCTCCAGACAACCAGATGCATGGCGTGCTGGCGCGGCAACGCGAAATTGAGCATTTACAGGAGGCAGCACAGCAACAGGCAAAGTCATTGGATCAAGGCAAACATCAGACAGCACTAGCTGAAGAAATTTATCACGCTATTGAAAGCCGCATCGCGCTCTTGCGCTCGGCGGACACTGAATTGCAACAGCGCCAACATGGAATGCAGGTACAGATTCTGAAATTAACCCAAGCCAACGAACGCAGCCACGAGCGCGCCACGCAGATCGCGCGCGAATTGCAGGAACTGGCCGAACAGTCTGCTGAAGAGCAATACCAAAATCAGGAAATCGCCGAGCGCATGGACATTCTGCGTGTAAGCATTGCGGCACAGCAGGTAGAAGCTGAGCAGGTTAGGTTGCAAGCCGCCGCTCAGGAATCTACGCTGCGCCAACAGCGCGAACGTTCACAAAAAACACGGCACGAATTGCAGGAAGCCCGTTTTTTTGCCAAGACTTGCACAGAAAAAATCGCCGATCTACAGCACAATTCTAAACAGATCGAGTCGACGCTGGCGCAGTTAGAACAAACTTTGGTACAAAACCATATGGAGTTAGACCAGATAGAAGACGGCACCAGCAAGCAACAATTGCAGGAAGCACTGCAACAGCGTCAAGCGCGCGAACAGGCGCTGGCGGAGACACGCAACATACTGGAACAAACCACCAGTAATCTGAACAAACTGGAACAGGAGCGCCTGTCCTGCGAACAAAAATTACATCCTTTGCGTGAGAAACTCAGCGAATTTTCACTCAAGGAACAGGAAGCACGTCTGCAATCTGAGCAATGGGCAGAGCAATTGCAAGATGTGGATGAAACAGCCCTACTTTCCCTGTTGAAAAACGGCAATATCAAGCTGAATGCGTTACAGAATGAATTAAATCGCCTGAACAGCGACATAACTGGACTGGGTTCGGTGAACTTAGCGGCGCTCGAGGAATTAAATACGACACAAGAACGCAAAACCTATCTGGATGCTCAAGCGAAAGATTTGGCCGAGGCGATGGATACGCTGAAAGGGGCAATACGCCGCATTGACAAGGAATCGCGTGACTTATTGATGGCCACTTACAATGAAGTAAATCGCCATCTAGCAGAAATGTTTCCAGTGCTGTTTGGCGGTGGCGAGGCGCGCCTGGTGCTAACTGGCGATGAAATACTGGATAGCGGCGTACAGGTGATGGCCCAACCACCGGGCAAAAAAAATGCCTCAATTCACTTGCTATCAGGCGGCGAAAAGGCGTTAACTGCAATTGCGCTGGTATTCTCGATGTTCCAGCTTAACCCCGCTCCTTTCTGCCTATTGGACGAGGTTGATGCCCCGCTGGATGATACCAACACCGAACGCTTGTGCAAGCTGATCCAGAAAATGGCTCAGCACACCCAATTCATCTTCATCAGCCACAACAAAATCACCATGGAGCTGGCGCAGCAATTGGTAGGTGTAACCATGCAGGAACGGGGTGTATCGCATGTGGTGGCAGTGGACATTGAAGAGGCACTACGCCTGCGTGACGACAGTACAATAGCCGCATAGCAATGCTTAATGCGCTACATGACAGCCTTAGATATACATTCGCAATATTGCCGTAAAATTTTACTCAAACTCTCTTTACGCACATAAGGTTAACCACGCCGCGTATTTCGCCCACGAGTAACGGCGGCGCTTTCCATCCATTTCTTGATGCGGTTGGCATCGCCAACACGCGTATTTTTTCCTTGTGAATCCAACAGCACAATGATTACTGGACGTTGCATAATGCGGGCATGCATTACTAAACAGCGCCCCGCTTCATTGATATAACCAGTTTTACTTACACCGATATCCCAAGATGCATTTTTCACCAATGGATTGGTATTTCCAAAACGCAGCGGAGGGAATCCAGGCACCGCAACCAAATGTGACGCCGTAGTACTGTACTTATGGATGAGCTCATAATGTTGCGCTGCAATCAACATTTTTACCAAGTCCTGAGCAGTGGAGGTATTACCACTATTCAAACCAGTCGCATCACGAAAATGGGTTTTCGTCATACCTAGTTCGAGCGCTTTGGCATTCATCATCGCCACGGCTGCACTGGTGCCCCCCGGATAAGTACGCGCTAAAGCTGCGGCCGCGCGATTCTCCGAGGACATTAATGCCAGATTGAGCAATTCACCACGTGTCAGCGTCATACCGATGCGCATACGCGAATGGCTACCTTTGAGAATATCAAAATCAAATACACTAATAGTAATTTTTTCTTCTAAGGGTAATTCTGCGTCCAACACTACGATTGCAGTCATCAGCTTGGTGATGGATGCAATCGGTACGACAGCATTCGCATTCTTGCTATATAGGGGACGTTGCTCTTGTTCATCGTAGATCATCGCAATCGATGAACCCAGCTTCGGCGAAGAAGTGTATTTCATTACCGTCGATGTCAGATCGTCGACCTGCTTTTGGGTAATTGCTTTATTAGGTGCAGCCTGCGCTACCAATACGGGCGCTAAAAGCAACACCAACATAATAAGTTTTTTGCACATATCTTCAAACCCATCGAGAAAAACTATTAAGCGGAGCATACCGCAACATGGAGATAAATCAAAGGTGTTGGTTCTTTCAATATCCAATCAGTCTGAAGTTCTGAATCAGCCACAAAAGGCGATTGTCACGCCTTAACGCAAATTAAACAGTAGAATCCAACTGATTCTTAGGCAACACCACTATCCTTAACTTCCACAATATCAACAATAATCCCAATAGTGCCGCTACGGCGCTAAATGAGTACATCACGCTTGCGCCCCAGTGTTCCCATAGCGGGCCGCTCAATAATCCACCTACCATGCCGCCAGCGCCGTAAGTAATGCTACCAAACAGCGCCTGCCCCTTGGACTGGTGCCGTCCGCGAAAAAACTGATGTACCAACGCCATAGCCACTGCATGGAAAGCACCGAAAGTAGCGGCATGTAATACTTGCGCAAACAACATCAACGACAGCAAACCCACTCCCCAACCAATCAGTACAAAACGCAGCACTGCACAGGCAAAACTTACAATCATTATTTGCGACAGCGTAAAGCGCAACATTAGCCATGGCATGACAAAAAATACCGCGATTTCACAGATTACACCCAATGCCCACAGCCAACCAACCGCGCTTTTCGAATAGTCATTCTCCACCAGATAAATCGAATAGAAAGTGTAATAAGGCCCATGCGCTAAAGCCATCAGGAAACATGCGCCAAACAACACCAGCACTTGCGGTTGCAATACTAAACGCAGGATGGGCTGGCTGTCGGTATGGTGCGCCAGCACTTCGGTAGGTGGGATTTGACGCGCGAACAGCAAAATACCTAGTTTTATCGCCACACCTACCCACAATATCCAAGCGATAGCAATGTGGTCAAACGCGTAGCCCAGCCCCAATACCGCCACAATAAAACCAACCGAACCCCAAGAACGAATACGTCCGTAGCGCGCCGTATGCTTACCCAGATAGGTCAGCGTAGTCGCCTCCACTAGCGGCATGGAAGCACTCCAAAAAAAGCTCATCACCATCATCACCAGCAACAAGCCGATGAATTCAGTCGTGAAGAACACTCCTACATAACTGAGGACACTACACAGCGCCGCTAGTTGCACCACCAGTAAACGCTGCCCAGTATGGTCGGCCAACCAGCCCCATAGTGTAGGAGACAACATCCGCATTACTGGCTGCACCGACATTAAAACGGCAATTTGCATTGCATCAAAATGGATAGATTTCAGATACAAACTCCAGTACGGCGCGAACATGCCCACAAAAGCAAAGTAAAAGAAATAAAAACCGGCGATACGCCAGTGGTAGTTTTTATGAAGGGTCACAGCAACAAAAATGGGGTTAAACCTGCGGCCAGCATCCGCAAAAGCGCATTATCTCACGTGAATAAAATAATATTGCGCAATGCTCTTGAAATCAAAAAAGTCGACCCCATTTTCACGCTACACATTTTTAAAAAACCATTTTGGAGAAGCAGATGGAACCCACAGAAGCCTCATCCCAGCAGCCTGGACAGGCTAGCCAAGCTGAAGATACGCATAACCCAGAGGTTATGCCAAGCATTGAAGAGATGCTGCAACAAGCCGAGCGAAAGGCACAGGAACACTATGACGCTTGGATGTACGCCAAGGCGGAAGGCGAAAATATTCGCCGTCGCGCGCAAGAAGATGTTAGCAAAGCAAAGAAATTGGCTGTGGAGCATTTTTCCAATGAAATGCTGATGGTAAAGGATAGCTTGGAAGCGGGATTAGCTGTTGAAACCGCCACGGTAGAAAGTTTCAAGAGCGGTATGGAACTCACCCTGAAGCAGCTCGCTGCTGTATTCACTAAATTTAACATCAAAGAAATCAATCCGCTCGGCGAAAAATTCGACGCCCACAAGCACCAAGCCATCAGCATGGTTGACAGTGAACAAGAAGCCAACACGGTAGTGAGCGTCATGCAGAAGGGCTATCAGCTACACGATCGGATATTGCGTCCTGCATTGGTAATGGTAGCCAAGGCGAAGGAATAGCGGCCTTGTAACCAAGTAGTTATCCACTGCTTCTTAAAAAATTATATTTTTGCGTAGTTTTGCGAAAAATTGATCGTAACACTTGAAATACACATCTGCTGCCCACAGATTAATGCAACACAGGCAGCAAAGACTTTCAACATTACAACGAAAAGGAAACGTTATGGGAAAAATTATTGGTATTGACTTGGGCACCACAAACTCGTGCGTTGCTGTCATGGAAAACGGCAAACCTAAGGTAATTGAGAACGCCGAGGGTACGCGTACCACACCTTCCATTATCGCTTACATGGAAGACGGCGAAGTATTGATTGGCGCGCCGGCCAAACGGCAAGCAGTGACCAACCCAAAAAACACGCTGTATGGTGTAAAGCGACTGATCGGACGTCGTTTTGAAGAGCCAATGGTGCAAAAGGATATGGGCATGGTGCCGTATGGCATCGTTAAGGCCAAAAACGGTGATGCATGGGTTAAAGTCCGTGACAAGGACATTTCCATTCCGGAAATTTCCGCGCAAGTGCTCATGAAAATGAAAAAAACTGCCGAGGATTATCTAGGCGAATCGGTTAGTGAAGCTGTCATCACGGTGCCTGCTTACTTCAACGATAGTCAACGCCAGGCCACTAAGGACGCGGGCCGCATTGCAGGTTTGGAAGTAAAGCGCATTATTAATGAGCCAACTGCGGCTGCGTTGGCATTTGGTATGGATAAGCAGGAAGGTGACCGCAAGATTGCGGTTTATGACTTGGGCGGCGGCACTTTCGATATTTCCATTATCGACATCGCTGAAATTGACGGTGAACACCAGTTCGAAGTGCTGTCCACTAACGGCGACACCTTCCTCGGCGGCGAAGATTTCGACATGCGCGTTATTGAATTCCTGGTAGAAGAATTCAAGAAAGAAAGCGGTATCGACCTAAAGAAAGATATGTTAGCTCTGCAGCGCCTGAAAGACGCAGCAGAAAAAGCCAAAATTGAACTGTCTTCCGCACAGCAAACTGAGGTGAACCTGCCTTACATCACGGCAGATGCCAGCGGTCCGAAACATCTGGCCATCAAGATTACCCGCGCCAAGCTTGAAAGCCTGGTGGAAGAACTAGTCGCGCGTACCATAGCCCCCTGTAAGATTGCCATGAAAGATGCGGGCGTTTCCAGCGCCGACATCTCCGACGTGATTCTGGTAGGTGGACAAACGCGGATGCCCATGGTGCAGGATAAAGTCAAGGAGTTCTTCGGCAAGGAAGCGCGCCGCGACGTCAACCCAGACGAGGCAGTGGCAGTGGGCGCGGCCATTCAGGGTGGTGTGCTGCAAGGCGAGGTTAAAGATGTCCTGCTACTGGATGTAACCCCACTCAGCTTGGGTATTGAAACCTTGGGCGGCGTAATGACTAAACTGATCAAGAAAAATACCACTATCCCAACCAAGGCCTCGCAAGTATTTTCTACCGCCGATGACAATCAGAGTGCAGTGACCATACACGTGCTGCAAGGCGAGCGTGAAGTTGTTTCTGGAAATAAGAGCTTGGGACAATTCAATCTCTCCGATATTCCGCCTTCACCGCGGGGCATGCCACAGATTGAAGTGACTTTCGACATTGACGCCAACGGAATTCTGCATGTAGGCGCAAAAGACAAAGCGACCGGCAAAGAATCCAAAATTACCATCAAGGCCAATTCTGGTTTGTCCGAAGCTGAAATTCAAAAAATGGTACAAGATGCAGAAACGTATGCCGATGACGACCGCAAAGCGATCGAATTGGTTACATCGCGGAATCAGCTGGATGCATTAATTCACTCTACGCAGAAGTCTATGAAGGAGTATGGTGAGCAACTGAGTGAAGATGAAAAAACTGCGGTAGAGTCCGCTTTGAAAGAAGCCCAAGATGTAGTGAAAGGCGACGACAAAGAAATTATCGACGCCAAAGCTGAAGCACTCTCCACCGCCGCGCACAAACTGTCAGAAAAAATGCATGCCGCTGAAGCTAGCCAATCCCACCAGCCTGGTGAATCTGGCGCGCAAGCCGACAGCAAGAAAGATGACAGTGATGTCGTAGATGCCGAGTTCACCGAAGTAAAAGATGAGAAAGTAAAAGACGATAAGAAGTAATATAAAAGGAACGGGAGATGTCTGAAAGACAATCGCTGCAACTTCGAAAGTCTACGCGACATCTCTCTTGCCTTACCAAAAAATTATGATTGATTCAGCCTGATACAGCGATACCCTCTTTGGGTTATCGCTGTTATTGGTTCACTGCTAAAATTGAACAAATTGAGCATACTCGCTAGTCTAAATTTATCGAAAAAAATGATGAAGGACTGAGGATAAAAGACTAAACAAAAAATAGATGCTATTTCCGGATTTATCAAGCTAATTCAATATTAGAAACTAATTACATAAATCTTAACTTTTTAACCCCTTTTCGCTTCATGCAAAAATGAAAAAACGTGACTATTACGAAATATTAGGCGTCAACCGTGACGCGTCAGAAGATGACATAAAAAAATCTTATCGCAAGCTGGCGATGAAGCACCATCCTGACCGTAATCCAGACAACCCCAAGGCTGAAGAGCTCTTCAAAGAGGCCAAAGAAGCTTACGAGGTACTATCCGATTCGCAGAAACGCGCGGGTTATGACCAGTTTGGACACGCCGCAGCCGATGCCGGCATGGGCTCGGGAGGATTTAGTGGCGGCTCAGCCGGCTCCCATTTCGGCGATATCTTCGGCGACATTTTTGGTGCCGGAATGAGCGGGGCAAGCTCACGCGGACACAACCAAATGCACCGTGGTGCCGACCTGAGCTACAACTTAGAAGTCACGTTGGAACAGGCAGCACGCGGTACCGAAACGCAAATTCGCATACCGACCATGACCAAGTGCGATACCTGCCATGGCAGCGGTGCCAAGCCAGGTACGAGCACAACCACCTGTACCACTTGCGGTGGGCACGGACAAGTACGCATGCAACAGGGGGGATTCTTTTCTATCCAGCAAACCTGCCCACGCTGCCATGGAAGCGGCAAATCCATTATATCGCCGTGCGGTTCTTGCCACGGCTCAGGTCGCATCAAGCAGCATAAGACACTATCTATAAAAATTCCGGTCGGGGTTGACAACGATGACCGCATCCGCCTATCCGGCGAAGGGGAACTCGGTAGCAACGGAGGTCCACCCGGCGATTTGTATGTGGTCATCCGTATCACACCGCACTCGGTATTCCAGCGCGACCATAATGACCTGCATTGCGAAATGCCAATCAGCTTTGTTGTTGCGGCGCTGGGGGGCGAAATTGAAATCCCCACTCTGGATGGCTCCGCGCGCATCAAAATTCCAGCTGAAACGCAATCCGGCAAAGTCTTCCGTCTTCGCGGCAAAGGAATCAAAGGGGTACGCAGTTCAACCTTTGGCGACCTCCACTGCCACGTAATGATAGAAACCCCAGCCAATCTCACTGATCGGCAAAAAGAGTTGCTACGCGAATTCGAGCAAATAAACGAAGAAGATAGCGCACACCATAGTCCACGCGCGAAATCCTGGATGGACAAGGTTAAGGAATTCTTCGGATAGTACGTGAGTTTGCCTCAGGATATTTTGAATAGGCGATATTGCCGATAAACTTTATCGGCTCTCCAGCTCTTCCCAGCGCGCCATTAGTTGCAACAACTCATCCTCGATAATAGCGGTGCGTTCCTGTAGCTGTTTGGCGTGCGTGGGATTGTCACGGTAGAGATTGCCCGCGCCCAAAGTAGCAGCAAGTTCTTCCTGCTCTTGTTCCAGAGACGCGATTCGTTGCGGAATTTGCTCTAGCTCACGCGCTTCTTTGAAGCTCAATTTGGTGACAGGTTTGGATTTAACCTCCGTCTGCGGCGATGGCTTGGCAGGAACGGCTGTACTTACGGGCGCTCGCTGTCCGGCCTCTTGCTTCTTTACACGTACCCAATCTTCGTAGCCACCGACGTACTCCATCAATTTGCCATCACCCTCGAAGGCGATGACCTGGGTCACCACGTTGTCGAGGAAAGCGCGATCGTGGCTGACCAAAAACAGCGTGCCATCATAATCGGCGAGCAGGTCTTCCAGCAGCTCCATCGTTTCAATATCAAGGTCATTGGTCGGCTCGTCCAGCACCAGCACATTAGCTGGCCGGCTGAACAAACGCGCCAGCAGCAAGCGGTTACGTTCACCGCCGGACAAACTTTTTACCGGTGAGCGGGCACGTTCCGGCGCGAATAAAAAATCGCCGAGATAGCTAATGATGTGCTTGCGCACGCCACCAATTTCAATAAAGTCAGCGCCCTGGCTGATGGTATCGGCCAGCGTAGCCTCTTCATTCAGTTGCGCACGTAATTGATCGAAATACGCCACTGCCAATTTGGTGCCTAGATGCACCTTGCCGCTATCCGGGACTAATTCGCCCAAGATAATTTTGAGCAGCGTGCTCTTACCAGAGCCGTTTGGCCCCAACAAACCAATCTTGTCGCCGCGCTGAATGCGGCAGGAGAAATCTTTAATAATTTGCCTGTCACCGAATGATTTGCTGATGTGCGACAGTTCCGCCACCAGCTTGCCGGATCGGTCACCCGCCTCCAGACTCATTTCAACTTTACCCACACGTTCACGCCGCGCACTACGCTCGCGCCGCAACTGTTCCAGCCGCCGCACACGCCCTTCATTGCGCACACCCCGCGCTTTAATGCCCTGACGTATCCATACCTCTTCCTGCGCCAGCACCTTGTCAAACTTGGCGTTGAGCACCGTTTCGTCCTGCAGCATCTGCTCCTTGAAACGCAAGTAAGCCGCAAAATTACCGGGGAAACTGGCAAGATTGCCGCGATCTAATTCAACTATCCGGGTAGCGACATTATCCAAAAAACACCGGTCGTGGGTCACGAACAACACGCTGCCGCGAAAGTTGTTTAGCAAGCCTTCCAACCATTCAATGGATGAGAAATCAAGATGGTTGGTGGGCTCATCCAGGATCAACACATCCGGCTCAGCCACCAACGCCTGCGCCAGTGCCACGCGCTTACGCACACCCCGGAAAGATCACCTACACGACTGTCGGCATTCAGCTCCAGACGCTGGATGGCAGTCTCGATACGCGCCTGAACCGCCCACCCATTTTGCGCTTCAAGCTTTGTTTGCAGCGGCTGCATTGCCTCCAGCAAACTTTCGTAATCCGCATCCGGTTCGGCAAGTTGATGCGACAAATGATGGTAATCGGTAATAATTTGTTGTAGCTCGCCCAGCCCGCGCGCAACTTCGTCAAACACTGTCGCTTCAATATTTAATTCTGGTTCCTGGCTCACATAACAGATACGCACACCGGGTGCGCGCCATACAAGGCCGTCATCTAACATAGCCTGTCCAGCCAGCACCTTTAACATACTTGACTTACCGCCGCCGTTGCGCCCGATCAAGCCGACGCGCTCACCTTCGTCCAGTTGGAAATTAACATGATCAAGCAATGGTACATGGCCGTAAGCAAGCGCGGCCTTATCAAGAGTAATGTATGGCATCAGGTATTATATTTTTAATTAACAAAAAGGAATTGATGGATAATCGAAAAACGCATCGACCATAGCGCAATAGAAAAAATATTAGCGCACAACGAGATTGGGCAACCGCAAGAAAATTACGACAAAAACGAATAACGTTACAGCCCAAATATTACTGACAAGATTTTTCATTCTTTTCCAACAGCCAATAATTTATTCAAATCCTCAATAATTTCTTTTGAATGACGGGACGTTTCTACCTTGTCATACACCTTGCTAATTTTACCTTGCGGGTCAATCAAAAAAGTATATCGCCGCGCTAACTTGAATATCCCAAGATTCCGTAGCACGCCATAACGCGTAGTCACCTCGGCGTTCTTGTCCGCCAGCAGCGGAAAGGGAAGAGAGTATTTTTTGGCAAAATCGGCATGGCTCTTGCTATCGTCCACGCTAATACCCACTACCTGAGCACCAAGTCCAGTTAACTGATTCAGATCGTCACGAAAATTGCATGCCTGTTCAGTGCAGCCTGGCGTATCATCTTTTGGGTAAAAATACAGCACTAGCCACTTACCTTGAAAATTCGCCAAGGTATAAATCTTTCCACTCTGGTCTGGTAAATTAAAATTCGGCGCGGTTTCTCCAATTTTCGGTACTTCGCCCGCACGTGCCAACTGGCTTGCTATCAGCAATGCTAATATGCTCAATATACCAAATATTATCAATATCTTAATATTGCTCTCCCCATGTTTAATTTTCAGGAAAAATTTCGAAGCCACAGTGCCATAAGGACGACATCAGCCCAACACCGTAATGATACCAGCCGAACGCTATATACATTTGGTCTACCCGTATAGGCTTGAAAATAACTGGCAGACTTTCGTTAACCACGAAATAAGGAATTTGCTTATTCTCTTTTTTTGGTTACCGCCATACTATTTAACCAGCATAGATACAAGCAAAAGTGCTACTAAAGTGTGTTAGTTAGGTGCGTACGTTAATGGTTACAGGAGCCCGGCCAATGATGCATCGTTTGCTACTTAAGTGCCAGACTCGCAAAGCTGCACCTGACTCGGTGCGGCGGTGAATAAATGGCAACGAAACGCAGAACCGCCTCTTTGCCGGGGGTACTGTTTGTCCTTGCGCTTCACGGTGCATTGTTTTACATCCTGTGGAGTCAGAAATTGATTACCCTACCGAAACAGGCGGCGGTGTTCGTAAATATTATCGCCACGCCTAAACCGCAAGAAGAACCCAAGCCCGAACCACCTCGTTCTACACCCAAGCCGGAACCTATATTCCGACTTTCATCCAGGCCGCAACCCATAAAGCAACAAAAACAGCAGCAATTGGTAGCTGAAGCACCGGTACTTTCCCAAAATGAACCTGTCGCGCCACCACCACCGCATGAACCAGAACCAGAAAGGATAGAGGGTCCGGCAGCACCCTCTGGGCCGATATCACTTGCGCCAGTCATACTATCCTCTGAGCTATCGCTCACCTGTTCTAAATTAAATGCGCCTACCTATCCGCCGCTTTCGCGCCAGCGTGGTGAAGAGGGCAAGGTGATGCTACGGGTAGAACTGGATGAAACCGGTCGCGTAAGTTTAGCGCAAGTAATTAATAGCAGCGGTTACAAACATCTCGACGAGGCTGCCCTAAGCGCAGTAAAAACCTGGCATTGCAATCCGCCCAGACGCAACGGCCAGCCAGTTCGGGCAATCGCCATGCAACCATTTAATTTTATATTGCCAGGAGATTGAACTAATGGAAAAAGGACTCGGTTTCTCACACTTTCTCTCCCAGCTCGATGACATCGGCATTGGCGTCTTTGTATTATTGCTTGCGCTGTCAATGGCGAGTTGGTATCTCATATTCACCAAAACGATTGCCAATTTTCTGGCCGCGCGCCGCGCGGAGACTTTTCTCAAGCGTTTCTGGAACGCCAATTCTTTACAAGAGGTGAATGCGATCCTGACCGTCAATTCAATTGACAACGCCTTCGCGCAGCTCGCACAATTATCGCTGGATGCCACCCTCGAGTCGGAAACACGCGGTTTAAAGCACCTGGCAATTACTGGTGGCGGCACAAGCGAGTTCATTACCCGCGTATTACGCAATAGCATCGAACAGGAAGCTGCGCGCGTTGAAAATGGCCTCACAATGCTAGCCTCAGCTGGCTCGGCTGCACCCTTTATAGGCCTGTTCGGCACGGTTTTAGGTATATATCACGCGCTGGTGCAAATCGGCATTTCCGGCCAAGGGACACTGGATAAAGTGGCTGGCCCGGTAGGTGAGGCACTAATAATGACGGCGTTGGGATTGGCAGTGGCTATACCGGCAGTATTGGCCTACAACGTATTTGTGCGGCGTAATCGTTTATGGCTGGCGCGCCTGGATGCCTTCGCTCATGACCTATTCGCGCTCGTCACCGTCGGCGTCAAGTCCAATAGTTCTGCGGACGATGAGCGTCCGTCACATATGGTTGAACCCATCGAAAGGAGACCGTAATGGCATTTGGCAACTTGAGCAGTAATCGTCAGACACCCTTAGCCGATATCAATGTAGTGCCGCTGGTGGACGTTATGTTAGTGCTACTGGTGATCTTCATAATTACTGCGCCGTTGCTCACGAATGCAGTGAAGATCGAATTGCCTAAGGCGTCTAGCACCCCGAATATAACGCAATCAGAGCATATCGAATTTGGCATTCGCGAAGATGCCAGTTTATTCTGGAACGGTGAGCCTGTCGCACTGGATCAATTAACATTGCGATTTGCCGCGTCGGTCGCTCAGCATCCTAATACCGAGCTGCATATCCTTGCCGACAAGCATGTTCATTACGAAAATGTAGCGAAGGTAATGTCGATTGCGGCGAAAGCCGGGGTGGCGCGAATAGGATTCATCACTGATCCGTCGCCATAGTAACTTCTCATGGCTCTGGTGCAAATTTTGCCATAAGCTAAAAACATGCAACTCTATTTTGTCCTCCATTTTGTCAGCGTATCTTAAATTCTCCATATGTGGTTTGGACGAAAATTCACCAACCTGAAAAGTATTACGTTCGATACATCGATATTCAATTATTAAGGTTTTTTAAAATTAAAATAAGCAATTTGCTTATTCACATTTTATAGTGATCTCCCTACTATGTGACCCTCACCAGGGTATTTGGGCGCTAAGGAGACACAAGTGAACCCTACAAACACGCACCCCACTCATCGGCATGCGGACATTGTGCGGCTTATACCCAACTGGGCGGCGTGCTTGGTAGCATTTTCCATTCCTTCGCAGTTATTGCCATCCCGAGCGAAACGGTACGGTTTGACACCATTTCATTCCATTCCAACCAACCCCTTATCGCCATTGCGCGCGGCCCGCCAAGTATTTTCCAATAAATTACATAAGACCACCCCGTGTAACGCGGGGTCATATCATTTATTTTTGGAGAATTGCTATGTTTAAGCACATCACATGTGGCGCGGCGCAGCACGCGCAGTTATCCACTCATGCAGTTTATTTAATGTCCCTGCTATTCCTGACCTTCGCGATACCCCCTAGGGCACACGCGGCTGGTTCCACGCTCAGTATTACTTGCGAAGATAGGGATATGGGTGCCGAAGTATTTATCAACGACAAACTTAAGGGGAAATGTCCATTAAATTTAACCGTTCCCGCTGGTAAATTAAAGCTAAAAATTCAAAAGAAAGTGGATGTTTATAGTGCCCGTGTATTCGAGCAGGAAATCCGAATGGGCAAAGGCGTGGACAAACATGTCAAAGTGCAGTTAGGTGTCGCGCAACTCAACGCCAAAGGCGAGCAACTCCAAGCTAGGCGGCTGAGCCTGGAGCAAGAAGAATTAAACAAGCCAGGGAAAGAAGGCACCCCTGAAACGATTGCAATACCAACCCCTAACTTTGCCATAACCAATCCTGCCGTTCCGCCGGTCGTTGTAGCCGCCCCTGCCACGCCTCCCGTTATTCTGCCGCCGCAGGTTGTGGTTACGGAGCAAGCAGCAAATGAACCTGTCTTCATGCCACCCGTCGTTGTTACCGCCAACCCGCTGGGAAGCGCCCTGTTTGATCTTGTATCGCCGGTTTCGGTACTCAGTGGAAAAGAATTATCGTTTCGGCAAGAAAGCACGTTAGGTGAAACGCTTTCCAAACTTCCCGGCGTAAGTTCCACCTACTTTGGCCCGAACTCGAGCCGTCCCGTAATCCGCAGCCTTGACGGTGATCGTGTACGGATTATGCAAAATGGTATCGGCATGCTCGATGTTTCGGCCTTGAGTCCCGACCATGCTACAACCGTAGACCCATTGGTGGTAGATCGGATTGAAGTGGTGCGTGGTCCCGCAGCCCTGATGTATGGCGGTGCCGCAGTCGGAGGCGTAGTAAACTCGCTTGACAACCGTATTCCCCAATCATCAATTCAAGGCATTACAGGCCGCGTTGAACCCCGGATTGGCGGTGCCGCCAACGAGCGCAGCGGTGCAGCCGTTGTGGAAGCCGGCAATGGCGTGGTCGCGCTCCACGCTGACGTCGCTTCGCGCCGAACCGACGACCTCCGTATTCCCGGTTTTGCGCGGTCAAACCGGCAACGCGCCCTGGATGATCCCACAGTCGAACAAATCCAAGGACGCCTGATCAACAGCTCATCGAAGAGTGACAGCGCCGCATTGGGTGCCTCCCTCACATTCGACAAGGGATATCTCGGCCTTTCATACAATGATATGCAATCAAACTACGGCACCGTGGTGGAACCGGACGTGCGCGTTGACATGAACAGCAAACGGTTAGGTGTGGCGGGAGAGATGCGCGAACTGGGCACAATCATACAAGATGTAAAATTCAAGTATAACCATACTGATTACCTGCACAATGAGCTGGAAAACGGCGAAATTGCAACCACATTCAAAAACAAAGGATATGAAACACGGATAGACGCCACCCACGCCAAATTTGGCCCGTTCTCCGGTGCCTTTGGGGTACAGCTTTCAGATACTGATTTTGCGGCGCTTGGCGAAGAAGCCTTTCTGCCGAAAGTTAATACCAACGCCAAAGCGCTTTTCCTTTATGAAGAAGCCGTATTCGGCGATATCAAATTTACCGCAGGGGGACGTAACGAACACACCACCGTGGGATCAGCCGGAGACAGCCCCACAACAACGCGCTTTGGCGCGCCCCAGGAACGCAAGTTTTCGGCCAATAGCGGCGCTTTAGGCACGCTCTACACGTTCAATCAGAACATTGGCCTGGCTGCAAACTTTTCGCACACTGAGCGTGTGCCGACATACGCCGAACTATTCGCGAATGGCAGGCATGTCGCAACGGGGCAGTTCGAGGTGGGTGACACGACGCTTGCGAAGGAGAAGTCGGACGGCGCTGATGTGCAGCTGCGCTGGCGTTCGGGCCCGAATTCAGCAAGTATCAGCGGGTTTTACACCCGCTTCCAGAACTACATTGCGTTGATTAATAGCGGCCAAGAACAGGAAGAGCTACGGGAAGCTTTATTTCGCGCGGTGAAAGCCCAATTCCATGGTTTTGAGGCGGAAGGAAAATTCCGGGTATATGAGGAAAAAGGCAATCTGGACCTCAACCTGCGCGGCGACTATGTGCGGGCGAAAAACAGTGATACGGGGAGCCGTTGCCGCGCATTTCGCCCATGCGTCTTGGGGCAGGCCTTGATTATCAACTGGGTAAGTTTAGCGCCAGGCTCGACGTTTCCCATTCATTCAAGCAGGACCAAGTGGCAACGAACGAATTATCGACCCGTGGCTACACGCTGACCAACACCACCTTGAACTACCGCTTTAAGACACCCTCAGTCAATTGGGATGCCTACATCAAGGGTAATAATCTTTTTAACCAGGAAGCCAGAATGCATACCTCCTTCTTGAAAGAACTCGCCCCGTTGCCAGGCCGCGGATTCCTTATGGGTGTACGGGCCAACTTTTGAGGTTCTAATAACAAGATTCATTCGACAGCATGGATATGATGACTTAATGCTTTATGTTTATATTTTGTAATGATTGCAGGCATTGAGCTCTTGCACCATATCCATAAAGGACAATTTATATTGAACCGTTGCATGTGCAGAAGCAAAGTGTGCCTGAAATTTGAAACGGCGGGGTTCAAAGTGTAATGCTTTTAACTTATGTGATCCGTGCGGTCGAGTTTTTATGGTTTGCAACTGACCAATCAATCTACCCGACCAGATAGTGGCTAAACATTATCCTGTCCGCGTGCATAACCAATCACACCAGTTAAAAAACGGACCATTGCATAGCTGATGCGCATCAGCAAATGCGTCCATATACTATGCTCGCGCCACACAGAAGGGAAATCAACCGGGCGCTGTGCGCAATTTCTTGCAATAAATTGGCACGCAATGATTCAGCAAACCCTGCATCGCGAACTACCAGATTAGCTTCACGCGCTAACCACAGACTGAATGGATCTATGTTGGATGAACCTACGGTTGCCCAATAGCCATCTATTGCCGCCACCTTGGCGTGCATAAAACTAGCGTGGTATTCGTGAATTTCTATACCTGCCCGCAATAATTCATCATAAAGCGCTCGCGTAGCAAAGTGTTGTAAGCGATACTCAACCCGCCCTTGCAATAGCAACACAACGCGCACTCCGCGTCGAGCCGCATTTAATAAAGCGTGGCGGAAGCGCATTCCCGGCAGAAAATAGGCGTTGGCAATGATGATCTCTCGCCGCGCCCCGGCAATGGCCTTGAGATAAGCGTGTTCAATGTCGTGACGATGACGCAAGTTGTCACGCAACACAAAATTAACTTTTTGTGGCTCAATATTTTTGTGCGCAGCCAGTAGTTTTACCCGCTCACGCTGCCGCTGAAAACTTATCCACGACACCAGCGTCCACAAACGCCTTATAACGAACTGTATATGCTCTACCGTTGCTCCCTGCACCTGCACCGTATAATCCAAACGCGGCGCTATAAGCCGACCACCCGGCACATCGTTGATGATATTAATGCCGCTTACAAAGGCAATATTCTCATCCACCAGCGCCAACTTACGGTGCAAACGACGCAGGCGGTGGCGGCGCAATTTAAAGCGCGCGATTTCCGGGCGATACCACAATACTTCTACGCCCGCCCCGCGCAGATCGTTCACCCACTTATCCGGCAAATCGGCCGAGCCATAACCATCCAGCAGCAAGTGCACCCTCACGCCACGCTTGGCCGCACGCTGCAATGCCTGCGAGACCAAACGGCCGCAAGCATCGGCGGCATAAATATATGTTTCCAGGTAAACCGAGCGGGTCGCAGCGTCTATCGCCGCAATCAGGCGCGGAAAGTATTCCTCACCGTTACGCAACAGGGTCAGAATATGCCCGTCAACCAGATGCGTGCTGCTCATAGGGCGAGCGTTGCGGACAACGCCACATGATCTGAAATTTTCCTCCACGAATGCACTTCACAGCGCTTAATTTCCAGCCCCCGCACATAAATACGATCCATGCGCAGTAGCGGTATGCCCGCCGGAAAACTGCGTGCCGGCCGGCCGAGATTTTTTTCAAATACCTCATGCAATTGCAATTCATGGGCTAACAGACGGCTAGCATTGTTGCGCCAATCATTGAAATCACCCGCAACAATCAGACGCGCATCCAGCGGCACCATCCGCTTGATACGCTCAATCAGCGCATTAAATTGCACCCTGCGGCCGCGTTTGAATAAACCAAAATGAACACAAATACAATGTAGAGGCTGACTGATTTCACTCTGACCGATTTTTGGCAGATCAATTACACAATGCAGCAGGCCTCGACTCTCGAAGCGGTGCGCGGAAATATCCAGATTATCCCACTCCATAATCGAGTAACGGCTCAAAAGGGCATTTCCGTGATGACCGTCTATATACACGGAATTTTTTCCATACGCATGATGCGGCCATATCTGATCGGCTAGAAACTCATGTTGTGGCGAAGTGGCGTAGCTTTGGGGATGCCGGATGTCGCGGTTGTTCTCGCCCTGCACTTCCTGCAGGAAGACAATATCAGCGTTGACTTCACGCAAGCGCTCGCGCAATTCGTGCAGCACAATGCGCTGGTTAAAATGGGATAAACCCTTGTAAATGTTGTAGGTGACGATATTCAGTGTGGTCATAGGTGGCTCATCAATACCGCATCAGTAGACCACATATCATTACAATATACGCAATGAGCGTGATATTGGCCGCAAACATCCGTCAGGCGTTACCTATGCCTCGGGTGGGAAGGCCGATTTGACGCGCGAAATCCAGCATGCGCTCGATAGAAACCTTGGCACGACGCCCGATTACCGGATCAACATGTATCTCATTCTTCCCTCTTTCCAACACTTCAGCGAGATTTAACAACCCGTTCATCGCCATCCACGGACAGTGATTACAACTAGTGCAAGTCGCGCCCTCTCCAGCCGTAGGGGCTTCGAAAAACACCTTGCCAGGCGATAAAGTTTTCATTCTGTGCAGGATACCGTTATCGGTCGCCACAATGAACTTGTTCGCAGCCAAAGTTTGTGTTGCCTTAATGAGCTGCGTGGTAGAACCCACCACATCAGCAAGCTGCACTACTGCCGGGGGGGATTCTGGATGAACTAGCACCTTGGCATCCGGGTGTTGCGCCTTAAGTTCAGCCAACTCCTTGGCCTTGAACTCGTCATGCACCACACATGAACCTTGCCACAGCAATATGTCGGCACCACTTTGTTGCTGAATGTAATGGCCCAGATGACGATCCGGTGCCCATAATATTTTCTGCCCCTGCTCCTTAAGATGCTTAACGATGGGCAACGCGATAGAACTGGTTACCACCCAATCGGCGCGTGCTTTTACCGCCGCACTGGTGTTGGCATATACCACCACGGTACGATCCGGGTGTGCGTCACAGAAAGCAGTAAATTCCTCCACCGGACAACCAAGGTCGAGCGAACAATTTGCATCCAAATCAGGCATTAACACACGTTTTTCCGGGTTGAGGATTTTCGCTGTCTCGCCCATGAAACGCACTCCCGCCACCACTAACGTTTGCGCCGGATGCTGATGGCCGAAATTGGCCATATCAAGGGAATCAGATACGCAACCGCCTGTAGCATCGGCTAAATCCTGCAAGTCCGGATGTACGTAATAATGCGCCACCAGCACCGCATCCTGTTCTTTTAACAGTCGTTTGATACGCTCGATCAGCATGGCCTTTTCATCTGGCTCCGGTTCGCGCGGCTTCTTCGCCCACGCTGTCGAAGTGGCGCAGCCGGGATGATCGTAGGCAATCGATATCATGCCACCCTGCCTCTCAATTTCCTTCATTTAAAATTCTTTCGTTCACTATGTATGGGCGGTTTCAGCCCCTCGTTTTTTCTCTTTTAGGCAGCTGCAAAATCGCTTCACGGTTGCTGGGCGAAAACACCAGCCCCGCAGCTTCCTGCCAAGGCAACCATTGATAACTGAGATGCTCCCGCGGTGATAATTGGACAGGAAGTACGCAGGGTAATTCCAATCCAAATACATGCTCGGTGTTGTGCCGAGTACCCGGTGCATAGCGATGCTGCCATTTTGCATAAATTTCATAGATATTTTGGACCTGCCAATCCACCAAGGAATACTGATTGGCATCCAAGCCAGTTTCCTCAAACACTTCACGCACAGCTGTCTCGCACAAAGACTCGCCTTCATCTCGGCTACCGGTGACTGATTGCCAAGAACCTGGATGATCAGCGCGTTCCAGAAGCAACACCTCAAAATCCAAGGTATAAATCACCACTAACACTGAAACTGGTAATTTATATTGCATGGATGGCGCTAGCAGAAAAAAATCCAGAATGGTTTATCTTGCGATTTCCAGAAAGCTATCGTATCAGCAAAAATTTCCATAGCAATATTGTGATCCTCAGCAGCCATTCCAAGTGTGCCATTATCATTACGCAACAACAGCACATAACCGCAAGCGGGTTGCCAGGAAAGATCGCTCAATATATCGGCCAACGCATCCCAATTGCCACCAAACCAATCCGGCACACGGACTGCCTGCGCGATGGCCGCGATAAATTTTTCCTTGCCCTCTATCTCAACCAGATCAACCTCGAACAAGACGCAACCTGCCTCTGCCACTGCTGCATACAACTCGTCCAAGCGGCAACCTAGCTGGTATGTACCCGCCTCTCTTACATCTTTTAAGCGTAACGACAAATTATCCATGTTATTCCACGATGCGCCGAAAAGTCCGGTAATGGTCAGCGCTGTAATAACACTCAACAGGTTGGCCACAGACAATGCGTCGTGCACCACGATTGCGTATTCCAGGTGTTTTCACCGTAAATTCACGATAATAACCACGCTCGTGTTTGGGCAACCGTTTTTCAAAATTACTGAATATCACACCATCACGCGGATATGGAAACGGGCCGCCCCGCTTAATGAGATGCAAGGTTTCGCGCCCTTCCGGCGGCAACGCAAACACCGTGATAATCTGCATTTCACGGTCATTATTTAACCCAAACGCATAAGCATAAGTTTGTGCTGAACCCAGTGCTAGCAGCATTGCAAACAAACAGAATAAAAAATGCAGGATGAACCGTGCGCTAACCATTCTCATCTTAAATATGGCTTCAATTTCTTCCCTATTTTGTAACACAAACGGGCAACGCCGCCACACTATTCCTTCGTCACTTCCACCGTCGTTTGCACTTTCTGACGCAAACGAATATGCAGCTCATTCAGTTGTTTTTCGTCAACGGCACTGGGCGCTTGGGTTAGCAGACACTGCGCGCGTTGGGTCTTGGGAAAAGCGATCACGTCACGGATCGATTCAGAGCCGCTCATAAGCGTAACGATACGATCCAGGCCGAAGGCCAGCCCACCGTGCGGTGGTGCGCCATATTGCAGTGCGTCGAGCAGGAAGCCAAATTTTAGTTGCGCCTCTTCCGCACCAATGTTGAGCGCGCGGAATACTAATGACTGGGTTTCCTCCTTATGAATACGCACCGAGCCACCACCGAGTTCCCAACCGTTTAACACGATGTCGTATGCCTTCGCCAAGCAACGTCCAGGATCATTTTCCAACAGGTGAAGGTGCTCGTCCTTGGGCGCAGTGAACGGATGATGGCAGGCATTCCAACGTTTAGCTTCATCATCGTATTCAAACATTGGGAAATCCACCACCCACAGGGGAGTCCATGCTGCGCCACTGACATATTTTTTCTCATGGCCAATCTTGGTGCGTAACGCGCCGAGCGCATCATTCACTATCTTAGCCTTGTCCGCTCCGAAGAAAATCAAGTCACCATTCTGTGCACCTGTACGAGCCATGATTATTTTCAGCGCGTCCTCATTGAGGTTCTTCACGATAGGTGATTGCAGACCAGTTTCATTCAACTGCGTCACGTCATTGACTTTAATATAGGCCAAGCCGCGTGCACCGTAGATGCCAACGAATTTGGTGTATTCATCAATTTCACCGCGCGTAAATGAGCCACCACCGGGCACACGTAACGCTGCCACGCGCCCGTTAACTTGATTGGCAGGCGCAGAAAACACCTTGAATGCCACATCTTTTACCGCATCCGTAACATCAGTAATTTCCAGTGTTACTCTCAAATCAGGCTTATCTGAACCAAAGCGCGCCATCGCCTCAGCGTGAGAAATACGCGGAAACGGATTAGGCAAAACAGTACCCAACACCTCTTTGAATACGGTGCGGAGCATTTCCTCCGTCAGCATCATAATCTGCTCTTCACCCAGAAATGAGGTCTCAATGTCCACCTGAGTAAATTCTGGTTGGCGGTCTGCGCGCAAATCTTCATCACGGAAGCATTTAGTGATTTGATAGTAACGGTCAAAACCTGCCACCATGAGCAACTGTTTGAATAGCTGCGGCGATTGCGGCAACGCAAAGAATTCGCCTGCATGAACACGCGATGGCACCAGATAGTCACGCGCACCTTCCGGTGTGGATTTGGTCAGCATCGGCGTTTCAATATCGATAAAACCCTTCGCATCCAGAAAACGGCGAAACGCCATTGCTGTTTTATAGCGTAGCATCAGATTTTTCTGCATCTGCGGACGCCGTAGGTCAATTACGCGGTGTGTCAGGCGCACGTTCTCCGACAGATTTTCGTCATCCAGCTGGAACGGCGGCGTAAGCGCGGCATTCAGCACTTCGATTTCATGGCATAGAATTTCGATCTCACCGCTACCAAGGTTGCTATTGGAACTACCCTCCGGGCGACGGCGCACGCGTCCGCTAATACGCAGCACAAACTCACTTCGCACCGATTCGGCAATTTTAAACATATCCGCACGGTCCGGTGCACATACCACTTGCGCCAGCCCTTCGCGGTCGCGAAGATCAATAAAAATTACCCCACCGTGGTCACGGCGACGGTGTGCCCAGCCGCACAAAGTAACAGCTTGGCCAAGATTTGAAACGTTAAGATGTCCGCAGTAATGAGTTCGCATATTTTCAATAAGTTAATCTAATAAATCGGGGAATTGTGTTAGTTTTCTGGGTGGTAAGGCGTAGCAGGAGTAGCAACTACACCCATTGAAATAATGGATTTCAAAGCCACATCCACGCTAATGTTAAGCTCGATGGTATCAGCACGGCGCACGTAGAAATAAAATCCGTTTACCGGGCTGGGTGCAGTGGGAATAAATACGCCTACATATTCATCTTTAAGCTGCTGTGTGACCTCACCCGGAATAGCGGTCTGAAATGCCAACGACCATGCATCGGGGTGCGGATACCGTACCAGCAACACCTTGCGGAAAGCAAGCCCGTTACTGGATAGTAACGTATCACTAACCTGTTTCACGCTATGGTAAATGCTGCTTACTACAGGAATGCGGCGTAGCAGACCTTCCCAATAACTCAACAGACGCTGCCCGAGAACATTATGCACCAGCAAACCGGTACCGAGCACGATCACTACGGTAAGAATTACGCCCAAACCGGGAATGTGAATACCGAGCAGTTTATCTGGATACCAATTTACCGGCAGTAGCAGCAGACTCTGGTCTAGCGTGCTAATTGTCAGATCCAGAACCCAGATGGTAATGCCAAGCGGAACCCACACCAATAGTCCGGTGAGCAAATATTTCTTCACCCGTTGCCACCTGAAGTCGACGTGGCAGAACTCACTGTGCCAGTAGCTGATTCTGATTTAGCTTCTGGCTTACTGCCCGAACCCTTAAAGTCCGTGGCATACCAACCACTCCTTGAGTTGAAAGCCAGCGGCTGAAAGCTGCTTGCTGAATGTAGGTTTGCCACATGCAGGACATACGGTCAATGGCGTATCGCTGATCTTTTGCATGACATCTTTTTGTACACCACAACTGCTGCAACGATATTCGTAAATAGGCATGGCATCCTCCTGTTAGGAATCAAAAAGGCGTACATTATAACGCAGCCTCACGCCAGATGCCTGACTCCAACCCATCCAGTGTCCACTCGCCGATCCGGTAACGGATCAAGCGCAAGGTAGGGTAACCCACAGCGGCTGTCATGCGGCGTACCTGACGGTTCTTACCCTCACGAATAATGAGTTCCAACCAACTAGTTGGTTTATTTTTACGCTCGCGGATCGGAGGAGTACGCCGCCATAAGTTTACCGGTTCTTCCATCAATCTTGCCATGGCAGGCAAAGTCACAAAATCAGGCAGTTTTACTCCACTCCGCAATTGCGCTAGTGCCGTCTCGCTTGGCTTGCCTTCCACTTGCACCCAATAAATCTTGGCTAACTTGTGAAGTGGATCCGTAATGCGGTGTTGCAACAAACCATCGTCAGTAAGCAACAACAAACCTTCACTGTCCGCATCTAACCGCCCCGCTGGATACAAATCGGGAACCGCGATATAATCCGCCAGCGTTGGATGCAGACCGTCGCGGCTAAACTGACAAATCACGCCATAAGGCTTGTTGAACAACAGGATGCAGCTCATCCGATTTTTCCACTCACTTAAAATGATCCATATTACCCCAAGCTTTTCATCGGGGAGCGAAAATACATGACCCAACACATCAAAGTACCGTCTCAAGGCCAAAAAATTACCGTTAACAAAGACTACACACTCAACGTGCCAGATCAGCCCATTATTCCATTTATTGAAGGCGATGGCACGGGCGTGGATATCACCCCTGTTATGCGGCGCGTGGTGGATGAAGCGGTCACCAAGGCTTACAACGGTAAACGCCAAATTGTATGGATGGAAGTATATGCCGGCGAGAAAGCCGTCAATACCTACGGCAACGATACATGGCTACCAGATGACACAGTAGAAGCAGTGCGCAACCATGTTGTGTCCATTAAAGGCCCGCTCACCACCCCTACTTCCGGCGGAATGCGCTCACTCAATGTAGCATTGCGCCAAATTCTTGACCTATACGTATGCTTACGTCCCGTACGCTGGTTCGAAGGCGTTCCTACACCAGTGACAGCACCAGAAAAAGTGGATATGGTGATCTTCCGTGAAAACACTGAAGATATTTATGCGGGTATCGAATGGGAAGCTGGCTCGCCAGAATCTAAAAAATTAATCAAATTTTTACAAAATGAGATGGGCGTAACGAAAATTCGTTTCCCAGAAACCTCTGCTATTGGCATCAAACCGGTATCCATCGAAGGTAGTGAGCGTTTAATTCGTCGCGCTATCCAGTATGCCATAGACAATAAGCGCAAGTCCGTCACCCTGGTACATAAGGGCAACATAATGAAGTTTACCGAAGGCGGCTTCAAGAAATGGGGCTATGAACTCGCCAAGCGAGAATTCGGTGGAGTAGAAATCGACGGCGGGCCTTGGCTGAAATTGCCCGAAAAATATGGAAGTGGAGGCATCATCATTAAAGATGTAATTGCCGACGCATTTCTACAACAAATTTTATTACGTCCTGCAGAATATGACGTTATCGCGACCTTGAATCTCAACGGCGACTATATATCTGATGCACTGGCGGCAGAAGTCGGCGGTATTGGTATCGCGCCGGGCGCTAATTTGTCTGATAGCATTGCCATGTTTGAAGCCACCCACGGCACCGCACCGAAATATGCTGGCAACGATTACGTCAATCCCGGTTCATTGATTCTCTCAGCAGAGATGATGCTGCGCCATATCGGCTGGTCGGAAGCCGCCGATCTAATTATTAAGGGTATGAACGGGGCAATCGCCGCCAAGACCGTCACCTATGATTTCGCTCGGCTAACACAAGGGGCACAACAAATATCGTGCTCTGCATTCGGCGAAGCAATAGTTAAAAACATGTAAATGACAGAGTAAGTTGGTTGGGTAAGACCGCGGTTTATCTTAACAGTCATCCACAATCAGCTGAAAACGGTGTTTTTAACTTTAAGGCTCTAGCATAAAGTGCACTCTCTTGTTTCATCCGTTGATATAGCCTCATCTTTTTCAACCGCATATCTGACGCGGGGACGTCAATATTATCGTGAGAACAAAGTTACGGCGCTAAGTACCAGCCCAAATGGTGCCTTGGTTACTGCACTTGTCGCAGGCTCAAATAAAAATCGCTATCACGTCAATATCCTTCTGCAAGCCAAGCCGGAAGGTCATGTACTGGTCAACGGAGAATGCAGTTGCCCGGTGGGCTACAACTGCAAGCATGTTGTCGCAACACTAATCAAGGCCCAAGCGGAATCCCCTCGTGAAGTTCAAGCGCCAGCAGATCAAGTATCACCAAATGTAACGGATTTACCAGATGAAATTTCCATCTGGCTAAACGAAATGGCGCGTGTAGCCATACCAACACTAGACCGTGATACCTTACCCGCGAACGTGTCACAACGTTTACTGTATGTTTTAAAATTGAACGATAGCAAGCCAGCGGGAGTAGCAGTGGCATTTTTCACTGCCAGATTGCTCAAGGCCGGGGGGTTTGGCAAAAAAACGTTTCATAATTCCATAGCCAATATTTTTATCGGCGCGACGCCACGCTATTTTACCGAGCGGGACAAGGAAATTGTCG
>JADKHS010000014.1 GCA_016721605.1 Nitrosomonadales bacterium
CGCTTGTTAAAGTCTATATCCCAGTCCTTAAAGACGCGAAAATTGCTGGTATCAACCGGTTGGGATTTTATCTTTTTTACTTTCGGGTAAAGATTCATAGCACCTAATGGGGCAAATGGCTTCAATAGATAATCAACGGCATCTTCTCTTTTGCCAATGCTGTTGGATTCCTGCGATTTGGCAATAATAGGTTTAGAAGCAAAGACCACATTAGCTGAGACGTGTTGAACATAATTTTCGCTGCCCTGCCCTGATATGATTGAAATGCCGGTTTCAGGGGTAATAACAGTATTGTAGAAAACATGTATAGCGCGTGGAATATCATTATGTGGCTGAATTCTGATCGCATCCCCATGGCCGTTGACGAAAAGGTTGTTATACAGGGCAATGTTTCCTTCTCCCTGAAAGAGCGCTTCGGTAGGATTTTGATAGAAAAAGTTGCCATAGATTTCGTAAGTATCTTTCGATCCCCTCCCTTTTACGGGCCAGTGCCCCACGAGCAGATTAGGCCGCGCCAATTGTCCGGCAGCTGCGCCCTTCTCCTTGCTAAAAACATTGTGTCGGATGATTGTGATGCTCGGCTCGCTGGGCATGCCCGGAATTTGTGGTCGAGCATTCTGGTGCTTGATTTGCAAGTTGTAGCCAAGAGTGTCAACGATTAAATTATGCTCAATCAATCCCCCCACAAATGGTGCATTTCCGTCGGAGTTGCCGAGATAAATTCCAGTGCCGGCGCCCCAATATTGTGTTATTCCGGATAACCCAGTTCCACGCGGGACACTTTGTTGAGATGCCGACAGCTTGTTGGTTATTACCATGACCCTTAATAATCAGATTTTCAAGCGTGATGTGATGAGCCCAGTCAGCGTGTCCTTCGCATTTAACGCCGTCCACACCCATGCCCTGCCCGTTAAGTTCCAAATTACGGATAACAATGTAACTGGCGTTAATGATGCTGATTGTATTGTGTCCAGGCCTTGCCGAAAAAACAGGTAAAGGACCATTGGCCGGGCCCATTATGATGATGGGTTTGTCCTTGTTCCCGTGTAGCTGGTGCACAGGCAAACCTTTTTGTAAACGCCGGGCTGTAGCAAAAGGGTATCGCCTGGCTCTAGCCACGAAAGCAATTCACGATAATTATCTGGGCCAGCTGTAACAATGCTGGCGGCTTGTAATATTGAACTACACAATAGGATAACGGGAAGAAAAACTATGTGGCGTACAGAAATTACAAAACATGTTTTATTTGTTGCGTAATTCAGTAACGTACCCCTTGATAATTGCAGCTGGATAATTAAAATTGTTAGCGCTGTTAATCTAACGCCCGTATAGCCTGCGCCCACGGATGCGAGCACGGTGTGCACTGCGCTCTTCACTTTCAGTGAGCGGTTGGGGAGTCTTATTGGCGAATGGATTTTTGCCTGCCTTAAATTCAATTCTGAGCGGGGTGCCTTGTAGTTTGAAGGCAGTACAAAAAGTGTGCTCCAGATAACGGCGGTAACTATCTGGTATTTTGTCCAGCGCGCTGCCATGAATCACGATTAGCGGCGGATTGCTGCCACCTTGATGAGCGTAACGCATCTTGGGACGAAACAGGGAGCGCGGGGGCTGTTGTTTTTCTACAGCAGCTATAAGTACCCGTGTGAGTTGAGGTGTAGGCAGTTTGGCCATAGCAGCGGCATAAGCTTCATTCACTGATTTTAATATGCCCGGTACGCCATTGCCATGAAGTGCAGAGATGAAATGCAATTTAGCGAAGCTGAGGAAATGTAACTTACGGTCAATATCGCGTTTAGTTGTATCACGTTGATAGTCATCCAGCCCGTCCCACTTGTTTACCGCTAATACCAAGGCGCGCCCAGCTTGTAAAACAAAATCTGCGATATGCGCATCCTGCTCGGTAATAGTCTGTTGCGCATCTACCACGAGAACGACAACGTTAGCGTCTTCTACCGCTTGTAAGGTTTTTATTACAGAAAATTTTTCGATTGCTTCGTCGACTTTGCCGCGGCGTCGAACACCGGCGGTGTCGATGATGGTGTATTGCTTGCCACTACGTTCAAAATCAATATAAATACTGTCGCGTGTGGTGCCGGGTTGGTCGAAGGCAATGACCCGTTCTTCACCTAGAATCGCATTGACCAAGGTCGATTTACCAACATTGGGGCGGCCCACAATAGCTATTTTTGGGTGATCAGAACGATCTTCTTCGCTTTCAACTTGGAGGGGTAACTCTTCCAGGGCAAGAGCCACCATTTCACTTACATTGTCACCATGTGCCGAGGAAATAGGCAACGGCTCGCCTATTCCTAATTCGAAAAATTCATTGACAACAGCAGCACGTTGCATCCCTTCAGCCTTATTGACCAAAAGCAACAGAGGACGCCCAGTTTTACGTAATTGCTCGGCAATAATCCTGTCCTGTGGGGTTAATCCTTGACGCCCATCAACCAGGAATAACACTAGATCGGCTTCATCCACCGCTTGCCGCGTTTGTTTGGCCATTTCATACAAAATACCTTCCTTGGCGATCGGCTCCAAACCGCCGGTATCCACGACCAAAAATGGCCGTTCGCCAACGCGCCCGCGACCATAGTGGCGGTCACGCGTTAGCCCTGGTTGATCAGCTACCAGGGCATCACGGCTACGTGTAAGGCGGTTAAATAAAGTGGATTTCCCCACATTGGGACGACCAATTAAAACGAGTGTGGGTAACATTTCAGACTTTCAATAGGGAGCAAACTTAATGGAGGGTAACCGAATACAAACTACCATTTCGTGTTTGCACCAGCAGACCACCATCTAACTCCATCGGGGTAATCAAGATGGCGCTACCATCGGTCTTGAGCCTCGCCGCCATGCTGCCATCTTCGCGGCTCAGCGCATGCAGGTAACCTTCATAGTCGCCTACTATCAGATGATTTCCAAATGCATAGGGTGCTGAAGTTTGGCGCATGAGTAGCTGATCATTTTTCCAAACTGAACTCCCACTATTTTTATCAACCGCCAATACAGCGCCACTGGTATTCGTAATATAAAGATAATTATTAGATAGAGTTATGCCCTTATCACTGGGCAAGTCCCGGCTCCATAGCAAATCACCTTGCGCCAAGCCATAACATGCTACACGCCCTTGAAACGCTACTGCACAAACCTGTTCGTCATTTAGCACCGGCGAGCTAGTAATGTCGCTAATGCGTTCCAGTTCAGTGTTGCCACGCGGTTGCGACACGACCGTTTCCCATATAACGACGCCAGAGCCTAAGCTAATTGCCGCTAATTTACCGGCGGCAAATCCGGCGAATACTGTGCCACGTTCGATTGCCACACCTGCATGACTACGCACAATCAGCGGTGGTACAGCGTTTTCATACAACCATAGACGTTTGCCATCCGTCGTATCTAAACCAGAAAGACGGCCATCAGCGGTGCGCACCACCACAATTCCATCGGCAATTTTTGCTACATTCAATACTTCGCTGGATACTTTTGTTTTCCAAAGTAATTTACCATCCACCGCAAAGGCAGCCAATTGACCCTTTCCACCTCCGACCAACACTAAACCTTCGCCCACTCCTACTCCAGCAGAAATAGCGAAACCACTGTCTACACGCCACACTTGTTTTCCGTTACAGGATCGAGCCGAAACAATTCTCCCTTGGCATTTGCGGCATACACTGCATCACTTGTTATGGCAGGCTGCAAAATATAATTGCCGCTCTCACCGATTTTTTGATGCCAGCGTATATTAAACGTGGCAGCCTGCTTGAATTCAACCAGCTTTGCTGGCCCTTGCCGGTCTTATCGCCGCTAAACCAGCCAGACACAGTGGAACAGCCTGCTAGCATTACAAGTAGCAGCAGCCCGGCAATGCGAATAATCATTTAGCGCCTCCAAGCGCATCCAGTTTCATTTGAATCAAGATACGATACTTACTCTGGGCATCAGTTTTCGTTAATGCCAGCTGGTAAGCGGCGCGTGCTTCGTCAGCCTTACCTTGTGCGTTCAGCACGTCGCCCTTAAGATCGGCATACAAACCCATGAAAGATTCCGCATGCTTTGCGTCCAGCAATTTGAGTGCCTCAGCGTAATTTTTTTCATCCAGCAATACACTAGCCAGCTTGAGGCGCGCTAAATTCTGTAGTCCGGTTTCGTCCGCATGTTGGATCACCCACTCTAATTGTGTTTTAGCGCGCGCAATATCTTTGGTTTGAATATTAACTTGTGCTGCCAACAAAGCTGCCCGTGGCGCGTAAGCGGTGGAACCGAACTTGTCGATCACTGCTTGCCCGGCATCATTGATACGCTTGGGATCGTTACTGGTGAGCTGTTTTTCCAGTTCTGCATACAAGGTGCTGGCTTCAGCCATTTTCTTTTCTTTATAGAATTGCCAGCCCTGCATCGCAGCAAAACCGCTTACAGCCACAGCCAATGCTATTAATAGCCATTTACCATTGTCTTTCCACCATGCCTTAAACGCATCTACCTGCTCCTGCTCCTGCAAATCGAGTACTGCCATTTTTTTCTATCCTTGTTTAATCAATTCATTAATTTTGGTCGGCAGTTCGTCAAATGTCACCTGCATTTGTTCGCCACCGCGTAGTGGTTTGAGCGTGGCCAGTCTAGTACTTACCTCATTGTCGCCGAGGATCACTGCAAAGCATGCATTGCTGGCATCTGCTTTTTTCATCTGCGACTTAAAGCTTCCGCCGTTGCAATGCAACAAAACGCGCAGCCCCAAATCCCTCAATCGCTCGGCCACCAAGCTCGCCATACCATCCGCCATTTCGCCTTGATGCACCACATACACATCTAGTGGTGTCGGCGGAGTGCCCATACCATCTTCCTGCAACAATGCCAACAAGCGTTCAATGCCCATGGCAAAACCGGCAGCCGGTGCAGGTTTTCCACCGATTTGCTCAATCAAGCCGTCAAAACGACCACCAGCACAGATAGTGCCCTGCGCGCCTAGGCGAGTAGTAACCCATTCGAATACAGTGCGGTTATAGTAATCCAGCCCGCGCACTAAACGTGTATTTACTTCAAATGCCACTTCGTGGCGGTGTAGAATTTTTTGTACCGCCTCGAAATGCTTAAGCGCGTCTTCTTCCAGTTCCTCCATCAGATTTGGCGCAGCCATGATTAATTCTTGCATAGCTGGATTTTTGCTATCGAGGATGCGTAGTGGATTACTGTGCAAACGGCGCGTGGCATCAGCATCCAGCACGCCACTATACTGTTCGAAATAGGCTATTAACTTGGCGCGATGCCGTTGCCGTGCAGCTATATCACCCAGAGTATTAAGTTGCAATGTAATATCGCGCAAGCCCAATTTGTGCCACAGGCGCGCGCACATCAGAATTTGTTCAGCATCAATATCCGGACCAGCGAAGCCTAATGCTTCCACACCGATCTGGTGAAACTGACGGTAACGCCCCTTTTGCGGACGCTCGTGGCGGAACATCGCGCCACTGTAATACAAACGCTGCGGCGCATTGTACAACAGGCTGTGTTGCAGCGCGGCACGCACGCAGGAAGCTGTACCTTCCGGGCGAAGCGTAAGCTGATCGCCATTGAGACTATCCTCAAAGCTGTACATTTCTTTTTCTACAATATCGGTCATTTCGCCTATCGCACGTTTGAATAGCGCCGTATGTTCCAGCAACGGCATGCGAATGTTGCGGTAACCATAACCTTCCAGCCAGTCACGCACAGTATCTTCGAACCACAGCCAAAGACCCGCCTCTTCCGGCAAGATGTCATTCATGCCGCGCACAGCTTGCAACGGGGAATTGCTACTCATAATACGATTAACCTTTACTTCACTCATGACAAATATTATTAAAACAACTTCGCCCTACTACTATGTACGTTTGCAATGTCTGAGCACTGCTTTCAATTATTTGACGCTCAATTTATTACATGGATCGGTATGGTTTTAAGATGGGGACGGCCAGCTTCACGCCGCGCGTAGTTACGTGCCACGTAATCATTCACGATCTGCTTGAATTCGTTGGCAATATTGTCACCACGCAAAGTAACAATTTTTTGACCATCCACATATACGGGCGCTGCCGGATGCTCGTTACTGCCCGGCAGACTGATACCAATGTTGGCCATCTTGCTCTCCCCCGGACCATTTACGATGCAGCCCATTACCGCCACTGTCATTTCCTCAGCGCCGCTGTATTGCTCACGCCACACCGGCATTTGCTCGCGCAAATAAGACTGAATACTTTGCGCTAACTCTTGAAAAACCGTGCTAGTGGTACGGCCACAGCCGGGGCAAGCAATTACCATCGGCGTAAAGGAGCGCAAGCCCATCGTTTGCAAAATTTCCTGCGCTACAATTACCTCCTGCGTACGGTTACCACCCGGTTCCGGGGTGAGAGAAATACGTATGGTGTCCCCTATTCCTTCCTGTAATAGTACGGCCAGCGCGGCGGTGGAGGCGACAATACCTTTGGATCCCATGCCAGCTTCCGTTAATCCCAAGTGCAGCGGATAATCACAGCGCAGTGCTAGTTCACGGTATACCGCAATTAAACTTTGAACCTCACTCACCTTGCATGACAGCACGATTCGATCATGCGGCAAACCAAGTTTCTCGGCGCGCTGAGCGCTATCCAGTGCAGATACAATGAGCGCTTCACGCATTACCTCAGCAGCCTCCTTCGGCTGTGGTGATTTAGCGTTTTCATCCATCATGCGCACAATCAAATCAGCCTCCAGGCTACCCCAGTTTACCCCAATACGAACCGGCTTAGAATAACGGCAGGCGGCGTCGATCATCATAGCGAATTGGTCTTCACCCTTACGGTTGCGACCTACATTGCCCGGGTTAATCCGGTATCCTCCCAGTACTTGGGCGCATTCCGGAAAGTCTGTTAGCAGGCGATGGCCGTTGTAATGAAAATCGCCCACCAAGGGTACATTACAGTCCATTTGATCAAGCAGCTCGCGAATGCGAGGCACCTGTGCGGCAGCTTCGGCGGTATTGACAGTAATTCGCACTAACTCAGAACCAGCTTGTGCCAGTTCAAACACTTGGCGCGCGGTGCCTACAGCATCCACGGTATCAGTATTAGTCATGGACTGTACAACGATAGGGGCACCACCACCTATGGCAATATCACCCACCATGACGCGTTGCGTCGTACGACGCGGAATGGGATGCTGACTCATAATCTACTCCAACTTGAGGCGCGCGGTTCCGCCATTGTAAAAGGGCGCGAGTTCAACAAGCTTCCCTTGATAATATAGGCGCACCCCGTTGATATTACCAATAACCACAGAAAATGGTGGCCTGCCTTTCAGATGTTGTTCGCTGCCGCTTGAATTAAGCTGTGACAGCAATATTTTGCCGTCATTGTCTGTCACTTTTACCCAAGAATCTGCATCAAACGTCAATCGAATAGAGGCGGATTGCTTGGATGCGCTGTTTGATTCTATCTTTATGGCTTCAGCAGCAGGGGCTTCCGGGGACACGGCGAGCACATCAGGCGGCACTGCTATTACCACAGAAGCGGGCGTAGGCATGGCAGCTGGCAACTCAATTGTTTCCACTGTAGCTTGCGGCATAGTTGGCTTGCTGCGGTTCAACCAGACAAAAGTACCAATGTGATCATGACCGCAACAAGACCGATCGCCAACCAGATAATTTTGAGCCTGCGCGTCGCGTAGGTATTTGGAAACGGTACTTCAATCGCAATGCTTGCAGCATGCAGAGAGGGTTGCACAGGCGCTATTGGCAGTGCCGCCAGCAAGGGGTCGGGATCCAATTGCAACAACTTGGCATAACTGCGTACGAAGCGGCGCACAAAGAAAATTTCTGGCAGACGAGTAAAATTGTCCGGTTTCCAGTGCCTCAATTTGGCGTGATGCAAACTTGAGACGACTTTCCACATCAGCAATGCTCAGCCCTGAGTCGCTCGCGTGCTTCACGCAGCGCGGCACCCACGCTGAACGGTCGCACATCAACGTTACTGGATGCGTCACTTAAGATATTTTCCGATGGATTATCCACTATTGTCTATACAGCATTAGCTGAGTTTCACGCGCATCAGGAAAGTTTTTACGCAATTGTATTGCATAGCCATTTTCCGTGGTTTTATCGCCCAGCTTACGTTCAATACGTATTGCCAACCATAGGTTTTCAGCTGTCAATGGAGATGGGTTATTTCGTTTAAAAATCAAAAAATAAGATTTTGCACCTGCATAATCAGCTTTAGTAAAATACAGATTGGCCAGACCCAACAACGCTTCCGGCATGTTAGGTTGGATGGTTAGCGCTTTTTGTAAAAACTCTTCAGCGTCTTTAATATTACCAGCCTTCATGGAGCACAAACCTGCATTCAAATAAGCTTTCCCCGGGGTAGCATAAAGTGGATTCTTTAACGCTGCCATGAAGTGTTTGATGGAATCCAGTTCCTTGCCTCGCTTACAAAGAAACCAACCATAATTGTTATGCGCTTCTGAATCGATGCTGTCCAAACGTAGGCTGTGCTGAAAGTCCTCATCTGCCAAAAAAGGCCCAGATCTTTGATACGTGAAAAAATTTTCATGTATGGATCTCTAATAATCGGTGTGTCCTTTTGGTTTTATCCTGTACTTGCCCGGCCAGCTGCCCACATGCCGCGTCAATATCATCCCCCCGTGTTTTGCGTACAGTGGTGACAATATCGGCCTGCACCAGCACATCACGAAACCTAGCGATAACGTCGGCTTTGGATCGGCGGTAATGCGTCTGCGGAAAGGGATTGAACGGTATCAGATTAAATTTGCACGGCACATCATGCACCAATGCAACCAGTTCATGCGCGTGCTGTATGCTGTCATTTATACCTTCCAGCATCACATACTCGAAAGTGACAAAATCACGTGGGGCGCGTTCCAGATAACGCTGGCATGCTGCCAATAATACGCGCAAAGGATACTTCTGATTGATCGGCACCAGCACATCACGCAAGCTGTCGTTGGATGCATGCAATGACACCGCGAGCGCTACCGGACATTCTTCACGCAGCCTGTCCATCGCCGGTACGATGCCAGAAGTGGACAAAGTCACCCGACGTCGAGACAGGCCATAAGCATTATCGTCCAGCATCAAACGCAAAGCACTTACCGTATTATCAAAATTTAACAACGGCTCGCCCATACCCATCATCACCACATTGGTGACTGGCCACTTGCCGTCAGAATCTTTGCCAATCTGGCGGTTAGCCCACCACAATTGACCAATAATTTCGGCCACACTCAAATTACGGTTGAAACCTTGTTTACCGGTCGAACAGAATGAGCAATTAAGTGCGCAACCCGCCTGCGTTGAGATGCACAGTGTGCCGCGCCCTGCTTCTGGAATAAAAACAGTTTCCACTGCATTACCCGTACCAACATCCAGCAACCATTTACGTGTACCATCAGCAGAGATTTCGTCGCGTTTCACCTGTGGTGCAGCCACATAAGCTTGCTGTTGTAACTTCTCGCGCAACAAAGCAGCAATGTCGGTCATTGCTGCAAAATCTGGCTCTCCCACTTTGTGCACCCAGCGCAATATCTGGCGTGCACGGAAGGGTTTCTCACCCATCGAAGCAAACCAGGCGGTAAGCCGCTGCAAATCAAAATTAAGGAGATTTTCGGACATCAGATGACCTTATTTTTAGGGGCTCCCATTAACGCGGGTTCGCGTCCATAGTCGCCTGAACGATTCATAAATACACGTACGCGCAGGCTACTATTTGGCAGACGATAATGTGAAAAAGCGGCCTAGACAAAACCTTACATACAAAACATAAATGGCTTGCAGAAGAGCGGGTTAATTTTATTTAACTTTCAGATCAGGGAAAAAATAAGCAATTTCCACTGCGGCGGCTTCCGCTGAATCTGAACCATGTACTGCATTGGCGTCAATGCTGTCAGCGAAATCGGCGCGGATGCTACCTTTGTCAGCTTTTTTTGGATCTGTGCTCCCATTAAATCGCGATTTTTTACAATCGCATTTTCGCCTTCCAATGCCTGCACCATCACTGGACCAGAAATCATAAAGCCTACCAAATCCTTAAAGAATGGGCGCTCGCGATGTACGGCATAAAAGTTTTCTGCGTCGGTACGTGACATTTGTACCATGCGCGCTGCAATCACTTTAATCCAGCATTTTCAAACGGGTGTAAATCTGACCAATTACATTTTTAGCAACGGCATCAGGTTTAATAATTGACAAGGTACGTTCAACAGCCATGCTACTTTCTCCAATGGTGATTAACAATCAAGTTGCGGATTTTAACAGGCTTTGCAGCTTATGTCGCTTTGTCCAAACAGCATAATAAAGTCCAGTTACAAAGTTGCATAGCTAGAAAACGCCCAGTAATTTTGAATTATCACGCCTACAAGTGGGTAATCGAATTACGAAATAGAGCAATACTTTACTAAGCTGGATGAACAACTACGATGCACCATGAAAATTGCTATCTCTGATTTGCGCAGGGAGTCGCTAACCTCACAACCAACACTAAAATTCAATATATTGAATAGTAAGGTAGTCCCCGGCTTTGCCGGGGACTCACAGTGTCTGACCGAGCGCTACGGTCGGCCTGATTCTATTGACTTGGCTAAAAGTTAGGAGAATCAAATGAGAGAGAACCAGAGTCTTTGTCTACGCGAAGTGGGATTGCAATATCAGCGTGGTATTTATCCCAAAGGGACGAAAGAAAATGATTTTTAGGGCAATCCGCAAACATCTTGGTGAGATATTTCGAGTTGGCGGAACAAAAGAATGTCAGATTGTGGAAGGACACTTGATGCTGGATCATGTGCATATCTGCATCAGTATTCACCGAAGCATTCGGTGTCGTACGCGTAATTGGTTATATCGAACGCCGTGGGGGGCACCGAGGCAAAAGTGCGATATCGATAGCAAGACGGATGGGGTCAGGCAAGACAAGAAACGTGGACGGGTGAAAATTCTTGGGCAGCGAGGGTATTTTGTCACCACGATTGGATGCTTGATGTGAAGCCAGATGGTCAGAGCGTACGTCAGAAATCAGGATAAAGAAGATGCGCATTACGACCAGCTGAAATTGGGAATGGCGGAGCCAGCGCCTTTAGGCGCTTCATAATTTGCCCCCTTTGAGGGGCTAACAAAACTAAAGCCCCGGCTTTGCCGGGGATACTTACTGAATAAAAACTGTTCATACAAATAAAAAAGCCGCCAGTTGGCAGCTTAGTGAGCCAAAGCAATAGTTTTTATTTTTGGTAGGCGCGATTGATTCTCGAACCAACGACCCCCACCATGTCAAGGTGGTGCTCTAACCAGCTGAGCTACGCGCCTATGCAAAGTGTAACATTGTAACCGAATTCCAATCTGGGTTCAAATGTTGCGCCCAAAGTAGAAATCAAAAGCAGGTAGTTATATGTGCTGCAAGACTGGGCAAATCTATTTGTTGCTGACATTGTTAGTCGCATGTGCGGCAATGTAGCGTAAAATATGCGCTCTGTTTTTGACTAATAATTACTGATTAAAAATTATGACCATACGAACTCGTTTCGCGCCTAGCCCCACGGGCTATCTGCATATTGGCGGTGCCCGCACTGCACTATTCTCTTGGGCTTACGCCCGCAAGCATGGCGGCACTTTTATCCTGCGCATAGAGGATACTGATGTAGAGCGTTCCACACCTGAGGCTGTACAAGCCATTTTAGATGGCATGGCTTGGCTTAATCTGAGTTATGACGAGGCCCGTTCTATCAAATGCAGTGTATGGAACGATATAAAGAGGTGATTCAGCATATGCTGGCGCAAGGGTTAGCCTATTATTGTTACACCTCGCCAAGTGAACTGGATGCTATGCGTGAGGCTCAACGTGCACGTGGTGAAAAACCACGTTACGATGGTCGCTGGCGTCCAGAATCCGGCAAGGTGTTGCCTGAACCACCTGCTGAAACGATGCCAGTGGTGCGCTTCAAGAATCCTGCCAAGGGAGTGGTAACGTGGAAAGATTTGGTGAAAGGGCTTATTGAATTTGACAATGGAGAGCTAGACGATCTAATCATTGCCCGTGCCGATGGCACGCCTACCTATAATTTTTGCGTAGTAGTGGATGATTGGGATATGGGTATTACGCACGTGATACGCGGCGATGACCACGTCAACAATACGCCACGTCAGATTAATATCCTTAAAGCATTGGGCGCCAAGGTGCCACAGTACGCACATCTATCAATGATATTGGGTGACGACGGGCAGAAGCTGTCCAAGCGCCATGGTGCAGTTAGCGTGATGCAATATGATGGAGAGGGTTATCTGCCAGAGCAGTAATTAATTATCTGGCAAGACTGGGATGGTCGCACGGTAATGATGAAGTTTTTTCGGTGGAGCAGTTTTGGCCTGGTTCGACCTCGACCATATCACGCCATCTGCAGCACAATTTAATACAGAGAAATTAAACTGGCTCAATCAGCATTACTTAAAGCAGGCCGATAACGCGCGGCTTGCTGCGCTAATACGTCCGCGCTTGGAAGCACGAGGGGTATTAGTGAGCGCCGTACCAGCATTGGAAGCCATCATTGCCCTTTATAAAGAGCGAGTCGTAACCCTCAATGAATTGGCGGATGCAGCAGAAGTATTTTATATCGACTTGCATCCCAATCAAGAATTGCTGAATACCCAACTGTCTGCTGAAGTGATACCCGCTTTGCAGGAGCTAGCGGAGCGCCTAAAAACTGTAGCATGGGAAGCTGGGGCAATTGGAGCGGCGATCAAGGAAATAGTAGGTAAGCACGGCTTGAAAATGCCTAAGTTGGCGATGCCGTTACGCGTAATGCTAACCGGGCAAACCCAGACTCCCTCGGTAGATGCAGTATTAACACTGTTTTCACGCGAGGTCGTATTGGCGCGTATAGCACGACATCTTTAGCACTTACCAGGTATTCAGCTTTACAAGGATAGGCTCGATCATTATAATGCGCGCACATTTTGGGGGTATAGCTCAGCTGGGAGAGCGCTTGCATGGCATGCAAGAGGTCAGCGGTTCGATCCCGCTTATCTCCACCAAAATGGCATCACCAAGCCCTTTAGTCCCCATCGTCTAGAGGCCTAGGACACCGCCCTTTCACGGCGATAACACGAGTTCGAATCTCGTTGGGGACGCCAAATAAAAAATGGCTTGCAATAAATCAAGCCCTTTTTCACTGCATCTTACATCTCGGAAATGAGTTCCATTTGAGATCAGTAAACCGATGATAATTCACCTTATCAGCACTAATAAATTCTCGGCTCGTCAGTGATATAAGCATTTATTATTCCCCAAGGAGAATAAATGGTAATTTATAAATATATCCAAAATGACATTCATAACGTTCATAATTTAGCTGTAAAAAGTTGTTTAGATTTCTCACGTTAAGAAGCTCAATGGTTTACAGTTTCCTGTAAGTCTTTGTTCAAGATTGACTGTTAAGAACAGTAACGATTCTATTAGCTAACCGGTATTAACTCATGGACATTGAAACCCTATCGAAGAACAACTGACCCATTTTACCGCCGCCTAGTGGCCATTGTCATAATGGTGGCGGCGTTGATGCTGCTATGGACGCTGTTGCCAGCTATCGAATCGCTATGGGTTCCTTCTAAAGGTCAGCTCCGTTCTGTCACTGCCCGAGGCGATCTGGCCGCCGACGAAAAAAACACTATCGAACTATTCGAAAAATCCCACAGCTCGGTAGTATTCATTTCCACCGCTGCCCTGGTGCGCGATGCGTGGACGCGCAACGTCTTTGCCGTGCCTAAGGGGACGGGTTCCGGCTTTATTTGGGATGACGCCGGCCATGTAGTTACCAACTACCACGTGATTGAGAATGCCTCCGGTGCCACAGTAAAATTGGCCGATGGCCGAGACTACAAGGCGGCTCTGATCGGTGCCAGTCCCGCACACGATATTGCGGTGTTGCGTATCGGCGTAGGTTTCAAGCGCCCACCACCTGTGCCGATAGGAACCAGTCACGACCTGAAGGTGGGCCAGAAGGTTTTTGCCATTGGCAATCCCTTCGGCCTGGACTGGACGCTGACCAACGGCATCATTTCAGCGCTTGATCGTTCATTGGCCGGAAATATCGGTCCAGCCATTGAACACCTGATTCAGACCGACGCAGCCATCAATCCTGGCAACTCGGGCGGTCCGTTGCTGGATTCGGCGGGTCGTCTCATTGGCATTAATACCGCCATCTACAGTCCTAGCGGGGCATCCGCCGGTATCGGTTTTGCCGTCCCTGTCGACACCGTCATGCGCGTGGTGCCGCAACTAATCAAGAGCGGCAAATATATTCGTCCAGCCTTGGGTATCGGGGCTGATGAACAAATCAACGAGCGATTGAATGCCATCACTGGCACCAAAGGAGTAGTGGTACTACGCGTACATCCAGGCTCAACTGCCGAAAAGGCGGGTCTCAAAGGCGTTACAGAGACCCCCAAAGGTGTGATTCTTGGCGACATCATCGTGGCGGTCAATGGCAAGGATGTCTATTCGGTACAAAAACTGCTGACCCGTCTTGACGACCACAAAGTTGGCGATGCAATTCAATTGACTGTAGTGCATCAAGGTGAAAAACGGGATTTGACTGTAACTCTGCAACCAGGAAATTGAAAATAATGCCAAAAAGCTAACTAATGCCCTAAGAGTATGACGGCAATTCCTAATTGACGCTCTCTAACAGTTTTCGTTGCTCACGTTTACCCGATCCAGTGCGAATTATCCTTGACGCATCTTCTCATCTTTTTTTATTTTCTTTGCAGCCTTTTTTTCCTTTAGCGTTTTAGTGGGTTCCTTCTTGACTGCTTTCTTACTTTCTTGACCTTTACCCATGATTTCGCTCCTTGATAGTCTTGAAATTATAGAGAGTGATTCACTTTTTGATCCTTCATTCAAGAAATATACAACAGGCTATATATAGCCCATTTCGTGCAGCTCTTAGCAACTGTAAAAACTATCTTCTTCTTATTTTTTCTTGATTTTTGCGCCAGCGACCGCATCTTTCAACTTACTGCCGACTTTAAATTTAACAACATTCTTGGCTGGTATCTTCAATTCTTTTCCTGTGGATGGATTGCGACCAATTCGCGCGGCACGCGCTTCGACGGCAAACGTACCAAAACCAATGAGTTGAACATTATTGCCTTTCGTTAAAGAAATTTGAATAGTTGCCGTCAGAGCATTTAGGGTTTTTTCTATATTGGACTTTGTCATCTTGGTGGATTTAGCTACTGCATCAATCAGTTCTGATTTATTCATGATGTTAACTTCCATATGGTTGAAAAGACGGTTAACTGTATCAAGTCACAGTATTAATTACAAGAAATTATAAACACTAGCCAGACTACAGTAGCAAGTTTATTTACATTAATTTTGATAAATCAACAATTTTAATTTTTAATTGTGCAAGAAATAAATCTTGTTAAGGACGGTGCAGACATTACTGGTGTTTAATTTTCACGAAACACCCCGTCTTTCTTGTAGGTAACCGTTTAAATCACTGTCACTACCATTGTGGCAAGTAATGGCACAGTAAGTTTACTACTGCCTGCTGCCAATATATTTTACATAGGTTGAAACTATGACAAAATTTTTGACACATATTGAAATATTCTATAATCAATCGGAAAGCTATGACATTCGCCCCATCAATCCTAAAGAGCTCCAACTTAACTCCTTGGTACACTGCACCAATAATTCTGATTATAAAAACTTCACAATTTAAGATTAAGCTAGAATGTACGTACATAATCAAATGGTAAGAAACTGGATGATTAAATGGTTCAAAAGGCCTCAACTGAATGAAATGAAAGTAAAACATGAGGTGATAAGTAAGCATCTGTTAAATATGATTCCTGGATGCAAAGTAAGACTCAAACGCGATTTTAATGAAAGTGCGATGATCTTTTATGTGGAAATTTCTGGAATTATCAAAGAATTTAAAATAAGTGATCAGTATTTACAGGACTATACAACCACTGAACTTTTTGACTTTATCAAGCAAAAAGAAGTCATACAAAATAGTTATAACCATAGAAAAATTAAGATATCAACAAGGGAAGGTTACCCATCAGTTAGTTATATGTAATCCAAAAAAACTAAGCTGTTCTATGTGGCGTTTAGTAACATCAGAAAAAGCAAATCACGCCTACTCAGGAACGGACTTTACTAATTTAATCAAAACTCTGCCATATTGAGTATTGCACGCCAAATGACCACCACACCAGCTTCATCCGACTGAGCCAGATATGTATCGGCTATTGCTATGCCCGGAACACACACCAAGTCAGCATCGCAAAAAAGTAAGGGTAACAAATCACGTTGCCACGGCAGTATCCCATGTTCCTGCAATAAATTTTTCAAGTCCCGTTGCCCTCGCGCAGCATGTATCCGAATGTTTTCACCGCCATGACGGGAACGAATCTTGACAATGCCGAGTTGTAATTTTGCCAAACTGATACCCTGCCCGATGGCGCGTTTAAAATAAAGCATGCCGTGTGGTGAAGGCAACAATGTTTCTGCTTCACCATGCCATATAACGGTAAAATTAACAGGTGGCGACAGCGCAGACATGGTGTAAGCATGGTCGCGGTATCGACGCATTTGCCATTCCTGCCAATCGATGCACACTTGCGCATCTTGGCGAGCATTGCACAACTGCCGCAGCATTTCTTGTAGCCGTGTACTGTCTGGAATAGGTGCTCCTTGCACCGCAAGAAAATAACGCAATAGATTTTTCCCCCTTATAACGCCCAGTACACGCAGTTTCTTAATATCCAAACGGTTATCCACTATTGCCAATTCCGCATCCTGCTGTGCCAACTCATCCAACAGTTCAGCTGCTTCGGCAAAATGCTGTGCGCTGCGCAACAAAGTTTTGCGGTAGGCTAGAAATCGTTGTTCCAATAGCGGCAGTATGCGATGGCGTAAAAAATTGCGTGGGTAAGCGTCATCAGCGTTGCTTTCATCTTCCACCCATTGGAGGCCATGCTGTTGAGCGTATTCCAGTAATCTGGAGCGAGGAACGTTAAGCAAAGGGCGTAATAACGTCGGGGCATTAACACGATGTGTTATAGCTGGCATGGCACTTGCGCCGCGCACTCCAGCCCCGCGCAGCAATTGCAGCAGCAAAGTTTCTGCCTGATCATCGAGATGATGCGCCAGCGCTATAAAATCCACTTGCTGTTGTGCAAGCGCGGCGTGACGAAGTTTTCGCGCTGCCGCTTCAATACCTAGCGAGCGTAACGGTGCGATATTTACATGTTCGATTTGTAGGGAGACTCCATGAAGCGCGCACAAATCAGCACAGAATACCGCCCAGGCATCCGCTTGCGGGCTAATACCGTGATGTACATGTAATGCGCTTAAATGCCATGAATAACGAAGGGAAAGCTGCTGTAGTAGATGCAGCAAAACGACCGAATCAACTCCACCGCTTAGTCCAAGCAAGATGGTACTGCCAGCAGTAAGCAGGGGCGAGAGCGCGTCGGTAACGCACTCCGTTAAATCAAAGCTCGACTTCCTTGAACTTGCCATAGCCCATTACGCGATTGAAACGGATCTGCAACAGCTTGTCCATAGAGTGGGATTGCACCTGTTTAAGGGTATCCTGTAAGCATTTTTTCAGGGTTAGCATCATTGCTTGATAATCACGGTGAGCACCGCCCGGCGGTTCGTTAATGATTTTGTCGATCAACCCCAACGCCTTCAATCTGGTAGCCGTGATACCCAGCGTTTCGGCCGCATCAGCGGATTTGTCCGCATTTTTCCAAAGGATGGCAGCGCAACCTTCTGGCGAGATGACCGAGTAGGTGGCGTATTGCAGCATCAATAACGCGTCACCTACTGCAATGGCCAACGCGCCACCAGAGCCGCCCTCTCCAATCACCGTACAGACCAATGGCACGCGCAGTTCTGCCATTACATACAGGCTTTTGCCGATGGCTTCGGACTGACCACGTTCTTCGGCACCAATTCCGGGATACGCACCTGGAGTATCAATAAAAGTCATAATGGGAATATCGAATTTCTCCGCCAGCCGCATCAAGCGCATCGCCTTGCGGTAGCCCTCTGGGCGAGGCATGCCAAAGTTGCGATATTGCCGTTCCTTGGTATCACGCCCTTTTTGATGTCCGATTACCATCACACTTTGGCCATTAAAACGCGCTAATCCGCCGACGATAGCCGGATCATCGGCATAAGACCGATCTCCATGCAGCTCCTCAAAATCAGTAAACAGGTGCTGAATGTAATCCAGCGTGTAAGGGCGCTGTGGGTGGCGCGACACTTGTGAGATTTGCCACGGTGTGAGCTTGGCGTAAATATCCTTGGCTAACGCCTGGCTTTTTATTTGCAAACGGTTAATCTCATCGGAGATATCAAGTGCAGAATCATTCTGTACAAAGCGAAGTTGCTCAATTTTGCCTGCCAGTTCGGCGATGGGTTGCTCAAAATCCAAGAAGATAGCTTTCATAAATTTCGTATTGATTTGCGTATTCAAATGATACAGTATCTCGTTAGCCAGGCCAAAGAAGCGTGGATAAAATTTTGCTGTACTACTGAAAATTTAGTCTATTTTTTTGCTACACCAACGCATATCGTGTCAAAGGTTTGGACAAGCGCCACGGCTTCCACACCGCACTACGCGTCAACACAAATCGCTGTACAACGCCCGCATTAAGTACATTCAAGCTAAGTTGCTTGATACGCCCGTTACGCAGCGCTTCCCATAATGATGCAATATAATTTTGCTCCAGGCACTGCACTGAATCGCGCCAGGCATACAGGTCACCTTGCTGAAATGGGCGGCGCAAACTTTCCCAAACGATTAGCACATCACCTTCATTATCATCAATGCACTGGGTTAAATCATCCGGCAATATTTGATAAGGAATACCTGCCGCCTGCGCGAACGCCCCGGCCAGAAAACTGTCGCCGCAAACCTTCGTATATGGCCGTGCCAATTGTTCCACCGCATGCCCTCCTCCCCACAGCCAGATACTGTTTATGGGCAAATCACCACGCGCCTCGCGCGCCTGATTTACAGCGTGTTCGAAAAAAAGCATTTGGACTTCGTTGAAGACTTTATGCCAACGCAAGGCATTCTGACCTGTCGGCAAATATGATTGTCCGGTTCTGTCTGCCACCTGCGCCAAAGTTCGTGTCACGATGTCTGGAACGCTCTCCATTTGGAGATACCAACGCTGCGGGTTGGGCGAAAAAAAACGTAAACCTTCAGCGGCAAAATGCGTATTCAAACTGGCGCACAACTGCGCCGCTTCATCAGCATTCAATGGTACATCCGGATGCAAAGACAATTGCGTGCGCTGCATTTGCAGATACACTGGATCAGCACGCAACCAGTAACCCGTACCTGGCTGCATTCCGTCCGCCTTCAAGGTAATCGGTGCGATGGGTTCGTCCAATTGCCGTGCGATACCAAAAGCTCGGCATAGCCACTCTTCAAATGTGCCTGTTGAGCCAATTTCTGAGGGTAACGAAGCAGGCTTGGCACGCGCCAGCATTTTCTCAATGGCAGGCACATGCAAACCGGCATAAGCGTCGACAGCAATCTCCTGCGGCAAGAATAAATCAAGGATAACGATGTCTACATTTCTCATGTTGAATTTGTACGCATAGGAAAGCCAAACATGGCTGGAATAAAGTAATTTTTTATCTTTACCAGTTTACCATCCCGCAGAGAGCGCTCTTATGGCAAACTAGCGCCCAATTCTTTTTAAGCACCTTCACTTTGCGTCCTTACGAACTCTTTATCGGTCTACGTTACACCCGTGCCAAGCGGCGCAATCATTTCATTTCCTTTATTTCGCTTATTTCAATGCTGGGTATGGCCTTGGGCGTGGCTGCGCTGATTGTAGTGCTATCGGTGATGAACGGCTTCCAAAAAGAAATCCGCACACGCATTCTAGGTATCGCGCCCCACCTGCAAATCAGTGAAGAGGGTAACTATTTGGTCGATTGGCAACCAGCCTTACAGCTTATGGCAAAATATCCGCAAGTGGCGGCTGCCGCACCTTTCGTGAATGGGCAAGGCATGGTGTCGTTTGATCAAAACGTGCAGGGGGTAATGGTACGTGGCATTTTGCCGCAGGATGAAAGCAAGGTTATAGACCTCTCCGACAAGATGAAAGCCGGTTCGCTGGAAGCCTTGCAGGAAGGAAGTTTCGGCATCGTGCTGGGTTCAGATTTGGCGCACACGCTGGGGGCGCATCTGAACGACAAGGTGCTACTTATTTCTCCTCAGGGGCAGGTCACGCCTGCTGGGATGGTACCGCGCCTCAAGCAATTCCGCGTAGTCGGCATTTTTGAGATCGGTATGGCACCCTATGACAATACGCTGGCACTGATCCACCTTAATGACGCGCAGAAACTCTATCAAATGGGTAGTGCAATAAGCGGCATAAGCGCGCGTCTGCATGACCTCGATCTGGCTCCACAAGTGGCCATCGAGATACAGCGTGTCTTGCCGCGCAATACCTATGTTAGCGACTGGACGCGCCAGCACTCAAATTATTTCCGCGCAGTGCAGATCGAAAAGAAAATGATGTTTATCATTCTCTCACTTATCGTGGCGGTAGCCGCATTCAACATTGTCTCCACGCTGGTAATGGCGGTTACCGACAAACAAGCCGACATTGCTATCCTGCGCACGCTCGGTGCTTCACCCTCCAGCATCATGAAAATCTTCATTGTACAAGGCGCCCTGATTGGCCTGATCGGCTCGGTACTCGGCGTTGGAGGAGGTGTGCTGCTAAGCCTCAACATCGACACTGTGGTGCCGTTTATAGAACGACTGCTGGGCATGCACTTCCTCTCCAAGGAAGTATATTTCATCAACGAGCTGCCTTCTGATTTACAGCGCGGCGATGTGCTGGTCGTGGCATGTTTCTCCTTTCTCATCAGCCTACTTGCCACGCTCTATCCAAGTTGGCGCGCATCCAGAACACAACCGGCGGAGGCGCTACGCTATGAGTGAGATGGTCATTTCCTGCCGCGACTTATGCAAAACATTTGTGCAAGGCAAACTCAATGTACCCGTGCTTAACGGCGTTAACATTGACGTCATGCGTGGCGAACGTATCGCCATCGTAGGCAGCTCCGGCTCCGGCAAAAGCACCCTCCTTCACTTGCTCGGTGGATTGGATAAGGCCAGCGGCGGCAGCGTCGCCCTTCTCGGCCACGATGTGCAAGCCATGAATGAAGCAGAGCGCGGTACTCTGCGCAACCGGGCGCTAGGTTTTGTGTACCAGTTCCATCATCTGCTAGCGGAATTCACCGCATTAGAAAATGTTGCCATGCCACTACTGATCCGTGGCATGAAGCGCAGTGAAACAGACCCGATTGCCGCGCGTATGCTGGGGCTGGTAGGTCTCGCGCACCGTACGGAACATCTACCCGCCGAGCTTTCCGGTGGTGAACGCCAGCGTGTCGCCGTAGCGCGCGCGTTAGTCACTGAGCCAGCCTGCGTATTGGCAGACGAGCCTACCGGAAATCTGGACCGCGCCAGTGCGCAAGCATTATTTGAACTGATGCAAGAACTTAATTCCAAGCTTAATACCAGCTTTATTGTAGTCACCCACGACTTGGAGCTAGCGGGGAAAATGCAGCGTCAACTTCGCCTGATGGATGGAATGCTGCACGAAGCGTAATTGCCGCAGAGGCCGTTGTCACAATACGGTTTGTATGATGATTGCGTTATTTTGTTTTAGTAGAAAATAACAAGGCCAGCATTAAGCTGGCCTTGTTATGCTAAATGAATTTGTTCATTCATTGTTACTAAACGTAGTTTACTACCTCCCCATGGGATAACGCTCTTGTGAGCTCATTCCTGGATTTCCCAATTGATTGAACGGTCCATTAGGCCCAGACTGAACGATATTGGTTTGATTGGAAACATGGGAATAACGGTAATGTGCAGGCGGTTCGTTTTGAATTTCAAATCCGGCTGCACTTGGCTGAACACGGCCATCTGCGCCCATAGGCTGGACTCTGCCACCAGAGGGACCATAGGATATCCCAGTGTTGGTAGATACACCAGAGGCAGTAACACCAGTCATGTTATCAGCTTGCGCCAAGGATGCACCCAATGCAAAACAGGACATGATTGTGATATTTATAAGACTCTTTTTCATGAAAAGCTCCTAAATATAGAGTTGGAAGGATAGTAATATAGGATCAAGGTCACCTTGACCTGCGTATAGTACCAGTTAACCGAAGGGTGTAAATAGTTTTATGTAAAGGGTCTTTTTTTGAAAGTTATCAGCTACCCAAAAAAAGCTTTATTTGACCAATTTGAAGCATTGAAACGCTAATGATTTAGAGGTTTTTAGCCTAAGCCGGATACATCAGGCCGTCTATTATCTAAAGATCAGGCTGGTTATGTACCCAAATTTCATACCTTGGAATATCATTCATCGCCTAGCAGCCTGTCGGACTTTCCCCCATTAAAAAATAACAAATTGCAAGTATAAAATGGTAAAGTTTTAACTGTTAATCAATAAGTTGAATGGCATTCTATGAGTCGCTTCAAGCCGATAAACGTGACATGAACTACCTGTTTCCGCCTTCGATGAACGACTGGCTACCGGAACATCACTTAGCGCGATTTATCGTTGAGATTGTCGAGCAACTGGACTTGAAGGCTATGGAACGCCTACGGCACAAGCGGAAGTGCCCCGTTCCACCCCCATTGCTTGTCCATACTGGTTTACGGCTATGCCACAGGCGTGTTTTCCAGTCGCAAACTGGAGAACGCCACCTACGACTCGGTTGCATTTCGTTTTGTGGCTGCGGACGAACATCCGGATCACGATACGCTGAACACTTTTCGCAAACGCTTCCTGAAGAGATCGGGGCTCATGGTGCAAATACTGATGATCGCCCGCACGCTGGGCGTGCTCAATCTCGGCAACATTGCGCTGGATGGCAGTAAGTTCAAAGCCAACCATCCCGACATAGTGCCTTGAGTTATGGGCACATCAAGAACTGGAAGAACAACTGCAAGGCGAGGTCAGGAAGCTTATGGAGCTGGCCGAAGCGGCGGACAACGAGAAGATACCGGTTGGCATGAACCTGCCCGACGGATCGCCCGCCGCGAAGATCGCATCAAAGCAATCACCGAGGCTAAAATCAAGATTGAAGATCGTGCCAAAGAACGGTTTGAACAGGAACAGTCCGAGTATCAAGATAAGCTGGGCAAGCGCGAAGCAAAGGCAAAAGAAAGCGGACATAAACCTCGCGGCAAATCGCCTGTTCCGCCCGTGGAGGGCGCGCAAGACAAAGACCAGATCAATCTCACCGACGAAGAATCACGCATCATGCAAACGGCGGGTGGCGGATACGGGCTACTTCTCCAAGGCCAACGTCAACATTTGTTGTGAGCGGCAAATCACCCCGCTGATTGCGCTGAGTCGTGAGGAACATCACCCTGATCCACTGACACGCTTTACCGAACCACCGCCGCTGAAAGAAGACGCTACGGAGGTAGAAAAGATGCGCCATTTGCTCCTGACAATGGCGGGTCGGGCGCTCTATGCGAAACGCAAATGCACGGTGGAGCCGGTGTTTGGTATCATCAAAGCGATATTGGGATTCCGTCAATTCTCACTGCGGGGTTTGGAAAACGTCAAAGGCGAGTTGAATCTGGTCTCGATGGCGTGGAATTTGAAGCGAATGTTTGTATTGGCAGGGTGATTGATTGCCGTAGAGGTGATATTTACTACAGCAATGGGCATTTCTGAGAAGCTGAAAATTCAATTTATGAAATTATGATCAAATCCATCCGGCAATATATACCAGGTGGCTGGCAAAATTAACGGGTAGCCCGACAGGCTGCTAGGCGATGTATCACTCGTCTTTATCCAGTTCTGCATCCCACCCCATGTGACGGGCAGTTTTTATGGCCTGAGCATACAAATGTACATGTTTTTCACGTAGATTTTCTGGCAATCGGCTGGGCAGGTGTGCGTAAGGTTCCCAAGCGGCATAAACCTGTTCGTACAAATTTTGCATGCGTGCGGAATTCCAGCCTGCACAGGTTTCAGTTTCGGGCAAGATGCCGAATACCCAAGCGTCGCGTACGATACGCCCCAAATGGGTCAATCCGCCCTGTGCGTCATTGTCGACGCCGACATAAAGTTGTAGTGTCATCGTGTAAGTCCTGCATAAAGTGCGGGTAATTTTTCTGGCAGCCGTTCTACATGATCCAGCACTATGTAATTTTTGGCTCCAAAAATTCGGGAAACATATTGATCTGCTCTAGTATCAAGTGAAATACAGAAGGTGGTTATGCCAGAACGCGCCATTTCCTCTACCGCTTTTTTGGTGTCAAAACGTAAATATTGTGGGTCGCGCACATCAATGTCCGCCGGCTCGCCATCGGTAATCAGCAGTAGTAATTTTTTGGTGGATTTCTGCAATTTAAGATAATGCCCTGCGTGGCGTATTGCAGCCCCCATACGCGTGGAAAACTGCCCCCTCATACCGGCTACGAGATTTTGGAATTTCATTGTACGGTTGGTCGAAATCTTTAAAGCGAGAATACTCTACTTTATGGCGCCCATCCGAGAAAAAGCCGTGAATTGCGAAAGGGTCACCGATTTTGTTGATTGCATCTGCGAGCAGCACGGTTGCCTGACGCTGCAAATCAAGAATGCTGTAATCTTGTCCAGCCACCTTCTCGTTGGTCGACTCGGATAAATCCAACAGCACCATCACCGAAATGTCTCGCACCTTACGCACTGAGCGCATCATGATGCGCTGATCAGGTTGCTGCCCCATGCGAATATCGATCATGGCACGAATGGCGGCATTTATATCAACTTCGTCACCATCTTCCAGTTTGCGGATGCGGGTCACGCCCTGTGGTTGCAGCGCATCCAGCAGAAACTTCAAGCGGTTTATAGTTCTCTTGTGTTGCAGGGTGATATCGTTAATTAGTTGCAAATCGCCTACCTTCGGCCGCTTTTCCAGCACGGTAACCCAGGAAGGACGTTCGAGCTGTATCTGATAGTCCCATTCCGAGGTAATAGTAAGGCTCGGATACAGGTTCTTTACCTTCCAGTTCGTTGAAGGATTTACCCATGTCTTCGTAGGGGAAGAGTTCGGTATCTAAAACCCAGATTTCTTCGGCATCATCGCCGGCATTTTCTACGTCTACTTCATTTGCTAATTCAACTGCGCTGACATATTTACGAACCTGTTTGGGTGCGTTATATCCAGCTGCCATTGCCTTTGTCGAAATCAAATTCTTCGAATTCCCAAATGTAACGGTTGTCGTCACGATAACAAGTAGTGAGTAAATCGCTGCGGGAGCAAAACCAATATGCTTAACCATAAATTCATGTGCTAGTTGTACCCCGATATCCCAGGAGGTTTGATTCGTGTCGAGGTGGTCTGCGGCCTTTTTGAATAATATCCGTCCTTGGTTTATCCACGGATCATCGTCATGGTAGCTTTCGTCCAGCAGAGCGCGTGCCAGGCGATTAAGAAAATCCCCTGCGGTGCTGTTTTGCCCCGAAGTGATGGTATGGAATTGTGACCACAAATGTTTGAGCCCGGGGAATTTGCGCACAGCTAGCGTTTCAACGCGCGCGTCCTCAATCACGCTGATAACTGCCATTTGCCAAGGATTTAGCGCTTCAGCTGAGATTGGCTCGCTGGTATAGACAATGTGAGCTGCGCAATGTGCAGCGGCAGCACGATAAACTTCCAAGCCGGGTAATTTAGTTTCGCCTACGACGAAATCATCATAAGCATCGGGTATGTGCAGCAAATAGCCCTCGATAAAGGGTTGGTAACCTTCCCGTGTCTCAAAATCCCCAGATGTGGGTTTCATGAAAAAGTCGCGCGCCCATAATGCGCGTAGATACATGTTGATGCGGCGCTGAACATCGATAAACAATGTGCCCTTTCTTTCTTTCTGCAACATGGCCAAGGATTCTTTGGATTGCAGGCTGAAATAACTGGCCTGCTCCGGGTAATTGGTGCGGTAAGCATGTGCCCCCCATAGTGCCCAGCGCCGTAGGCCGCCAAGGGTAAGCTGGCCGAACAGTATTTCCAGATTTTCGAGCATCGGCCGCATACCACGCGGCGCTTGGGACACAAGGGTATTAAGGAACTGCAGATAGGAGCGGAACAAGGCTTCATCACCGAGACGGTTAGCCGCTGTGGGTGCTGTGCTGAGCACCAGCTCGATTACTGCGCCAGAGGTTTTGGAAGCCATTGCTAGTGCATTTTGTACTAGATCAGGTATCGCATCCTCACCAATCTCTTTGGCTACTAGAGGCGCATGGTCGATCCAGGTTGCAACGAGGCTGTCATCCTTACCCAAGCTTTTTAGGGCAGAAGCGCCCTTGAGATAGTTATCCAAACCACGCGCGCTAAAGACCTTGGTCGCTTCATGCCACGCGGAACGGAGACCCTCCAGCAATGCAGGAGAGAGTGAATCAAGTAATTCTTGATAGTCTTCAAGACTGATTGACATGGTTACTCCGCCAGTAAAGACATTAAAGACCTGGAGGATCGGCTGCTTTGCAGCTTATCCTCCTATGGAATTAAAAGAACGTAGTCACCGCGGCATCCAGCGCATCGCGCATGTCGGGGTCATCGGTGATGGGTCGCACCAGCGCTACACGGCAAGCTTTAACCGGATCGACACCAGTAGCGATAAGGCTACCTGCATAAATCAGCATACGGGTTGAGATCCCCTCGTCCAGTCCATGACCTTTCAGGTTGCGTGCACGCTCGGCGATGGAAACCAGCTTGCCGGCGATTTCGGGCGTAACGTTGGTTTCATGAGAAACAATTTCGGTTTCAATATTGTGGTCGGGATAGTTGAAGTCGAGGCCACCGAAACGTTGCTTAGTCGACTGCTTCAGATCCTTCATTAAACTTTGATAGCCAGGATTGTAGGAAATCACCAGTTGAAAATCAGGGTGTGCATGCACCAGTTCGCCTTTTTTTTCTAGTGGAAGTACGCGGCGATTGTCGGTCAATGGGTGGATAACCACAGTGGTATCCTGACGTGCCTCGACTACTTCGTCGAGATAACAAATCGCGCCATAGCGTGCGGCGATGGCCAAAGGGCCGTCTTGCCAGCGGGTGCCGTTGGCGTCGAGCAAAAAACGCCCAACTAAATCAGAGGCAGTCATATCTTCGTTGCAAGCTACAGTAATCAGGGGCTTGCCCAGCTTCCATGCCATGTGCTCAACAAAGCGGGTTTTGCCACAGCCGGTAGGGCCTTTCAGCATCATGGGCATGCGTACGGAATAGGCTGCCTCATACAACTCAATTTCGTCTGAGAGGGGGCGATAGTAAGGTTCTTGTTTAATCCTGTATTGCTCGATGATGTCGCTCATTTTGATTCCACCTTTATTAATCGTTTTTAACCCAGGGGAGAAAATGCCCGCTTACTGGCAGTCACTTGCGTCCATGTGCTAAAAAATAAATTTGACGAGGCTAAAAAATTTCCTGCCGCCTGCTTGCTATATTGCAGGCGGCAGGAAAAATACTACTTTATACAGTTTTACCGCGGAAAATCACCATCGCCGCGCCTTGCGATTGGTTGAAATTATTGTAACCAACCAGGCGTACGTGGTTGTTTGGATTCGCTTTGCGGCAGGCTTCGGCTTCAGCGATTACCTTGTCCACATCGGTTTCACCAAACATCGGCAATTTCCACATATACCAATAGTAGTCCATCAGGTATTCCGGCTCGGTATGTTCAATTGCAGGGTTCCAGCCTTTGGAAACCAGATATGTCACCTGTTTCCTGATTTCATCCGCAGTCATGGCAGGCAAATAGGAGAAAGTCTCGAACTTGCGGCTAGCCGGGTCGCTTAAACGCGATTTGTAATCCATTACTTCACTCATGATTTACTCCTTTTATTTAGTTATAGGGGGCAGACTGCAGCCTGCAACCCGCTACTATTTAATTACTTGTGAGCCACGTCCAGCTTGTCGACGGTGTCAAACTCGAACTTGATCTCTTTCCAGGTTTCCATGGCTATCTTCAGCTCAGGGCTGTGTGCAGCGGCCTTGGTCAGGATGGCTTTACCTTCTTTTTCGATGGCAATTCCTTCGTTACGGGCTGCTACGCAAGCTTCCAGAGCCACGCGGTTAGCTGCGGCACCTGCGGCGTTACCCCATGGATGGCCCAGTGTTCCGCCACCAAACTGAAGAACGGAATCATCGCCGAAGATGGCTACCAGCGCTGGCATGTGCCATACGTGGATACCACCAGAGGCAACTGGAATCACGCCTGGCATGGAGCCCCAGTCCTGATCAAAGAAGATACCGCGATTGCGGTCTTCCTTGATGAATTCATCGCGCATGATGTCGATCCAGCCAAGTGTTGCTTCACGATCGCCTTCCAGTTTCCCTACAACGGTGCCGGAGTGCAGGTGGTCACCACCGGAAAGACGCAAAACTTTTGCCAGTACGCGGAAGTGGATACCATGGTGCGGGTTGCGGTCAAGTACGGCGTGCATGGCACGGTGGATGTGTAACAGCATGCCGTTTTTACGGCACCAGTTAGCCAGGCCAGTGTTAGCGGTTAAGCCACCAGTTAGGTAGTCATGCATAATGATGGGCGCGCCGATTTCTTTGGCAAACTCAGCACGCTCGTACATCATTTCAGGCGTTGGAGCGGTAACGTTTAGGTAGTGTCCCTTGCGCTCGCCAGTTTCGCGTTCGGCCTTTAATGTTGCATTGTGTACAAACTCAAAACGATCACGCCAGCGCATAAACGGTTGGCTGTTCACGTTTTCATCGTCTTTGGTGAAATCCAGACCACCGCGCAAGCATTCGTAGACGGCACGGCCATAATTCTTGGCGGATAGACCCAGCTTGGGTTTAATGGTGCAGCCCAGCAACGGACGGCCATATTTGTTCATCTTGTCGCGCTCAACTTGAATACCTTGAGGTGGCCCCCCGCAGGTTTTCACATAAGCAATCGGGAAGCGGACATCTTCGAGACGCAGGGCGCGCAGCGCCTTAAATCCGAATACGTTACCGACCAGTGAAGTCAGTACGTTGACCACTGAACCTTCTTCAAACAGATCAATTGGATAGGCGACAAAGGCAAAGAAACAGGTATCATCACCAGGAACGTCTTCGATGCGATAAGCGCGACCTTTGTAATAGTCCAGATCGGTCAATAGATCGGTCCATACTGTGGTCCAAGTACCAGTAGAAGATTCGGCGGCAACGGCAGCGGCCAATTCTTCACGGGGCACCCCAGGTTGCGGAGTGATTTTAAAACAGGCTAGGATATCGGTATCCAGCGGGGTATATTCTGGCGTCCAGTATGTTTGCCTGTACTCTTTCACACCGGCGTTGTAGGTCTTGACTGCCATTGCAGGCTCCTTAGGTTTCAAGTTAAACGGTTACTGATCTTTTTGATCAGCTTCTAGCTCATTTGAGCGTGATGGAACTATACGTAAGCACAGTCATAAATAATAATTGTATTTTTTAATAAAAATGATAGATTATCGTCTATGCTAGATAGAGTGAATATGAAATACGTAACATTGCGCCAGCTGCAGGTTTTTGAGGCAGTTGCACGCAACTTGAGTTTTACCCGCGCTGCTGACGAATTGCATCTTACTCAACCTACCGTGTCCATCCAGATCAAGCAATTAACTGATATTGTTAGCCTTCCTTTATTGGAACAAATCGGAAAGCGGGTTTTTTTGACCGATTTGGGTCAAGAGTTGCTGGTGGTGTGTCGCGACACTTTCAAGGGTCTGTCGCAGTTTGAGATGCTGATTTCCGACAGGAAAGGGATGAAAACGGGAAAACTACGCTTGTCGGCAGTTACCACTGCCAAGTATTTCATCCCGCGCTTGCTTGGATCATTTTACAAACGCTATCCCGGTATTGAAGTTTCCCTGAATGTCACCAACCGAGAAATGATATTGCAACGTCTCGAAAATAACGAAGATGATTTATACATCCTCGGACAGCCGCCCGAGCACATAGAGGTGCATGCCGATTACTTCATGGAAAATCCGTTGGTGGTTCTGGCGCCGTACGATCACCCCTTGTCGGGAAAGAAGAATATTCCATTGTCTCGCTTGGCAGAAGAGCCCTTCCTGATGCGCGAACCGGGATCGGGTACCCGGCTTGCCCTTGAGCGATTCTTTAGCGAGCAGGGATTGGCGCTAAAAACAAGGATGGAGTTGGGCAGCAGTGCGGCCATCAAAATGGCAGTGCTGGGCGGATTAGGGATAGCCGTGCTGTCTGCGCATACCTTGGCGCTGGAACGAAACAGCAAAGAGATCTCCATACTCGATGTGGCAGGATTCCCCATTAGACGCCAATGGCACGCTGTTTATCCAGCCGATAAACGGCTGTCGGTGGTCGGTAGCACTTTTCTGGATTTTCTGAAACGGGAAAGCGGATCAGAAGCGAACCGTTACTTAGCTGGTATTCCAGGGTTTTTACCAGTGGGTGAGAATGAAGCAGGTTCTGTCGAAAACATCAAGCCTCATACCCACAAACGGATTATCTAGTCATATTAAATAATATATAAACAAACTTAATGGACTGTTCCATCCATTAAGTTTAGACCCAGCTTTTGGTATGCCAGTTGATTAATGCAGGTATCGAAACAGAATATCTTCCATGCCTCGCTCCCATTCTTTGCTCTCACGGTATAATCGCACTCTTTTTATTGGCGATCCAGCCTGAATGTTGATTTTTCGCGGACTTTATTCAACAGACAAAAAGCCAGTTGCACTCACTATCGGCAATTTTGATGGAGTGCACCTTGGTCACCAAGCGTTACTCAAGCAATTAAGGATGACGGCGCAGCCGCTCGGACTTCCGACAGCAGTGTTGGTGTTCGAGCCACATCCGCGTGAATTTTTTACACCGCAGGAGGCGCCTGTGCGGCTGACCAGCATGCGCGAGAAGCTTGAACTTTTCGCGACACTCAATGTGGATCGGGTACATGTATGTCGCTTTAACAGCAATTTTGCGCAGATGAGCGCGGTGGATTTTATTCATGCTCTGCATGAGAAGTTGGCGACGAAGTTCGTGCTGATTGGTGATGATTTTCGTTTCGGCAACCGACGCAGCGGCGATTTTGCGCTGATGGAGAAGATAGGCAGCCAGCAAGGCTTTAAAGTGGAAGTCATGCACAGTGTGTCGCACAATGGTATACGCATATCCAGCACGGCGGTACGCGCTGCGCTGGGTGAAGGTGATTTGCGCGCGGCAGAGCGTTATTTGGGACGGCCTTATAGTATCAGCGGGCGTGTGGTTCACGGCGACGGTTTAGGCAAGCAGCTGGGATTTCCGACCGCAAATATCCAGTTGAAGCACAATCGGCCGCCGCTTACCGGTATTTTTGTAGTAAGGGTGAAAGGAGACGGCCTGCCACTCATGCAAGGTGTGGCAAGCCTGGGCGTACGTCCCACAGTGAAACAAAACGGCAAGCCAATACTGGAAGTGCATATTTTTGATTTTTTAGACGAAATTTATAACAAACATTTGCGCGTGGATTTCCTGCACAAGCTGCGCGATGAAGTGAAATATCTCGACCTGCAAAGTTTAACGCAGCAAATTGAGCTCGACGTGAGTAATGCAAAGCAATGGTTTATACAACATGATTGATTATAAAAAAACTCTTAATCTTCCTGACACGCCCTTCCCCATGCGCGGCGATTTGGCCAAGCGTGAACCGCAGATGCTCGCCCAATGGCAGGCACAAAAACGCTATGAAAAAATACGCGCCACCAGCCTGGGGCGTCCCAAGTTTATCCTGCATGACGGCCCGCCGTACGCTAATGGTGACATTCATATTGGCCATGCGGTGAATAAGGTGCTCAAGGACATAATTGTCAAAAGCAAGACTTTATCCGGTTTCGATGCGCCGTATGTGCCCGGCTGGGATTGTCATGGCCTACCGATTGAATTGCAGGTGGAAAAGAAGCATGGCAAGGAGATGCCGCCTGCCCGCTTCCGCGAGTTGTGCCGTGAATACGCTACCGAGCAAATTGAGAGACAGAAAAAAGATTTTATTCGTCTGGGTGTGTCGGGTGATTGGGACAATCCCTATCTCACTATGAACCACCAAACCGAGGCGGATATCATCCGCGCCTTGGGAAAAATATTCGAGCGCGGCCATCTTTATCAGGGGCGCAAGCCTGTGAACTGGTGTCTGGATTGCCAGTCTGCGCTGGCCGAGGCGGAAGTCGAGCATGAGGATAAAACGTCGTCCGCGATTGATGTGGGTTTTGAAGTTACAAGTATCGATTCATTGGCTAACGCTTTTGGCGTGTCTTTGTCGGGCGATGAAAAAGTTTATGCGGTCATTTGGACTACTACGCCATGGACATTGCCCGCTAACCAGGCAGTAAGCGTACATCCTGATTTTGATTATGTGCTGGTACGAACATCACGCGGATTGCTGATACTGGCTGCTGATTTGAAACAGGCATGCCTGGATCGCTATGAATTGAATGGAGAAACGCTCGCCACCTGTAAGGGCGTTGCACTGGATGGCATGCCATTACTTCACCCATTCGATGAACGTGAGGTAAACATTATTTGCGGTGACCATGTAACGCTGGAAGCGGGTACGGGCTTGGTACATACCGCCCCGGCGCATGGCCTGGACGATTATTTTGTTGGTCAGAAATACGGGCTGCCAAATGACAGCCCGGTGGGCGATGATGGCAAATTCATCGCCAGTACGCCGCTGGTCGGTGGCCTGTTCGTATGGAAAGCAAATGATGTGGTGGTCGCCGCGCTTCAGGCCAGTGGACATCTGCTGCACCTGGAAAAAATTCAACATAGCTATCCGCACTGCTGGCGGCACAAGACCCCGATCATTTTTCGTTCCACACCGCAGTGGTTCATCGGCATGGAGCAATTTCATCCCACGCCGTCTCTTCCGAAGACAGGAGAGGGAATAAACCTGCGCGACCTCGCCAACAATGCGGTCGAAGCCACACAGTTCTACCCAGCATGGGGGAAGGCGCGACTGAAAGCGATGATTGCAAACCGCCCGGACTGGTGCGTGTCTCGCCAGCGTAATTGGGGCGTGCCGATGCCATTTTTCGTCCACAACGTAACCACGCAGTTGCACCCGCGCACGCTTGAGTTGATCGAACAAGTCGCGCAGCGCGTCGAGCAGCAGGGTATCGAAGCGTGGTTTTCATGGGACGCCAAAGAGCTGTTGGGCGAAGAATCGGCGCAATACCGCAAACTTTCTGACACGCTGGACGTATGGTTCGATTCCGGCACCACCCATGAGTCGGTGTTGCGCCGACGAGAAGATTTGTCATTCCCGGCAGATTTGTATCTGGAAGGATCGGATCAGCATCGCGGCTGGTTTCAGTCTTCCCTGCTTACCTCCTGCGCCATGAACGACCGTGCGCCATACAATGCACTGCTCACCCATGGTTTTGTGGTGGATGGCCATGGACATAAGATGAGCAAATCCAAGGGCAATGTTATCGCGCCGCAGAAAATTTTTGACACGCTGGGTGCGGACATTTTGCGCCTGTGGGCCGCGTCCACTGACTACTCCGGCGAGATGACCATCTCCGATGAGATTCTGAAGCGTGTAGTTGAAAGTTACCGCCGCATCCGCAATACCTTACGCTTTTTGCTGGCGAATACAGCCGATTTCGATGTGCAGCGGGATGCCTTGCCAGTGGATGAATGGCTGGAGATTGATCGCTATGCTTTAGCACTGGTACGCCGGTTGCAGACAGAAATTACTGGCGATTATGCACGCTACGAATTCCATCTGGTCGTACAAAAATTGCAGACTTTTTGTTCCGAGCAATTGGGCGGATTTTATTTGGATATCCTGAAAGACCGTTTGTACACGACGGCGCAAAATTCACGCGCGCGACGTTCCGCACAGAATGCATTGCACTATATTAGCCATAGCTTGGTGAGATTAATGGCACCGATATTGAGCTTTACCGCGGAAGAAGCATGGGAGACATTAATTGGCCAGCAGGATGAGAGCGTTTTTCAGCAGACATGGCTTTCTTTGCCACATTTGCCGGAAACAGACGAACAAGTGTTAGTGCAAAACTGGACGTTAATTTGTAATTGGCGTGCCAAAATCAATAAACATATTGAAGAGGTGCGCGCTGCCGGCCTGATTGGCCAGGCGCTGGCCGCTGAGGTGGAAATTTACGCAGCGGATGAAAATTTTGATGTACTTGCCCGTCTTGGTGATGACTTGCGATTTGTGCCGATAACTTCGCGTGCCACCATGCATCGCGTCACTTCTGAAGCGGAAGAGCGCATTGAAGTGACACCGAGCAAGAATATCAAGTGTGAACGTTGCTGGCATTACCGCGCCGATGTAGGCAGCGATCCTGAAAATGCTACTTTGTGCGGGCGCTGCGTCAGTAATTTATTAGGTGACGGTGAGGTGCGGAAGTATGCTTAAGCAAAAACTTTATTCCCCTTTACTTCTTACGGGAAAAGAATGACGAAGCCTGTCGGGAGAGATATAGGTGTGAAACACTGGTTAAGCTTGGCGACAGTAATAATCATCCTCGATCAGGTCACCAAGCTGTGGATAAGCCAGAATTTTGTCTATGGCGAGAGTGTGGCGGTAACAAATTTTTTTAACTTGGTACTCGTGCACAACAGTGGCGCGGCGTTCAGCTTTCTCAGTAATGCGGGAGGCTGGCAACGTTGGTTATTCAGCGCCGTCGCCGCGACTGCTTCGGTATGGATCATTTGGTTACTGCGCAAGCATAAGCAAGAGAAGCTGTTTTGTTTTGCTCTGACATTAATACTAGGTGGTGCACTGGGTAACCTGATAGACCGCACTGCTTACGGCTATGTGGTGGATTTCCTGGATTTTTATTGGGACACTTATCACTTTCCTGCATTTAACATTGCAGATTCAGCAGTTACCTGTGGTGCGGGCTTATTACTGTGGGAAGGTTTTACAAAAAAAGCATAGGATGTATCTCTGCCTTCACGGGACTACCCAATTAGGGGGTCTAAAAATTCAAAGCATCTACTAGATGCAAGACGCTAAAAGAGTTTTTTTGTTGTATATATTTGATACATAAGAAATAAATCTGATTTTTTAAAGACATTTATTATTTATTGAAGAGATAGAATGGAACTATTACTCGCTAATCCCCGTGGCTTTTGTGCTGGCGTTGATCGCGCCATCGAAATGGTCGAGCGTGCGTTGGCTTTGCATGGTGCCCCAATTTATGTGCGCCACGAAGTGGTACACAACGAGTTTGTGGTTGCTAACTTGCGCAAAAAAGGTGCTGTGTTCATTGATAATTTAGCCGATGTACCGGCGGGCAGTATCCTCATTTTCAGTGCACATGGCGTATCGCAAGCGATACGAAACGAAGCGAAGGTACGCGGGTTTACGGTATTCGACGCAACTTGCCCGCTGGTAACCAAAGTGCATAGCGAAGTTGCGCGCCTGCGCGAACGGGGCAAGGAAATTATTATGATAGGGCATGCTGGGCACCCCGAAGTGGAAGGCACGATGGGACAAGGAGACGGTAGCATGTATCTGGTGGAGTCGCCCGCAGACGCGCAGCTTCTGGATGTGAGAGATCCAACTAATGTTGCCTTTGTCACCCAAACTACCCTGTCCGTGGATGATACCGCTGCCATCATCTCAGTACTCAAAACACGTTTCCCGGGCATTATTGGCCCCAGTAAGAATGACATTTGCTATGCAACGCAGAACCGTCAGGATTCGGTCAAACATCTGGCCAGCCAGTGCGACGTAGTAATCGTGGTAGGGTCGCCTAGCAGCTCTAATTCCAATCGCTTGCGCGAAGTGGCACACAACATGAGTATTCCTGCCTATCTGGTTGATAATGCAAGTGAGTTGCAAGTGGAATGGCTGACCGGAAAATTGCATATCGGCATCTCAGCTGGAGCTTCCGCCCCGGAAGTGTTGGTGCAGGACGTGATTGCACGATTACAAGAACTGGGTGCAGGGAGTGTGCGTGAATTGGATGGCATTAGCGAAAATGTGGTATTCCCAATCCCCAAAGTGCTTGCCTGACTAAACTACTATCTACTGAAGTTGGCGCAACTTGGGTGCAGACGACTAAAGTCGTCTAACCGTATAGTAATTGACTATCTATTGTTTAGCTCACTAAGCAGCATTCAATTTCTCCAGCAACTCACGTATTTTTAGCGGATCATTAGCGCGCAATATCCTTTCTGTCAGCGTTACAATCTCTGGCAGGCTGGTGGTAAGAACGCACTGTTTAACAGGGAGCAGTTGCGCTGAATTCATGGAGAATTGACGCAAGCCGAGACCGAGTAGCAGCCGGGCATAGTCAACATTACCAGCCATTTCTCCGCACACCGAAATCGGAATGCCAGCCTTATTGGCGTTACCAATAACGTGTGCCAGCAGATATAGAACGGCGGGATGCAACGGATCATACAGATGGGCCACTTCCTCATCCGTGCGATCTATTGCCAGCGTATATTGGATCAAATCGTTGGTGCCGATGGAGAGAAAATCCAGCTTTTTGATAAACACGTCGAGCACCAGGGCGGCTGCAGGAATTTCTATCATGCCGCCAATTTGTATCTCACGGTTATAGGGGATACCCTCGTCATCCAGGCTTTGCTTAGCAAAGGAGATAAATTGCAAGGTCTGGTTAATCTCTGACACACCGGAAAGCATAGGTACCAGTATTTTTACATTGCCGTAATACGAGGCGCGTAGTAATGCACGTAATTGAGTGCGGAACAATTGCGGCTCGGCCAGACACAGCCGAATAGCGCGCAGCCCCAATGCGGGGTTGCTGGCAACGCGTTGGGCACCATTAAGCTGTTTGTCCGCACCAAGGTCGAAGGTACGGATGGTCACAGGTAGCCCTTTCATTCCTTCTGCCACAGCGCGATAAGCTACAAATTGCTCTTCTTCATCCGGTAGGACATCACGATTAAGGAACAAAAATTCGCTGCGGAATAACCCTATGCCGGTGGCGCCATTTTCATAAACTTCCACCAAGTCGTTTGGGAGTTCGATATTCGCGTGCAGCTCAATGGCAGTACCATCAAGTGTTTTGGCAAGCGTGGATTTCAGGCACTTAAGTTGGTTCCGTTTTTCGTCCCATTGATTCTGAAGCAATTTATATTCGACAAGAACTTGCTCGTCTGGGTTAACGATAACGACACCTTGCCCACCATCCACGATGAGCAAATCGTTCTCACGCATCAACTGGCGCGCACGATGCAAACCAACCACACATGGTGTACTTAGGCCACGCGCTATGATGGCGGTGTGCGAAGTGGCACCGCCCAGATCGGTCAAGATAGCGGAAAATTGATGTGGCTTAACTTGGATCAGGTCAGCCGGACTAATATCGTGCGCTATCAAAATCATTTTTACGTCAGGCATGCTGACAGGTGGCAAATAGCCCGGTTGGCCGGTAAGTTTCTTAAGCACACGTTCCACCACCTGCACTACGTCAGTTTTTCGCTCGCGCAGGTAAGCATCGTCAAATGCCTCGAACTGGGCCACCAGTGCATCCATCTGTACTTTAAGCGCCCATTCCGCATTGCATTGTTCGTGCTCTATCATTTTGCGCGATGCCAATTCAATGTGCTCATCGGCTAAAATCATCAAATGCAGATCGAGAAAAGCATCGAACTCGGCAGCTGCATGCAGCGGACGATTGCTGCGCAATCCGGCCAATTCCTGGCGCGTGCTTTCCATCGCAGCGTCAAAGCGCGCAACTTCTTCATGTATCAGATACTTGGGCATCACATAGTGCGTCACTTCTAACACAGTGTGCGAAAGAAGATGGGCATAACCGATGGCAATACCACTGGAGACTGGAATGCCATGCAGGGTGAAGCTCATTCGCCTTCTCCAAAATAATCATTAACCAAGGCAACAATTGCATCCATTGCCTCCCTCTCTTTTTCGCCGCTGGTTTCGATGTTGATGGTGCTTCCTTTGGCAGCGGCCAGCATCATTACACCCATAATACTTTTTGCGTTCACGCGCCGACCCGCCCGTGACATCCATACTTCACAAGGAAACGTTGAGGCAAGCTGAGTCAGCTTGGACGAGGCGCGTGCATGCAACCCCAGCTTGTTAATGATTATTGCATCTTGATTCAACATCACATCCCTCATCCGTATCCATTAAAACAATACATTCGCGCCCACATTCCAATGCCTTCTGAGCGACTTCCGCCAGCGGCTTATGGCTATTACAAACCGCGCGCAGCAGCATAGGCAGGTTTACCCCAGCCACCCCTACTGCCCGGCCAGGCTGAAACAGCCGCCGTCCAATATTGCACGGAGTTGAACCACCAGGTCGGATAAAACCAACACCCCCTCTCCGGTATCCAATTGCGCCATAAGTTCCCGTCCTTCGTCTTCTTTACGTTGCGGGTCATCATCGGCCAAAACCGACAATACCTTCAGGTTAGGTGACACACCGCCCATAACATGCCGTACGCAATCCACCAGGCTATCACCGAGACCATTGTGGGTTATCAATAAAATTCCGATCACTTCAAGCAACTCCTAAACGGTAAAATTAAGGGTACCTCTAAAAATTAAGAGTTCTAAACAAGACTAGGCGCGAATAAAAAATGTTGACGCGGCATATAATTGATATGTAAGGAAACATTTTTGTGAGCAACAACGTATTGTAACGAAATCTGAATTTTTAGAGGTACCCTTAAAATAAAACAAGAGGCAAAATTAGTAGAATTAACCCAATAATAAATTACAAACAGCTTCTATCGGGATTAAACGCTACCTTTCGTCATAATCATGGCTCAACTTTCGTGAGAGTGGTTTCGGCTGTGAATTCTAGCCGTTTATGCAGCTCGGCGGTAAGATGCACCATGCCACTATCATCAATCAGCAAAGCTTCCGTTAAATTCATCTTTTTCGCGGCACTACGCCAGTCCTTGCTTCCTGAAATAAATAATGGTTTGGATGCGACATCCGATAACACACCAGCGTGTGCACCATGCGTTAGAACGGTGACTGCCTGCACCCCCTGCACAGGCCTTCCGTTGCGTGGGTCGATCAGGTGGCAGTAACGTTTATTGTCCACCATAAAATAGCGCTGGTAATCACCCGAAGTGCCGATGGCCTCTCCGTCACGTAATTCCAGCGTAGCAATCGGCCCCGGCTGACGCGGATGCTGGATGCCGACGCGCCAGGAACGTGCGCCATGTGTGCCTATCGCCAGCACATTGCCGCCGATATTGATCAGCGCATTGCGAATTCCCTGCTGCCTCAGCAATATCGCGGCACGATCTAAAGCATAGCCCTTGGCATAACCACCTAAATCGAGCTGCACCGCAACATTGCGGCTTCCAATCCGCCCTCCTTTCCCGCCTGTGGGAAATGGCTCAATGGAAAAATAAATATCGCTCATCTGTGGATGTGCTGAAACCAATACAGCAAGCTGGTTTTCGTCCGGCAACATGGGTTTAAATTCGCTGGCGTGAAAGCCCCACAGCTTCACCATGCTTCCAATGGCGGGATTAAACAGCCCATCGGACTGCGCGGACAGTTGGGCAGCGTCCGTCAACATGGCGGTCAGTTCAGACGAAATTTCACCGCTCTCTCCCCTGGCAAAGGCAGCATTCAATTTATTTAACTCACTAGGCTGCCAAGCGTGCAAAAGATCATGCAATCGCTGAAACTCATGCATCACAGACGACACGGACTGTTTGGCACGCGCCTCGTCTTCTCCATATACGCTTACTTCAACAAGCGTGCCAAATACGTAGCCTTGTTCCTGATATAGCCGCTCTTTATCACAGGCAGAGAGAAGAAATATCACCGTAATCGGAATAAAAAATACGGACAGCCTTCGCGCGCAAAAAATAAACATAAACACACAGAAATGCAGAAAACTATCTAAGTTATTAACAAGTTTTTTGTCATCGCTGAACCAACAAAAAGCCTCTGGAGTTTGCCCTTGGCTCTCCCTGCCGCTACCCTGTTATGGTGCAAGTATTTTGAATCACGCTTCCATTTCTTCCAGCTCTAACGCCGCCGCCAACAATGCAATTCTGGCCACGACAGCATATGCATAGAAGCGGTTCGGCGTGTCGTCCGGCGCACAATCCGGATTAGGCAAAATACAACTAGTATCGAACGCCAGTGGAACAAAGTGCATGCCCGGTGCATTAAGATTCTCATCCACGGCACGCCCGGTATGTACGCGATAAAAACCGCCCACCACGAAATGGTCGACCATATATACCACTGGCTCGGCTACCGCATCATTAATGCTCTCAAAGGTATAGACACCTTCCTGCACCAGCACATCGGAAACGTGCATACCTTCTTTCACCACGGCCATTTTATTGCGTTGTTTACGGTTGAGGCTCCGTACTTCACTGGCGTCCTTCACCGTCATGATGCCCATACCGTACGTGCCGGCATCGGCCTTGACGATAACAAATGGGGCTTCCTTGACGCCATACTCAGCATACTTCACTCGCACCTTCTGCAGAATGCTGTCCACATTCGTAGCCAAACATTCCTCACTGGCACTCTGTTTGAAATCAACCTGGCCGCAGCTAGCAAAATAGGGATTAATCAACCAGGGATCTATATCGAGTAGCTTAGCAAATTCGGCCGCAACACGGTCGTACGCGCCGAAATGTTGCGACTTCCGCCGCGTGGTCCAACCCGCCGCCAGCGGTGGCAGCGTGGTCTGCTCCAGATCTTTCAGTATGTCCGGCACTCCAGCGGAAAGATCATTATTGAGCAGCACCACGCAAGGGTCGAAATTGTCCAGCACCAGACGGTTACCTTTACGCTGCAAAGGTTCCAGCGTAAGCGCGCTGCCATTGGGCAATGCCAGTTTGGTGGGCTGAGTAATTTCCGGCAACATACTGCCAATACGCACATTCATACCCGCCCGTTTAAGAATCAGGGCGAGCTGAGCCACGTTTTGCAGGTAAAACGTGTTACGTGTGTGATTTTCAGGAATCAGTAGTACACCGCGGGCTTCCGGACAAATTTTTCAATCGCACTTTGTGCAGCCTGCACACACAGCGGCAAAAAATCTGGATTAAGGTTATTAAAGCCGCCCGGAAACAGATTGGTATCCACCGGTGCCAACTTAAACCACTATTGCGCAAATCTACCGAGGTGTAAAACGGAATGGTGCGCTCTGCCCATTGCGAGCGAAACCAGTGCTCGATAGTAGGTTGGGCGTCGAGCATACGCCGCTCAAGATCAAGCAGTGGACCATTTAAGGCGGTAGTAAGATGTGGAATCATAGTGTCTTTATATATGGACTATTCAGAAGAAATGCAAAGCGGACATTGTAGCCCAGCCGCCCTGACCGGTGTAAGCCGCACACGTGATAGAATGCGCGCCTTAATTTTTAGAGTATGCCATGTTATCTACCGCTAATATCACTATGCAATTCAGCGCCAAGCCGCTATTCGAAAACGTTTCCGTAAAATTTGGCGATGGTAATCGCTATGGCCTGATCGGCGCAAATGGCTGCGGCAAATCCACCTTCATGAAAATTTTAGGTGGCGATCTCGCGCAAACTTCCGGTAATGTAATGCTGGACAAGGGCGAACGCCTAGGCAAGCTGCGCCAGGACCAATTCGCCTTTGAGGACAATACCGTATCACAGGTAGTAATGATGGGACACGCCGAAATGTGGGAAGTCATGGTAGAGCGCGACGCAATCTATGCCAACCCGGATGCCAGCGAAGAAGATTACATGCACGCCGCCAACCTTGAGGCAAAATTCGCCGAATTCGATGGCTATACCGCCGAAGCGCGCGCGGGCGAATTATTGAACGGTGTGGGAATACCGCAAGAACTGCACAATGGGCCTATGCGTGCGATAGCGCCGGGTTTTAAATTGCGTGTGCTACTCGCTCAAGCACTGTTCGCCGATCCTGAAATTTTGTTGCTGGACGAACCGACCAACAACCTCGACATCAACACCATACGGTGGCTGGAAGACTTGCTGAACAGCCGTAAAAGCACCATGGTAATCATCTCGCATGATCGCCATTTCCTTAATAGTGTATGTACCCATATGTCCGATCTGGACTACGGAAAAATCACCACTTTTCCCGGCAATTATGACAATTACATGCTCGCTTCCTTGACCGTACGCACGCAACTTGCCACCGACAACGCCCGCGCCAAGGAAAAAGTTGCTGAACTCAAAGCTTTCGTGGCTCGCTTCTCGGCGAATGCATCGAAGTCAACCCAGGCGCAATCCCGGGCGAAACAAATCGACAAAATAAAAATTGAAGACATTAAGCCATCCAGCCGCCAGTATCCCTTCATCCGCTTTGACTATGATGAGCGCGAGAAACTGCATCGCGTTGCAGTAGAGGTGCAACACATGAGCAAGGGTTTTGACCGCCCGCTATTCTCTAATTTAAATTTCCGTATTGAAGCCGGTGAGCGCGTCGCCATCATCGGCCCCAACGGTATTGGCAAAACCACCTTGCTACGCTGCCTAGCGGGCGATCTTGAAGTAGATAATGGCACCATTAAATGGACAGACAAGGCCAACGTCGGATACTTCGCACAAGACCACGCGCATGACTTCGCCAAAGATACCGTCCTTACCGATTGGATGACCTATTGGAGACGCGAGGGAGATGATGACCAAAAGGTACGCAGCGTTCTCGGCCGCTTGCTGTTTTCCGGCGACGATGTCAAAAAAAGCGTAAAAGTTTTATCCGGTGGCGAAAAGGGACGCATGATGTTCGGCAAACTAATGCTGCAAAGACCCAACGTATTATTGATGGATGAGCCAACCAATCACCTCGACATGGAATCCATCGAGTCGCTCAACACTGCATTGACTGAATACAAAGGCACGCTGATATTTGTTAGCCATGACCGCGAATTTGTGACTTCACTCGCTACGCGCATTATCGAAATCACTCCACAAGGTGTAAACGACTATCATGGTACATATGAGGAATATCTGCGCGATCAGGGCGTGACAACATAAATCCACTCGCAGCCTTAATTTTGCCAGAATAACTAATCAACCCAGATTGGCTATTAAAACAGCGCATCATTGAAAAACAAGGAAAATTTCTAATGGATACCATTAGAAACCCCATTGATTTTATTAGACTCGTGCTTCCAATGGACAATCTGGGATAAAGCCTCTGCACAAGAACAACGCTGTTGTGGCTCTACTTTCTATGATTCTGAAGGATCGCTCCCAACACATAACAGTCAAGTTGGAAGCGCGCAATCAATCACGCAAATCTGGATGCGATGGCTTTCTTCCGTTGTGAGCATCTGCCTTAAGCGCTCTTCAAGTTCTGCTGCGCTACGGAGTTTTTTTCCATCAGAAGGTGGTTTCATCCCTTTGCCGCCGAACCAGAAGACCAGATAAATACCATGTCCTTCCGCGCCGGGGTCACGGACATATTTTGGAATCAGTTGCTTGTGGATTGCGCTCCAGAGATCGTCGTGCGTGTCTTTCTTGATTTCGATGGGAACGTTGAATCCACTAGCTCCGCCAAATGAAACCCGGATGTCTGCTCGTTTATTATCAGCATAATTCCCCTCTGGCTGCGCATCAATGCCTAGCGGGCTGAGTCGCATTTGCAGGCTAGACAGCAGCACATTTCGGCAGTCGTTTTCCGGTTTTGGTCTCTCCAACTTTTTGTTGCCTACGCCATAACTCCAATAATTCTCGTAATCGTTAGTATTGCCATCGCGGATTTTTCGGGCGATGTCGCGCAAATGATCGAACGTCAGTGCGGCAAGATCAGCGACGCTTGCGGGTTGGAGGTTGGCGAGCGTTCGACTGACTTCTTCGACACCCAAACGGCGGAATGTAGCTTTGCGCCGGGCGATGCGCTGATCATGCAAGGCACCGCGTAACACGTTGTGCCATTGCGCGAGGCTGGGCAATGCCAGCAGGCGTTCGAGTTCTTGAGATGCAGCCTCACCTGGACCGCCACCAAGCTTATTGATGAATGCGCGCACCAGGTCTGCGGTTTGCATTGCCGGACTGACCCAGCCTCCTCCCTCAAGGCGTTCGGGTGAACAATCTGGCGTCAGCAGCTCTATTATTAAAGCGAGTACGGTTTCCGGCAGAGCTGAATAAGAAAATCCACGTTCCCAGCGGTCACGCAGAAAACCTGCTAGCTGGTTTCGTCGAGGCTTGCTTTTCCCTATGTATTGAAGCAATTTTCCCACGTATGCGGCTGGATCAATCATCAGCCCGCAAGCCAGCCAATAGACTCGCTGCGCGGCATCCATGCTTCCCAATTCAAGTTTGCGCTTAACGATGGAAGCAAGTGCCTTCTTGTCGAGGTGATGTAACGCCCCTTTCAACAGTGGAACGAGTGCATTAACCAATTGTTGCTTGCGGGCACGCAGCGGAAAGCCCTTCAGTAACGGCGGCAACACAATACGTGAGACCTCGGAATAGGCATCGTTGTATGCCAATGGATAGAGACCGCTGACATGCTCCTTTCCAGCGCGTAGCATGGGCAATGCATAAGCAAATAGCACCTCCGCCACCAATGCTGGTCTTGTTTGAATAAGCGCATTAACCCACTCTGGATTTTCGCCAATATCGTAGGTAAAACGGAACGCTAACAGACGTGATAGAACGGTATCGTTGAGTTGCATCGCATCTGTCGGATTGCTCTGAAACAGTTCGTCAATACCTACTAGGCAAGGTGCACGGACAAAGTGCATCTTCCTCTTCAACTCTAACTCGATAATTTCGCTGACAGTCGGGAGGCCGTTGCGGTTCAGGATATGACGAAAACCTGAATAGGCTGCCTCAACCAATTCCTTGTCTCCATCCAGAAAATCCTCAAGGCGCTCGCGAGGTGTTTCACCCGTGACTTCGTAAATCAATCCGTTATAGGCTTGTGCCAAATTGTGTAAGATTTGCGGATAGGCGCTGCCATTCCGAATGGCGCTAATATGTTTTCGGTAATAGCCTACCCATTCGACTTTTCGTTTTTTCTGCTCAATATTCCTTTCGCGGTTTTGAATGGCGTGCTCCTGTTGCCCTTCTCCAATGGGACAGGATGTAAAACATTCCAGCCAGGTTGGAAAATTGGATAAGCATTTACCCATGACTCGATAAACGCTAGTGCAGGGGCTGTCAATTCCTGCTGACCGCCATCACGGATCAACATGTAAACAGCTTGATGAAAATAATACTGAGCCAACTCTTTTTGAGATTCTTGTGCTGCTTTTTTCAGATACCATATCCCGATGTCGGCGGGCGGGGAGCCACGCAGCCTCATGGTGCATCGGCTCATGCAATACCGGACATTCTCCTGGTCGGCGCAGAGTGTGGCCCCACGTTCGATTATCGCTTTATAACGGCTGGGGCGATTAGCGAACCAGTTGGCGACGTTCAGCATGCTCTCTTTCGAGCCGTGTAGGTTCATATTCATCGAGACCAACGCCGAGCCAATCGTATAAACGTTCATCTGAAATGCTGTCCATGCGCCTCAAGTCCACGAATCAATAATTCACCAGCCATTGTGTTGAGTTGAGCTTGCCCGAAGCATCTGCCTAAGCTCAGCATGTTTTTGTACCAATTGATCCAGCAGCAAAGGCAAGTCATCTATAGTTGTGATTTCAGGAATGTCGTGAACCCAGAACATAAAATAACTGCCGATCAAACTGTCATTTTTCGGCTTGTGGAAGTAGTCCAATATCTGCGCAGGCGAAATACAGGAGGGATAAAGTTTACGCAGAAGAGTACCGAGTAACTCGTCTTCCCGGTCTTCGACTGCGCCCGCACGAATATCCTCTGCAAGCCTCAGAAGTCTTGAACTATCATCCGGCATGACGCGCATTAATGCCCGTGCCGCCTTATTTCGAAATCTCGGCCAATAGCTGACATCTCGCGCGACGGTTTCCAACGGCTCAGATAACGACGGAATAGGATCACCATGACTTATGGCATCGAGCACGCAATCAAGCAGTACTTGATCGGCTTCCGTGCGCGAAGGCGAAGTAAGAATTACCCTGAAATCTGATTCCATATCCACCGTACCCAGCGCGCCGAAAGGCGGAGATGTCCAATCCTGCGAGCGGAACCAGGGGTAGCGTTGCGCTTCGTTTTTCAATGCGTTCAGGACTAACCGTTTGTCATCCACAACAAAATTGCGCACGTCGCCATAAAGCACTATTCCCAAAGGATCGCGTTCAATCAAGTCTGGCCGACCTGTGCGGTTATGAACAGACAGCCATGCTGCAAGGCCGCGCAGATCGGGCACCATGCCACCATCTTCTCCAGTCATTAGCGCCAGTATGCGACCGAACGGTAAGCCGCCATTTTCGATCCGTGCCGCCAGGTAGCGCGCGCCGAGATATTCGGCGACGCTGCGGTGTACCGGGATGCGTTGTTCTTCGCCATCTTTCTGGAACAGATTGGTTTTCAATGCAAGACGTAAGGGCAAGTCATGCGCTATCAGCTCATTCCAATAGTAGTGTTGATCGTCGTTTGCATTTTCATCCAGTGCGAAACCAGCAATCCCGGATAGCAGGTGAATGGCACACAGGTAACCGGCAGCATCCAGCAACGTCTCAGGGGAGTGATGGTTTACGCGCTTGGCATCCCTGTGTGCCCGGCTTTCCTCACGCACGAGTTGGTGGCACGCCATTTTCAGAAATTTCCTTGCGGCTTTGCGGCCATTCGTTTCGCCAACGGCTTCCACCAGCAGATTCAATGTTTGCGGGTTGTGCAGCAGTTCGCCTAGTCTGTGTTCGCCAGCCTTGCTTACAAATTCGGCTGGGTCAGGTACATTGGCTTTGTGATGCAGGATTTCAATAACGTCGTTGTCAGTCAGCGGATCGAGGTGTAATGCAACAACATCGCCATTTGGCGATACGCGCTTGAGGGTCGCGCTATCGCTCTCGCCCAGCCAGTCCGCCTCGCGACAGGAAAGACGAAAACGAGGACAGCCTAGCTCTTCCAGACGCTTGCCTACTTGAGCAAGCGACGTCCAGCCGTCCCTTCCGCCTGCGCGCATCTCGTCCAGTGCATCTATGAACAAAGTCTTTCCTTGATCTTCCGCTTTAGGCTTAAACGTGGCAAAGTCACGTGCCTTGATATATTTTCCTCCGCATTCTTCCGCTTCACGTTCGAATGCCGCTGTCTTGCCTGCACCCGGATCGCCCAGCAGCACGTATGCATCCAGACTGCGATAGTATTCCAATGGATGACTTCCCTGTTCATCCGCATTGCCGGATTTGCGCATACAGGTGCGCCGGACGAGATAAGGTTTTGCCGTCTCGCTCAAAGCCAGTGCTCCGCCGGGTAGGAGAAAAATTCCACCAATGGGATGCCGCTTTCGCCAATTAGTAGTTTCCGGCACTTGCCGAAGTTTTCTTCAAATACGTCGAGTCCGCTGGCATAGCCTGAAGCAGGCCCACTCTTCACTTCGATAGCGGTAAGTTTCTTGCCGCGCTCAATTACAAAATCAACTTCGCGTGAGCTTTCGCGCCAGTAATAGAGGTTGCAGTCAGGATGACCGGTATTGTATAGATGTGCGCCCACTGCACTCTCCACCAAGCGTCCCCAATAACTGCGATCAGCTTTGGCTTCTGCTTTTGTATATCCAGATCCGGCTGACATCAAAGCATTGTTAAGAACGTTAAACTTCGGGGAAGATGCACGCCGCCGATGTTGTTGCCCGGCATATTTCTGTAAACCGTAAATCAACCCAGCATTCCCCAGCATTTCCAGATACCGGGCAAGCGTCGTTGTGTTTCCTGCATCCTGGAGCTGTCCGAGCATCTTGTCGTAGGAAAGGATTTGTCCTGAGTAATTACATCCAAGGTGAAACAGTTGTTTGAGTAGCGCCGGTTTATCAACCCGCGTCATCATCAAAATATCTTTCTCTATGCTCGGTTCGATCAAACTGCCATTAACATAGTTACGCCAACGCGGCTCGTTTCGGATGTATGCGGCACTGCCTGGATAGCCGCCGAAATAGATGTAGTCTTCCAAATCAAAGTCGAAAGCTTCATGCATTTCGAGGAAAGACCAGTGTGTAACGCGCATCAATTCATAGCGACCTGTAAGACTTTCACTCATACCTTTCTGCATCAACAAAGGTGATGAGCCGAGCAAGACAACATGTAGTTTCAGACCTTCAGCCCGGTCGGCATCCCATAGCCCCTTGACGGCTTCAGACCAACGAGGATTTTTTGAATTTCGTCAAGAACCAGAATGTGCCCATCAGTTGACTCCCGTGCAGCTGTGCGGGCACGCTGCCATTGCTCTACCAACCATGCTGCATCCCTTGGCCTTGCATCTCGGTCATAAGCAATGTCTTCGGCTGAAGAGAAACCAGGTGCGCGAGATATGTCCGGCTGATCAACGGGAATGAAGTGGTAATCGCTACGATTGAACTGTGAAAGTGCATCATGCACCAACGTAGTTTTACCGACCTGGCGCGGTCCAGCCACGAAAATCAAAAATCGCGGCGGCTCAGAAAGCCTGTCAAGTAGAGTACGAACTTCTTGGCGTTGATAAGGCTGGGCGGACATAATTACATTATTGAGTTAATTTACTCATAATTATAATATTCAAGTCAGGCAAACTCAAGAGAACGAATTCATGCCATATTTCAGTATTAAGGTAGGCTGGGGAAAATGGACACCAACGTTTGGTTAAACTTGAAACGGAGGCGTGAATGAATATCGATAAGTAATCAATACTCAACTTTTAGACGCACAAAGATAGGGCAACTTATAGCTTACCCAGAAATATCGCTGCTTTGACTGCTTACCCTAAGTAATATCCAAACTGCGCCGCTACCACCCGCATTTTGCGGTGCTTCGCAAAATGCCAGCACTTCGGAATATTGAGATAGCCAATGGCGGACACGGCTTTTCAATACGCCTTCCTTGCCACCTGCTTGCCATCCTTTGCCGTGTATCACGCATACAAAGCGCAAGTTATGTCCTACCGCATCGCGCAAGAATTCAAGCAACAGCTTGCGTGCCGCATCACTTTGGAAACCGTGTAAATCCAAGGTGTCCTGCATCGGCCATCGCCCACGCCGCAACTTGCGCAGGGTTGTGCGCGATATACCGGAACGCAGAAACTCAGTCGGAATGTCATCCCCAGTATCATTGTCGGACAATGTATCTTCAATTAAGGGAATGGAAATTGCAGTATTACGTGACGGTGCGCGACGCAGTGGTTGAGACAAGGGAATACGATTGGATGGCGGCAATGGAGTAACGCCATCCAGCGCCTGCTGGAATAACTCAGAGTTCACCGGTACTGGCTGACCATTCTTTTTTTTCATTGCTCCTTCAAAGGCTTTTTGCGCTTAAAGATTTATCCGCGTCCAACGCTGCCATGCATCCAGTAGCAGCACTGGTTACCGCTTGCCGGTAAATATAATCCTGCACATCACCCGCCGCAAATACGCCGGAAATGCTGGTGGCTGTCGCATTCCCATTGAGCCCGCCACGGGTGATTATGTAGCCGTTTTCCATTTCTAACTGACCGGTAAAAATGTCGGTATTAGGTTTATGGCCGATAGCGATGAATACACCTGTCAGTAAGATGTCTTGCGTGTTACCGGTGTGCATATGTTTGAGGCGCATGCCAGTCACGCCACTGTCGTCACCTAATACCTCGTCTAAAACTTGATGTAATTGCAGCGTAATCTTGCCTTGCCCAACCTGCTCCATCAAGCGATCTACTGAGATACGCTCAGCGCGAAAGGTATCGCGTCTATGCACGAGCGTAACATGGCGCGCAATATTAGAAAGATACAGTGCTTCTTCCACCGCTGTGTTGCCGCCCCCAATTACCGCTACATCCTGCCCGCGATAAAAGAAACCATCACAGGTGGCGCAAGCGGATACACCTTTACCCATGAATTTTGCTTCAGAAGGCAAACCCAAATACTGCGCCGAAGCACCAGTGGCGATAATAAGTGCATCGCAGGTGTAACTACCAGAATCACCAATCAAAGTGAAAGGTTTCTGCTGTAACTTGACGGTATGGATGTGATCAAAAATAATTTGCGTCTCAAAACGTTCCGCATGTTGCTGAAAGCGTGTCATCAATTCGGGGCCTTGCACACCCATTACATCAGCGGGCCAGTTTTCAACATCAGTGGTAGTCATCAATTGGCCGCCTTGCGCCAAACCGGTGATCAGCGCGGGCTTAAGGTTGGCACGCGCAGCATAAACGGCAGCAGTATAGCCAGCGGGGCCTGAGCCGAGAATAAGTAAGCGGTGATGCTGTGTTGGTTTTTCCATAAAAATAATTTTTTTCAGTCCAATGCAATCGGGGAGCGAAATTTAACAGTGGTACATCTGTTTGTCGAGGGTAAAATATAAACGTGTAGCGGTCAGATGAGTTGTCTGGATTTGTAACATATTATTTCCCCAGTTTAACTTGGACTTTAGTCTATTGGCTCCTGTTTTTTAACTTGTAAGGTAGAAAAATAGGGGCCAGCGTTTCTATAGAAAATGCTTAAAACAGAAAGTGAAAATGAAACGAACACCTAACAATAATATCCACACTGGAATTTTAAGAATGGGCAACACGGCTATATAACGTGTGTGGTCAATAGTTAGCTTACCTACCTGGCTCCACTATCTCCAGTCGGCCTTAATTGTTTCAAACAAAATAAAGTACAAAACGATATGATGACTTGGCTATTTTCCGCTCTGCTACTGTTTTTTACCTCAAGCGTGGGCGCAATAGAACTACCAGGCATACCTGAATTCATTGACGAAATGGTAATCGAACATCAGTTCGAACGTGACGAAGTGGAGCAGGTATTTCAACACGTACAACATCGTCCAGCGGTCATCAATCTTATTTCCGCGCCAGCCACGATCAAACCTTGGCCACAATATCGTGCCGCGTTTACCAATAATAAGCACATAAACGATGGACTAAAATTTTGGAAAAACCATATAAATGTGCTGCAACGTGCAGAAAAAGAATACGGTGTACCGCAGGAGATAATCGTCGCCGTCATTGGTGTGGAAACCAATTACGGCCGCAATACAGGTAAGTTCAACATAATGGACACGCTTACTACTTTGGCCTTCGACTATCCGCGTCGCGCCGATTTTTTCCGTAACGAATTGAAGGAATACTTGTTACTGGCTCGCGAACAAAAATTCGGACCATTCAAAATACACGGTTCTTATGCAGGTGCATTGGGCATTCCGCAATTTATGCCGAGCAGTTACCGAAAACATGCGGTGGATTTCAACAATGATGGAGAAACCAACCTATTTAATGACCCGGAGGATGCCATCGGTAGCGTGGCAAATTACTTCAAACAATATGGCTGGCAGAGTGGCGAACCTGTAGCGGTTCGTGTCAAATCAAATAAAAAGGCTGAATTAAGTGCCAAAGAAACGCACAGTGTGGCAACTTGGGCAGAGATGGGCATTATTCCAGTTGCACAAACCGCAGACCTTAAATCTGCGTGGCTGCTGGATTTTACCGTATCCGATGGCAAGGAATTTTGGCTAACATTCAAAAATTTCCAAGTCATTATGCTTTACAACAACAATATTTTCTACGCTATGTCAGTGTACCAACTTGCCGATGCCCTCCACAATGCGCGAATCCTAAATTAAACCAATCCAAATAGTTATTGCGACTCAATACAATTTAAGGCTAAAAGTAACCCATTGTTTTTCTCAAAACCGTATCTAAATGCAGAACATTTTAAGGTTGGCTCTTTACTTGATTTGCATGGAGGAATGGCAGAAATAACGGAGCTGGAAAATAAATTACCCAAAATTTGATGCACTAACCATTGCTCTAGCCAAAATTTTAACCATATGTATATCGCCCTAGTTATTTTACTGATACCAAATAAATAATGGTTTTTTTCATAACCTCTGAAACTACAGGAACGGAGGGTGGGCTTGCTGCCAACGCCTTAGGACGATTTCGGCATAACCCAAAATCTTTCCTGAAGCTGATTCTGCTCGGGTTTACGCTTGTTGGTCTGCCGCTCATTGTTGCGCTTATTAATAGTGCGGTGTCTATCAACCGCCTGGCAGACCAAAGTCGTAAAGCCGTTTATCAGGCAGTGCAAATCACGCTTGCCAGCCATACGTTAACCAATGAAATTAATATAATGGAACGGAGTGTGCGGCAAACACTTATTCTGGGTGATGAATCCTTACTTGAGGGATATTTTCAAGCACACACGAAATTCGGAAAAACAGCCACAGATCTTTTCCAACTGTCATCACGCACTGAGCAAAGCAGATGCTGGAACAGTTGCTGTCACTGGAAAATGCGACTTTTCAGAAAGTATCGGCTGCGAGCCAAGCTCCAGAAAAATTACGCGAACTGGTTAAAAGTTTTGCGCCATTGCTAGATTCCGCGCGCAGCTTTTCTGCCGTCGGTTGGCATTGATAGAACTAGAGGTGGTTGAAATGCAGAATATGGCGGAGCATGCGCATACCGTTATGGTTTGGGAATTGTTCGCTTTAATCCCGTTCGCGATATTGCTGGCACTTGGATTCTCCGTGCTGATTACACGTCCAATTCGTCAAATTGATGAAGCTATCCGTAACATGGGACAGGGTGAGTTATCAAAAACAGTACGTGTCGATGGCCCACAGGATTTAATGTACCTTGGCGAACGCCTTGATTGGATGCGTCGGCGCTTGCTTAAACTGGAAGAACAAAAAACCAAATTCCTTCGACACGTTTCCCACGAACTTAAAACACCCCTCACATCAATGCGCGAAGGCGCGGACTTGCTTGCAGAAGGAGTGGTTGGGGTACTGACCGTAAAGCAACAGCAGATCGCAATATCCTCCATAGCAACAGCATACAATTGCAAAAACGCATCGAAGATTTATTAAATTACAGCGCACTGCAGACTGAGAAATCTGCGCTTATGAAACATCAAGTGAACTTGGCGGGCATTTTGAGTATCGTATTACAAGATCAAAACCTCGCCATCATGAATAAAAATCTAAAAATCGATCTAGCTTGCACGGAATTGATAATTGACTGTGACGAACAAAAAATCAGAATCATCATTGACAACCTTTTATCAAATGCCGTGAAATATTCTCCGCTCGGCGACCGCATCAAAATATGGACAAACAAGGTTGACGATTCGGTACAGCTGGACATAATGGACGCCATCCAGGCATAGACGAAATTGACCAGGACAAAGTGTTCGAACCCTTTTACCAGGGGCGAAAAATGTCTGAGAGCCATGTTAGAGGAACGGGATTGGGATTATCCATTGCGCGTGAATATGCTCTTGCCCATGGTGGCAATATTGAGCTCAAAACAAACCGCTCTTCTGAACGGCGGAGCGACGATGAATCCACTCTTGCTAATGGTCGAAATATTGATCTAGTGCAACAAATTAAGACAGGCGCCCATTTCCGCCTTACCTTGCCCATCCATGATCCAGAAAGTTGCTCATGAGTATCATTCCAAAAAAACCATGGGTTCTTCTAACAATAATACTGGCCGCCCTAAACGCCTGTTCAGCCATACCAACGAACCAGCCACCTATAGTAATGTTGCCTCCTCAACCTCTAGTTATCGCACCCCCCAGCCAATTGGAAGTATTAATGCAATATTACGAGTCCATCCGAAAAATGCCCGCAACAGAGCTGGTTAAAGAACATGACAAAGCGAAACAAAATTTAATATTGGCCAGGAGTGATACTGCTCGGGCAGAATTGGCACTATTACTTGTATTGCCCAATACATCCTTCCGCGATACTGGCGCTGCACTTAATCTGCTCAATGAGTGGTCGAAAGAAGCGAAATTATCGGCCAGCATGCGCAGCTTAAAACATTTACTGTCAACGCTGCTTGCTGAACAACAGCGTATTAACAGCAATGTGAATGAGCTATCGCAAAAGTTGAAAGAAGAGCAAAAACACTCTGAGATTTTGAAAAATCAAATTGATGACATCAAAAATATGGAAAAAAATCTCATCCTCAGGGATAAGCCTTGAGTACAATGCAAAAAATGACTGAATCTAATCCAAAAATACTGATAGTCGACGATGATACAGACCTGCTAGAACTCCTTTCCATTCGGTTAACGGCTGCTGGATATAAGACTGAATTGGCGCAAAGCGCCGAGATAGCCCTTAATTACTTGGACATGTCGCGCCCGCAACTTGTTATTAGCGATATGCAAATGAGCGGTATGGATGGAATGAAATTGTTCGAACATATTCACCGCACTATACCCACTTTACCGGTAATCATTCTGACAGCACATGGCACTATCCCTGATGCGGTTGCCGCTACACAACGGGGTGTATTCGGCTATCTGACCAAACCTTTCGATAGTAAAATTCTGTTAGCCCACGTTGATCAGGCTCTCAGATTAGTGCCAGGCACTGGGCTCCAAAAAGAAGAATCCCAAGCTGCGTGGCGCAAAGATATCATCACCCAAAGCGCTGTGATGGAGGATATTCTTACGAAAGCAGAACTCGTCGCAAAAGGCGATGCAAGCGTACTTATTTACGGAGAAAGTGGTGCTGGTAAGGAATTGTTTGCCCATGCCATTCACGATGCGTCCAAGCGCCATCATCGGCCATTTGTAGCCGTCAACTGCGCTGCAATTCCCGAACAGTTATTGGAATCAGAATTGTTTGGGCACGTCAAAGGGGCGTTTACTGGCGCTGTTCGCGATCATAAAGGCTTATTTCAATTGGCAGAGGGCGGGACACTTCTGCTTGATGAAATTGGCGACATGCCGCTCCCGCTCCAGGTCAAGCTATTGCGAGTTCTCCAAGAAAGACAAGTACGTCCTGTAGGATCAGTGCAGACCATCCCGGTGGACGTACGCATTATCTCTGCTACCCACCGTGACCTTCTGGCTGAAATCGGTACAGGCAGCTTCCGCGAAGATTTATATTATCGATTAAAAGTCGTAGCGCTGACAATTCCAGCATTGTCACAACGGCGTGAAGACATCCCTATGTTGGCAAAACATTTTCTCAGCTTACTTGGCGCAAAATATGATAAAAAAATTAATGGATTTTCGCCTGATGCAATGGAAATGCTGGTGCGCGCCTCATGGCCTGGCAACGTGCGGCAACTGATGAATATTGTCGAACAATGCGTTGTTTTAAGCACTGCTCCACTCATTTCTTCCGTGCTGGTATACGATGCCATGCAAAAAGAAGAAGAAGGGTTGGTTTCGTTCGAAGATGCGCGCAGACATTTTGAAAGAGATTATCTGGTACGTGTGTTAAAAATTACGGCAGGTAATGTGACTAAAGCTGCGGGTTTAGCCAAACGCAACCGAACCGAGTTTTATAAATTACTCCAGAGACATCAGCTCGATCCCTCCATTTTCAAACAATCACAAAATTAATTAGTTAAGAATCGATACCCAGGGGGATTTATATATTGAAATTTCGGGGGGCAGGCAGTACATCTGCTCCATCTTAAGTATTTTCTTTCTGCATGTTACAGAAATGCCTGACTCTATTTTCTCCAATCTACCTAAAAATATATAAAAATCAAAAACGGACAAACTGTTGTGCTGTCAAACTAAAAAATCTTCTCTATTGCCGACATATTAACGCTCATTAAACGCAGGATTTATGAACATAAAAATTGACAATTTCACCAATTTGCCTACAATCCAACACTTGGATTTATTTTATCTATCGGGTTGTTAGCTCAGTTGGTAGAGCATCGGACTCTTAATCCGTTGGTCATGTGTTCGAGTCACATACAACCCACCAATAAAATAAATAGCTTATCATCATACACAGACTTTACAGTTTAACTTAGTAGACCTATAGTGAACTTATTGAGTAAACCAACAGAGGTTTTTCGTTTGTTAAATTTTTAAATACCGGACTTATAATCCTTTGGTTCGGGATTCAAGTCCCTGACGACCCAACAATATATCAATAGGTTAGCGCATTAACGGCTAACCTATTTTTTTAATAGCCGTATAGTAGGCTACTGAGTGCGCTTGAGATGCTACTGTACTTTCATTATTGAGCTGTAGTGGTCAAATAATTTCAGACACCGCAATCGGTTGTTTTGTAACAAACTGTTTTTCAAAAGCCAATGGTGCGATATTACCTAAAGCTGAATGCCTTCTTACGCAGTTGTAAAAGCCCACGATATAGTCGGTCACATCTTTAAATCGCTTCCAACTGATTCGCATACTTGCGCTGCCACACCCGTTCCATCTTGAAGTTCAAGAAGAAGCGTTCCATCACCGCATTATCCCAACAATTCTCTTTGCGGCTTATACTGCAAGTAATGCCGTGTTGATTGAGCAATGCTTGATATTCATGGCTTGCGTACTGGCTAACCCGGTCTGAATGCAGCATCAATCCTGATCCAGGTTGGCGTTGCCCAAGCGCCATGCGTAATGCCCGACACACCAGCTCCGCTGGCATGGTTGGGCTCAACGCCCAACCAATGAGCTTGCGCGAATGTAAATCCATCACCGCCGCTAAATACAGCCAACCCGTTTGGGTGCGGATGTAGGTGATGTCAGAAGTCCACGCCTGATTCGGGCTGGCTGGGTTGAATTGACGATTCAGCAGGTTATCCGCTACAGGTAAATCATGCTTGCTGTCGGTGGTATTCACAAACCCCTTCTTCTAGACCGGTTTGAGCCCAGCTTCACGCATTAAACGACGTACTTTGTAACGCCCAATAACCATGCCCTGAGCTTTTAATTCATCGACGGCACGACGGCTGCCATAGCAGCTTTGATTCGCCCTAAATGCGGCTTTGACCTGCACGCTGGCCACGCAAATGGCCGGCTCTTTGGCGCGTTGCCGGGCTGCCGTAGTAGCTTGCGCGGCTGACCCGCATACGCGGCAGGCTTGGACAATTTTGGCCTTCTGTTGCACGTGATCGATTAAGGTATAAATCATTTCAGTTCGCGGACAAAGAAGGCCGATGCTTTTTTTAATAGGTCGTTGTCTGAACGCAGTTGACGATTCTCTTGTTCTAATTGACGAATGCGTTGCAGTTCGGCGGTGAGGGTTTGCCAATACCCGACTTGCCTTGCTGCTCCGCGCGGTATTGTTTAATCCAACGATTGATTGCCGTGCGGCCAATATTCATGTCTTTGACAACTTGCGCGACACTCAATCCTTGATCTACTACCATGCGGGCTACTTCAAGTTTGAAGGCGGTTTCGTAATGCTGGCGTTGTTTTGTCATGGCTCCTCCTCTCTAGGTGAATAACATTTCTATCGAGGTGTCCGTTTTTATGAGAACACTACACTTTTATGTATTACGTTAGCACGTTAAGGATGCTATTCCTTGATTTCTGATAGGCGCATTTAAGTCTTATCCAGTATTTTTCAGGCATCAATGGCTTAAACTCTTTTATCGCTATTGTTTTAATTTTTCTGATAATAAGATACGAAACAATTATCAGATGATCGTTATTGGGAATGTACCTCCAAACGCAATAACGATTTATCGGCAGCTCCCATAACTTAATTCTTGAGAAATATGGCAAGAGAATATTATCGGGATATGCAGGATTAATCGGATAGGATGCCGCAATGTATTTCCATTCGAAAAAAAATTATTAATTTGAACGGCGGGGTCATCCCCAAAGTATTTTGAGAAATCAACCCAAGCATTTGGCCGCATATCTGCTTCAATAAAATATCTTTTTTGATCGTTATTTGATTGAATACAAGCAATATTCACAAACCCATTTGCTCCAAGCGCCTTACCTAACAAGTCTAATTCATTAAAAATATATTTTTGTAAATGCGTTAGTTGTACGTATGTTCTTAGTGCAGATGCGCCAAATTTGCCACTGACTTTTTCTATCTTCGAATAGCTAAAGTGTATCAACTTACCATTCTGATAAAAGCCACTTAAATCTAGCTCAACACCTTGAATTTTTTTTTGTAACAGCACAGGATATGCCTGTAATTTATTCAATAAAACTGCAACATCGTCATTGCTCGAACATTCAAATACGCCGAAACCTCCGCCTGAAGAATCAACCTTGACGAGAACTGGATATCCTAAAGATTCAACTGATTTTTTTAATTCGGACTTATCTTTTGCGATTCGGAATTCGGGCGTATTAATTCCGAATTCTTGAAGTACCTTTGAAAGCCCAATTTTGGAATAAATGTGATCAAGATTTTTTATTGTCTGAATTGGCAATAGTTTTACTTTTTCTTCAACTGACAAATCTGAATTCAAGATTTTTTTTAACGTATTGTCGTCTCCAATAACAATTAACGAATAATCGTTATTGTTCTTTTCAAAAGCTACCCTAGCTATGTCATCAGGATTAGCTACAAATACAAAACTCTTATAGCTGGATGTTTTTTAAAGATATAGCTATTTGTTATGACATCCACAACAAAACCTGCCCTACTCAACAAAGTTGGTACCGCTATCATTAACTCAACATTTTCGCCTACTAGCAAGGCTTGTAAATTTTGCATTTTATTTTGTTCTGATTTTCTAAAGCTTTAACGATAGACTGTACAAAACCTTGCAGCATTGGGACCGCTAATTTATAGAAAGTTGTGTAATTCCCACGTAATCACGTCGGTCAAGTTTGGAATGCTTCTGAAATACATTATACGGTTGCTGGGGCGATTGTTACTTTGATTTGCAGTAATCCACCTGGAAGTACGGTCACCATTCGATACCGATTTAGATAGCGCATCGATGATTATCAGAGCTATCGGCAACTAGTTCCACTCAGAATATTTTCGGGGAAAGTATATGCGCCAAAACGGATTTGTTTAGAATACTCAGTGTGTAATTTAGCCCAAATTTTTATTTAAATGGAGAGAAAATGGATTCTATGGTCGGAAGTCTGATTGCGACAGCAGGCTTGATTATTTCAGGATTCGCACTGGCAGTAGATATGCCTGCTGAAGGCAAGGCTAAGTGTGGTACTTGCCACGCCATCGACAAAAATATTTTTGGTCCGTCTTTTATGGCAGTTTCCGAGAAATACAAGGATGACAAAGACGCCGCAAGCAAAATCGCTGCCAACATTACCGTTGGTGGATCGTTTGGCTGGCTATTTGGATACATGCCGGCAAGAGGCTTGGGAGCAAATGATTCTGAAATCCAGTTTCTTTCAAAATTTATCGCTGACTTAGCAAAATAAACTTTAGAGACATTAAATGACCTCCGGCAAAGCCTTTGCCCTTAATGTAGCCCGCCACATTCGACCTCACCGAGGTATAACAAACTTTTGTAAGCACCACAGCAGAACCGGGGGTTGCTTCAATGAATTATGCCAATCAAAACATGCCTGCAAAATAAATGGTTTACTTCACAAGCGCATAAAAAACTGCTGCAATTACCTGCTTTATGTCATCTATCTGTTTTGTTAACGTTAAGTTCCTGGCTTGAATAATTAAGTCGCTATGGCTGACACCAACCTGTATTTTGTTTAGAATGACGAAAATATTTCAATAGGAGTTTTAATCCATGACTTACGTAGTTACCGAAGCTTGCATCAAATGTAAATATACTGACTGTGTTGAAGTTTGCCCTGTGGATTGCTTTTACGAAGGACCGAATAGTTTGGTGATTGACCCGGATGAATGCATAGATTGCACCTTGTGCGTTGCCGAATGTCCAGTCAATGCAATTTATGCCGAGGATGATTTGCCTGAAGACCAGCGGCAATTCAGCGCGCTGAATGCAGAGCTGTGTAAGGTATGGAAGTGTATCGTCGAGAAAAAAGATCCACCTGCCGATGCAGATGAGTGGAAAGAAGTGAAGGACAAGCTACATTTGTTGGAGAGGGAATATGCTCCTGGCGAAGAGGAGCGTAACTACCCTGGTGGATCGAAGGATGGGAAGGATGAAGATGGCTTGACAGGGATGGATAAACTGCTGATGCGCTGAAATATTTCTTCCGCTCCCCTCATTAGTTTATTGCTTCAGTGGCATCGCTAAAGGCTCATAGTTCTTTATTCCCGCGCAGTACGTCAGTGGGTACGTAATTTATGTATCTTTCAATCAATAAGTATTGATGACGCTCGCCTGCGCGGGAATGGCGATAGAGGTAATAAGCGTTGAACCCGATACCGCACAGTAATACATCAACCGCCGCTGTTTTTTTTGATTCTGTTGCACGCGTCATTCTGACGCAGCATTCTCACGAAATTCCTGATCTGCGCCGTGCCAGGGTATTGTTGCCCAATTACCCTGTGTCACAACCATTGGCGCAAAGTTTGGCACGTGTAGCCAACCTGCCTGCGATTTTATTGCCGCAGATGGTCACGCTCAATGATTGGGTTCAGTCCGTTCCCTCGCACTATCTGTTATTCCCGACACTTGCCGACTCACCACTTTGTATCAGGCACTGCGCGCGCGGCGTTGGTTTGCCGATGCTGACCTATGGAGCATCGCGCGCGAACTGTTGATTTTGCTTGATGAGCTGACACAAAATCATGTCACGCTGCCACAAAATGCCGAAGATTTTCTATCGCAATTGGAACAAGCCTATCAGTCCAAGCGTGGCATCGCCATGCAGTTCGAGGCACGCGTAGTGTATGAGCTATGGTATGCGATGAACAATAGTGGCGAATTCGATACTACACGCGCCTATCAACAAAGTTTGACACAGCTTGCGCAGCAAGCTGAGTTACCGCTGTATGTGTTATTGACTTGCGATCTTTGCTGCGACTGAAGCCCGCTTCCTGGAGGCATATCATCAATGCGCGCCTGTGATGATTATTGATTTGCGCGAGTTGATTCACGACAGCCGCGAATGCGGCGATGCGCATCATCGCCTCAGTCGACCACGCTTTTCTGACCCTGTTCCAACGGAAAATGAAAGAGGGGTGCATGATAACTTGCGCACGCAGGAGTGGGTGGAGGAGATGGATGCCCTGTCATTGCGCGAGCAAGCCGATCACCTGCAAAAACATTTCCCTCACGCTGTATTGGGGCACCGGCTGCATTTTTTTGGCGCTCATGGTTTGGAACAGGAAGCACGTGCCGCCGAGGTACAAATACGGCGCTGGTTGCTTGCAGGTAAGAAAAACATAGCCATCGTCGCACAAGATCGCCTAGTAGCAAGGCGTATGCGTGCATTGCTGGAGCGCGCTGGTGTATTGGTATGCGACGAAACAGGCTGGAAATTGTCCACGTTGTCGGTGAGCACGGTGTTAATGCGCTGGCTGGATGCGCTGCAAAGTGATTTTATTATCGGGATTTACTCGACCTGCTCAAATCGCCATTCATCTTTGCCGATCAAGCCGTGAGCGTAAGCAGACGGTGTATCAGCTGGAACAACTGGTGCGCAAGCATGGCGTGGTGGCGCACCTTGATACAGTTCTCGAATTGACGCAGGGTAATGTCGAGATGCGGATGGCACTGACACGGTTGCGTCAGGCGGCGGAGGTTTTGCATAAAAAACGATACGCTGTCCGGCTGGCTATGCGCACTTAACGCCAGCCTGGAAATTCTCGGCATAGTGCAGGGGCTGAAGATGGACGATGCCGGCATACAGTTGCTGCAGGCGCTGCAAAACTGGCAGCGTGAACTGCATGTCGATACCACGCGCGTCAGCCTGACCGAGTGGCGGCATTGGCTGGCGCAACAACTCGATGGGCACACTTTTCTTGATGTAACGATCGACAGCCCTGTATTACTCACCCATCTTGCCGCAACGCGCTGGCGCAGTTTCGATGCAGTGCTGATGCTTGGTTGTGATGCCGCACATCTGCCGGGTACTGACAACAGCGGACGGTGGTTCAATGATGCGGTGCGCACCACACTTGGCTTGCCGACGCGCGAAGTGTATTTGGCACAGCAGCGCGATGACTTACTGGCATTGCTCGCCATGAATGACACCATGTTGGTTACCTGGCAAGCCAGCAAAAGCGGCGAAGCAAATCTGTTGCCCGTGTTTCGAAATGCTACGTGCCTTGCACGAGTTGGCTTATGGCGACGATCTAACGATTAAGCAGGGGGAATGGGATAAGTTGCTTGAAAGTACGCAAGTGCGCAGTGCAGAATTTCCACTGCCACCGGCGGCTGCAATGCCTGCGCCAGTCGCGCTGCAAGGCCTTATTCCGAAACGTATTTCAGCCAGCGGCTATAACAGTCTCGTGGCTTGTCCCTATCAATTTTATGCCCGCCATATTTTGCACCTCAATGAAATGGATGAGGTGCGTGAAGATGTGGAGAAACGCGATTATGGTGAATGGGTACATGACATTCTGCGGCGCTTCCATGAGCAATATCAGGTGCTGGGCGATCATATACGCATTGATCTGGATTCGGCCTTGCTACGCATTAGTATCGAGACTTTTGCGCCTGCTGTACAACGCGATTATTTGGCGCGTGCCTGGCTGTTGCGTTGGCAGCAAGCAATCCCAGAATAGCTGGAGACACAGTTAAAAAATGAAGCAGAAGGTTGGCGATATCAAAGTGGAGAAGTGCCGTTTGAATTGCCATTAACCGCTGATTTGATTATGCATGGACGGTTAGACCGTGTAGATGTGCAGGCCAAGGGAGGTAGCGCAGTGCGCGTGCTGGATTACAAGATGATGGATGCGGCCAGACTACGCAATAAGCTCAAAGAAGCAGGCGAGGACGTGCAACTGGCTTGCTATGCCTACGTGTATGAGGCTGAAGAAGCCGCATTTATCAGTATCGAAAAAGACAAGGTGATTGCAGTTGCGCCACCACAGGACGTGGCTGAACTGGCGCAGGCAAATATCGCGCGCCTGTTGGAAGTGTTCGCACAGATGCGCAGTGGCGCAGCATTGCCCGCGCATGGGGCGGAAGAGGCATGCCAGTATTGCGAGATGCGCGGGCTATGCCGGAAATCGGAATGGAATGAGCGCTAATGGAAGTGATGCCAGGAATGGGGAGCATGCAATGAACAATTTCATTGCTCTCAACCCTCAGCACAGTGTTGTCGTGGAAGCCTGCGCGGGCAGCGGCAAAACTTGGCTGCTGGTATCACGAATACTGCGCTTGCTGTTGGCCGGTGTTAAGCCTGGAGAAATTTTAGCCATCACTTTCACTCGAAAAGCCGCGCAGGAAATGCAGGCGCGCTTGCACGAATGGTTACATTTTCTTGCCACGCAAGATGACATTGCCGTGCGGGCTTTTCTTGTGGAGCGCGAACTGCACGATGTAAACGACAACCTGCTGGCGCGCGCGCGTAGTCTGTATCGCGACTGTTTAATGGCGCAACCTGCTATTACCATCAATACTTTTCACGGCTGGTTCATGCAGATCATCCAGCGCGCGCCCTTGAATGCTGGTTTGCTTATAGGGATGCAATTACTGGAGCGTACTTCGGTGCTGCATGAGGAAGCATGGCAAATGTTTGCCGATAGCCTGCGTGCCGCACCCGACGATGACACTGCGCAAGAGATGCAATGGTTGTTTACGGAATATGGTTTGCATAGTACGCGCACACTGCTGAAGAATTTTGTACAGAAGCGAGCCGAATGGTGGGCTTATACCAGCGGTCAGGAAGACGCGGTGGGCTATGCGATGGAGCAACTCCGTATCAAGCTTGATGTTGATCCAGGGGGCACACCGTTTGCGGCGTTGCTGGATAAAAATTTTGACTCCAATGGTCAGGCATTTGCAAGCTTGTTGCAAAGCGGCTCGGCAGCGCAACAGAAAGACGCGGGTAAGCTGATGGATGCCTTAAGTCTACAAGATGTAGCTGCACGCTTTGAAGCACTCAGCGCCAGGTTTTATACTAAAGAGGGCGAGCCGCGCAAACTCAAGGCGAATAAAGGACAGGACGAAGCGCGCTATACCAGCCTTTGTTGTGCGCTATTTGCATCCCTGCAGTCCGTGCGTAACGCGTTGACAGAGCGCGAAGCGCTGCGTATGAACCAGGCCGCGTTGCATTGCGGGGCAGCATTGCTGCAACACTATCAGGATTTGAAACTGCGTCAGCAGGTAATGGATTTTACTGATGTGGAATGGCAGGTGTGCCGCCTGCTCAGCCAGAGCGATTGTGCCGAGTATATGCAGTACAAATTGGATAGCCGCTACAAACACGTTTTGCTGGATGAATTCCAGGATACCAACCCGGTGCAATGGCAGATTCTGCAAGCCTGGTTTGCTGCTTCTGCTGCAGTGGAATCGCGTCCAACCGTTTTTGTAGTAGGTGATCCAAAGCAATCCATTTATCGCTTTCGTCGTGCCGATGCGCGCCTGTTCGGAGAAGTAAGTGCATGGCTGCAACAAGAATTTGGCGCGCATCCCCTTAACCAGAATATCACTCGGCGCAATGCCCCGGCGGTGCTGCAAGCGGTGAATAGTGTGTTTGATTCGCAGCCGGATGGCTTCGTGGATTTTGAAACACACATCGCGCATCACACGAATTTGCCTGGTTTCGTCACTGCCTGCCGCTAGCGGTAATTGAAAATTCGACCGAGATTGACGCGCCGGGTAGACCGGGTTGGTTGCGTAACCCTTTGCAGGAAGCGCGTATCGAACAAGCGACTGGCGAGCGTGAAGCTGAAGCGCAGCAGTTTGCTGCTGGCATCGCCGACATCATGGCGCGCTGGAGTGTGCACGATGCAGACGGCACAGCGCGGCGCGCAGAATACCGTGACATTATGGTATTGGTACGCAAGCGCACCCATTTACGCGTATATGAGAGCGCCTTGCGTACGCACCGCATTCCCTTTTTAACTTCGCGACGCGGCGGGATGCTGGACACGTTGGAAGCGGAAGATATACAGGCTTTACTGACCTTTCTGATCACCCCATTCGCTGATTTAGAATTAGCGCAAGTTCTGCGTTCTCCCATTTTCGCCTGCTCCGATGGCGATTTAATGCAATTGTCTCAAGACGAAACCGATGGTAGCTGGTGGTCACGGCTGCAACGCTGTGTACAGAGCGGCGCAGCATCTGCCGAATTGTCGCGTGCGCATCGCCTGCTGAATAACTGGCTGGATCGCGCCGACAAATTGCCAGTCCATGATCTGCTTGACCGCATCTATTTTGAGGGCGATTTGTTGCATCGGTATGAAGCTGCGCTGCCTGCCGAAATGGTTGAAACGATACGCGCCAACTTGCAAGCCTTTATGGAGATTGCGCTGAATGTGGATGCCGGACGCTATCCCAGTTTGCCACGCTTCCTTGCCGAGTTGAGAGAGCTTCGTACAGCTGATAACAATGAATCACCGGACGAAGGCAAGGTAGGTGAAGTCGGTAATGCCGTGCGTATTTATACCGTGCATGAGGCCAAGGGGCTGGAGGCACCGATCGTGTGGCTGCTTGATGCCAACGATACGCAACGTAAACCAAATAATTATGACGTGTTGCTCGATTGGCCACCCAATGCACCGCAACCCGTGCATTTCTCGCTTTTTACGGATAAGCGTGGACGCGGAGCCAAGCGAGCGGTTTATTTTGATGCCGATGAAAATTATATGCGGCGTGAAGAAATGAATTTGCTGTACGTTGCCATGACGCGTGCTAAACAAGCGCTGCTAGTGAGCGGAAATGGCGAATTGAAAGAAACTTCCTGGTATGGCCGCATTTCAGCGGCTGGAGGAAGGTGATAATCCCCTGTTGATTGCGGCCGATAATCTTGCTGCTGTTTTACCTGAAGTCGCTACTGAAATCGATGTGGCATTATTGCGTCCATTACCCACAGGTCAGCGCGCAATGCGCTCCACCGCTGCTCAGCGGCAAGGTATTGGGTTACACACGTTGCTGCAACATTTAAGCGCATCTTCGTCAGGCACCTCTGTCCTACTTACAGCAGATGGAATCAAGAAGAGAGAGATGACTGACATGGCGGCGCTGCAACTGCAGCTCGACATCTCATCCAGCGACATGGAATCACTCTGGCAACAGGCACAATACTTATTGGCATTGCCGGCATTGCAACGCTCTTGATCCGCAGCAATACCGTGGGGCTTGCAATGAAATGTCTTATGTCAATGCGCGTGGCGAACTGCGCCGTATCGACCGACTGGTGGAGTTTGATGACGAAGTATGGGTGCTCGATTACAAGACCGGCGCACCGTCAGATTTTATGTCCCACAGTGCGCAGATGCAGGAATATCGTGTCGCGATGGCAGGCTGTATATGTTGAAAATAGTTCGCTGCGCGTTGTTGTATTCGGATGGGACTTATGCGAGATCACTACCAAAGAGATAATACCCTATTGATCTGGCACTGTTTAGCCCAGTAGGGTGGGCACGTCTTTGTGCCCACGCGGGCAGCTTTAATCTGTAGTAATCGTGACATCATCTGACAGTTACCCGATTTGATCGAAGTGACTGTCAGTTCAGATTCAGCTATTCAATGTGGTTATTTTATCGTGCCACGCCTCCTTTCCGTCAATTAATGTTTGCATCGGTGTACGCCCGCAACACATCTTACCTTGATGGTACGGTCGTTGTTGTAGTCCAGCAGCCAGTTATCCACGTCAACTTGCAGTTCTTCGATTGAGCTGTATATCTTGCGTCTGAATGCAACCTGATAGAACTCTTGCAGGATGGTCTTGTGGAAGCGTTCGCAGATGCCATTGGTCTGCGGGTGGCGCACTTTGGTCTTGGTATGCTCGATGTCATTCAAGGCCAGATACAACTGGTAGTCATGCGATTCCGGCTTGCCGCAATACTCCGTGCCTCGATCCGTCAGAATTCGGATCAAGCCCATCCCTTGTTCGGCAAAGAATGGCAGCACCTTGTCGTTGAGCAGATCGGCAGCGGTGATTGGCGTCTTGGTGGCGTATAGCTTGGCCGCAGCCCACTTGGAGTAAGTATCGACAAAAGTTTGTTGATAAATTCTGCCTACGCCCTTGATCGTGCCGACGTAAAAAGTGTCCTGGCTGCCGAGATAGCCAGGATGCGCGGTCTCGATTTCGCCGTGTGCAACGTCATCTTCCTGCTTTCTCTCGAGTGCCTGTACCTGCATCTCGGTCAGCACTTCACCGGTCTGGGCAACATGGCTCTCCAGTGCCGACAGGCGCTTCTGAACGACTCGAGGTTATGTCGCAGCCAGACCGAGCGGACACCAGAGGGTGAACAAAGATGCCGCGTTTGCGCAGTTCATTTGAAACACGCAACTGCCCGAAGGCGGGCTGCTCCAACGCAAAGGCGGTGACGGCGGACTCCGCTATTTCCTCAACACGGTTCTTGGGATTGGGTTTGCGGCGATTGGCATCGATCAGCGCCTCGACTCCGCCGGTTTCAACGGCGGCCTGACAACGATAGAAGGTATCGCGTGAAAGCCCATTACCTTGCAGGCGCGGGATACGTTGCCAAGTTCGGCGGCCAGATTCAGCAAGCCGACCTTGTGTTTGATAACATTCTGTTGAACACTACTCATGGGGTTACTCCTTTGCGCTTACGCGCTTTGGCTGATAAAGATTCGCACCTCTATCAAACCGGGTAACCCCACCCTTTGGCAAGACCTTACTGTCAGATTAAGTCTGAACTACTACACATTAAACGCTTCATCAGTTGATTTTCCCAGATCGCCGATCCCCGCCAAGTGCTTTGAGCAAAGCTGTACTGGCAACCAAGCTTCGGCCAGTGATATTGTGGCTGCGCATGTCCGCATCAAGCAAGCGTAGCCTGAGCTAACGTAGGTTGGCGCTGAGCTTGCGAAGCCCAACACGAAATCAATGGATCCAGTCTTGACACAACGTTAGGCCGAATGTGTGATGTCAAGACTTGCTCCTTGATGTGTGCTCGTTTCTCATCTTTGGAAAATATGTGATGAGAGGATCAACCCCTTCTTGTGACCACTTCCGCAAAACATAGAGATAGAACTCTTCGTTTCGGAACCGATCCGCAGATTGGCACCAGTTCTTTGCCAGTAGTGGTAAGTAGGGCGTGGCCGGTTTGGATTGGGTTGTTCTCATCAGCCGGAAACTCAATTAACGTTGGTCGTCCGTAGTAGAAAGCATGCGTGTATTTGACGAAACCCCTTCTGGTGTAGCCGCCCAACGCCTCAAATGAGATTAGGCCGATGGCATCTAGGTGTTTCAAAACATCGAAGTTAATTCCTTGTTTGGCGTAGACCTCATTGTCAATTTCGTATATCAGCGGCGATACCTCGCCAAGCACCCAAACGAACTGGCAAAACTTTGTGAAGAGGGCTGCATCTTTTTGTCAATTGACGAGACGAAGTCGACTGTTCGCTTTGAGAAAGCACCAGGAGTGGTTGCTTCGCCGGAAAGTAATTTTGACCAGAGCGACTGCATTTCCTTGTCGGAAACGGTGTCACATTGCTTGAAGAAATGTGCGATCCAATCTTCATCAAGTTCCTGCACCTTTGCGTTTTCCGGTAGCACAGCCGCTGCCTGCGCAGTGATTTGTTCTATGTTCTCCTGCTTTCGTGCTTCCTGATGCACAAGTCTTTCGATTGCCCGATGCTCGATCTCGGTTAGTTCAAGACGAGCGAGTGCCTTGATCTTTTTCCGCCTCGGCTTCAGCGCGAGCCTTGCGCTTTATATGAACTGGCTCGTAAATGATGCCAACCGCGTTGCACACCTTCTCAACGAGAACGGTTGCCGGTTTGGAGAGGTCACCAAGGTTTATCAAGGATCCACCTTCAGACATGCATTCCTCCTGAAACCCAACGACGCTGTAGAAAACCCCCATTCTGAACACCTACTTCAGCATTGGGTGGAATTTTTTCAAACCAAACCGATGTCTTCATTTTCCGCTTCTTGTTTTTCTAAAATATTTCCACTGCAAATCCGGCTGATCTGGCAAGTCTATCCATGCGATACAGAGGCGAGAATACCTTATTCAGCTTCTTTATCTCGCATAACCATGATTCGCCAGCTTCTCGATATTATGCATCATGCAGTACAACTTCCACTGGCCATCCACCTTGACTTTTCCGCGTAGCGTAAAGCGGTGCAGGCGCTTGTTGCCACGCAGATTGCCAAACATCGGCTCTACCGTCGCTACAAAAACTGAGGTCAGATCAAATTAAATAAGTAGGTAATCCCCCGGCTTTGCCGGGGGACTCACAAGGTTTGACCGAGCGCTACGGTCGGCCTGATTCTACTGACTTGGCTAAAAGTTAGGAGAATCAAAAGAGAGAGTACCAGAGTCTTTGTCATACGAAGTGGGATTGCAAGTATCACGTGGTATTTATCCCAAAGGGACGAAAGAAAATGATTTTTGGGGCAATCCGCAAACATCTTGGTGAGATATTTCGAGAGTTGGCGGAACAAAAAGAATGTCAGATTGTGGAAGGACACTTGATGCTGGATCATGTGCATATCTGCATCAGTATTCCACCGAAGCATTCGGTGTCGTATGTAATTGGTTATATCAAAGGCAAAAGTGCGATATCGATAGCAAGATGGTTCGCAGGCAAGACAAGAAATTTTACGGGTGAAAATTTTTGGGCACGAGGGTATTTTGTGACCACGATTGGACTTGATGAAGAGATGGTCAGAGCGTACGTCAGAAATCAGGATAAAGAAGATGCGCATTACGACCAGCTGAAATTGGGAATGTGAGCCAGCGCCTTTAGGCGCTTCATAATTTTGCCCCTTTGAGGGGCTAACAAAACTAAAGCCCCCGGCTTTGCCGGGGATACTTACTTGTAATTTGATCTGCCCACAGTGATCAACACGGCAGATACTCATCATGCCGACAAACCCATAAGCCAGTTAGCGGCATCAGTAATTCCTGATTCCGTTGCGGAACTCTTCTTGACGCAATCCATAAACTATCTGCACAGCCTCCGTGTCAGGAAACTGTTCAGCAAATCGTGACAGGCCGCGATGCGGCTTATTGTCACCCAACTTGCATTCAATCATTTGTGTCAGCGCTCCTTCTTCACTGAGCGCGAAATCTACTTCCGTACCATCCTTGGTGCGAATATAATGCAGGCCAGCCGTTCTTCCCGCGCTATCCTGTAAAAAATGTACATGCTTCAGCAGCATTCCCGCTACCGCATTTTCCAAGCGCACACCCTGATCACCTCGAACCAATCCCGTATCAAAAAAATATACTTTAGGGCTTTTCAAAATAGCGCGGGCAATATTGTGATGCCAGGGCTGAACCGTAAAAACGATAAACAACGCCTGCAGAATATCCAGATAGCGTTTCAATGTCGCGGGTGAAACCGCCAGATCGCGTGCCATGGATGCTAACGAAAGTGGTGACCCTACACGTTCGCGCAACAACTCCACAAACAGGCGCATCGTATTGATCTCATGCAGGCGTGAAAACTCCAGTACATCTTCACGAATCAGATCGTTGAAATACTGTGCACGCCAGCGATCGGCCTGCACTGAGTCACTAGCCAGGCACGGCTCGGGAAAGCCACCTCTTTCCAACAAATGATCCAAAGCATCGGCGGGCTCAACATGTTGCTGTTCACACCACTCGCGCACCGAAAACGGATGCAAGCGGAAAGAAAAATAACGACCCGCCAGTGAATCGCCCCCTTGCCTAAATGTTTCCATGCGCGCACTACCCGTTACCAACAGTGCCTGCTCGGACGAACGCCCGTCCACCACCCCCTTCAACCAGCCCTTCCAAGCGTGCATTTTGTGAATCTCATCCATGACGAGTAGCTTAGCGCGTGGATTCCATGACTGGCGCTGCAACACACTCCGGTCTGGGCCGATAATCTTGCTTCTGTTTTACCTGGTGTCGCTACTGAAATCGATGCGGCATTATTGCGTCCATTACCCACAGGTCAGCGCGCAATGCGCTCCACCGCTGCTCAGCGGCAAGGTATTGGGTTACACACGTTGCTGCAACATTTAAGCGCATCTTCGTCAGGCACCTCTGTCCTACTTACAGCAGATGGAATCAAGAAGAGAGAGATGACTGACATGGCGGCGCTGCAACTGCAGCTCGACATCTCATCCAGCGACATGGAATCACTCTGGCAACAGGCACAATACTTATTGGCATTGCCGGCATTGCAACGTTTCTTCGATCCGCAGCAATACCGTGGGGCTTGCAATGAAATGTCTTATGTCAATTCGCGCGGCGAACTACGCCGTATCGACCGACTGGTGGAGTTTGATGACGAAGTATGGGTGCTCGATTACAAGACCGGCGCACCGTCAGATTTTATGTCCCATAAGTGTGCAGATGCAGGAATATCGTGTCGCGATGCAGGCTGTATATGTTGGAAAATAGTTCGCTGCGCGTTGTTGTATTCGGATGGGACGTTATGCGAGATCACTACCAAAGAGACAATACCCTATTGATCTGGCACTGTTTAGAGGTGTCCGTAATTTAATCAATCAATTCGACCGCCAAGTTATCCGCCCACAATGTTCCGCCATCTTCCAGCATTACGCCAGCTATTAGAGTATAGGCGGAAGGCGGTATCTTGAGTTCGATGGTGTAACGCTTCCAGTCCTGTGTGCCTTTCACGCGGTCATTTTGCATGAAATTCCAGGCCAGGATTTGGCCACTTCCGGCATCTGCACGCAGGACGAGTGCGCCGCCAGCGCCGTTTATGCCCGCGCCCCTAAGTGAGCCAGAAAGCCGTACTGTCTTGTTGTGCCATGAGGGATGGACGCTGATTGATTGTTGAAGTAAACCAAAAGGTTCAAAGCCATGGCGCCTAATACGCGCACTACTTGGGATGGAAAGTGCATTTTCTGGATCCGCCACAAAAGTATAGGCATTACCTGAGGCGTGTTCAATCGCTACCCAGGCACTCATCTTGCCTTGCTGGTCAGGGTTGAACGAAGGGTTTTTTAAGCTGATTACTGCATCAGGAGCTGTGCGTCTGGCTTGGCGGCGTGCGATTAGAGATTGCAGAGTGGTAGGTGCGGAGATTTGAGGTACAGCAGATGTGGCTGGCGCTGAGGCCGTATCTGCGCCAAGAGCAAGGTTTGTATAAGCGGCCAGCAGCAATGCGGGCCATAAATGGGATATCGAATTATTCATAATATGTAGCGGATTTAAGTTTAAAGTACAACAACTAATAATGGCTTGGTGTAGCGCATCTCGACCCCGAATGATACTTCATACGGTGATTTGAAGCTTAGCGCTTTGCGTAGCTGGTAGTTGATCTGCTCTTCTTTAATAAAATGCTGGCGTCCATTTTTTCCAGCCTAACTCAGATACGCTCCTCTCCGCCAAGTGTATCGATAAGATCAGCCAATAAGTGCGGTAGCTCACCCGTCATAATGGCAAAATCAGTGTCAAATACATCGTCTGCTTCACTGGCATCAATTTGTTCCTTGATAAAATCAAGTGGAGCAATGCGTTTCAGCTGCATGTTTTCATTCAAAGTAAATGAAATTTTGTCTCTCCATGTCATGGCTAGCCGCGTCGCTTTCTTGCCCTCTTTAACATGCCTGATTATTTCCGCTGAATCGAGAGCGTGGCGTACATAACGCACCGTCGCTTTTTCATTACCCGTGCCGCATAGTTCACAGTCGCGGTCGATCGTAAATGAAGCCGGTACATCATCTCCAGCAAGCCATTCGGTCATGACTGAAGTGGGCGATTTCCGGGTTTTAACCAGGGAAAATGAACATCCCTCAATTGATTTATGTAACATCTCGATCAACTCATCGGCCTTTGCTACATTGGAAGTATCGATGACAAACCAGCCGTTGACTGGATCAATCCATGCATAGGTCTTGCGACGTAGTGCAAATGCACGTGGCAATAGCTCGCTAGTGACGAACTCTTTTATTTCCTTCATTTGCTTGCGGCCCGGCTTATATCCTTGCTGTTCTTCAATTTCAGCAGCACGCAATTTCGCAAATTGATTGATAACGGAAACGGGAAGTAATTTCTTCTCCACACCCAAAGCGATAAGCGTTTGCTGCCCCAGAGTATGCACTAAACGGATCGTCTTCGGCTTTGGGAGAAACCCAGCCACGACTTTGCATTTCCATGCTGAGACAACTATGTAGAGTGTGTTTTGAAAGTGCTGCTTCAAGTTCAGCAGGTGAGACATTCCAGTTGGTGATGCGATATATCTGAAGGTTCTTGAACCACATATTTAGCACTCAAATTTTTTATTATACTAAATAAAACCCCCATATTTAAACGCCATGATGATTTATGGGTTATTAATTCAGCGAGTCTTTGAGATGGGGCGGATCGCTTTATCCAATTGCAAAAGCGTTTGTTTGCGGGCTCTTTCGAATTTTATGGTCAATGCTTTTTGCACCAATGCGCAAAAAGCGATCAAATCTTGCCGGGGATAATCATCCTGTACGCCATTGTCCTGGAAAAATTCGGCAATCCAATGTGCATTCAATTCTGCTTTTCCCGTTTCCTGCAAATATTCCGATGCAGCCATTTCGACATACTCACTCAATTTGCGCATTTTTCTCCTTAACCCCAGCTGGGGTCTGTCAATAATTATTCGCGAAACTTGAAGCAGATGGATACTGAAATATTTATCAGCATCAGTCCAAACCATTGCCGTATCCCAGCCCGCGCTTCTCGCCAGATCCTGAAATTCATCAGGCCGATATTTATAGGAATTTTCTGTCTGGATAGACTCCCCCTCCCCTATCCAAAATTCTTCACCTGATAGATGGATAACTTGATCAAAACGGCTAACCAAGTGCATTTCAACGCGGCCTGGCACAGGGTTGTAAAAGGCATTATTAATTAATCCATCCGGTTCGATCTCGGCTCCAAGTTCTCGCTCCATGCGTGCAAGTAAATTGAGGTTAAAAGCCTTGGTCAAACCTGTCTTATCGTTATAGGCGGCATTGAGAACCGCCGGATCTTTTTTGCAATCTACGCCTATCAGCATTGAGCCATTTGGCCCGATTAATTTGGCTGCTTTGCGCAAGAGATGTTGCGCTTCTTCAGGTGTGTAATTGCCGATAGTAGAACCAGGAAAGAAAATTACGGGGCGCAAGTCACATGATACGGGCAAAGGCAGGGCTTGAAGCTGAGTGTAATCCGCACACACGGCTAATATTTTGATGTTGGGAAACTGCGCGGCTAAGCGCGCTTCAGTTTGCTCTAACTGCGGTTTGCAAATATCGATGAGCACACAGACTGACGAAGAATCCAAATGACGCAAAAGCAATGGCGTCTTCGCGGCGCTGCCACAACCAAATTCGACAAAGGCGCACGGTTGGCCGATGAGGCCCATCATCTCAGCACTATGCTCATCCAGAATGGCCGTTTCAGTACGCGTCAGATAATATTCAGCAGTTTCACATATCTGCTCAAACAGGGCTGATCCTTGCGCATCGTAAAAATATTTAGGTGGAATTGAACGCTGCCGCTGGCGCAGACCAGCACAAACATCTAACCGAAAACCTTCACTATCGACAATGTCTACTGGAATTTTTCGGGATTCCATTTGCATTACAAATCCTCCGCTAAACGTAAACCAGAGAATACCCAACGACTCCCTGGTGGAAAGAAATTTCGATAGCTTGCCCTGATATGATCTTTTGCTGTTGCGTATGACCCACCACGCAGCACCATCTGGTTACACATGAATTTGCCGTTGTATTCACCCAATGCACCGGGCAGAGAGCGAAAACCCGGATAAGGTTGATATGGGCTTTGAGTCCATTCCCAAAGATCACCATAAAGCTGGGTTATACCAGAACATCGAGCGCCATCTGGATGGAAGCGCCCGGAATCAAGAAAACTTCCTTCTATCGGCAACTTGGCGGCAGCGTATTCCCATTCGCACTCGGTCGGTAACCGCTTGCCAGACCATCGCGCGAAAGCATCGGCTTCATAGTAGCTCAGGTGTGCTACTGGTTCATTCAGGTCGATAAGGTGCTGGCCTGCCAGTCCCGTTAACAACCAGTTATCCTCTTCTTTTATCCAATACAGTGGTGCTTGCCATCCCTGCTCGTTGACGGTGCGCCAGCCGTCAGAGAGCCAAGTTCGGCCCGTTGATAACTTTTTATCGGCGATGAAAGATAAATATTCTGCATTGGTGATTAGCCTTGTGCCCAAGCGAAAGTCTCTGAGAAAAGTTTTATGGCGAGGCCTTTCGTTGTCAAAAGAAAAACCTTGGCCATCATGCCCAATCTCGACAATACCGCCACCGTATTCCATCCAGGCCAATGGGGGTGGCTCTGGGCATCGAATTGGGGGCTGACTAAGATAGGCCGGCTTTAGGGGGTTAATGAAGAAATTGTATTTCACATCCATCAGTAAAAGCTCTTGATGCTGAATCTCATGCTCAATGCCCAAACGAATTCGTTCAGCAATCTTTTGCCAATTCTGCCCGCTAAAATGATCCAACATTTGATCAAGTGCGGCGTTTACATGGCAGCGATAGTTATAAACCTCTGTCACAGTTGGACGAGACAGAAGCCCACGTTGAGACCTGGGAAAGAAAGTGCCAACCGTTTCATAATAAGAGTTAAACAGATATCCGTAGGCTTGATGAAAACCTGATAATTTTGCGCGTAAGGTAATAAAACAAAGGTTTCAAAAAACCAAGTGGTATGAGCCAAATGCCATTTTGGCGGACTGACGTCAAGCATGCCTTGAATACAGTAATCCTCTTTTTCCAAAGGCGCGCAGAGAGCTTCCGTACGCGCTCGCACCGACCTTAGTCGCTCACCTAACCAATGTGGATCAAGCTTATCGAAATTTTTTCCGAGGGAATTAATATTCATTTATTCACCTTATCAGAAACCGGGAAAGCATAATAGCTTGCGATTTTTTCCGCCGCGCACATTGCGCTGGCCTTACGGGACTTGTGAATTCATGGCAGGCAGCTTAAAGCGATTACGCTGCTGGAACTCATCGGCAAGTCAGGCTGGGAATATCTGGTTTTTGTCCGATGAGGATGGCCTGCTAATTATGGTGAAGGGCTTAACTTGTTGAAAATCTCTGTTGTGAATCAGCCTGCCCGACAACTTTTTGAGTATGGCAATGTATGGCATAAAATGCCATACTACTGTCAATATTTATTTGGAGAATTGCCGTGTCAATAAACGTATCTTTGTCACCTGAATTAGAGGCACGTGTTCGTCAGCGCGTTGAGTCTGGCATGTATGGTTCGGCAAGCGAAGTCATTCGTGAAGCGTTGCGGCTATTCGAAGCCTATGAACAGGTCAAAACAGTGAAACTCGACAGCCTGCGCCAAGATATTGCTAAGGGTTTGAACGATGCAAAAAACGATTTAGCACAGGAAATTGATTTTGCCAACCTGAAGAAACAAGGTCGCCAGTTACTGAAAACTCGCAAGACTGCTGCTTGATGCTTCGCATCCGCTTTACCAATTCAGCAGAAGCCGATCTGCTGGAGCTATGGTTGAACATAGCGGAAGAAAATCTGGTTGCAGCTGATGAATCTTTGGACTCCATTCAATCAACAGTTGCACTGTTGGCTACTCAGCCAGAGATGGGTAGGGCGCGCCCAGAATTGGCAGACGGGCTGCGCAGTTTCCCAACACGCACGTCATATATCATTTTCTACATGCTAGATAAAGATGGCCTGCTGGTTGTTCGGATGTTGCACCATGCCCGAGATATTGATGCAGATTATTTTTCTTAAGTAATTGGCATCGGTTCTTCCCATTGGCCAAATTTAGGGATCGCAAGGAGCACGTTTGATGGGGCATTAAAATTGTTGAAAAGCCAACCAGCGACAAGCGTTGTTATTGCTATTTAAAGATTCGGTACTGTTGTTGCCATTATCAAGTGCCGCTTTTGGCTACCCTGAGCAGTTGAGATAATCACCAATACCCAAAGGAATGGCTGCTTCTCGGCCATAGCAGTCGCTCGCAGGCAATCTGATTCACTTGGCTACAGATGTCTGCTTATCACAATATTGAACATAGCTTTACCTGCCATCAGTCAGAAATGACCTGCAAATCATCAAGGAATTCCGAAGCAGGCTCAACGCTGGTCACCAACAGATGGTCTCTAGCTCGAGTGCAGGCGACGTAGAGCAAATGGCGTTCGGTGTTGTAGACCTCTTCCAGGTCTGCGTTGTCAGCTCCGGTTTCTATCCGAACCTGTGAAGGGATAATTTCATCATCACAGGCCATCACAACCACCACGCGGAATTCCAGCCCTTTGGCTAGGTGCATGGTGCTGATGGAGACATAGCCTCTGGTAGTTTCAACGCGTTCGTCAAGCACTTTGAATGGCAACCCAACCTTACTGACAGCCGCCCTGGCGCGTTCAAGTTCAGCGTCAGAGCGGACGAACACGCCGATCTCGTGTGCGCCAATTCCCTCATTGCTCCTATCCATTAGCCATTCGCCAAACTGCGTTGATTTCTTCGCCTGATTGCCAATGACTTTATGACCGAGCCGTGCCGTTGAACACCGACACAGTGCCACGTCGGTCTTCTGGTGTTGCCGTCCACGTCCGAAAACTTCCGGCTCCAACAATCTATCGGCCTGCATTCTGATCTGGTGTGACGTGCGGTAGTTGATGTAAGGTTCGAGAACGCCCGCGAATATCACGCCCATGGACTTCACGAAAACGGCTGCTGGAAAATCCGCTGACCAAGGTCGCCCGCAAAGAACAGCGCATCGGCACGCCATGAACCCATCGCCGCCAGAAAGCGCAGTTGGGCAATGCTGACATCTTGTGCCTCGTCCATTACAGCGAAGTCGAAAGGCGGGTGTTTGCGCTCGGTAATTTGCGTGGCCAACTGGCTGAACATCATTGCGTGGGTAATCAGCCCTTGCGACTTCTAATGCACCCCGCACAGCATCAAACTGTAGACCCACAACAAGGCGCGCTGTTGCTCAGGCAGCCGTGTTTTCCCCGATCGCTTCACGTTGCGATAAGCCTCAGCTATCCAACTGCAAGGCGTCCACATTTCGTCCACTCCGATTTCAGAAAATGTGTGCTGAATCTTTGCCCGCCCACCTTGCTGGCGGCATCAATAAGCAGTTGCCTGATCTTGTCCGGGGTGGCTATGCTCGGTCGTCCAAAGTGCAGTTCATAAAGCCGCTCGCCTATTGCGTTCATGGAATGCACTTCCAACCGCTCAGCCAGTCGTGGTTCGTTACTGATCAGCCGCCGCAGCAGTGCCCAGCGCATTCGCCAAGGTGTCCGAAAATGTGATCAGCAGCACGCGAGATTCGGGGTGTTGCCGTGCTGAGAACGGCACGGTGAAGTGCGACAATGGTCTTGCCTGTACCCGCCGAAGCCAGACACGCGCCGGGCCAGTATATTCCCGTTCCACCACTGCCTTTGCGCCGGGTGAAGAAAAGTCGTCCACTTCTCCAAGGAATTCCAGCGCACGCTCAACTCCTCAATATCATTCATCACGCGGAATCGGCGTTGGGCATCAGGGTGTGCGAATGGATCAGTGCCTGCTGCGACTGGCGGCACCACTTGCGGTTTGCCTCCGGTAGCCAGCTCCAGCAAGGCTTCTGCTGCCTCAGCCGGTAGGTGTTCAGCCAGATCAAGCAGACTGTCCTCGTCTGCCCGTTGCACATCAAGCAACCACTCTTGGGGTACGCCGTAGCTCAGCAATACCTCTTCGGCGACGTGAGCGAACAGGTACGGCTTCGCAGCCCGGGATATTGCGTCACCTCGACATGCTTGGGAATAATGATTTCCTGTACCGTCTCGCGTATCTCCACCAACTGCGCCGCACCGGTTTGCGGGTGGGTTTCCAGCTTGCGCCGTGCCGCCCAGTCACACGCGTTGTCGTGATGATCCACATAACACAGCAACAGGCTGGCATCGGTTTTGTGGACAATCAGACGAAGGTCGCTGCTGGCTCATACCGACCAGAAGTTCTTGTCGAGCCTTGTCAGCTTGTGGAAGCTCATGCCGGGATTAGCCGGGTTCATTTGAAGATCAAAGGCGGTGGTCTTGACGGATTTTTGCTCGTCGCCGGTGAGCTTGGCGAGGCTGTCGGTGAAGGTGTCGGCGATACGAAAATCCATCAGTCTTCCTTCCCTGGCGTTTTAGCAGGTAACCCTTCACCATCTGGTCGAAGTCCGACTCGAAATGCTGGTCGTCCAATACCGGAACTTACCGAACTCCTGTTCGGCATGTGCCTTAGCCAGCTCGGCCCGATACCTTGCCGCGCCTTGCAAAATCTCGCGATCATTCAGTGTCAAAAAGCCTTCCAATTTGCTGATCCAGTCCTGCATAGTCATGGCAATACGCCGCATCGCCTGGCCTTCGGCAAAAATCAAATACTGTTCAGCCAGGTTATTGAGGGCGCGCAGCTCGTCCTCGTTCAGGTAATTCTTGGCGATGCTCCATCAGCCTTACGAATGCGCCCCCTCCCAAGTCGTCAGCCCCATATTCGGCTGGCTGCTGTCGGCACGAGTAACGATCAGCCCGGCGGCAGTCTGGCCGTGAATGGCGTAATGCATATTTCTGCACCGTGGCAAAAAACGTCTGAGTGAGCGCATGGCTGGCATCGTAATCAACGCTGGTGGTGTAAATGTCCGTGATTTTCTGGTAAAACGCCGCTCCGCTGGTGCGTATGTCTTGCAGGCGGCGTGTCAGCTCGTCGAGGTAATCCGCCCTTGCCGGGATTCTTCAACTTGCGTCGTCCAGCGCAAGCCCTTAACGATGTATTCCTTCAGCTTATCGTTTGCCATTGGCGGAAACGCACGCCCACCGGGCTACGCACACGAAAGCAGAGAGCCAGCACCATGTCAGGTTGTAGTGCGCCACCTCGTATTGTTTGCCGTCTGCGGCGGTTGTTCGGAATAGCCGAACAACTGAGTTCTCAACCAATTCGCCATCTTCAAAGATGTGCTTGATGTGCTCGCTGATGGTGCGTTAGCCTTGCCGAACAGTTCTGTCAACTGCTTCTGGATTTCAGCCAAAGGTTTCCGCCTCCAGCATCACGTCAATGCAGGTGGAACCGTCTTCGCTTTGGTAGATTAGGAATTGTTGAGGTTCGGTCATAATTTCATCTTGTCATTAATTTTGACGACCTTATGCTCACGCCAGTGAGTTTGGCAGGGTGTCGGCGATTCGAAAGTCCACGATTAAGAGTGACTGTTTTTGGCAAAATAGTTTCAGGTAATCCTCTGTTGCCTCAAATATCATCAGCCTGATTAAACTTTTTCATCAGTGGAATTACCTTGGTGCACCCCCAGCCTCGTGAATCAACATAGGCATAATCACGAAGGATTTCACAATCAGTGTGTTTCGTGGTGATCGTTGCCCTGCAACCATTTTGCTAATGGTCATGGAATTCTGAAGCTTTCCAGGGCTGATAACCTCTAATCGATCCGAATAATTTGTTGCTTCTATATCTACCGCCCTTGTCCAATCACGATGCACTAGGGCATTGATTACCGTTTTCCAGGAACTGCTTCCCAAGGATAAAGGACATCTTTTTCCCTCCATGTGTTCATCAATTTCAGGTGATTCTTGTGTAATAAATGGCTCTATGGTTAAAGCAAATTTTTCAATCAGACCTTCATCGACCAACTGTTTTCCTGACTCGTCGATTTTCCATCTGCCAACTAGAGGGGCGTCAATACAACATCCAGTGTTGCCTGATATTCTTTGTCGTCCCTGAGAATGCCATCACTCGCAATCCGGCCTGCCAGAAGAAAACGCCGAGGTTTATACCAAAACAAACCACACCAGCTACTGAGCACACAGTATTTCCCAAACCGTCGGAAGCCATCAGACCGAGGCCTAACAAACGCTCTTCCCATTCTGCGTCAGCGCTGGGTATTTCAGGGTCTCTTATGATGCCTGACAAATAGTAGCTGAGCCGATCCATATCAAGATTGGACAAAGAAGTCCCGGTCACAGGAAGCACCTCAACATGCAATAATCACCACTTTCAAAAAGCCGCAATTGTTGTTCTCGTGAGGCTTTTCAGAAGGACGATCTCCATGCGAATATAAATCAACATGGTTTATCTCAGTATCCGTATTTTGCTTTGCGTTGATTAAAGGCAGTCTTGCCACCTTCAAGAATATTGGCGGCTTTATCCCGGATTTGTGTTACATCAATAGCGCCTTGCGATTCCGAAGGCATTTTCGGCAGACCTTCTTGTACCTCAAAAACACCTATCCTCAGCGTCACCAAACACCGGTATATTGGCGTTATGAGTTGCAAAGATGAACTGACGAGCTATCTTGGCAGACCTTAATTCGTCAATGCGATCCGCAATAAAGGCGTTATCAAGATTATCTTCTGGCTGATCCATTAGCAATGGATCAAGATTTTACCAAGAAGCAGCAAATGCAAAAATCGCTGTGCATTGTTGACCCGGTGGATAGTTTGTCCAGAGCCTAAATGTTTCCGCTCCCTCATGAGCCGTATTCAACTCAATACTAATCAAGTCCGGCAATTCAATCTCTTCCAGTTGAAGAACCTGTTCTGTTGAGAGGCGTGGCAGGGCATCGGCTACAGTGGGCGTAATGCCCCAACTGGCATCGCGCAACGCATCTGCGCCTTGTCGCACCATTTCGGCTAATTTTACAGGCGAAAAATCGTCTGCCTCCTTCACCCATGAAAGTCGGCCTTCGCCAACATTGTCTAGTCTGCAGCCCAAAAGGAATTGAATCACAGGGGCACGATCAGCTTCTGGTTTTACTGTTAATTTCAGTTTTCCAGAAAGTTGTCTGTTCAAGCTCTTTAGCGATCGTTCAAACTGTGCGGATCGATCCGCACGGATGGCTGACAAATCATCCCAGGATAGCTTTGCGCTGCTTTGATAGCTCAGTTACAACCTTAATACGGTTATCAATCATCGTTTTCTTTGGACGAATCCGCTCAATTTCTTTTAACAACCGCTGGAATTCAAGCCCAATTTCCTTGCCAGTTTTTCCTTCAGAGGCAGGCAACTCCTTAAAAGTTTTTTCCAGTGCCAACTCTTCCTGTTGTATCTCAGCATCCAGTGCTTGAGAAATGAGTCCAATCGTGGCTTTCGCAGTGCCATATTTTTGCTGCCACTGACTCAGCAGTGCTTCTGCATCCCCACGTAGAGCATCCAATGCAGCTCGTATCTTGCGCAGATTTTCTGCATGAGGAAGGTGACTAATGGCGGATTCGCTAAGGAATACAGTATCTGTCAGGCTGTCTCGCACGGCCTGAAATGCATTATCAAGATTTAGGCATTCTTCCCCTATAGCCCTTTTCTGAATGCGCTTTTCCGTCTCCAGTAACGGCACTATTTTAAGCTTATCTTCCACCCCTAGCACTTTGAACTGGCCTACTTGTTCTTCCAGTTTCGGAAGAAGCGCGACCTCATCTTCAATAGCTGCCACAGTAGCTTGTGCCTCGATCAATTTTTTTCTGTTCTCTGCCAGCTTACCCAGCGATTCCTGAATTCGAGCTTCACCCTCCTGCTGTCCAGCTTCCAGAAACCTGGTCAACAATTTGCGCTGACTGGATTTGTCTTGGGCAATTTCGTATATCTCGTTCTGCCCGTAGATTTCAATCTCTGGCAACAGGTCAATCGGCGTAAATGTCGATAGATTACCGTTCTCATCCTTCACACTCGCACTTTCACCATAGCGCCTAGCAACTGTAAAACTCTTACCATTCATTCGAGAGGAGCGGATCACAAGTTCTATCCGCGCTTTGGATTTTCCAAGATTTTCTTTAATGATCTCATCGTGTTGTTTTTGTGCATTTTGCCAATTGGTTTTAGTTGCAAGGCATAGCGAGATGCACTCAAGCAGTGTCGATTTTCCAGTTCCCCGTCCCCCAATCACTGCATTCAAATGTTCGGAGAAACCAATTTGAACTCCATCCAGATAGCCGCCAGTGACTTTCAGGCTTTCGATACGGGAATAGTATTTTTCGGGTACGTCAGTATTCAACCGTACCCGTGATTCAGGGTCTTGAAAAGCCAGTTTGAAAGACTCGAAACCAGGATTAGTCATCTTGATAAGACAAGATGCTTTGGGGTTAGCCAAGTCTTGCGGTATAGCAACATCCTTGGCATTGATAATCGCGACTGGAAGCTCACGTTTGTAATCTGGCATCTTGTTCCGAAGAATTTGTCGATAGCCGTTACCCTCATCATTCTTTAGATCGTCAATTATTCCGGGAATCTGTGCGGCCTTGAGTAAAGGGTTTTGCCAGACATGATTCAGCTTTTGATTCAGCACACCATTATCACCTGTACAGTGTGCTGCGTAAGCGAATCCACCTAATTCTTCTACCTTTGAAAGCAGAACATTGCCACCAAAATTTGATGGCCTAACTCCGTCCGTTGAGTTCGTCAAACCAAGTGCGCCCAAGTACTGATTGAGTTGGTCTTTTGAGGTGTTTTCTGGGAAAAGACACACAAAATGTGCTTTTTCGGCAGACGCAATCTCAAATCCAGGAAACACCAGAATGTCATGTTGATTCATCAGAGACCGAACGGCCTCCACCCCATCAACATTTCCATGATCCGCCAAGCCTATTACCTTGATGCCGTTATCCTTGGCAATGCGCAGTAACTCCTGGTTATATTGCGCCTCTGTCATATCATGGCTGGTGCCCCTATAGGCGATATAGCTAGAAGGGTTTACCTGTAAAGCGCATTTCCAGAATTCGGCTTTGGTGTGTTTTTCAGTCATGAATAATCTCCATGTTTCTATATTTTTTTCAATGCACACACGAGCGCATTTTACATGCCCTGGTAGCGTGACTGCCGATCATTATCCCACTCTAAACACCTTCATCACCTCATCCCCCAGATGATTGATGACCTTAACTGCAATCCGCCCGGACTTGGGCTTGTCGAATGGCCGTGAGGTGTCGCTGTTGAGCGATGCCCGGCTTCTTCGTTGATCTCGGCTTTGAGTGTGGGTCTTGAGAGCCTTGTGCAGGGGTCGTTGCGCCCAGGAAGTAAGCATGGCGGACGAAGAAGCTTTCTTCGTTGTAGTCGGTGTCGATGAACCAGCAGGCGATGCCTTCGGCGCCGTCGCTGCGGACTTCGCCGGTGTTGGGGTGGAAGACATCCACGCCGTTGACCTTGACGCGAACCTGCCCGGCTTCTGCTTCGAGAATGTCGATGTCGGGTTCGCCGAAAATGACGAAGAGGTTACCCTTGCCCGGTGTTCCCGGGGTCGTCGGCCATGTGCAAGTCGGCGTTCATGCGCGCCTTGAGCACGGGAATGCGACCTAGCTTGTCGAATTCTGATGAATGCGCGTCGTAGTTGAAGGCGCAGGCGATGAGCACATCAAAGCCAGAGTTACCTGCTTCGCGTGCGGCAGAGACCAGATCGGGGCGAGAGACG